>DATMQT010000020.1:0-36583 GCA_035566655.1 Candidatus Dormiibacterota bacterium
AAGGCAATCGCTCCGATGCTACGGCGAACCATAGGCAGATGATACTCTTCTCGTCGGAAATACCTCGATCAAAGTGTCGAAATCAGGCCATTGCACTCAAAATCCCCGGCCACGGCTCAATGAGCGTAATGGCGATGTTACAACAGCAGCGACTATCGAACGGCTGAGGAACAAGCTAGAATGTGCGTGTCTACCGTGCAGGAAAGGCAGGCGCACGTAACTCGATAATGAGAAAACCCCGTTTTCTAATCGCTAGCGCATGGCTCGTTCATGCGGCGGCTTGGTTTCTTCCCGTCGAAAAAGGGGGCGTGAGACTTCCGCAGGGTCTACCCGGCTGGCAAGCTTTCCGTGTAGCCGCATGCGCTGTATGGCCCTACGAAGGTGGCAGCATCGAAGGATGGTACAACGTCATGCTTTCGACCATGAGCGCGGCAACAACACTACTCTTCGTGCTCGGCTCCGTATGGGTTGTATGGGCCGGATCACGCGCAGTACGGCGTGCATCTGCGTGGATCGCCACTGCTGCTTTCATCGTCAATGCACATTGGTTTCTTCGCTTCGGTTCCGACCGATTTGATCTCAGAATCGGTTACTTCCTCTGGTGGTTCTCTTTCTTGTTGCTTGCGATAGGACTGTTCCATCTCTCACGCCGCGCTGACCCCTAGCGGATAGCTGTCGCAAACAGGCCATTTCACTCATTGAGAATTGGCCGATCCTGGTCAATGAGTGATAGGCGATGTTACGTCAATCTGCCCGAGCAGCGGTTAGTCGGTCGCTCTCGCCGCAACGTACGGCGGCGGCGATGAGCATAACTTCCCAAAGGGAAAACCATCCTGTAAAACCATAGGTCGCTGCGGCCACAACGGGAGTCTCGCCATGCCAACCAGCAATGCCGCCCGTCAGGAAATACTCGGTCCGGAACGCGAACAATGCCAGCACCAATCCGGCAACAACCGCACTGCTCTTCAATAGTGCCAGCCGACGCCGTGGCTGAACAACAACAGGATGGTTTCCAGTACGTCGGTCAACCCAACGTCCTGTGAGATACCAAAAAAGCACAACGAACGGCGGCATCGTAAACAGGACCGCGCTCGCGAATCTCTCGTTGCTGGCCCCCACCGCTCTGACCATAAGCGCGGATAGCGCATAGGACGGCGCATTTACCGCAACCGCGATACGCCGGGCCAGCGGCAACAAAGGGTATTCAGGGTTCTCAAATGTCCAAGAGAATTTGCCTTCTGGAACACCGCCTTCTTGAGTGAGAGCAGCTTGTAGCACTGGCTGTGCCCCCCACGCTGCGAGCGCGATGAACACGGCTAGGTTAACCGCGGGCAGCACGGCGCGCCACCTCACACGGCTTAGCATCCAAGCCTCCTATATTGGAACAGACACCACGACACTACGACGGTGTTCCCATCGGACACAAGGATGACTGATGAAACCAGGCCATAGCGCTCAAAACCCCTCAATGAGCGATAAGGCGATATTACGTCAACTACTGACCGAGAACGTGCTGCGCCAGTTGATCGAAAGCACTTGTGCAATTAGACTCCGCTGAATGCAGACTGCGCCGATTTTTCAAAGAGTCTTTCGCGAAATCTATGGGAAACCTTGCTGGAACGTAAAACCGGGATACGGTTCGTTCTTCAGCCTTGAGTTTGGGAAACCGCACTTGGAGGTTCGCGAGCCAACCGTCGCGAGCAAGGGCACTTCTCGAAAGGTGCAAAAAGCCTTGGCCCGCCGGAACGTTTTTGTTCATGGCGAGTGGTACCTGAGAATCGATTCTTGCGCTTGGGAAGTTCTTTCTAACGGGAGACATGTTGGGAATGGCTCAACCGAGCGTAGTATGCGGCGCGCCGCCGATCTGCTAGATGGCCAGAAGTTAATTCGGTTTTCATTCCTCCCTGAAAAGGCATGGTCCGTCTTCGAGTTTGACCTTGGCGCTACCCTTAGAACCGTTCCCTATGACCGAAAAGGCGAACAGTGGGTGCTGCACACGCCGGATCAGAAAGCGCTAACTTTGCGTGCCGACCGACGTTACCAGTACATGCGTGTTGACTTGCCCAGAGATCGAGGTCTGTGGAAGCCCGCTGTCAAGTGACGCTATCAGGCCATTACACTCATTGAGAATTTCCGGCGGAGTTGTGGTTACGTCGGCGAAGGTCTCTTCTCGCAGGAAACACTGTAGTAAAACTGTAGTAGTTCCATGTTCAAAATGAGGCAGAACGGATCATGACGGTGCGAATCGACGTGCTGGTAAGCCGTTGATAAATATAGTAGAGTAGAGAATTTTCCAAACGGTTCAGAACCCAGTGTGGAACTCAAAATCCACCGGGGAGTCAGATGCCTTGGTGCGCTTCCCTTAGAACCTAGACCACGGCTTCCCTGTCTTAGTGGTTCTTTGCTGGTCCTACCTGCAATACACATATTGTGCCGCGGCGAAGGGCCTGACGTGTGCCATCCGTCTCTGACGCCCAATAGTGTGCAGTG
Source organism: Candidatus Dormiibacterota bacterium (assembly GCA_035566655.1). Classification (GTDB taxonomy): domain Bacteria; phylum Acidobacteriota; class Terriglobia; order Terriglobales; family Acidobacteriaceae; genus Sulfotelmatobacter. The sequence goes on from DATMQT010000020.1 coordinate 2,491, forward strand.
TTTATGAGATTTCTCAGGTCGTCAGCTCAAGCCTGCGGCGAAAGCTGCGGGATTGTGCAACGTGACCTGGCATTTGCTCCGGCACTCGAACGCCACTCTGCATGATTCGCTCGGAACGCCACTCGGAACCGTACAGGCTCTGCTGGGGCATTCATCGAGTGAGATTACGCGCCAGGTGTATCTGCATTCGCTGCCGGAAGACCGGCGGGTGGCAGCGGAGAGGTTGGAGGCGCACTTATTTGGACCCAAGTTGGACCCAAATTTCAGCGGGCAAAGAAATGCGCTTCCCGGATTTGTTAGTGCAGAAGAAGTTTTTGGTCGGGGCGCGCGGATTTGAACCGCGGACCCCCTGCGCCCAAGGCAGGTGCGCTACCAGGCTGCGCTACGCCCCGACTTTGTCAACAGCAATGACTTCCTTGAATTAACGACTCTCCGATTATAAACGACGGAACGCGCTATAATTTTTCTCTGAGTATGCAGAGCCTGCGGTATGCGTTAGTCGCCTACGTTAAGAGTCCAGTGGGAGAGTTCGTCGAGAACCTGCGGCGTGAGCTGCATCCCGATTTGCCGCATCTCGCGGCCCATCTCACGCTTCTGCCGCCGCGCTTCCTATGCGGGACGGAAGGCGAGGCCCTCCAGTCAGTGGCGAGGACTTGCAGCCAGGCCGAGCCCTTCGAAGTAACTCTGGGTGACATGCAAACCTTTATTCCCACTACGCCCACGGTTTACATCCGCGTGGCCTATGGGGCGGCGCGTTTGCAGGAGCTGCACGACCAACTGAACAAGCAGACTTTGGCCTTCGCCGAGGAGTGGCCTTACATCCCTCACCTCACCATCGTGAAAATGGCGAACCAGCAAGCTGCCGAAGAAGCCCTGCAAATCGCCCGCGCACGCTGGCGGGAGTACACGGGAAGCCGCCGCATCCTGCTCGACCGCCTCACCTTCGTCCGCGAAGACGCGCAAAACTGTTGGGTGGACCTGGCCCCGGTACCGCTCGGTGGGAGTTTGGTTTCGCCGTAAGAGCTGCCGCCCGCCTGCATTGACTTCCCCTTGGGCGGTGGCCCAGACTCTTGATCTCGCCGGCATCAGTTTGGTCACGTCGTCTGAACAAATCATGTAGCACACGCAGCATCGCCGGTAGTGTCCTAATAGTGCGTTAATAGGACGCTACCGCATCGCCGCCCACCCTTGCAAAAAACGCAAGGATGGGGCACCCTCTGTGGGAATGGTGCACACAAACATCGTTAAAGGTGGGCCACCCGCCTTTAGTGACGGCAGCCCTAAAACCGTCTCCGCTGACTAGTTTTAGCGCGTCCTGACGGAGCAATGCACTCTTAGGACGACCGGAGTCCAAAGACTCTTGTCATGGTTTCGCGTCGGGATTAGGGTTTCAGCCGAAAGATCGCGGACGTCCCGATTCCTTCAACGAGGGGGAGACAGGAGTCGGGGCTTTTTCTTGCTTGCTATTCCGCCGCTACACAGGGATAATTTTCCGGTCCGGCTCTCCATCACAGAGGAGACTTGGGCTATGTCCGCACCCCTGCATCCAATCTTGGTCTGCTCCATTTGCCGTGAGCCTGTCGGCGTCGAAACCGCCAAAACTGACGAGAACGGTAAACCCGTACACGAGGATTGTTACATTCAGCTCTTGTTGGCATCGCCGCAAGACCCGCCTAGTCCGCAGCACACTGAGTAGCAACGAACTATTAGGACACTAGCGCATCGCCGCCCACCCTTGCAAAAAACGCAAGGATGGGGCACCCTCTGTGGGAATGGTGCACACAAACATCGTAAAAGGTGGGCCACCCGCCCGGAACATTCAAGCGGTTTACCACCCCCGGTAACCCCCGCCTGATTACCTGTCTGTTACGTTACTCCCTGCCGAGTCCACATGGCCCCTGGTACATTTCCCTCCCGTGCGTTGCGCGGGGGCTGGCCGCAATGTACATAAAAGAGAGGGAAGTACGCGAAGTACGCGAAGTCCGCGCCGGCAGCCAGCTTTCGGGCGCGCTTCAGCCAGGCCGGAGGGGCAAGAATGCAGATCGGGGTCTACGGTTCGGGTTACCTGGGGACAGTGATTTCGGCTTGTCTGGCAGATTTTGGCACTCCGGTTTCCTGCTGTCATCCTGACCGGACGCGCATGGTTGAGATGGCCCAGGGTAACATCCCATTCTTCGAGAAGAACCTGAAAGAGATTATCCGGCGCAATGTTCGGGCGGGGCGGCTGGCGTATTCCACCGATATCGAATCTTTCGCGCGCAAGACACAAGTTATTTTTCTGGCGGAAGACACTGCCGACAGCCTGGCCGACGTGGTGATGCGGATTGCCCGGCTGGCGACCAAGCCTCCGATTCTGACCATCGTGACTCCGGTGGCGGTGGGCACGGCCGCGAAGCTGGAAAAATCGCTGAAAGATGCGGGCCTGGCGGGCACGATCGTCTCGCAGCCCATGTTCTTCACCGATGGTTGCGCCGTGGAAGACTTCAACTGGCCCGACCGGCTGATTCTGGGCTCGACCTCCAACGAAGCCGTGCAGATGCTCAAGCAGATTTTTCATCCGCTGGTGATGCGCGGCGTGCCGGTGATTGTGACCAACCAGGCGACGGCCGAGCTGGTGCGGGAATCGGCGACGGCGTTTGTGGCCACCAAGATTTCATTCATCAACGAAGTTGCGGCGCTGTGCGAGCGCGTGGGCGCGGACGCAGTCAGCCTGGCCCTGGCGCTCGGCCTTGACAAGAAGATCGCTCCGCGCTGCTTGCAGCCGGGAGCGGGCATGGGCGGCGTGTTTGCCGAGTCCGACATGGATTCGCTGGCGCAGTTGGCCTTGGCCAACGGCGTTCCGCTGAAGGTGTTGAGCGCGGCGCGGGACGTCAACCATTCTCTTGCCGACCACCTGGTCGATAAGATTGCTCTCGCCCTGAATTCAGTGGAGAACAAAGACGTAGGAATTCTCGGACTGGCTTTCAAGCCGAATACGAATTCGGTGGCGGGTTCGTCCGCGGTGCGGTTGGCTGAGTGTCTGGTCGCCAAAGGCGCGCGGGTCCGGGCTTATGACCCTGTCGCCCTTTCCGAGGCGAAGTTACGGCTGAATGGTTCGGTACGTTATTGCGAGACGGCGTACGCGGCGGCGGAAGGCATGGACGCGCTGGTCGTCGGTACGGGCTGGCCGGAGTTCCGCGTGCTCGACTTTGACAAGATCAAGCACCTGCTCAAGAAGCCCCTCATCGTGGATACGAAGAACCTGCTGGATGCCGTCCGGCTGCGCGCCATGGGATTTGAATACGTGGGCGTCGGGCGGGGCTAGATCACAACATTCTTTGATTGCAGACAGAATTCTCCTCAGGACTTGTGAACGTAGAATTCGCCACTTCGGCACCGCAGCCCGAGCGCCAGGCTGAGCTATCCCGATTTTCCGTCTTGCTTTCTGGAGTTCTCGATAGTTTCTCTTCTTTTTTCTTCTGCTTGTCCTTTTCCAGCCTGACTCACCTGCTTGGTTCCTGGTGCAGCCGTTTTTTAGCTGAAGAGTGATCACCCCTCAACGGGCGCCAGCCCTGGGCTTTCCAGGGAAGCCACGTGAACGCCCGCCTTCAGATGTCCTGCCCACAGTCTCGCGTGGGATTAGGGCAGGGCCGCGAGGTGTCCGGAACTGCGCGGCACAACATCCTGGCCAACGGTCCCAGAGTAAGCGAAGAAAAAATCGGAGTAAAGGTTAGATGTCACAGGAAAATAGAAAGTTTTGCACAGGGCGCAGGCAGGAGCCCCTGGTTCCTCGAGTAGAGATATAATTAAAGCGGCGGTGGGAATAGCTCAACTGGCAGAGCACCGGACTGTGGCTCCGACGGTTGCGGGTTCGATTCCCGTTTCCCACCCCAGAATTTTCCTTCCACTACGCCGGCAGGGATGGAGCTGGCGCTCCTAACAGTTGGACGAGACTCCTCGGGCCGCAGCAGGCGCGGTTGAGCCGCTGGCGATCGCGCTGTAGCGCTTTATCCTGCTGCAAAGCTTCGATCACACTCTTCAGGACTGAAGCGACATGCGGATTCGATGGAGCGGCCAGGCTGTAGTGCATCCACTTGCCCTCGCGCCTGGCAGCGACGATGCCTGCCTTCCTCAAATAAGCGAGATGCCGGGAGATCTTCGGCTGGGGCGCGCCGATGACTTCCGTGAAATAGCAGACGCAGATTTCCTGATCGGCCATCAGATTGAGGAGGCGCAGGCGGGTGGGATCACCCAGGGCGCGGAAGAGCCCATCCAACGAAGGCTTTGGTTTCATGGCTAGAGTCTAGCAAAATACATATGCCTTGACGAATGTGTTTGGGAATGGTACGTTTAACACATTCGCCATTGCGAATATGACTGGGAGGAAATCATGACAGCAGAGACAGTGGTTGCCTTGAAGGCGCACCCTGCCATCAATGTGAGGAACGTGGAACAAAGCATCGCGTTCTACAGCAAGATGTTTGGGATTGAGCCCAGCAAAATCAGGACCGGTTACGCGAAGTTCGACGTGCAGAATCCGCCGCTGAATTTCACGCTTAACCAAGTGCCATTCAAAGATGCTGGAGCGCTTTCGCACATGGGCATTCAGGTCTGTTCGACCGCAGATGTCCTCAGCGTTCGGCAACGATGGGCGGGCGCTGGCCTGGTGACTCGCGACGAGATGCAGACCGATTGCTGCTATGCGACGCAGGATAAGACGTGGGTACATGATCCGGATGGCAACGAGTGGGAAGTATTCGTCGTTCTCAAAGACAATCTGCCAGAGACGCGGACCGAACCGGCGGATGCCGCGTGCTGCGCTCCTGGCTGTTGCGCGCCTACGGCGGAGCACTCCAGTGTCTAAGCCGAAGGTTCTCTTCCTTTGCACCGGCAACTCCGCCCGAAGCCAGATGGCGGAGGGATATTTGCGTCATGTTGCGGGCGGGGAGTTCGAGGCGCTGAGCGCTGGAGTCGAACCGAAAGGGTTGAACCCGCTGGCCGTCGAAGCCATGGGCGAGATTGGGATCGACATCTCTCAGCAGCGATCGAAGGATGTGCGGGAGTTTGTCGGCCAGGCGATACCTTATGTCGTTACGGTCTGCGACAATGCCAAACGGCAATGCCCGATCTTTCCGAACACGTACAAGTCTCTGCACTGGGGCCTCGAAGATCCTGCTGAGGCAACCGGATCCCACGAAGAGAAGTTGGCGATATTCCGCCGGGTGCGGAATGAGATCAGGCAGAGGATCGAGCGGGAGCTTTTGAAGCCGACGGCGAGTGAAAGATGAACGCCTCGCTACGCTTGGCTGGACAGCCGAGGCGGCTGTCCCCACTGCTTAGTTTCTTTTCCGTACCATTTTGGGAAAGTGCGTGCTGTCGCGCCGTTTTTCTTCGCTCGACTCGTTGACCCTGCAAACCGCGTGGACTAGAATGCGCTCGAATCTTCTTGCGGGCGCGGTCGCGCTAGCAGGGCCTGTCGCAATCGACAGAGGGGAAGCAGATTCACGGGCCCTCGGCTCCTTGGGAGTTGTTCGCTTTGGGAGGAGCTCCATGAAGAGTTCTGCACGCAAGCAAACCAAACCGCGTCACAAAGCGGCAGAGAAGGATGTGGAAGCGTCTCCCCGATTGTTCCCTATCGTGGGCATCGGGGCGTCGGCGGGCGGCTTGGAGGCATTCTCCGAACTGCTGCGCTACCTGCCAGAAAAGACCGGCATGGCGTTCGTGCTGGTGCAGCATCTCGACCCCAAACATGGCAGCGTGTTGCAGGAAATCCTGGCGCGGACCACCAAGGTCCCGGTCGCCGAAGTCACTCACGGCATGGTCGTGGAGCCCGACCGCGCGTACGTAATTCCGGCCAACACGAACATGACCATTAAGAACGGGATCCTGCGACTGGGCCCGCGCGTGCTGGCGCACGGGCAGCACATGCCGATCGATGGTTTCTTTCGCTCGCTGGCGGAGAGCGTTGGGCCACAGGCCATCGGCGTCATTTTGTCGGGCACGGCGTCGGACGGCACCGAGGGCTGCCGCGCCATCAAGGCGGCGGGAGGAATTACCTTTGCCCAGGATGAAGACTCGGCGAAATATCCGGACATGCCGCGCAGCGCGGTGAACGCGGGCTATATCGACTTCATCCTGTCTCCCAAAGACATTGCGCGCGAGTTGGGGGGGATCAGCCAGCATCCTTATGTGTCCCGGACTGTGCCGCCGGCGATGGAAGGGTTTCGGGGAATGGTGGGCGCCGACCTGGACGCGCTGTTCGGGCTGTTGCGCGAGTCGAACGGGGTCGATTTCACCAACTACAAGCACACCACGCTGCAACGGCGTATCCGGCGGCGCATGGTTGTCCACAAGATCGAAACGCTGAAGGACTATCTTCGTTTCATTGGCAGAAAGCCGGAAGAACTGGACGAGCTTTACCGCGACTTGCTGATCCACGTGACCGGGTTTTTCCGGGAGCCGGAAGCGTTTCTGGCGCTGCGCAAGCATGTTTATCCCAAATTGTTTGAGGGCCGCAAGCCGGATAATCCCATACGGGTTTGGGTGGCCGGCTGCTCCACGGGTGAGGAAGCCTACTCGATTGCCATCACCCTGCTGGAATATCTGTGGGCGCACACCCGGAGCATCTCGCAGGCCGCCATCGCCATCCAGATTTTCGCCACCGACATCAGCGAGGGGGCGCTGGACACGGCCCGCACCGGCCTGTACACGGAGGCCGCGGTTTCGGACATTTCAGCGGAGCGCTTAAAGAGATTCTTCGTGCTACAGGATGGCGGATATCAGGTCAACAAATCGGTGCGAGATATGTGCATCTTTGCCAAGCAGAACCTGGTGAAAGACCCGCCTTTCTCGAACCTCGACCTGGTGAGTTGCCGCAACCTGCTGATCTATCTGGGCCCGGTCTTACAGAGAAGGGTCATCCCAACCTTGCACTACTCGCTGAAACCCAGCGGCTACCTGATGCTGGGGGAAGCGGAAAGTTTGGGAGGATTCGGCGACCACTTTGCTCTGGTGGACAAGAAGGACAAGATCTATCAGAAGAGGAAGACCACGGCGCGCCTGGCGACTTACTTCGCGAGCACGGACTATTCGCCGCGCCGAATCGAAGACGCAAGGACAGGGAGACAATTGCCGGCTCCGTTTACGGTGGAGAACGAAGTGGAGCAACTGCTCATCAACCGATTTGTTGCCGCCAGCATCGTGGTGAACGATCAAATGGAGATTGTGCAGTTCCAGGGGAAGACCGGAGCGTATCTGGAGCCGGCGGCGGGGCATCCCACCTTCAGTCTTTCGAAGATGGCGCGCGAAGGCCTGCTGGTGGACCTGCGTGCGGCATTGAGTATTGCCAAGAAAACCAAGGCAGCGGTGCGCAGAGCAGGGGTGCGGTTTCAATCGGAGGGGAAGATGCGGGACGTAGACCTGGAAGTGCTCCCCCTGCACGGGCAAGCTGCACAGGAACGCTATTACGTGATTGTGTTCCAGGAAGCGGCGGCGCCCGCCCGGCCGCTGGGCAAGGCCAGCGGGAAAGCCAGGAAGCCGGAGCCCATGGCGCGGGAAAACGAGCACCTGAAGCGCGAGATGGTGCAGTTGCGGGAGCAGTTAGGGTCGCTGATCGAAGATCACGAAAGCACTTTGGAAGAATTCAAGTCGGTCAACGAGGAGGTGTTGTCGGCTAACGAAGAACTGCAAAGCACGAATGAAGAAATGGAGACCGCGAAGGAGGAGTTGCAATCCACGAACGAGGAATTGACGACCCTGAACGAGGAAATGCAGAACCGCAATTCGGAACTAAGCTCTGCGAATAACGATCTGCTCAATCTGCTGGGGCAGGTTGATATTCCAGTGGTCATGGTGAGCAGCGATTTGCGCATTCGCCGCTTTAGCCCGCCGGCGCAAAAGGTTCTAAACCTGTTGCCCAGCGATGTGGGCCGGCGGCTGGGGCAGATCCGGCCGAATCTGGATTTGCAGGACATGGAGCCCATGGTCCGGAGAGTGATCGATCTTACGACGCCGCAGGAACGCGAGGTCTGCACCAAGGAAGGCGTGTGGCACATGCTGCACGTGCGGCCCTACGAAACCTGGGACCACAAGATCGAAGGCGCGGTGATCAGTTTGCAAAACATCGATGCCCTTAAGCGCTCGCTGGAGCAGACGCGCGAGTACGCGGACACGATTGTCGAGAGCGCGCGAGAACCAATCCTGGTGCTGGATGCCGGGCTCCAGGTTACCGCGGCGAATCCGGCGTTCTACCGGACGTTCGAGGTGACCCCGCAAGAAACGGAAGCGCGCCTGATCTATGAACTGGGCAACGGGCAGTGGGACATCCCGAGGCTGCGCCATCTGCTCGAGGAAATTGTCCCGCGAAACTCCCGCGTGGACGATTTCCAGATGAGCCATAATTTTCCCCACCTTGGAACGCGCGAAATGCTGCTCAACGCGCGCCGGGTTGAACTGCAGCACGGGCATGCCTTCATCCTGCTGGCGATCGAGGATGTGACGGAGAAGACCCAGGAGGGCGCGGCCTGACGGTCCGGTGTAGTCCCGAAAAAACGAGAAGAAAGTCCTCTGGCGCATGAGGCCGCCTGAGGATAGAATCCGGAGTTCAGTTAGAACCACCCGGATGCGGATTTTCCATCCATTTCGAAGCTCTTCGCGGCAGCTTGGACCGCTGGAACAGCGCATGCTTGAGGCGTTGTGGGCGAGGGGCCACGCGACCGTCCGCGATCTAGTCGAAGGCGGCTGCGACGACCTGGCCTACACTACCGTGATGACTACGCTGGACCGGCTCTACAAGAAGGGCCTGCTGACGAGGTCGGAGGAAGGTAGGGCGTTCCGTTACGCTCCGCGATTCAGCCGCGAGGAGATGCATCGCGAGGCGGCGGGGCACGCTTTTCGCCAATTTCTGGATGCCAGTCCGGCTTCGTCTCTTCCGCTTTCATTTCTGGTGGAAATCCTGGGCGAACGAGACGCGCAGTTGCTCGAGGACTTGCGCAAGCTGGTGGAAACCAAGCGCCGCGAGCTTTACCGGCGGGAAGCGGGTCAACGGGAACTGGGGCGGCGCGAGACGTTCCCGAAGGAGAGAGAATAGTGTTCGCACTGCGCGGGATCGCGGTTTCTTTCTCCATCTTCGTCATGCTCTACAGCGCCCTGTCGCTGGTAGTTTGTGGAGCGTGGCGGAAGGCGTTTTCTTACGCTGAGCGTCTTCCGGCTAGGCGTTGTGCCGACTTGCTCTTTACCCTGCGCACGGCGCCATTTGTGCTGGCAACTGCGGCCACCCTGGCGTTGGCCGTTCCCTCGTTTCTGCTGCTCGAACCTCATGTTGTGAATGAACCGCTGGGCGCAGTGCCGGTGACGCTGGGCTTTTGTGGGTTGGCCGTGCTGATGGCTGGAATGTGGGAAGCGGCAGCCGCCTGGGTGCGGTCTTGGCGAACCATCTCGCAGTGGTCGAGCGATGCGTGCCTGATCTGTTCAAGCCCCCTGGATTCGAGAGCCTCGGTCCCAGTGCTGCGGCTTTCGGGGACGGCTCCGCCGCTTACCGCGGCGGGAGTTCTGTGGCCTAGTGTGTGGTTGTCGCGGGCAGCGGAGTTTGTGCTGAGCGAGCGGGAATTAGAAGCTGCGCTCCGGCATGAGGTGGTCCATGTGCGCCGCCGGGACAACCTGAGGAAACTGATTCTACGTCTGGTGGCATTTCCTGGAATGGTAGAACTGGAGAGTGCGTGGCGCGAAGCCACTGAAATGGCCGCCGACGATGCCGCGGTCGCGAGCGCTTCTGAAGCTCTGGATCTGGCGGCGGCAGTAATTAAGTTGTCGGGGCTGGCTCCGCTGGAAGCGCCGGCGGACCTGACCACAGCTTTGGTCCACAGACCGGCGCAATCTGTAAATGCGCGCGTGGAACGTTTGATTGCGTGGACGGAGCGGCCGCAGAACGCCGCCCCGCGATATTCACTGGGATACGCGCTGTGCGCTGCAGTAGCAGTGGCGGCGACTCTGGTCCTCACCTACAGCGAATTGCTGGTGCGTGTGCACACCGCGACCGAATGGCTGGTCCGTTAATTCCGCAGGTGACTTGACCTTAAGCGCTAGAAATTCACGCGCACGCCGAGTTGCGCGGCGAATGGAATTCCTACGGTCGTGCCGGGTCCGAAGAAATCTCCCAGGCCGCCGCCGGGCACGCGCAATTGATTCAGGCTGGTGACCGGTTTCGTCGTCGAGCAATCCGCGTTGGTGCAGATGTCGGTGACGTTTCCGGCCTGCGCCTCGGCGGCGGGAACAATCGAAAGCGCGCCCACGTTTGCTACATAGTTGGCGCCGGGATTGTTGCGGTTGAAGAAATTGAAGAACTCGGCGAAGGGCAGGATTTCCCAGCGTTCGCCAATCTTGATGGGCCGGCTGACACGCAAGTCGGCCTGGATGTATGGCGTGCCACGGAAAGCATCGAGTGGCGTCTTCACTCCGTTCACGGAAATCCGGCTGCTGTTGTCGGTAGTGGTGATGGTGAAAGGGCGGGCGCTCTCGGCCTGAGTGAGTGTGGTCACCTCGAAGCCGCCGGGCAGGTGCAACGTTCCTGCAAGCACGAAGCGGTGACGGACGTCTTCTCCCGAAGGCCCGTAATCGCCCGGCGCGAACGCGTTCTGCGGATCGCACACGCCGTTGACATAGTCGAAAAGCTCGCCCAGCACGCAGCCCCAGGTCTGCGCCTTGGCCAGCGTGTAGTTGGCGACGAGATTGAAGCCGCGCGAAACGTTTCCCTGCACATGGAGCATGAGGGCGTTGTAGCTGGAGCGATTGTCGGTCCGGAAAACTGTGGCGATTGAGAACGGATAGGCACGATAGGCGTGGTTGCCTTCTTCGTGAGTGTAGTCGGCGCTCATAGTCCAATCGGGATTGAACGCGTGTTGTACGCCCCCCGTGGCGTGAAGTGCGTAAGGAGTCTTGTAATTCGGATCGATCAAAACGGCTGGTGGATTGACTCCTCCGTTGACCGATTGAAAAGCAGTGGCCCAGCCGTTCTGCGCGAGGTCGTTGTAATAGAGTCCGAAACCGGCGCGGAGCACGGTGTTTCCGCTGTCGCCGGGGGAGTATGCAATGCCCAGGCGCGGTCCGAATTGCTTGCGGTCGTCGTGTGGCGGGCTGAGTGGGAAGCCCAGCGAAGGCAGCAATGGGAAGGATGGGTTTTGTGTCTGGCTGACGCCCGAGGCGATGAAGAGTCCGAAGGTGGTTTGGTAGCGCAGTCCGTAGTTGAGTGTGAGGTGTCGCGCCACGCGCCAGGAATCCTCGGCGTAAAGTGCTAACCGCTGCACGCTTTGTGAGAAGCTGCCGTCACTGGCGGGTTTGGGGTTAGCACCCGCGGCCAGGTCGACCGGGAACTGAGCAGGATTAGCGATGTAGAAGGCCGGGTCCTGCGGGAAGGAATACAGTACTTCGGAGTTTCCGGGAAACGCGCCGCTCAGCACCGGCTCGTGAATGAAATTGACGCCGAACTTGAAGGCGTGGTCGCCGACGGCGTGGCTCACGTCGTAACGGAGCTGGTATTTTTCCTGATTCCGCAGGTCAGGGAAAAATGTGATGGGAGTGGCGAACTGATTGTCGCCGAAGGTTTCGAATCCAGAGACGGTTTGCGATGTAGAACTGAAAGGGAAAGCCAGGGCAAAGCCCAGAGTTGAGTTGCGGGCCTGAGTGAGGTGCAGTTCGCTGGCGTCGAATACGAACGTCCCGAGCCATCGCGAATTGAACGCGTAAGTGTTGCTGACGACGGAGTTCCAGTAATTGTTGTGCGTGGTGAGTCCGGTGGAGGGCAGCGTGGCTTGCTGCACCAGAGCGTTGTGCGTGAGGTAGTTGTCTTCCGAAGTCCGCAGGAACCATTGCGACTTCGAGGATTGCGCCCAGTCGAAGCGGAGCAATCCGATGTAGTCGCGGAAAGGAATGGGAACGTTCGCTGGCACGGGGATGGAGCTGACGCCGGGAATCAGTCCGTCGGACGCCAATTGCGCTAGCGCGTCGAACTGCGCGGTGCTGGCCGCGCTGTAGGCGATGCTGGCGTTCTCGTGGATGTACTCGAGCGAAGAGAAGAGCCAGACCTTGTCCTTCTTTAGAGGTCCACCCAGCGTGGCAACGTAGTTCTGGCGTGAGAATGGCTGCTTGGGGTTGGGCGCGGGATTCTCGATGGGGAAGCGGGCGTTGAGGGCGGCCGCGCGCTCGTAGAAAGCGCCGCTGCCGTGCCACTCGTTGGTTCCGCGCCTCGTCGTGATCACGACCGAGCCTGCGGTGGTGCCTCCGGTGTCGGCATCTTCCTGGGCGGTGCGCACGGCGAATTCCTGGATCGCGTCGGGAGAAAAGTTTTGTAGAAAGCCGCCAATCCAGTCGTCGGAATTATCGCCGCCATCGACGGAAAGTTCGTTGTTCAGCCCGGAACTCCCGCCCGTGGAGACCGCGGTGATACGGGCCTTCGTAGGATCGGAAGGTTCGACCGGCTCGGTGCCGGGAACGAGGTAAGCGATGTTGGCGAAGCTGCGCGCGGCGAGCGGGAGAGTTTCCAGATCTTGCGTGGAGACAACACCCTGATGCACAGCGCTGGCGAGATCAATCTCCTGAGTGGTGATGGAAGAGGCGACACTGGTAACGTTCACCGTCTCCGGCAAGGACGAGGGCTTAAGCGTGACCGTAATGTCGCGACCGGTGGCGACGGCGATTACTACATCCGCTTGCGCCGGGGCAAAGCTCGCGGCGGTGATGGTGATGCGATAGTTGCCGGGCAGCACGTCGTCGATGCGAAACTCGCCCCGGTCTTCGCTGGTGGCTTCGCGCCGCACCGAGGAGTTTGCCAGTTGGGCCACGATCCTGGCGGAGGGGATGCGGGCGCCGGTCGGGTCCTGCACCGTGCCACGCAGCGATCCGCGCGAGTTTTGGGCGTGGAGCGTGGGCGCGAGCAGGAGCACTAGGGTGACGACGAATATCGGGCGCACGGAAACCAGACTAAAGCTGGGGGGCGTCTACTACCAGAGGTCGTAGAATTGACCACGAAGGACATCCCGGAATATTCCTTGCCAGACTTTACCTCGCGCAGCGCAGGCGGCGGAGTCTTAGCTTCCTCCGCGCCCGCCGCGCAGGTGAAGAGAAAGTTACTAAGGATCAAAACACAAACTAAAATGACGAAAAAATTCTTCATGTGGAAGGCGACTCCCTACCGCCTACATCGTATCCGAATAAACCCCGTGCGACCCGTGTCATCCGTGGTAAATGATTTCCGCACCTACCCCAAACCCAATTTTCCATCTAACATAGAACAATGCCCCCAGCCCCGGGACCCCTCCAGGTCGAGACTGACCCACCGGCCCCGGACCTGCTCCTCCTGATCAAGCCGGAACCATGGTTCAGCAATTTCCTCAGGAATCTGCGAGACCTCTTCCGCGTTCCCGACCCGCTGCCCCTCGACTCCGCTCCCGCCGACTTCTGGCCCGACGTTTTCGTCGAGCGAAAACTTCCCTGGGGCCGTTTCCTTCAGTCCGGCGCGTATCACGTTCTAGCGCTAGCCCTGATCTGGGCGGGATCGCGCTTCCTGGCCTTGCAGCCTCACGCCACCGCTCAGCCCACGTTCACCAAGGCCGACGTCGTCTTCTACACGCCTTCGGAATACCTGCCGCCGCTCGACACGCGCCGCCCGGATTCCACTCCACCGCGCAAGGCTGACCCCGAATATTCTGCTCAGCCCATCATTTCCCTGCCTCGGGAGGCCGACAATCGCAAGCAGACCATCGTCACCGCTCCCAACATCCAGTTGCAGCACGACGTAGCTTTGCCCAACGTCGTCGCCTGGTCAGACAAGCCACAGCTTCCCATCGGCCCCGCTCCCGCCGTGCCCGTCTCGGAGATCACGCGACTGGCGCCGCTCATGGACCGTTCCATCATCGCTCCTCCGCCCGAATTGCAGTCCAAGGCGCGCGAAACTCTTCAGGTCCCGCAGCCGGACGTGATTGCTCCGCCCCCAACCGTGGACGCCGCAGCCACGCTCCGTCTCGACGATCTCAACATCGGACACGCTTCCGTAATCGCGCCCTCCCCCCAGCTAACTCTCGACGAACAGCGCGCGCCTTCGCGCAGAAACACCACCGCGTTGGGCAAGCGCTCACCCGAAGTGATCGCGCCTCCGCCCGCGCTGGGCGCGGCAGGACGCTCGCGATCCGGCAGCGGCGTGATTGCCCTCAACCTGCATCCCGCAGTGGGCGCGCCGCCCGATCCACCCGCGGGCAATCGTCGCGGCACGTTCGCCACAACTCCCGAAGGCCATCGCGGAGCGTCTGGCGCGGCAGGCGCGAACGCTGGAAGCGGGAAAGAGAATGCAAGTGGATCAGGAAAGAAAAACAGCGGCGACCTGCCTGCCGGACTCTACGTCGGCAAGGCCTCGAATGCTCCGTCGCCGGTTGCCGGAGATCCCGCCACGAAAAACTCAAGCGCGTACGCCGTAAATCCGAACCTGCTCGCAAACGCCCGCCCAGCCCGCGTCTCCACCCAGCCCATGCAACCCGCCAGTGAGAGCAAACTCTCCCAGGAAGAACGCGCCGTCTTCGGCAACCGCAAGTTCTACTCGCTAAGCCTCAACATGCCGAACCTGAATTCCGCCGGAGGCAGTTGGATCATCCGCTTCGCCCAGCTCAAGCCGGATGCAAGCGCCGCCGCTGCGTCTTCCGGCGCTGCATCTTCCGCCGAACCGGCGTCCGATCTCTCCGCGCCGTCGGCCACGCGCAAAGTCGATCCCGCATATCCGCTGGAACTGATGCGGCAGAACGTGGGCGGAACCGTCATCCTCTACGGCATCATCCACGCCGACGGCACCGTGGGCAACGTCCGCGTGCTGCGCAGCGCCGACGACCGCCTCGACCAGTTCGCCACCGAAGCCATCGCCAAGTGGCAATTCCAGCCCGCCATAAAAAACGGCACTCCCGTGGACGTGGAAGCCACGTTCTGGATTCCGTTCCGGCCGGGGAAGTTTTAAGGGCTCTCAGCTTCTAGCCCTGGCCGTCAGCTGGGAGCGGGGATTCCAAAGGGCCTCTGCAAAATCGTGACTCTCTACTGTTCATCAACCCATTCCATCGCTACGTCCCCTCTCTCCGGCCAGAGATACCGAGCCTCAGTAGACCTACCGTTAAGATTTGAACGGATTTTAAGTTGTTCGTTGGAGGTAAATTCTAATTTCCGATGGAAAAACCATTTTCCGCTATCGCCCGCTATTAGGAGTGTCTTGAAGAGGCACTCGAGCAACCCGTCGTTATCCCTGCCTTCCGCGCCCGGATGAATCAGCACGATGCCTGGATTTCGGTGAGAAGGGAACCGTCGGTCATCCATAAAGTCAGAATCGTGTGTGAAGATGACGCGCTTGTCCGCCCACCCAGTCGCAAACACGTCTTCATCGCTATGGCCAATCAGCCCGCACTCTGCGGCATATTTTGCATTGAATCCGCGCTCACGGAGGATTTCCGCTACGCGCTCTCCCATGCTCTCATCCACTAAGAAACGCGCCTTTCCCGCAAACTGTTTCTTTAGGTCGCGTAACTCCGCCGCTGTCGGTTGCTCAAGCGCCTTCCACACCATTACGATCTTTCCCCAAGAGCCTCACTCTCCCGGCTCGTGCTCGTAAAACCGCGTATCGTCAACATTTGCACCCGTGAAGTCCACAACCGTATAGTGGACCCGACCTGAAAGGCTCTTGTACGTGCATTGAAGGCTGCGATCATTCAGCACTGGTGCGCCAGGAAAGTGAGGACTGGCAACGCATTGCACGATGGTCTGGCGCGTCTGTCCCGCCTCCAGGAATGGAATTGGATCATGTCGCTCCGGAAACGGGTGGACAGCTAGGTACGCCCCCCTACTCCTGTCCGCTGGCGAGAGTTGTACATGCAACGCGGGGCCACTCCCGATATTGATGAGTTCCACGCCGTGGTTAGTGACACGCGCAACCAACGCGGGGCGAATCTGCCCTTCTAGTTGGTCCAGCGCAACGGCGGTCTGCTGTCGCATCGCAGCAAGCTGATCGAAGGCCGCCGTCACCTGACCCTGGCTTGCCTTTACCTGTGCGTGACTCGCGGTCAGTTGGTCGTGTGCCGCCTTCACTTGATGCTCTGCCGCCTTGCGCATCTTGTGTGTCTCACGGAGATACCATGCAACACAAACCAAAGTCAGAAAGAGCACGATGAAATTGAGCCATTCGAGTAATGAGCCCGTGCGCATGTCATTCCTTTAACGCATCGTTCAAGAGAAGTGTATCAAGCCGGACGAAGGGTCGGAGAGAGTTGCGGCCCGTGAGTGTATGGGGCTATGCTGTGGAGCACTATGGCACCAAGGAAAATTGGAGTTGCACCCAAAACAACGCTGGAACGCGCGAAACAACTACCCGTTGGGAAGGGTTGGAGACTTGTCGCTCCAGGAAAGAAACAAGCGCGAAGAGGCATTTTGATAAAGAAGTTTAAAGTTGATGACAAGACACTAGCTGTCTTTCATATTCTGCCCGGCACGCGCTAGATAGACGTAGCGCAAAGCTGGCGCTGTCAACTTTCGTCCGTGGGGCGGTGGCCCATCCTTCCGCGCTCTTTGCGAAAGGGTGGTCCGCCGACACGAAGCAACCCAGTCGGAAGAATTTCCACAGCCCCCTTGTGACATCTGACCTTGCGGTCATACCATTTTTTTTGAAACACTGATTAATAGCACCAAAACGACTTAGAACACGCCCAGTCGCGCATCCTAAGTCCTTTGTTGTCTAGATTTTGGCATGTAAGTTCTTTGACATCTAGATTTTGCGGACCAAAACATGCTTACCCCCATGATTCTAAAGATTGAGGGGGGTGGGGGAGGGGTACCCACTTCCAGCTCGCAAGGAATAAGCCGGGGCGGCGCCGGAAACCTCGCACCAACTTTATTTTGCTCTATCCCGCGAGCGGGTCATTGGTTCGGCTTGTCTGGGTACCAGGTACTAGATACTCGCAGCTATCTCGCAGCGCCCTTCTTCTTCTCCAGCGCGGCGTAGATTGCAGGATCAGTGCAGACTTCGTAGTAGGTGCGATCGGTCCAGCCCTGGACTGAGAAGTCCTCAACATTGACTCGCGGCACGCGGCTCACGCGCACCACGATCTTGCGAAAGATGTCGCGATCGACCGGCACGGTAGCGCTGAACAGCTTGTACTCGCCTTTATCGGACGAAGCAATCGAATGCGGCAGCTTTACCGCCAGAGGCACCAGAGAAATCTCCTGCTCCAGCTTGCGGAACGCGGCCTCGTTCATGCGAATGCCACCCAGGTTGAAGCTGAGGATGGAGTCTTCCGGATTCGCCGCTTCATCCTTCGTGGGATCGCCTTTGGTGAGATCGCCCGCAGCCTGGAACACGTAGACGTGAAACGGTCCGGCCTGCGATTCCATGACCTTGCGGGCGCGCTTGTTGCAGGAAGAAAGTCGGTCGCTCTCGTTCAGCGCTTCCGAAATCATGATCTGATGTTCGCCATCCATCAGATAGAGCGGGGCAGACTCCTGGAGCGTGATGCCCACGCCCAGCTCGAGGCCGGGCATGCCGGAGCGCTGCATGAGGGCGTTGTAGCCGCGCACGATCTCGATGATCTCGCGGGCCAGCACGCAGGCGCGGCTTACGGCCAGTCCGGGCTCGCCGACGCGTTCGAGGATAGCCAGAATAATGGCATCGCCTTCGAGAAAAACTTTTTGCGCTCCGTACTTATTCAGAAGCTTGTTGACGGGATCGTAAAAATTCAAACTGAAGTAGGACGCAGGATTGAGACCTTTGTCCATCAAGGTGCGAGTGAGCCGCGTGGAATCGCGCACGTCGGCCTTCAACACCACGTGGCGCAGCACGCGGTCTTCCTGCAAGTCCTGCTGCTCTTCCGGCAGAAGGAATTCGTAAAGCGTTCCGTTCATGCGGGAAAGTTCGCGCAGCTTTTCGGTGTTGACCAGATTCACTGAGTCGAGCGCGGCATTCAAAGTTTCCAGCCGCTTCAGATCGCGGTGATACTTGGAAAAATCCTGTAAAAAGCGCGCAGCAACTTTGGCGCGTTCGGCGCCGCGGCATCCGGCAACTTTTCCAACCGCCGCATACAAACTGTTCGGCGAAAGCTTTCCGTGCTCTTGAATCATGCGCTCCACGCGATCGCATTCCGGACGCGAAATCAGTGCATTCTTCAACTGCTGCGGATTGATTCGCGGAGCGTATTCGCTGAGCAAAGGAACCGTGTGATACGACGCGATCACACATTCCATCACCTGCTCGTCTTCGAGCAGGCGAACCCATTTCGCCAGACGCTCCTGTTGGGCCACGCCTTCGGACGTGGAGTCATCGGGCGTTCCAGTTCCCACCAGCGCGCGAGCATTCTCTGGAGCGCACAGCCAGGCGCTGATCGTCTCGCTCGTGGTGTCTTCTCCGTAGATGGAGCGCACAAAGCTCCAGACAACATCCTGAAGGCGCGGATAGCGGTCAGGATCGCGGTCCCAGTTGCCGACCATCACATAATGTTCGGCGCACAAGTAGTCGTCGCGGCCATCCTCGGAAAACGCGAGTCGGTTCACGAACAGGCCGTAGCTGCTGAGGGCGTTGCCAAGTTCGGGTGTTTTCGCTTCTCCGAATAATGAACGGCGCGTTCGCGCCAGCGTTTCCTTCTCGATCTCGCGCAGAGTTTCGAACAGATCCTGACCGGTCTTGCGCAGGATGATCTTCTTGCGCACCTGGAAAGCGGCGACCCGCTCACGATACTCGACTCCCTTGCCCTGACGGATGCCTTCGTAAGCCTTAAGCAAGACGCGGCAGCGCTCGAGCACTTGAGCGAACTGCTGGTTCATTTCGGTGCGCAGGAACTTGGTCACGGCGAGCCGCGCCAGCAGATCGACGGAAATCTTCTCTTCTTTCTTGGCGCGATTCAGCGTGGCCAGATGCAGTTCGGCGAGGAGCGGCTTCCAGTCAGATTTTTCCGCCTTACCGCCAACGGCGCCAGCCGCGCTTCGCATCCACGAAGGGCCCTGGGCGAGCAGCGGAGTCTCCGCTGCCAGCAGGCCTTCCAACTCGCCATGGCGCACGATCAGCCGCACCACATGCGCGCGCGCCGCTTCTACGAAGCGCGGACTCAGCGTCACGTCGTGCCGCAGGTTGTCGACCCCGACCGCGAGGCCTTCGAGTGTGATTGATGGCGCAGCCGCAAGCAACTCTGGCAGCGCCGGTTTGTCTGGCGCTCCGCCCAGCCGGAAGATGGGTAGTCGAGGCATTCGTTGACTTCAGAATTCTTGGAAGTTACTGATTACACATGTACATATCGAGGCTAGCACGCGGGGAGTGGCGGCTAAAGTTACCTCGGTTATGGGGGGCCCCGTTTAACTGGTGGCCCGGTCAATTTGGCGCGAGAAAAGAATAGGGTGACTACTTGTGTCGAATTTCCACGGGGGCACGGGTGCGATCCAAGGGAAGAACCTGCAGCTGCCATTTGACCGGTACGGAAGTTGGCTGGTAGCACTTGGTTTGATCACAGGCCTGATACTCAAGCTTGGCCGTAATCGTGAAAGTCTTTCCATCTTTCCCGAGTGAGCCCCAGAAATCGGCGCTGGTGCTCACTTTCACATCTTGGCTGATGCGGAACGTGCCATCGAAGACTGGGACGCGCTCGTTGATCACTGGCAAGAAGAGGGTTTTCGACTGCGGATAGCTTGCCGGGGGAAACTTCATCTCTGGCATCTCGTCCATGACCAGCCGGATCGGTCTGTAGCCTTGGGCGCCGGGCGCGTAGACATGGACATCCGCGGGCAGCCGCACTTCGGCGGCGAGAGTGATGCGGGTACCGGGGACGGCGATGGAATCGGATTGCTCGAGGGCCAGTTGTAGATGCGGGGCTTCGACGGTCTGCGTTACTTCTTCGCCTAACTCGGGGAAGAGCTTGGCGATCATGCTGTTTCCCGTAAGCCGCTCCCGGTATCTCGCTTCGAAGAACTTTTCCCGAATGATGCCCTTAGTGTCAATGAAGAAGTAGCCGGGGCGGGCAAAGCCTTTCTGCATGCCCGTCGCTTCCGGATTGAGGACGCCATAGGCTTTGATGGTCTTCGAGTCTGGGTCGCCGAGCAGCGGGTAGTCGATTTTGCGCCGGTCGGAAAAGAACTTCAGGATTTCTTCCGAGTCGTAGCTGATGGCCGCCAGCTTGACCCCTTGCTTCTCGAATCGCGGGATTGCATCTTGCAGCTGGACCAGCTGCCCTTTGCAGAACGGTCACCAGTCGGCGGAACGGAAGAAAAGCAGAATGGTGCCGTTCGTTCCTTTCAAGCTGTCCAGAGTTTGTACCCGGCCAAACTGGTCGCGTATGGAAAACGCTGGAGCCTTTTCGCCGACCGCAAGTCCAATAGACATCAACTCGATGGAAACCATTCGAATGGTGTCGCCATCGAGTGTTCCGCGGACGGTCACCGTGTCTCCCAGGTGAACGGTCACCGATTTCTGCGGATCAAGCGCATACATGACGCGGCTCGTATCGTCATACAGCGACAGCTTCGCGCCGGGCACACTCTTGCCGCATTCGGGAGATTCGTTGAAGGCCTCGTCCGCGTTGCAGGCGCTGGAAACGAGGACGCCGGACCACGATCCGGGACTTGCTGGAGAGTTCTGCGCAGTTACTGCGATGGAAGCAATCAAGGAAAGCGTTGCCGGATACAGGAAGAAGCGTTTCACCATGAAATCAACCCGGAGTGGCGACATCGACTGGAACCCCGCTTCGTTACTCTACAATTGACCGCCTCAGCCGACAAGACTCGATTCTCGTTACCCGGTACTGGCAACTTCCTACCAGCTACTGGCTCTTGATTCTCGGCGCCTCGAACTCATCGCCCTTCTGCCATCCGATCAGCTTGGTGAAGCTTGCGGCTTCCCAGGCCAGAGCGAAGCCGAAGCGCGCCATCGCTGCGTCGCCAACGAAGTCCATCTCAGGACGGTATTCATCGCTCGGCTGGTGATAATGCTTCTCGGTGTATTCCTTGTCCTGCGCGATGCCCCAAGCCTCGTCGTGGCCTTTGAACTTCATGCCTTCGTTGATCGAGAAGGACGGAATGCCGACGCGGGCCAGGCTGAAATGATCGGAGCGGTAGAAGTGTCCGGCCTCAGGGCGCGCATCGGGACGGATGGCTAGCCGGAATTCTTTCGCCGTCGCCTGCACCCAGGGATAGAAAGTCGTGCGCTCGGCACCTGAAACTTCCACTTCTTCCGCGGCTCCCAGCGGTTTTACGTCGTCGTAATTCAGATCCAGCGCAATCTTCCCCGCCGGAATCGGGGGATGCCTGCCCAGATATTCTGATCCCAGCAGTCCCTGCTCCTCGGCCGTGACCGCTGCGAAAATTATCGAGCGTCCCGGGTGTTCCCTGGCCACACCGTATGCCCGCGCCAACTCCAGCAGAATGCCGCAGCCCGTGGCGTTGTCGGCAGCGCCGTTGTAAATGTTATCGCCCGGCATCTCAGGGCGCATACCGAGGTGATCGTAATGCGCCGTATAGATCACGGCTTCGCCATTCATCTTGTGGTTGGAACCGGGCAGCATAGCGACAACATTGTTCGATTCGAAATTCCGCACCTTGCTCACCATGTGCGCCTTCAACTTCGTGCCCATGTTCACAGGCCGGAAGTCGCGCGTGCGGGCATCGGCCATCATCTTTTCCAGATCCATGCCCGAAGCCGCGGCCAGCTTCTGCGCCACTTCGAAGGGCACCCACGATTCCACCTTCAGCACCGGACTTTCCAGCTTCAGATACGACTTCTCCCCCGAATCCGAGTTCCGAACCACATCCCAGGGATAACTCGCCATGTCTTCTTTGTGGACGAGAATCACGCCCACCGCGCCCCGGCGAGCCGCTTCTTCCAACTTGTAAGTCCAGCGCCCGTAGTAAGTGAGGGCCTTGCCCTTGAAAAACCTGGGGTCGTCCGACGGCGGCTCGTTCACCAGCATCAGCAGCACTTTACCGCGCACGTCCACGCCCTTGTAGTCGTCCCAGTTATATTCCGGAGCTTCAATCCCATACCCGACATAGACGATCTCGACGTCCACATCGGACTGCAGTTGCTGCGTCTGATCGTAGGCAACATATTCCTCGAGCGGCTTTAGGTGCATCGCCGGGCCTTGCTTCGGCACGAGGGAGAACTTTGTTTCAGGCAGCGTGGTGATTCCGACCAGCGGGACCTTTTGCATATATGAGCCGTTGTCGCCGGCGGGTTTCAATCCATATTCGGCAAACTGCGTGGCGATGTATTCGGCCGCAATGTCGCCGCCTCGTTGGCCGGTTCCGCGCCCTTCCAGCAGATCGTGGGAGAGATAACGGACGTGCCAGCGGATGTGTTCGGGATTGATGGTTTGCATCGCCGCGAAGGCCGCGCCCGGCAGCCGCACCGAGATGGGATCTTTCTTCGCCGCCTTCTGCGCGGTCGCTGGACCCGCCGTCAATAGCGATACACTAACCATCAGACTGGGAAGAAACTTCCGCAGAATCTGCTGCCAAAGCTGCATGAACACTCGTCTCCTGACGACGGCTGAAATGAAGGAAAGTGCTCATATTGTAAGGGATAGGAGAGACAAAAGAAGAATCCGGCAGACCCGGAAGTAATGTCCTGTCGGACAATGCCCGGCTGAGGAAAGACTGATTCGGGTGAGGACCTCTTAGGTTTGGCGATCCGTGCTACGCCAACGATCGGTCGGTCCCGATGGCTGGGGGGCTCGCGGCGCCGAGTGAGACGCCCCTTCGGCAAGCTCGGGGCAAGCTCTCGGGAATAGCCGCGATTGTTTTCGGTCACGGTGACCAATCCAGAGAGATCGCTTATCGGCAGGGGGGAGATCTTTTCCCGCGACCGCGGGATCAATTCTTAGAGCTTCAACCGGCGCGGAAGTCGCGCACGTCTTCCCCGGCCTTAAACACAGATGCCGGAGAAAGGTTTCGCGCCTCTGCCATTTTTCGGTCGATCCCTTCAAATTCGGCCTTCACCCAGCCCACGCTGGAAATCTCAATCTCGCCATCCTGCGCGATCCAGAACACGGTTGGGACGTTGGTCAGCCCATACGCATTCGATACAGGATATGCGTCTGTATCATCGAGCAGCACGGGAAAGGTCACGCCAAATTCTTTATTGAAAGCGGCAGTCTGTTTGGGCTCGTTCTGCGAAACCCCGATGATTCTGACGCCGGTGTGACCATACGCCCGCTCCAGCCGCTCCAGGAACGGAAACGCATACTGGCAGGTCGGGCACGACACCTTGAAAAACGCCAGTACCACCGGCCCTGCCGCCAGTTCGTCGCGCAGCACGAAGCGCCTGCCATCCAACGCCTTCAGTTCAAATTCGGGCGCCTTGGTGCCCGCGGTCAATGCCGCCATCGGTCGTCCTCCAGTTTGTCTTGTCAGGATGCTTTGCAACCAGCGCATACGGTTCCGCCCTGGGCTGCCTCTATTCTAGATGATGAAGGAGGAAAGCAGTGGGCAGTGGGCAGTGGTCAGTGAGTCGGGGATTCCTGTCTAAAGCCTTCCGCTTTCTTTAGAATCTTTCGAGCCAGCCCCGTAAGGGCAATCCGTTCCAGCCGCTCCCGCGGGATCCATTTCCCAGCCATGCCCGAAGACACGTTTTGCCACACGCGGACAGTGTAGTCCGTCACTGTGATGGAATGCCGCAGGGTGAACGATGGGGTGGCACCATTTACACTTTCCATCTCCGGCAACTCCCACATGCCCGGCATGAGCGATGCATCCCGCGCCCGCTGCACTAAGAACACTTCACCATCGCGCTGGGCAAGCGAGTAATGAATCTCGCGTTTCATCTGCGGCGCGGTCTTGGCCACCGCGGCCAATTCTCCGCGCGTGGCGCACAACTCTACCACCGGACACGCCAAGCACGCCGGTGCGCGCGGCGTACATACCGTGGCGCCCAGTTCCATCATCGCCTGATTGAAATCGCCGGGGCGATTGGCCTCCAGCAGCTGATTCGCGGCAAACCACATTTCTTCTCCGGCCAGCCGTTTCCCTGACACGCGTTGCAGAACGCGCTCGACGTTGCCATCCACCACGGCAACCGGTTCATCGAACGCGATGCTGGCAATCGCCGCCGCAGTGTAGCGGCCAATCCCCGGCAACGTCCGCAAATCTTCTTCACTCGCCGGAAACTTTCCACCCTGCTCGCGCGCGATGATCTTGGCAGCGGCGTGCAGCATGCGCGCTCGGCGGTAGTAGCCCAGGCCGCTCCACGCCGCCAGAACGCTCGCTTCGCGCGCCGCCGCCAGCTTTTGCACGGTGGGAAAGCGCCGCAGGAATTCTTGATAGTGCTTGATCACCGCCGCCACCCGCGTCTGCTGGAGCATGATCTCGGAAAGCCATACGCGGTAGGGATCGCGGCTGGCGCGCCAGGGCAAGTCGCGCCGGTGCGCGTCGTACCAGGCGAGAAGGCCTCCGCGAAACCGCCTTTGCTGGGGTCTTGTCACTTAGAGATCGCCTTGGACATGGTCGCTACTCTATCAACGATTAAGACTTTTGCTGGGCCGAAACTCTCCCGCCATTGACCCGCGCCACTAACCACGAAATAATAGCCCTGCCTGGCATCCGCAACACTCGCGTGAGTTCATTCACGCCCAGCAGCATCGAGGAGCATTATGAACGACTTCAACCGCAAGGTGGAAGACGCGTCGGCACGTGTCAACAAAGCTGTCGCCGACGCCGCCGAACGCATCGAGAAAGAGATTCCCGAGTTCATCAAGTACCTGAACGACGAGGTCGTGCCCACGGTGCGCCAGCATTCGACCAAGGCGCTGCGCACCGCCAGCGTAAAGCTCATCGAACTGGCCGACTACATGGAAAAACAGCAAAAAGCGTCGCAAAAGTGAAGCTGCTGAGCCGCGCGGCCTTTGTCCCCAGCGTCGTGATTCTGATTCTGCTGCTTACGATTTTGCTGCTTACTGGCTGCGGCCATCCCAAGCAGGCGCGGGTGGATGTTCCGCCGCCGCCCGCCGCTTCGGCTCCTGCGCCGTCCGGGACTGAATCGGCAGCCGCACAGAATTCCGGAACCGCCGCAGGGAACAAGATCCCTCCGTCCGCGAAAAGCGACGCTGAGGAAAACAACTCCGAAGAAAGCAGTGCCGATCTCGCCGAACCAACCATCCCTGCCGGCGTCGCGCCGCTGGCCACCGAAACCGGCCGCGCCAGTTGGTACGGTCCGCCCTACCACAACCGGCGCGGATCGAACGGCGAAGTCTACAACATGCATGCGATGACTGCGGCGCATCGCACCCTGCCGCTGGGTTCGATCGTGCGCGTCACTAATCTGAAGACCGGCCACACTGCGCTGGTGCGCATCACCGACCGCGGTCCGTTCATCCCCGGACGCGTTCTTGATCTTTCGCTGGCCGCTGCTCGCAAGGTCGATGTCTACCAGCCGGGAGTCGCGGAAGTGAGAGTGGAAGTGATGCAAACCCCGGTGCCGCTTGAGACCGGGGGAAAGTGGGCGGTGCAGATTGGCGGCCTGCCCGACGAAGAAGAAGCCAGGAAGCTCTCCGATCACCTGCAGCGCCGTTACCGCACCGCGAAAGTGCTGTGCTTCAACAGCCCCGCCGGCGACTGGTGGGTGCGGGTGCGAGTGCTCGATGACGATCGCCAGCGCGCCCACGATCTCGCCGCGGAAACCGAAACCACTGAGGGCGCGGTGTTTTTGGTGAGGCTGGATTAGTGCTTTTTCACCACGGAGACACGGAGTCACGGAGAAAACAAATGCGATTACTTTCAGTTCTCTAGTTCTTCTTTTCTCCGTGTCTCCGTGGTGGATTCGTGTGTTATCGTTTCCGCCATGGTGACCGAACGATGACCGATCCCGCGACCAACTGCCTCTTCTGCCGCATTCTGCGCGGCGAGATTCCTGCCAAGAAAGTCTACGAGGACGAGTACGTGTTTGCCTTTGAAGACATCAATCCGAAGGCGCCGACGCATGTGCTGATCATCCCCAGAAAGCATTTTGCTGGATTGAAAGAAGCGCAGGCCGAGGATGCCGAAGTGATTGGCCGCTGTCACCTCGCGGCAGCCGAGATCGCCCGCCAACGCAATGTGGAACAGGGATACCGGACCGTCGTGAATGTAGGCCCAGGCGCGGGACAGTCGGTGTTCCATCTCCACGTCCACCTCTTGGGTGGACGCCATCTGAGTTGGCCTCCGGGGTAGGAGACAGTTCTCAGTTCCCCTACTGCACCGTAGGATTTTCGTCTTCCGGAGCTCCGTGGCGGCGCAGCAAATTAGGCAGGTTCTGCGAGAAGGCGGAACGGGGCAGGACCATGTCGCATCCTACTTCGTGGGCCTTCTGTTTCAGATCGCCTTGCACGTGGGAGAGGAATCCGATGATCGAGGTTCCCTTCTTGAGCTTTGCCTTCAGCTTGGGGATCAATGTCAGAGGTTTCGCGTTGGCGTTGTTGAGGTCGAAGATGATCAGCGACGGCTTCTCTTCGCCATTCTGCTGCATGCGGTCGGCGAGGTCTTTGTCGTTCTTGGCAAACTCGACCTTCACATTGAGCTTGCGCGCGGTTTCCTGAATCTTGGCCGCGAAGAACAGGTCGTCGACGAAGGCAAAGATGCGCGAGGTGGAATCTTCGCGCAAAGCGGGCAGAGGCTCGGGATCAACCGGCGCAAAGGGCGCGGCGAAGCCGGGACGCTGACGGCGGGCTCCCTGACCGTTGTTGCCGTTGCCCGCCAATGCGGCGCGATAGCTGTGGTCCATGGGTGCGGTGTAAATGCCGTCCTGATTATGACGCGACTGGCTGGGGCCGCCGGTGGAGCGGGGTCCGCGGGGATTGTTGGGGCGCCGTCCGCGACGCCGCCGGCTTCTGCCTCCTCCACCGGAGGGTCTTCCTGATCCTGATCCTGATCCTGATCCTGATCCTTGTCCTTGTCCTGACGGTCCTGCGTTCATAGTCCTCTCAAAGCCTGCTGGCCCGGGCTTTCCGTCCGGTGCAGGGCTGCAAATTACTGTTTACTTTGACACCCAGATTTCGAAACCCAGATTTTGCACCCAGATTTCAGGTTCCCCATTGGTTGCGGCAGGCTCTCACAGCGTTGGCGCTACAGCCATTGAGTCATTTGGGTAAATTTAGTAATTGAGTCTGTACTCGGCAAGGGGGTTTCAATTACACAATTACCCGGTTGCAAAACCACACAATTCCACGACCGCTCTCTGGTGATTCAAACTCGTACTGGCGAAGAAACCTTCTAAATTTTGCGTATCGGTTATCCGTTATCGGAATCCGTCGCGCCGCCGGGAACGGCCTGGGACGCGGAAGGCCTACGCGGGAACGAGGCCAATGAGAACAGCTCAATGGTACTCGCCCCGGCGCAGGCGCGCAAGGGGCAAAGTGGGAGCCCTTTTGCACAGGAGGACAGGACTGGCGGATTCGGCTCACAGTACCTAATGTTTGATCCTCTTAGCGCGGAACAGAACAAGGCGCTCCGCTGGTACGGAGCGCCTTTTGTCGTTACTTCTTATTGCACGTTGAGCGTGATCGGCAATGAGAACGTGAGCGCGGTCCCGCCAGTGGGTGCGCCCGTGGTGGCATTGATAGTCAACGGGTACGTGCCAGGTGGAGTTCCGGGATTGGGCTGCGAAGTGTTGCCGTTGCTGCCGCCGCAGGCTCCCAGCCACAGGGTGGAGAAACCGAGCACCACAATCAGGGTGAGCAGGCGGACTCCGCGTCTGCGCGATCCTGCCAGGAAACAAACGCCAAACAATCCCGGAAGCAGCAGGGTATAGAAGATGCGGCTGCCGCCCAGGGGTTCTAATCGCCCTGTTGTCTTGGGCGTGGTCACAAGGGTCACCGTGACCGCGATCGCATTGGTGGGCTGGCCGTTGCCGGGACTAACCTGGCAGGAAATCTCCAGTGAAGCAGAAAGGCCACCGCAAGTGTAGGTGAGCGGCAAGGCCGTAGTGGCGCCAACAAAAGGTAGAGGTGAGCCCCCATCTGCATTCGGATTGGCCACGGTGACATTGACCGGGACCTGCGAGCCTACGGCCACTTGGAACGTGGCAGCGGTGGTGGTGAGCGTGAAGGACTGGTTGGTGGCAGTGATGGTGAGGTTGGCGCTTGTGCTATGCGATGCGCCGCCTGTGCCGCTCGCAGTGCCAGTAACGGTGATGGCCTGCATACCTGAGGGCAGCGCCATGTTGGCCGCGGTGGTAACGGTCATGGTGACGTTCTGGGAATGGATGCCGTCGAGCGTGACGCTTATGGGATTGAAACTGCAGAGCGCGCCCGCGGGCAGGCCCGCGGAACAACTCTCCGGATTGGAAAGGGTGGAATTGGTGAAATTGATGGTGGCGGGACCGTTTACCGGAGCGATGGTCAGCGTGACCGAGGCGGATTGTCCGGCGGGGATCGACGCCGGAGAAAAGGAGCCGGCAGTGAGGGCGAAGTCAGGAGCCGTTACCGTAACCGTAACCGCAGAGGATGTTGAGGGTGCGTTGATCCCGTTATAAGTTCCGACGATGGAGTTCGGGCCGACCGGAAGCGCAGAGGTGGCGAAGGTAGCCGTGCCCCCGGAAACAGTGCCGGAGCCTAAAACGGTGGTCGAGCCGTTGTTGTAGAACTTTACGACTCCGGTAGCCGCAGAGGGAGCGACGGTCGCCGTGAAGGTTACGCTGCTGCCTTCAACGATTGACGTCGACGATGGCACAACCGAGGTCGTTGTGGTGGTAAACAAATCGCCCACGGCAACCGCCAGTGAGTTGACATTGACGGAGCCGAGTCCGGTCACGAGATTGTAGCCCGTGGCTGCATCGGCGTTAGAAGCGTTGTAGCCGATAGATCCGCCAGCGGGACATTGCACACTCGCGGGTTGGATTGAAGGCGTGCCGGGCTGACAATACACAGTGTTGGTGCCGGTTTTCACCTGGTTGAAGGCGCCGGGATTGTTGGCGGCGATGTAGTAGAGGTTCGGGTTCACATTGCCCAAGCCCGGCGTTCCCTGGAACCCGTTGGCTACTACATACTGGTTAAGCAGAGCCACGATGCCGGCGAAGACCGGAGAAGAGGCGGAGGTGCCGCCCACCAGTGACTGGAAGTTCTCGACAGCGGAGATGATTCCGTTAGCGCAGGTGCTCGTGCCGTCGATCGGTGGGTTCAGCGCCGTGCAAAAGATGTATCCCGGAAAGTTTGGCGCCGCAAAGAAGGAAACGTCTGGAACGTAGCGAACACCGGCAGGTGCGCTGGGAACCGACAGTCCTTGCTGCCACGTGGGCTGCGCAAAGCCGGCCGTACACACGGTACCGTTCTCAGTAAAGCAGTTGCTCGCGCCGCCGCCGCCGATGGAGATCCAGATATCTTGCTGTACTTGCGCCGCGGTCGCCGTAGGTGTGAGCGCAACCCAACCCTGTACTGCCGGTTGACCGCCCTGGCTGCAGAACGGGTCGCCAGAGAAGGGAGCTTGGCAGTACTGCTGCCATTCAACATCGTCATTCCATGGAAGTTCAGGAATGTAGCTGACCGCCGTGCCGCCGTTGGCACCGTTGCTCGTGCTCCACAAGGGCGAGGGATTGGGGTAAGAATCGTCAGCGAGGGAAATCGCTGTGCCGCCGACACCTGTCACCTCGGGGCTGCTGGCGGGATAACTTACGGCCAGTCCGTTGACCGCCGGACTGAACGGCCGAGAGTTGTTGGGCGGGTTGCGATCACAAGTGGCCGCGCCCGCATCGCCGGAGGAGTTCACAATCGTCACGCCCTCGGCGTTGCCCTGTTGGAGAAGGGTTTCCAGATCGCCTGCCTGGGCCTCGCAGGCGCCATAGCTCATGCTTACCACCGGTGCTAGGGCTGGTCCGCTCGGAGGGTTTATGACCGCACTGAGGGAAGCGTTGACGCCGCCGCCGCTGAGCACTGTGTTGCAATCTGCACTCAACGTGACAGGAGAGTTTACGTAGACGATCTGCGCATTCCGGGCGGTGGCGCCGGACCACTCGATGTCGAGGTCCGCCTCACCCACATCGCCGCAAGCGCTCGGGAAACCTGGATCGCTGCCCACAAGTACGTACTGGAGATAGGTAGAGGTGGGGCCGCAGGAAGTGACAAGGCCGCTCGCGCTGGTCGTGCAGCCGCTGATTGGATTAAGCCCGAACCCGGAACGGAAATCGTTGATGTCGCTAAGGTAAATGTCGGTCTGGCCGACAATGGCAAGCTTTTGCCCGGTACCATCGAGCGAAGCAGGGATGCCATAGATTGTGGCAATGTCGCCAGGTGCGAGGAAATTCGGGAAGACAAAGAGTCCGTCGTAGAAGTCGGGGCGGGCATTTCGCACTCCGGCAAGACCCCTCATTCGGCTAGCTGGCTGCGGCAGGAAGCTGTGCACGCCCATGACGCTGTTAACGATACCGTTGAGGGCGGCGGGGATCATGAGCGGAGTCGAGTTTGCAAAGTGCTCCTCCCCAAGGATCTTGTAGTTGTGGATCTCGGTTCGAAAAGCCCGCTGCACCTGGGCAGCCGTGCCGCTGAAGCTCACGGAGTTACGACCGCCGCCCAGACTCAGAATCTGAAAGCCTTCGGACTGAAGCCACGCTGTAACTTTGTTGAGGTCATTTTGACTAAGGCCGAAGCGATCGGCGAATTGCTGGGGCGTAAGCCACTTGTGAAAGTTGGCGGAAGAGCGATCCTGTTGCTGCTCTAGAAGCTGGTCGAGCGCTTTCTGCTGGCTCGGCGAGGGAGCCATGAGCAGCGTCATATAGGTCAGCTTGAGAGACGGATCTGCTGGGCCCAAGTCATATTGAGGCTGCGCTTGGGGGTGAAGGCTCTTGGCGAGAGGAATGCCGTGGCCGGAATCGATGGTTCCGGGGATGCGATCGGATTGTGCGGCAAAGCACAGGGTTGAGGCTAGGCAAGAAAGCAGGAAAGACTTCCACAATTGCATGAAACGCTCCGTCTGCGGGTCGGGGTTGAGAGCAAGTTGTTCCTTAGCTTACACGGCTTTCCTGCAGTCTGATCAAGTATTGCGCGAGGAAGGTTGTATGGTGACACGAAAGTTACAACCCCGTACGGCAGTATTAGTCGCGGGATGGCCGTGGCTTAGCGAGAGTCACATTCCGAGCAGGTTGGGATGGAGTTTGGCGTAGCCGTGCTCTTGCGCCCACAGGTTGAGGGGGACGGAGGCGAGTTCGTCGACGAGCGGGTCGGCGAGTCCGTTCTTGGTGAGGTCGATGCATTTGATGTAGGTCTGGCAGGCGTCGCAGCACTCGACGCGGATGCAGGGCAACTCGGCGGCGGTGTAGACGGGGAGCTTGGCGTGGTCCTCCTGGCCGCATCCGGGACAGATGACGCGGCGGAACTCCCATTCGGTGAGGCAGACGCCGCAGAGCAAGCTGCGGCGGCCTCCATCGCCCTGCTGGCGGAGAATGCCGGAGACGGGTTTGCGATTGCAGAACGGGCAGAGCAACGACGTGTAGCCTTCGAGTTGAAGATGTGCCTGCGCGCGGGCGAATTCGGCGTAAGGCTGGAAAAAAGCGAGCACGAGGAATTCAGCGGGATCGGTGGGCGCGTCGATGTGGGTCCAGCATTCGGTGAGGAGGTCGGGCCAGGAGTTGGGGTCCGAGCTCCGCAGATCGTGCGCGACTTGAGCGAGGCGTGCGGGCGCTTTTTCTTCGACTAGCGTTAGGAATGCAGGGAAGCTTGCGAGGAGTTCGGAAAGGTCCGGGTCAAATAGTGAGACCGCGCGGTTCCCGGACGCGCGTTCGAGGCGCCGATAAAGACCTTCCTGGAAGCGGGCGAGGTGGATGTAGAAGCCGAGGATCTCCGCAGCGTAGGGATGCTGCGCGGCAAGGTGTTCGGCGCGCCGGATGCGCTGCTGCCAGGCTGTGGTGGCCACCGAGGAATTATGGGGCTTTGCGGAGCGGCAGGCAAATGCGACGGTCACGAGTACCTAGTACCAAGATTCCTCCGTCGCTCGCGGATCGGAATGACAACGGTTTGACTGGGTACTCGGTACTCGCAACTTCGTGTCTCCGTTGTGAAGACAGTGGTGAAAGCTTTATTGACTGTGACCAGCAGACGGTATTATAGTTCTCTGCAAATTTGCGGTGCAGTCCGGCTGGTGATCGAAGTGGTCGGAGGACGCGATGGAACTCTCCCGCAGAAACTTCCTTAGAGGCGCGCTGGTTGGCGGAGCGGGCTTCTCTCTTCTGGGATTCGATCTGACTCCCGCCGTGGCGCAACTCAAAGAACTGAAGATTGCGCGCGCCACTGAGACGCGCTCGACGTGCCCTTATTGCGCGGTCGGCTGCGGTGCGCTGATCTACACGATCGGCGACCGCGCCAAGAACGTCACGCCGCAGGTGATTCATGTGGAGGGCGATCCCGATTGTCCTACCAACCGCGGGACGCTGTGCCCCAAAGGCGCGTCGCTCGAGCAAGATATTCTGAATGAACGGCGGCTGTTGAAGCCGCAGGTGCGCCGCCCTGGCGCGACCGAGTGGGAGGCCATTTCCTGGGACAAAGCTCTGGATGAGATTGCGCGCTGGACCAAGAAGACACGCGACGACAGTTTCGTGGAGAAGGACGCGAGCGGCCGTACCGTGAACCGGTGCGAAGGCATGTCTTTCATCGGCGGCTGCACAGATACAAATGAGTTCAATTATTTGGTGGTAAAGACAATGAGGAGTCTGGGCTTGGTTTATTTAGAAAACCAAGCCCGTGTTTGACACGGCCCCACGGTCTCAAGTTTGGGACCAACATTTGGACGCGGGGCCATGACCAATGGCTGGATCGACATCAAGAACACCGACATGATGTTGATCATGGGCGGGAATCCGGCCGAGAACCATCCCTGCGGCTTCAAGTGGGCGATGGAGGCCAAGCGCAACCGGAACGCCAAGCTGATTTCCGTCGATCCCCGATTCACCCGGACCTCGTCCACCGCAGATCTGTTTTGCCAGATCCGCGCAGGCACCGACATCGCTTTCCTCGGCGGGCTGATCCGGTACGCCATCGAAAACAACCGCGTCGCGAAGGATTATCTGGCCAACTACACGAACGCCTCGTTCATCGTGAAGGAAGGTTTCAAACTTCCCGAGGACGGCTTGTACTCCGGCTTCGATGCCGCGACCGGCGCGTACAACACATCGACCTGGAATTACGAACCGGGCGGTGACGTCAGCGGGAAGGCGAATTCCGCGCCGCCGGCGTCTTCGACGCCGCCGGGACTGCCGCCGAATGCGGCCTACGACTTGACCTTGCAGCACCCGCGCTGCGTCTTCCAACTGCTGAAGCAGCAGTATTCGCGCTACACGCCGGAACTGATCGAGCGCATTACAGGCATTCCCAAAGATCAATATCTCAAAGCCATCGACATGTTCACTTCTGTGCGCAAAGATGGCGACATGAAGAAGGTCGCGACCATCATCTATGCCGTCGGCTGGACCCAGCACACCTTCGGTACGCAGATCATCCGCACGGCGGCCATGATTCAGCTTCTGCTGGGCAATGTGGGAAGAGCGGGCGGAGGCGTCAATGCGCTGCGCGGCCATTCGAACATTCAGGGCGCGACTGATATGGCTGGCCTGTTCGACAGCCTGCCCGGATACCTGAAAGCGCCGATTCCAGCCGACACAGACCTCGCCGCGTTTCTGAAGCGCACCACGCCCACAGCCTCGAAGCCATCGGTGTGGGATTCATTCAACTATTACTCGAACACGCCAAAGTTCGTCGTGTCACTTCTCAAGGCCTCGTATGGTCCTGCGGCGACGAAAGAAAACGGATTCGCCTTCGATTACCTGCCCAAGGTCGACCGCGACTATTCGTGGACCCATATCTGGGACGACATGTACAACGGCACGGTCAAGGGCATGATGGCCTTTGGTATGAACGGCGTCATGATCGGTCCGGACACGAACAAGAACATCAACGCACTTAAGAAGGCGGACTGGCTTGTGGTGGGTGAAATCTATCCCGATGAGACCAGCGAGTTCTGGCGCGCTCCAGGAATCACCACCGAAGAGCAAAAAAATATCAAGACTACGGTGTACAGGCTGCCCTGTGCCGGCTTCGCCGAAAAAGACGGGAGTATGACCAACTCGGCGCGTTGGGTGACGTGGAAATTCGCTGCCGTGCCACCTCCGGGTCAAGCACGGCTG
>DATMQT010000021.1:0-15634 GCA_035566655.1 Candidatus Dormiibacterota bacterium
TGGGATCGAGAGAACCGGCCTGGGCTGCCGCGTAGCTGGCCGTGCACATCAGGATCGCGAGAGTAGATAATGAGAGACGCTGCTTATACGTCAGTGACATAGGTTCCTCCGGCGGTCTAGTGTTACGGGAAAAATTGTTGCGGCAGAAGTTTGCCGCAGTTCAACGAGATGCGTGTCACCGGGTTGTAAAACTATTGTCAAATCGGGGGGACGGCAGTTCATGATGCGAGCGGGGGACCTGGCACGGAGAGTTTGCACTAGTAATGTGGACGAGCAGCTCGCTTCGCTCGCTGGACGGGCGAAGGCGCCCGTCCCCACACGGTTATTGCAGGTCTACCTTCATATTCAGGTTGTGGCCTACGAAAGCCCAGGTGTCTGCCGTTTCGTCTATTAACTTTGTAATTGATTTTCCTGCGCCGTGGCCGGCTTTTACTTCGATACGAATCAACACCGGCGCTGGGCCCGCTTGATCGGCTTGCATGGTCGCGGCGAATTTGAAGCTGTGGCCGGGGACTACGCGGTCGTCGTGGTCGGAGGTTGCGATCAGCGTGGGCGGATACTTTGTTCCGGGCTTCAGGTTGTGCAGTGGGGAGTAGGCGTAGAGGGCTTTGAAATCTTCGGCGTTGTCGGAGGAGCCGTAGTCGGAGGTCCAGGCCCAGCCGATGGTGAATTTGTGGAAGCGGAGCATGTCCATGACGCCGACTTCGGGGAGCGTTACGCCGAAGAGGTCGGGTCGCTGGGTTACGCATGCGCCGATCAGCAGGCCGCCGTTGCTGCCGCCGCGGATGGCTAGCTTTGGCGTTGAGGTGTATTTGTTGGCGATCAGCCATTCGGCGGCGGCTATGAAGTCGTCGAAGACGTTTTGTTTTTTCAGTTTCATTCCCGCCTTGTGCCACTCTTCGCCGTACTCCCCACCGCCGCGCAGGTTGGGCTGGGCGTAGATGCCTCCCATTTCGAGCCAGACTACGTTCGGGACTGAGAAATTTGGAGTGAGAGAAATATCGAATCCACCGTACGCGTAGAGCAGCGTGGGATTCTGTCCATCAAGCTTAATGCCTTTTTTGTACGTGAGGAACATGGGGACGCGGGTGCCGTCTTTGCTGGTGTAGAAAATTTGTTTGGTTTCGTAGCGGCTGGCGTCGAAGTCGACTTTGGGCTGTCGGAAGACGGCGCTCTTGGCGGCTTGCGGGTCGTAGCGATAAACCGTTGTTGGAGAGATGAAACTGGTGAAAGCGTAGAAAGTTTCTTTGTCCTTGCGTTTGCCGCCGAAACCGGCGGCGGTGCCGATGCCCGGCAGGTCGACGTTGCGCAGGAATGCGCCGCTGAGATCGTGGACGCGGACTTCGGTGCGCGCGTCTTTCAGGTATGCCAGGAAAAATGAATTGTTTACTACGTTGGCGAACTCTAGTTTGTCGGGGCCTTGCGGGACTATCGTCTTCCAGTTCGTGCGCTCGGGGTGGCGAGTGTCGATGGCGATAATGCGTCCGCGGGGAGCGTCGAGATCGCTGTGGAACCAGAAGACTGGGCCGTCGTTGTCGATGAAATTGTATTGCGCGTCGAAGTCGTCGAGGAGTTTTACGACGGGCGCGTCCGCTTGGGTGAGGTCTTTGTAGTAGAGGCGGTTCTTGGGCTCGGTGCCTTGCCAGACTGTGATGACCAGGTAGCGGCCGTCATCGGTTACGTTGCCGGAGAATCCCATCTCTTTGTTGTCGGGGCGCTCGTAGATTAATTTGTCTTCGGATTGCTCGGTGCCGAGGCGGTGATAGTAGAGCTTCTGAAAATAGTTGGCTTCGCGCAGAGCGGCGCCTTTGGGCTCGTCGTAGCGGCTGTAGTAGAAACCTTTGTTGTCTTTACTAAAAGATGCGCCGGAGAACTTTACCCACTTGAGGTCGTCAGAGAGATCTTTGCCGGTGTCGATGTCGCGCACGTGCCACTCGTTCCAGTCGGAACCCGACGTCGCGAGGCCATAAGCCATGAGCTTGCCATCGTCGGATATTTCTGTACCGGCGAGAGCGACGGTGCCGTCGGTCGAGAGCGTGTTGGGATCGAGCAGGACGCGGGGCTCGGCGTTCAGGGACTCGGCGACGAGGAGGACGTTCTGTTGTTGCAGGCCGGTGTTGTGCTGGAAGAAATAGCGTCCACCATGCTCGCTGGGGACGGTGAAGCGTTCGTAGTTCCACAGTTTCGTGAGGCGGTCGTGGATGGCCTGGCGATAGGGGATCTGCTCGAGGTAGCCGAAGGTTAATTTGTTTTCGGCTTCAACCCAGGCGTGAGTTTCGGCGGAGTCGGTGTCTTCGAGCCAGCGGTAAGGGTCGGCAACTTTCGTGCCGTGGTAATCGTCAACCTGCTCTCCGCGTTTTGCTTGGGGATAGGTCAGCGGTGACGTTTGGGCAGCGGAGAACATGGACATAATTAAGAGTAGCGAAAAAAGAATGGTTGCGTGACGGACTGAACGCATAGAGGCCTCTGGGATTGAGTCAGTGGAGCGATCTATTGTGCCTGAGATTGGACGCGGAAGTACAGGCTTGGTCACCCCAGTGCTAGTCGCCAGTGTCACAAGGGTCCTTGCCTTGTAACATTCTGCGAAGCTGCACGGTTCGTTCTTTCGTCATGGCAGTGGAGACTATCGCGTAGCACATCGGATAGATGCTGCCGTACTCTCCTTGCTTGTCCGGTGCGGGATACAGTGCTTCGAGCTGTGCATCCCTGAATGCGATCCAGGCGCGTTGCGCCTCGCGCAGCTTTTTCGTCGTGTTGGCGTCGTCTTTGTTTTTCGACAATAGATCCTTGTACACGCGGTTTAGTTCGGCATCTGCCGCTTTAGCGTCTTGGTCGGCGCAGCGGTTCATCTCGGATTGCGCCGTGGCCGTTTTCCAGCAGGGATTTTCTTTTGATTGGGCGAGGGCAGAAACTGAGACGAGTAACAGGAACACTGTGAACATGGGTCTGTTCATGACTTCATTGTCGCTATGTAACATGGCTCTTGTCCATAGATTCAAGGTGTGGTCGGAGTTGCTGATAGCACCGGCAGGTTGCACAGGTCCTTCAGCCCGTAAAGTACGCGGGCTTCAGGATGACAAGTTCGCGGGTGGAACGATCTATTCTGTCTATGCCGGCGAGCAAGAAGCAAACAGAGGCAGTGATAGAAACGCCTTGCGGGGCCGGCGGCAGTACAGGCTGCGAGGGGTCCTTCGACTCCGACACGCGGTCCGCTTCGCGGAACGCGAGTCTCCGCTCAGGATGACAACGCTTAGGAGAGCGATACGTTACGGGAGAGTGCGGCGAGCCGGTCTGCTGCTGGCTGCTGGTTTGTAGTCCGCGGGGTAGAGGACTACGCAGCGGTTGAAGCCTTCGCCGTCGCTTTCGGTGCGGAGGTCGGTTTGGTCGCGCAGAGAAAGATGGACGATCCGGCGTTCGCGCGAGGACATGGGTGCGAAGTGGAAAGGAGTTCCGGTCTGGCGGACTTTTTCGGCTGCGACAGTCGCGGCCATGCGGAGTTCCTGGAGGCGGATGGAACGTTGGTTCTTGCAGTCGAAGGAGATCTTTTCGTGGTCGGCGGAAGGCAGGCGCAGAATTTCGAAGGCCAGGAGTTCGAGGGCGCGGAGAAGTTCGCCGCCGCGATCGAGGAGCAGTGTGGAGTCGGGGCCGGAGAAGTCGACGAAGATTTCCGGCTTCTCCCAGTCGGTGGGCGCTGGGGGATCGACGACTATGCGGTATTTTAGGTGGAGTCCTCCGTTGGTGACTACGGATTGGAGGAACTCGTTGATGCGGTTGGCGGCGGCTAGTTTGTCCATAGGAAGCTCTTAGCTGTTAGCTCTTAGCCTTTAGCTTGAAACCTTCAACACCCTTTACCACAGAGGGCACGGAGGTTCACGGGGTAAACCTTCTGCTTGAAACCAAAATCTTATCGCAATTCCGGCGGCTCTTGGACGGCTCAAGCTAAGAGCTAAAGGCTAAGAGCTAATAGCTCTCTCACTTATCTTTCTTCCTGGCGCGTTTTTCCAGCATTTCGCGCATTTCCTGGCCGAGCTTGGTGCGATTCATGATGGCCTGCTGCGCGATCTGAATCAAATTGGCTTCGGCGTAGTACAGATTTAATCCCGCAGGGAGGTTGTAGAAGATGAAACCCATCATTAGGGGCATCATCCACGTCAACATTTTCTGTTGCGCCGGATCCACGCCCGGTTGCGGGGTCATGCGCTGCATGGCGAACATGCTGACGACCATCAGGATGGGCAGCAGATTCCAGGGATCCTTGGCGGAGAGATCGGTGATCCAGAGCCAGTGCGCATGGCGGAGATCGAGGGCTACGCCCAGCATGCGGTAGTAAGCGATTAGGAACGGGAACTGGATCAGCATAGGCAGACAGCCGCCGGCGGGGTTCACGCCCTCCTTCTTATAGAGCGCGCTGATCTCTTCGTTCATTGCCGCCTTGCGCGGGTCGCGGAGGCTGTACTTCTTGTATTTCTCCTGAATGGCTTTGACCTGCGGAGCGATGCGCTGCATCTTGAGCATTGACTTCATCTGCGTGATGCGCAGAGGAAGGAGCAGGATGGAGATGATGAGAGTTTGAAGGACGATGGCCCATCCCCAGTTGGGGACGATGTGGTTGTAGGTCCACTTGAGCCAGAGGAAAAGCGGACGGGACAGAATGCCCCACCAGCCGAAGTTGACGATGCCGCGGAGATCGGGGCTGTCGTTCTTAATGGTGGGTACGCGGACGGCGTCGAGTGCGGCCAGCTCTTTGGGGCCGACGTACACGCGCTCGATTGTTGCGCCGCGAAGGTTGCCGACTGCGGCGCCCAAGACGTCAACGTTGGCGGTGTCTTTGGAACCGGCGCCCAGGGGATTCAGGCCGGGCTTCTGGGGGATGTCCATGGCGTTGTGGAGCGTGACCATGGCGGTGGTAGTGGGATCGTCGGGGATAAAGGTGGCGGTGAAATATTGATCGCCGGTGCCGGCCCACTCGAATGGACCTTTGATGGTGTTGCCACCGCTGATGGCCTTGACGCCGAGTCGCGAAACATAGGTCGGGAAGAAGATGTAGCCACTGCGTTCGGTGGAGGCATCGTTGTGATAGTCGATGCCAGCGGCGGCGTAGGAAGCAGGGGTGAGTTCGTCGCCGAATCCGGATGGCCAGGCGGGCGCGGCGAAGGTTTCGCCGCCTTTGTAGATGACGGAGGTTTCGACGTTCAGGACGTAGGTGTGATCGAAACGGAAAGTCTTGCGGACTGCGAGGTCCTGATCGGAGTATTCGAAGGTGATAGACGCGGGAGCCTTCAGAGTTTGCCCAGCGAGGTCCCCTTGGGCGGACGTTACTGTGACCTTGGCGTTTTCCTCACCCATGAGGATCGGGCGGGTCTCGCTGGGAACGTAGAGAGCGGAGTTGAGGCGGTTGCGGAGGGTCTCGTCGTAGGTGAAGAGAGAGAGAGGGTAGCCGAATTTTTGTGCGGCGACGGGATTGACTAGATCGAGCAGGCCATTCTGGGCGTCGTTGTTGAATTTTTTGAGGATCCAGGATTTGACCTGGGCGCCGCGGTTGGTGAAAGTGATTTTATAGAGATCGTTCTCGATAACGGTTTCGGTTTCAGCGGAGGCCTGCTTGGTGACTGTGTTGGTTGGAGCGCTGGCCACTGGAGTTGGGCTGACCGAAGCAGGCAGTGCGGCCGCGGTGGGGGCCGGGACAGGCTGAGTTTGCGTCTGGGCTGCGGGCGGCTGGGGGCCGTATTTTTTCAGCAGCGCCTGGAAGGCAATGAAACCGAGGAACGTCAGAGCCAGGACGAGGAGGAGACGGCGCTCGGCCCCGGGTTCTTGTTGCGGATTTTTGAATTCGGCCAAAGTTTTACCTAAATACCTCGCTGCTTCACAACTGGGTCATAGCCGCTGCGGCTGAAGGGATGACAGCGGAGGATGCGGGTGAAAGCCATCCATCCGCCGCGCAGAGCGCCGTAGCGCTCGACGGCTTCCACGGCATATTCGGAGCAGGTCGGCACGTAGCGGCAGGCCGGAGGAAACATGGGCGAGATGGCCCACTTGTAGGCCCGCAGCAGTTGCAGCGTGACGAGTTTGGCGAAATGGCTCAAGTGCGGCTATCGGGCTTCGGGCTCCGGCTTTCGGCAATTCTGTTCGTCGATGAAGGCGTCGCGTTCGCGGCTGGAGTCTGCGACAACTTCTGCTCAATTACTACGAAGGCGCGGCTGACTTCGTTCAGGACTGCGGCGAAGTCATTGGTCAGCAAAGACTTCTTGGGGTTGATGACGACGTCGGCGGCAACTCCCGCAGGCGGACGGGTCATGCGGACAGCCTCGCGCAGACGGCGCTTCATGCGGTTGCGCTGGACAGCGCCGCCGAGGGCGCGACCTACGGTGAATCCCACGCGCAGGCCGGAGGTCGGCAGCAGAGTGCCGCCAGCGGCCCGGACCGGCGTTTCCACTTCCGGGCGCGGCCAGTAGAAAACCGTCATAGACACGGAAAAGTGGCGGCGTCCTTGTTTGTAGACACGCTCGAAATCCGCGTGGCGTAGAAGGCGCGCGGCGCGGGGGAATCGGGCTGGTGGCTTTGGCGGCATGGCAAGGTCCGGCCGAGCTTTCATTTGGCAACTCCCCAGCGTGGCATTCGCCAGCATGCGCTCGTGCGGCACGAGGGGGCTGAGGGACTCGACTATGGAAGTTAGCGGCACCAGAGAAGCTACTCGCGGAAGCCGGGCTTTACGGAAACCCGCTTTCGGCCCTTGGCGCGGCGGCGGGAAATGACCTTTTTGCCGCCCTGGGTCTTCATGCGCGTGCGAAAACCATGCTTCTTGCTTCGCCTACGCCGGTTAGGTTGGAATGTACGCTTGGGCATGAAAAATAGCTGCTCCTGATTCCGTCGACAGTGTTAGGGCAAACGTTGAGTATAAATGACGGAGCGGGGTAAGGGCAAAGGGGTGATGCCCAAGTTTCAAAGTTTCAAGGTTTCAAGGTTCTGGTTTCAAGGAGTCGATATTTGATTTTTGCACCGCGTTCGTTGCAGTTACATCCTTGACACTTGACAGGCGCGGGGCTTGGGGTTCCGAATCGTTGTTCGCGAAATAAATGCTTGCGAGATTTTCGCGCCGGCGAAAAAATTTTGTGCTACTATGCCGCACGGTCGGGTTTGAAAATCTCATTCACAATGTCAACCGCGCTCAACACAAACGGCGCATTCCGCAGTAGACTAAGAGTTCCATCAGCGGGCAGGTAAACAGCATTTCTTAGACAGGCGCCCTCAGCCAGCCGCCGGGACGCCGCGGCGGGTATTTCATAATTTATGTCAGCTCAAAGCACTTCACCACTCTCCCCTAATCCGTGGACGCGCATTCTGGATGCGCTGGAAAAAAAGATCAACCGGCACTCCTATGACACGTGGTTGAAACCGACACGCTACAGCCACGCCAGTGGAGGAGTGTTGTTCGTGCGAGTGCCAACGGCGGAGTTCCGGCACGCCGGCGACAAGTATGCGGACCTGATCCAGGAGGCAATCGATAATCTCGGCCTGGATTTCAACGACGTGAAGTTCGTAACGCCCGAGGACGATCCGGCAGCGACCGCGGTGCGTCACAACGGCGGGCTGTCGGCGGGCCCCGGCCCGGTCGCGACAGGTCCCTCGCAATCACGCTTCGACTGGGATGGTGCGGCGCAACTGAATCCGCGCTATACCTTCGACGCGTTCGTGATCGGCAGCGGGAATCAGTTTGCGCACGCGGCGTGCCAGGCGGTGGCGGAGCGTCCCTCGAAAGCCTACAACCCGCTGTTCCTGTATGGCGGCGTCGGCATGGGCAAGACCCACCTGATGCAGGCCATCGGACACGAAGTGAAGCGGCGGCAGCCGCAGGCATCGATCTGCTACGTGTCGAGCGAGAAGTTCACCAACGACATGATCAATTCGCTGCGCTACGACAAGATGACGTCGTTTCGCGACAAGTTCCGCAGCGTGGATGTGCTGCTGATCGACGACATCCAGTTCCTCGCGGGTAAGGAGCGGACGCAGGAAGAATTTTTCCATACCTTCAACGCGCTGCACGACACGATGAAGCAGATAGTGATCGCGAGCGACCGTTCGCCGAAAGAGCTGGCGGAGATTGAAGACCGGTTGCGCAGCCGGTTTGAGTGGGGACTGATTGCGGACATTCAGCCGCCGGATCTGGAGACCAAGGTGGCGATCCTGCAAAAGAAGGCGGAGCAGGAGAAAGTGACGCTGCCGACAGATGTGGCGCTGTATGTGGCGCAGAATATCCGGTCGAACGTGCGCGAGTTGGAAGGAGCGCTGATCCGCCTCGTGGCGCATTCGTCATTGATCGGGGCAGAGATCACGCTGCCGTACGCGCAGCAGGTGCTGAAGAACTTTATTGACTCCCAAGCGCGCAAGGTCACGATTGAATCGATCCAGAAGATGGTGGCTGAGCAGTTCGGGCTGCGCTTGGTGGAGATCAAAGCGAAAGACAATTCGCGGGCGATCGTTTATCCGCGGCAGATTGCGATGTATCTGGCCAAGCATATGACAGAAGCATCGCTGCCGGAGATTGGCCGTCAGTTCGGGGGGAAGCATCACACTACTGTGCTGCACTCGGTGGAGAAGATTGAAGAGGTCCGCAAGAACGACAAAGATTTGAACAGGTTGCTCAATAAGCTGACTGAGCAATTGGGCGGATAGTTGGCGGGTGTTTCGCGTTTTGCACTGAGCGGCATAGTCTTCCTTTTTTTGAGCTGTGAATGCGATGTGAAAACTGTGCAAAGGGCGGGGGCAGCAGAAAAGTGGGGAAGTTGTAGTAGGGTCTCCGCCGAGTTGGGGACCGATTTCTCACACGAAGGGACGCTCCCCAAAGTTGTGACAATAGGTCGGTTGCCAAAGTTTTCCACTTCTCCGGCTTGCCTACTGTTACTGCTGGTTTTATAGGTTTTGAATTGATATAAGGGAAGTAATAAAAGTAGCACGCGGCAGGGGGAGACTAACGTCATGCCGGTGGAAGCGGCGGTTGCGGTAGGGACGATGGAGATTACGGTCAGCAAAGTTGAATTGCTGCGGGAGTTGACGGCCACGCAGGGTGTGGTCGAGCGCAAGACCACCATTCCGATTCTTTCCAATTACTTATTCGAGGCAAGCGATGGCAAGCTGTCACTGACGGCGACGGACCTTGATCTGAGCCTGCGGACGTCATGCAACGCCAAAGTGAAGAAGGAAGGGTCATGCACGATTCCGGCGCGCAAGCTGCATGACTACGTGAAGCTGCTGCCGGATGCCGATATCACGATCAAGCTGCTGGAGAATCATTGGGTCAGTATTCGGTGCGGGCGGTCCAACACAAAGATGGTGGGGATGGCGAAGTCGAATTTCCCCAGCCTGCCAGTATTTCCGACGGCAGGAGTGGTGAAGATTCCGGGGCAGGTGTTACGGGGGCTGATTGCGCGGACCGGGTTTGCCATATCGAGTGAAGAGTCGCGTTACACGTTGAATGGCGCGCTGATGCTGCTGAAGCCGGAGTCGATCACGATGGTGGCGACGGACGGGCATCGGCTGGCACATTGCGAGCGCAACGGGGAGAAGTTTGAAGGCGTCTCGGGCGAGATGAAGACGCTGGTGCCGAAGAAGTGTATGGACGAATTGAAGTCGCTGCTGGATTCAACCGATGCTGAGACGGTTGAGTTTGCGAAGGATGAGTCGACATTGTTTTTCCGCATTGGATCGCGACTGCTGACCTCGCGGCAGCTTACGGGACAGTTCCCGAACTTTGAGGCCGTGCTGCCCAAGGACAACAGCAAGAGCATCACCCTGAACAACTCCGACTTGAATTCGGCGATTCTGCGCGTGGCGCAGTTTGCCGACGAGCGCTCGCGAGCGGTGCGGATGAAGCTGGAAAAGGGTGAGGTTAAGATCTCGGCATCGTCGACGGAAGCGGGTGAGTCTGAGGATTCGATTGAAGCTCCTTACGACGGCGAGACCATGACGATCGGCTTCAATGCTCAGTACCTGGTGGACTTCCTCAAAG
Organism: Candidatus Dormiibacterota bacterium; assembly: GCA_035566655.1. Taxonomy (GTDB): domain Bacteria; phylum Acidobacteriota; class Terriglobia; order Terriglobales; family Acidobacteriaceae; genus Sulfotelmatobacter. The sequence continues at coordinate 10,004 of DATMQT010000021.1, forward strand.
CCGCCGGCACTGGCGAGGTGCGGCTGGAGTTGAAGGATTCGCAATCGGCGGGGCAGTTGCGGCCGGCTGAGGGCGACGATTATAAGTACCGGTATATTGTGATGCCGATGCGAATATGACGCGCTAGTCACGATCCCTTTAGGCGCGGAATTCCTTGGCGCGCGATTGCCTGGAGTAGTGTCCCCTCCTTTTCTCATTCCGAAAGCGAATGTTCGGTTGGGCCTTGACCTTCCGGTCTTCCTGTCATACATTGGCGGCCAATCTTCTTTGGAGGCCTCTATGCTGAGCGGATTCAAGAAGTTCATTCTGCGGGGCAATGTGGTGGATATGGCTGTGGGTATTGTGATCGGCGCGGCTTTTGGGGGCGTAGTGAGTTCGCTGGTGGCGTCGCTGATTAATCCGCTAATCGCACTGATCGTGGGCAAGCCGGACTTCACGGCGCTGTCGGTCAGAATCGGCGAGACGCCTTTTCCTTACGGAGTATTTCTAACCGCGCTGGTGAATTTTGTGTTGATCGCCGCAGCGATTTATTTCTTTGTAGTCACGCCGGTGAATGCTCTGGTGGCGCGGATGAATCGGGGAGAGACGCCGCCTGATCCCACGACCAAGAAGTGTCCGGAATGTTTGAGCGAGATTCCCATCGACGCGCGGCGGTGTTCGCACTGCACGCAGCCGGTGCTGGGTAGGGCGGCGTAGGGGTCGAACGAAGTGGGAGTATGATATGAAACGCAAAATGAAAATCGCGACTTGGTGCCTTATGCTGTGCGTGGGGACTGCCCTGGTTGCTCAAGAGGTAACTCCGGAATCGAAGGGCGAAACGACTCCTGCTCCGGCGACGACGCCCAAAATCGCAACTCCACAACATGTGCGCGTCTCGCAGGGAGTGACGACGGGACTGCTGCTCAAGCGAGTGAATCCGAAGTATCCCCCTAAGGCGCGCGAGAACGGAATTCAGGGGACAGTCGTACTGCACGCAGTGATCAGTCAGGAGGGAGACATCGTCGACCTCACAACCATTTCTGGAGACCCTTTGCTGGCGAAATCCGCGATTAAGGCGGTGAAGCAATGGAAGTACCGGCCCTATCTCCTCCAGGGGAAGCCGGTCGAGGTCGACACCGAGATTCAGGTGAATTACACCCTCTCAGGCGGATAGCGTGCCGATCTCGCGTAACATAGTTCCATGAGTCACCGCAGTCTCATCTTCATCTGCGTGATATTGCTCGCGGCAGTCGTGCTGCAACCCCACTCACCGGCACAATCCTCGTCCTCTTCCTCGAGCCGCGCGCGAAGGGCCGTACCAGCGGAGCACTCAGTACTAGACGCGGGTACCGTCAACGCTGGCGTATACAGCAACGCGGCGTTTGGATTCACGTGCAAGATTCCGGCGGCGTGGGTGTTGCGGACCGAGGACATGAACGCACGCGCCGACGAGGGTGCCAAACCGGATTCCGGCAAGGATGGGAGAGTGCTGCTGGCGGCATTTTCGCGGCCTCCGGAGGCCCGGGCGGAGGATGTGAATGGGTCGATTCTGATTGCGGCGGAGAGTGCGGCGGCGATTCCGGGGTTGAAGGAAGCGGCGCAATATTTCGTGCTGGTAAACGAGGCGGCCAAAGCGCAGGGGCTTGAGATCGACGACGAGCCTTACGACTTTGTGGTGGGGACTAAGACGGTGGTGCGCGGCGATTTTCAGAAGGATGTCGGCACGCGGGTGATGCGGCAATCGACGCTGGTGGTGCTGGCACGGGGATATGTGGTCTCGTTTACGTTTATTGGCGGGACGGAGGATGAGGTGGAGGAGTTGGTGCAGGAGTTGAGCTTTGGCGAGAGTGCCAAGCAGGCAAAATAGTTCCCCATCGCGTGCGCTCACCAATAAAACTTTGTCATTCCGACGCAGCCCGGAGCGAATGCGACGGCAAGGAGGAATCTGCTGTTACTTCCAGCATTTCTCAGGGCGATGACCGCGCAGATCAGTCTAACGGTTCGGGTTGGAGGGCGATGTTGGTTTCGCCGGCGGCTTTTTTCTGGGCGTATTTCTTCATCCAGGCTTCCCAGCTTTTTCCGGCGGCGGTGTCGCGCCCGGTGAAGGCCAGAGCGGCTATGTCGGAGTAGGGGATAGAAACTTTTTCGGCCGAGTTCTTCGGGTAGAGGCGGACTACGGAATCTTTCAGTGTGGTGCCGGTGCGGCGATCGAAGAGGTAGCCTTCGATTTTTGATCCATCTTTGCGGGTGATGGTTACGTCGCCGCGGTAGTCGAAGGCTTTCTCAAGGGCGACGCGGATTTCGTCGTCGGTGGCTAATTGCGGGATCCAGCCTTCGAGATTCTCGTGGGCGGTGCCGGGTGCGACTTCGAGCGCATCAGGATTGATATGGGGCACGGCCTGCGCGTCGGAATGATCGATGTGGCCGGATTCTTTGCCTGTCATGGAGCAGTCACTCTCCCGTTCGGTTCAGCAGCCAGATTTCCGTTCCTTCCGGAGCGTCCTGCTTTGTGATATCCCGAGTCACCAGGATACCCATTCGACTGTCGCTCGGCTTGAGACCACACAGGATTTCGATCCCAGTAATGTGTGTCTTTCGCACTTTCCCATCCGCAGTGCGGAGTTGAATCGAATCTTTTACGCGTATCTTGTCTTCCGTAAGCCAGGCGGGCACAATGACGCAGCCCCTCCCGGTGATCTCGAAACTGGTCTCGACCTTTGCGAAAAGTATCACAGAATTCTTCCTGCGGAGATTTTACGCGCGGGTTTCTTGCAGAGAGTCGTCGGCTGTCGCGATCTGAATCAGCGGATTGACCGGAGCTTGATGCTCCTCCAGCAAACGCAACGCTTCTTCGTCGCGATAGCTCGAGAACAAGGTCGCCTTCACCGTGGCGAGGAATCCGCCTAGCGAGCTGAACGTTGCGTTCACTGCCGAGGCTTCGTAGCCGCTGTGCACCATGCAATTCGCACACGCCGGGTTGCCGGATTCGGTGCCGTAGTTGCTCCAGTTCGTGGTCGAGAGCAGTTCGTCGAAAGTTTCGGCGTAGCCATCCTGGAGCAGGTAGCAAGGCTTCTGCCATCCGAAAATATTGTAGGTGGGCATGCCCCACGGAGTGCAGGGGTAGGTGCGCTTGCCCATCAGGAATTCTAAAAAGAGCGGCGAGAGATTGAAACGCCAGTTCTTCTTACGGTTCGACAGGATCGCGCGGAACATGCGGCGGGTGCGGGCGCGGCCTAGAAAGTGCTTCTGGTCGGGCGCTTTGTCGTAGGAGTATCCGGGCGAGAGCATCATGCCTTCGAGGCCCAGCTCCATCATGTCGTCGAAGAAGGCGCGGACGGATTTGGGATCGGCGCCGTCGAACAGCGTGGTGTTGGTGGTGACGCGGAAGCCACGGCTAAGCGCTTCTTTGATCGCATCGACGGCGATGTCGTAGCCGCCTTCACGGCAGACGGCGAGGTCGTGCTCGTCGCGCTGGCCGTCGAGGTGAACACTGAAGGTCAGATACTTGCTCGGCTTGAAGAGATTTATCTTTTCCTTCAGCAGCAGAGCGTTGGTGCAGAGGTAGATATATTTCTTGCGCGCGACCAGGCCTTCGACGATCTCGCCGATCTGGGGATGCATGAGCGGTTCGCCGCCGGGGATGGAGACCATGGGGGCTCCGCACTCGTCAATGGCGCGGAAGCATTCTTCAGGAGTGAGGTCTTTCTTCAGGATGTGGGCGGGGTACTGGATCTTGCCGCATCCGGCGCAGGCCAGGTTGCATCGGAACAGGGGCTCGAGCATGAGCACGAGCGGGTACTGCTTGCGCCCGGCAACCTTCTGGCGCAGGACGTAGGACGTGACGGTCCACATCTGTGAAACGGGTACTGGCATGCTTGGTCGGAACTCCTGTGTAGCTATCTTATCAGGGACAACGGTTTAGATGGCGGCGAAGGGGTGCGAGGTGCCGGAAAATGAAACGTCGAAGCGCGGCGAATGCAGGTCTTCCGGGCGTAGCTCAAGCAGCCGCGAAAACAGCAGCAAAACCGGTTCAAAATGGGACGTTTACTGGGCCGATTCGGGCCTGGGAAGTGTCGAAAAATCTGCCCTTTCATGGTATAATTTTGATAGTCGCCAAACGAACCTAAGTATAAGACATTTCAATAACTTGAAGTCAATTCGTGGGCGCAGTCCGGAGCTGGGTTGGGGCGTGCTTCCAGGGTCAGTTTTGAGGCGTAACCGGACCCGGTTCTGAGAGAAAGTCGGGGCATTCTCCCGCGGAGCGGAATGGCCACCAAAGAGATCAATACTCCCATCGTCGAAACCAAAACAAAAAACGGGATTGTGACGCCGATCACCGTCGGAAACGGCGGAGGCAACAACGACTACAACGCCGACTCGATCAAAGTGCTCGGCGGTATGGAAGCGGTGCGCAAGCGTCCCGCGATGTACATCGGATCGACCGGCGATCTTGGCCTGCACCACCTCGTGTACGAAGTTGTCGACAACTCCGTCGATGAGGCGCTGGCGGGTTTCGCGACCAAGATTGAAGTCACCATCCACATCGACAATTCGGTCACTGTGATTGACGATGGGCGAGGCATCCCTGTGGATGACATGGTGATCGATGGCGAGAAAGTTTCGGCGGCGCAGGTGGTGATGACTACGCTGCACGCCGGAGGGAAGTTTGATTCGTCGACCTACAAAGTTTCCGGTGGATTGCACGGTGTCGGCGTTTCAGTCGTGAATGCGCTGAGCGAAGAACTCGACCTGGAAATCTGGCGCGACGGCGCGACTTGGCAGCAAACTTATTCGAAGGGCGAATCTACCAGCAAGATGGCGAAGGCGGGCGCTACCAAGAAGCGTGGCACGAAGGTCCACTTCCTGCCCGACCGGAGCATTTTTACCGGGACGGTGGAATACAACTACGACACGCTGGCGCAGCGGTTGCGCGAGCTGGCGTTCCTGAACAAAGGGCTGCTGATCACGTTGACGGACGAGCGCTCGACTGACGCGAAGAGCGGCGAGGCCAAGCATACGGACTTCAAGTACAACGGCGGCATCGCGGAGTTCATCAAGCATTTGAATCGTGGCAAGCAGGTGCTGCACGACAAGCCGATTTACATGGAAGCGGAACGCAGCGGCGTGGCCATGGAGATTGGGCTGCAGTACAACGACGGATATTCGGAGTCTGTGTTCAGCTTTGCCAACAACATCAACACGGTGGACGGGGGGACGCATCTTTCCGGCTTCCGCATGGCATTGACGCGCACGATTAATTATGCCGGGCAGCAAATGGGTCTGTTTAAGGATGTAAAAGAAAACCTGACGGGCGACGATGTGCGCGAAGGTCTGGTCGCGGTGATCAGCGTGAAGCTGTCGCAGCCGCAGTTCGAAGGGCAGACCAAAGGGAAACTCAATTCCGATATTGCCGGAGTTGTGACCGCGTTTGTGAACGAACGGCTGGGCGCGTTCTTCGAGCAGAACTCGACTGTGGCGCGGAAGATCATCAACAAAGCAGTCGACGCGGCACGAGCCCGCGAGGCGGCGCGTAAAGCACGCGATTTGACGCGGCGCAAGGGCGCGCTGGATTCCGGCGGGCTTCCGGGCAAGCTGGCGGATTGTTCGGAGCGCGATCCCAATCGCTGCGAACTGTTTCTGGTCGAGGGTGAG
>DATMQT010000022.1:0-29197 GCA_035566655.1 Candidatus Dormiibacterota bacterium
CAGCGGCACTGTGACCAGCGTGGCGACCGGGCTCGGCCTCACCGGCGGGCCGATCACCACCAGCGGCACCTTGTCCATCAATACCTCGGTGGTGCCACAACTGACGGGTACAAACACCTTCACGGGCACCAACAACTTCACCGGGAACACAACCGCCGCCTCCCTTTCGGCGACCAACCTCACCACCACCGGCGCGATATCGGGCGGGAACATTTACGGCACGGCGCTCTATCTCTTCGGAAACTCCAGCAACCCCTTCGCCTTTGCCTCCGGTTCGGGTAACGGCGACAACGCGTTCCTCGGGTTTGCGGGGGTGTTCACCAGCAAGTTTTCTCCCGGCGACTTCAACACAGCCGTCGGCTTCGGGGCGTTGAACAACAACGGCGGCGGCGGCGGCTTCAACGTTTCGAGCAACAATACGGCCATTGGCTCAAGCGCGCTCTTGGCGAACACCACGGGAGCTTTAAATACCGCCAGCGGGTCGAATGCGCTCCGCAACAACGTTACGGGCAGCATCAACACGGCTGTGGGATTTGGTGCCGGGCCAGACTCGGCTTCGACTGGACTTAATAACTCCACCGCCATCGGAGCCTATGCCGTGGTCAGCCAGGACAATTCCCTGGTGCTCGGCAGCATCGCCAATCTGAACGGTTGCAGCACTAACGGTCTACCCGCGTGCCAGAGTGCGAAGGTCGGCATCGGCACGGCCACCCCTGGAGCCACGCTGGACGTAGAAGCCCCCAGCGGGACGCCGCCGCCCACCGTGAACTTCGGCAGCGTGTCCAATCCGGCAACTCTCACCGTCAACGGCAGCGTGTCCAATCCGGCAACTCTCACCGTCAACGGCAACCTCACCGTCACCGGAACTTGCACCGGTTGCGGCGGCAGCGGTGGTGGCGGCGGAACGATCACGGGCGTTACCGCAGGAACAGGTCTGAGCGGCGGCGGCACGAGTGGCAATGTTACCCTGAACTTGAACACGGCCGTTGTGCCCGAACTCACAGCCGCCAACACCTTCACCGGAACCCAAACGTTCACTGTACCCGCAGGGGACGGAATCGTCGCTCAGACAGCGGGTAGTTCCAATGTAGGAATCTCCGGCAGCAACACATCTGCAGTGGGACTGGGGCCTGGCGTCGCCGGATCCACCAACAGTTCGCTCGGTTCGGGCGTGGTCGGAACCAACAAGTCAACCTCAACCCTGGGAGGCGGCTACGGTGTTCAGGGACTAAGCTTCAATCCGGCTGTTCCGAGCGTGGGAGGAGTAAACAACTCAACCGCCCCAGGCAGCGCCTACGGGGTGTTTGGCCAAAGCTTCGGCCCGACCGGTACGGGCGTCTATGGAACGGGAATCGGCTCAGGAGTAACGGGAAACGCCGTGAGTCCCGCAGGCTCGGGAGTGGTCGGCACCAACTTCTCAACTTCCGGCAATGCCTACGGTCTGTACGGGCAAAGCTCAAGCCCGACGGGTACGGGCGTGTTTGGGACGGGCAACAACGCTGGCGTGTATGGCACAGGCACTGGCTCGGGAGTAACGGGAACTACCTCAAGCCCCACAGGCACCGGTGTGGTCGGCGTCAACAGCGCCGGCGGCTACGCCGGATACTTCCAGGGCAACGTCGCCATTACCAGCAACGCCACCGTCACTGGCACTCTTGCCATTGGCGGCGACAAACCGATGAGCCACAGTCCGCGCATGACCTTCTCCGGCACCGTGGCAAATTTTACCACCAGTCAATTTCAGCCAGCTGGTTACTTCATTCCTGACGAGCCGATAGTGATCACGCGCTTCACTGCCGCTACTGGCAGCGCGGACAATAACCAATGTGGAACCAATTCACAAATGGGCTTTATTGCAGGCGGCAATCCCCTCCCCTATTTCATCACGACCGGAGCCTTCGTGGGTTATGCTGACTCGGGTCCCCTCAACGTCCTTGTTGCGGCTGGGACACCCGTACAAATCGTCGGGCTGGAAGCAAATGGACTTATAGTGGGCTGCCAATCCGGAGGGAACATGACGGCAACTGTGCAGTACGCGATGCAGTAGGCGGGCGACCCACCGCGAACCCTGGGCATGCGAGGCAACAGGTCGCCAGCACCAACACTTGCTTGACCGTGGTCGGGTAGTTCGCGCGGGCCATCGTCGCTTCCGAGGTCAGCCATAACCCGTTCACCATTCGTACCGACAAACCTAACGTGAAAGTTTCCTGGCAGGTGACGGTCATTCACCAGGACGCCTACGCCAACGCCCACCGCATCCAGGCGGAAGAGGACAAGCCGGCGCAGGATCAGACACTATCTGCGTCCGGAACTGTTCGGAGCAGGGCTGGAACAGGCGATCCGCCACCACGCTCCGTCAGCCAACCCGCAACGCTGAGACACATTGCGTCTCAGCGCTGCAAGCCGCACCGGCCAAATTCGCTTTATGAAAGGCGTGAAGAACCTGGACGCGAGTCTCGCCCGAATTGCGGCAAACAACAGAACTGGGGTCACTGGGCCGATGTTGGCAGACCGATCCGCCGCAGCAGGTCGGCGTAGCGGGGGTCGCTTCGCAGCGGGTCGAGTCGGGGATCCACCCCGACGAAGGGTATTCAATCAGAGCGATCCCGATAAGCCTTCTCAAGCCAGGTGAAGGCTTGCTCCTTTTCTCCGAGCCCCGCGTAAACGCAAGCCACATTGAATCCACAAACGTAGCGCTGACGCACCTGAGCCTCGATACTTGTGAGAAGCGCCCTGGCTTTATCTTTTTTACCGGCCAAGGCGTAAGCAGACGCGATTTGAGCCACCCATAGCGGATTCTTTGTCTTTGTCACTGCGCGATCGGCAGCAGCGATTGCCTCTTCTGAGCGCCCTAATTCAGCACTCGAGAGTGCGACCACACGATCGTCTCCTGCCGAGGTCGCGGCCTGGATTGCCTCTTCAAAGCGACTCACGTTGAACAGCAACCATGCCCTGTCCATGTGGGACTGCCCCGTGAACGGATCGATCGCATCTGCCCGGCCGAATTCTTCGCTGGCTTCATCAGGGCGGCGAAGGGTGAGCAGGTAGATAGCGTATCCCATGTGTACGCGAGGCAGGTTGGGGTTGAGTTCCAGCGCACGCCGGAATTCGTGCTCCGCGCCCGCCCAATCCCAGTCAAAGAGAAGCTTGACGAATCCCAGCGAGCCATGAGCTTCGGCTAGCGAATCATCAAGTTCGATGGCCCTTATAGCGGCCGCCTTGGCTTTGGGCATCACTTCGAGGGGAGCCCTCAGGATTGTGCTCTGGTCGTAGTACGCGTCTGCCAATCCAGCATAGGCCAGCGCTTCGTTAGGATCGGTGGCAACCGCCTGCTGGAATTTCTTGATGGCTTCTTCAATGCCCTCTTCTGTTCCCTTGCGCAGTTCATAAAGGCCGCGAAGGTAAAACTCGTGGGCTGCGGGATTGACCAGACGCGCGGTTGTGAGGTGCCCGCGTTCTTGCGGAGTCAATTTAATTCTGACCTCACTGGCGATTGCCTGGGCCACATCATCCTGGAGAGATAAAACACTCCGCAAATCGCGCTCGTAGCTTTTGGCCCAAAGATGCCGGTCCGTGGATGCTTCGATTAACTGGGCCGTAATCCGCACCTGGTTGCCCACTCGTTCCACCGATCCTTCTACGACCGCATCCACGTGCAATTCGCCTGCAATCTCCGGCAGGGTCTTGTTGGTATTCTTGTAGTGCATGGCCGAGGTCCGCGAAATCACGCGCAGTGCACTGATTTGGCCGAGGTTGGTTGTGAGCTGTTCTGTCATGCCATCGGCAAAATAATCCTGCTCACGATCGCCCGACAGATTCGCAAGCGGAAGGACCACCAATGATCGAATTCCGGAGGCATCGGCAGCGGCACGCTTGGACTGCCACCTCCGCGCAACCCACAGTGAACTGAGTGCCAGCAAGGCCGCTGCCAGAAGGCCGATGCTAGCGGCCAAACCAATACGTCGTTTCCGCGCACTGTCGCCTTTCTCCAACGCTTTGTTGATGATGTCTGGTGCGTCCGTGAGCGCCGCCAACGCGAATGCCAGGTCCGACGCCGACTGGAATCGTTGCTCCGGATTTTTCTCCAGACAGCGATGCACGATCCGATGCATTGCAGGGGAGAGGCCGGGAGTGGTCTGCGAAATCGCCGGCGGGTCCTCATTCAGGATCGCGGCCATCGTGTCCGGCGAAGTCGGCTTCTGAAAAGCGCGCTTGCCCGTCAACATTTCGTACAGAATCGCGCCGAAGGCAAAAATGTCGGCGCGATGGTCCGCATTCTGTCCCCGCACTTGCTCCGGCGACATATAGCCGACCGTACCCATTACCAGGCCCGGCTCGGTCTCGCTGCCAATCGTCGGCGCACTGCGTTCGGAGCCGGGTTGCGCCTGCGTCAGCTTCGCCAGTCCGAAGTCTAGAATCTTCGCTCGCCCATCCTTGGTGACAAACAAGTTCTCCGGCTTCAGGTCGCGATGCACGATACCTTTGTCATGTGCCGCCGCCAAGCCATGCGCGACTTGCACTCCGTAATCGAGCACTCGGCGCGGCGCGATACGGCCTCGTCGGATCTGCTCGCGCAGCGTTTCTCCTTCCAGCAGCTCCGAAACCAGATACGGTGTTCCCGCATAGGTACCCAGTTGGTGCACGGCGAGAATGTTGGGATGATTCAGGGCGGCCGCGGCCGTGGCCTCCTGCTCGAAACGCCGCAAGCGTTCAGGATCGGAGGAAACGACTGCGGGCAACACCTTGACGGCGACTTCGCGGCGCAGGCGCAGATCGAGGGCTCGATAGACTTCACCCATACCGCCAGCCCCGAGCAGCGATTGAATTTCGTAGTCCCCGAGCCGCGTACCTTTCTCCAGCCGTACAGCCAGGGGTGGGGATTGCAAGAAGCCGCTCTGCGCCTCCTTGTCCGCCGCCAGCAGCGAATCGACTTCGTGGCGCAAGGGCGGGTCCGCAGCACAGGCCTGATCCAGATAAGCGCGCCGCTTTTCAGGATCCATTTGCAGCGCGGCTTCCAGGACGTTTCTGATTTCCTGCCAGCGTTCCCCAGTCATGAGGCAGCATTCCTGTTCATTTGCCGGTACAACCAGGCCCGTGCCGAAGCCCACGAGCGTTCCACTGTGGCTGCGGAGAGCGACAACACGTTAGCGGTTTCCTCGATCGACAGGCCGGCAAAAAAGCGCAACTCTACGATGCGACCTTGCCGGGCATCCATGCGGGCAAGCTCTTTGAGGGCATCATCGAGATCGACGAGATCAACGTCCTTGGACGGAAGTTTCAAGGCTTCGTCGAGCGCGAGTTTGTAGCCGCCGTCACGCTTGCGGGACCGATGCCTTCGGGCATAGTCCACCAGGATTTGCCGCATCAACTGTGCTGAGACTGCGAAAAAGTGTTCCCGGTTCTGAAACTCAACCGCATTCTCGACCAGCCGGAGATATGCTTCATGTACGACTGCGGTGCTTTGAAGTGTGTGATCGAGGCGCTCCCGCTGCAAGTAGTTGTGTGCCACCCGGCGAAGCTCGTCGTAGACCAGCGGCATCAGCGAGTCAAGCGCCGCGTGGTCGCCTTCTCTCCATCTCCGCAGTAGCTCGGTAACCTGGTTGGATGTGGTGCCCGGCAAATGCTGGCCCCCAGTCTGCCGACCGGACTCGCAGAATTTCGCCCGACAATACCCCAATTTTGAACCTAAGTCAACGCCATGAAAACAGAGGGTTTTTGGCACCTTGAGCCGAACCCCGAAAAACTAATTTCGCGCTCCGTGAGGGACTTGATCTCACCTTTGCGCTTCTTCTCAGTAGCAAGGGAACGAACACATCGGTTGAACGAAATCAGAAAAGTGGATTCCCAACTCACTGTGGAGGCGGGTCATGCGCGCCAGAACCTTTATCCTTGAGATGTTGCTTCTCGCTGTCTTCTCCGCGTTCGCTCAAGCCCAGGTGGTGGTCACCGACGACGCTAACACTTCGTCGTTTTTCCCAACCACGAATTTCGGCAACAGCATCGCCCTGATCGTCGGCTCGGGCTCGAACACCTACATCAAATTCAGCACGGCCAACCTGGGCGCCGGAGTGACCGCCTCGAACGTCTCGAAAGCCACCCTGATTCTCTACACCGATGCCGTGCTCACCTCCGGCACCATGGATGTATATCAGGTCAGCGGCTCCTGGTCGGAGGGGAAAATTACTTACAACAGTGCTCCCGCGCTGGGCACGAAACTATTCAGCGCCGTGTCGGTCAGCAGCACCGGGTACTTGTCCCTCGATATGACTTCGACGGTGCAAGCCTGGCTCAATGGCACGCTAACCAACAACGGGATTGCCCTGGTGCCAAGTTCCGGCAGCAAGATCTCGGTCTCCTTCGACAGCAAAGAGAACATCTTCACCAGCCACACCGCACAGCTGCCGTTGGTGCTAGTGTCGGCGGGCCCTCAGGGACCACAAGGCCCTCAGGGACCACAGGGACAACAAGGCTTAGCCGGAGCGGCAGGATCGCAAGGAGTCGCTGGGCCCCCGGGACCGGCGGGCGCGACAGGATCTGCCGGCCCAGCGGGACAACAGGGTCCGCAGGGGTTGATGGGGTTGACGGGAATGACGGGTGCAACTGGTGCGGCGGGTGCCGCCGGACCCGCAGGTGCGAATGGAACAGGATTCAACTTCCGCAACGCGTTTGACAACTCCGCGTCCTACGCGGTGAACGACGTTGTTACCTTTCAGGGCGCAAGCTATGTGGCGACCGCGGCCAACCAAGGACCAAACAGTCCCACCCCGGATCAGAATTCTCCGGCGTGGAGCGTCATGGCTGCGCAAGGCACCGCCGGAGCCGCAGGCGCACCAGGCCCGAGTGGATCAGCAGGCCCAGTCGGGCCACCCGGACCGGCGGGACCCGCAGGACTAGCGGGAACCGCCGGCCCTGCGGGATCAATCGGGCCCGCCGGGCAGCAGGGACCCCAGGGTCCGGCTGGCGGCGTGTCCTTGATTCAGCAAAAGGCCGCGCTTCTTCAATGGTACCGGCAAGACTTCGCGGTCGGAGGAAACGCCGGAAACAATCCCGTGGGAATGGCCTTTGATGGAGCGAACATCTGGGTGGCTACTTCTAATAATAGCAACTACGGCGGCCAGGGCTACGGCAACGGCTACGTCATTGAACTAAGGGCTAGCGACGGGTTCAGCCTCGGCACCTTCGCGGTCGGAAGTTTTCCCTACGAAATTGTCTTTGACGGGGCGAACCTCTGGGTGACGAATGACGGCAGCAACAACGTCACCAAGCTAAGGGCCAGCGACGGGTCCAACCTCGGCACCTTCGCAGTTGGAACCCTTCCCAACGGAATAGCCTTCGATGGAACGAACATTTGGGTCGCGAATGGGGGCGACAACACCGTCACCAAACTGCGAGCCATCGACGGGTCCAACCTCGGCACCTTCGCCGTCGGAGGCACTCCTTTTGGAGTAGCGTTCGACGGGGCGAACATCTGGGTAGCAAACGAGGGCAGCAACAACGTCACCAAGCTGCGGGCCAGCGACGGGTCCAACCTCGGCACCTTTGCAACCGGAACGTTTCCCACCGCAATAGCCTTCGATGGAGCGAACATCTGGGTAGCTATTTATGGCAGCAACAACGTCACCAAGCTGCGGGCCAGCGACGGGTCCAACCTCGGCACCTTTGCCGCCGGGCCCTTCCCTTTTGGATTAGCCTTTGACGGAGCGAACATCTGGGTGGAGAATTCCGGGAATCCTAGCAGCGTCACCAAGCTGCGTGCCAGTGACGGGTCCAACCTCGGCACCTTCACTGTCGGAAACACCCCTGGTGCAATAGGTTCCGGAATAGTCTACGACGGGGCGAACATATGGGTGGCGAACTTCAGTAGCACGACGGTTTCGAAGTTCTAGGCAACAACATGGTTTTCGTTCAAGGCGTAAACGGCGGGTGGCCGCCCGCAGGCTGGCCCGTTTGGTTTCAAGCTAAAGGCTTGTGCACCCCTGCCCGAATCATCCAAGAAAAACAGAGGATTGGAGCCTTGTCCCTTCAGGAATATTTCCCTTTCCGGTGAGGGAGGCGACTGCTGGTTTGCGCTTCTTCTCAGTAGCAAGGGAACGAAGCTAACAGAGGAATACTCGGAGGATCCAATGAAAAACTCAGGAAACAGCTTGCAGGTTGCCAAGCTCGTGTACATCTTCACGCTGATCCCGGCGTTGTTACTTCTGAGCGCCGCCAGCGCCGCACAGTCGATCACGATGCCGCGCACACGTGGCATGTCCTCAATGCAGGACCACAGCCATCCCCAATCGCGACAGACTGTCCCCGAACCCGCAATGGATGAACCCAGCGGGACAACCTTCACATTCGCTGCCGTTGACGTGCCAGGCGCCTCAAATACGTTAGCCACGGGCATCAACGCTCGCGGATCCATCGTCGGGATTTACTTCGATAGCGCTGGCAACGAACACGGCTTCTTGCTGAAGAACGGCAACTTCTCCACGGTGGATGTCCCCGGCAGCCTGGTTGGAGTCTCCGGAGCGCTGCAAACCGGGGCCAATGGCATCAACGCCCGGGGCGACATCGTCGGCGACTATTTTGCTCCACCGGGAGCGCCCGGAGCCCCAGCCTGCACAGTCGACACCCCGCCCTTCTCACCCCAGTGCCGGCGAGGATTTCTCTACCGCAAGGGCCAATTTTCTGATGTTCTGGTTCCCGGCAAGAAAGGCTCCGTCCCGAACGCCATCTCACCGAACGGAACTATCTACGGTTGCGATCACGACGACGACTATTTCACTTCGATGGTCGGTTTTGGCCGCAGCGGTCTCGACACGTTTATCACCCTGGATGCAGGCGGCGGCGAACTGAAGAACCCCACGGAATCGGTGGTGGGATCCATGAACAACGGCGCCACTCCCGATGGATCAATTATCGTCGGCCTCTACGTCGATCCCCCGGATTCAAGCGGCCAATACCACGGCTACATCGTGCACCACGGCGCATTTCAACGGTATGACGTTCCCGGCAGCACGCTTACGCAGACTTGGGGAATCAATCCGGCCGCAAACTTCGTAGGCCTGTATGACGACACCAACGGCAACGAACACGGATTCCTGCAGAACCGGGGCGCGGTTAGCCCGATCACCATCGACGTCCCGAGCAGCCCGCCGTTCAATGCCACGCTCACCGACGCCTTCGCCATCAATCCAGCCGGGGCGATTGTCGGTCTCTATATCGATGCAGTGGGAACGTTCCACGGCTACGTGGCGGTGCCTCATAAACACGACGAATAGGCTGGCAATTCTCAGCGTATTTCCCAGGAGGAGGAGCCGATCATGACAAAAGCTGAACCCAAAAGATTGACCGCCGGCGCGTTAAGCGCGGTCTGGAGAGGGCACGCATCTATGTAGGTGCGGAAGCGCCGTCCCACAATTCAATTCCGCTCGCCGGTACAGTGGCAGCCGCTGGCTCATTTTTTTTATGTTCGCGGAATTCGCCGCTCTGTTGCATTAACTTGGTGACCACGCCGGTCCACCCGGTTTGATGACTGGCGCCCACTCCGAAACCGGAGTCGCCGTGGAAGTACTCGTGAAAAAGAAGCAAGTCGCGCCAATGAGGGTCCGTCTGGAACTTGTCCAGGTTGCCGAATACCGGCCGGCGGCCGTTCTTGTCACGAAGAAAAATGTTTGTCATCCGGCGAGACAGTTCACCCGCCACTTGCCACAACGTCTTCATGTTTCCCGATCCAGTTGGGAACTCAACTTTGAAATCGTTACCTAGATAGTGGTGGAATTTCTGCAAAGACTCGATCAGGAGAAAATTCACCGGAAACCAGATCGGGCCCCGCCAGTTCGAATTGCCTCCGAATATTCCGGTCGACGATTCGCCTGGCTCATAGTCCACTCGGTGTTCGGTTCCATTGACGTGGAGTGTATAAGGGTTTTCGCGATGAAACCGCGACAGCGCGCGGATCCCGTACGGTGACAGAAACTCACGCTCGTCCAGCATGTACTTAAGAATGCCGCGCAGCTGATCTTGATTTGTGATGGACAACAACCGGCGATCGCCCATTCCCTCGCTGCGCATACAAGCGAAATTTTCCGTGAGGTCGGGACGGTTATCGATGAACCATTCCAGGCGCCGCTTGAAGTCGGGCAGCCGATCGAGCACTTCCGGCTCCAGAGTCTCGACCGCAAACAGCGGGATCAATCCCACCATGGAGCGAATCTTCATTGGAAATTCGGTGCCGTCAGGCAGTTTCAACACGTCGTAGAAAAACCCGTCTTGTTCATTCCAAAGTCCGATGCTGTGGTGGCCCCGATGGCTCATAGCATGTGCGATGTAGATAAAGTGCTCCCAGAATTTGCTGGCCAGATCTTCGTAGCAGGATTCTTCGGTAGCCAGTTCCAGTGCGATCGCCAGCAAGTTCAGGGTGTACATGGCCATCCAACTGGTTCCGTCAGACTGCTCGATATACCCGCCGGTAGGCAGGGGAGCGCCGCGATCGAATACGCCGATGTTATCCAGCCCGAGAAATCCGCCCTGGAAGATATTCATGCCCTCAGCATCCTTGCGGTTTACCCACCAGGTGAAGTTCAACATTAGTTTGTGGAAGATACGTTTCAGAAATTCGCGGTCGCCTATGCCCGTGCGCTTCTTGTCGATCTTGTACACGCGCCACGCGGCCCATGCATGCACGGGCGGATTAACGTCTCCCAAAGCCCACTCATAAGCGGGTATCTGTCCGTTGGGGTGCATGTACCACTCGCGCAGTATCAGCGTGAGCTGCTCTTTGGCGAAGTCGGAATCGACGAGGGCCAGCGGAATGCAGTGGAACGCCAGGTCCCAGGCCGCATACCACGGATACTCCCACTTGTCGGGCATGGATATCACGTCGGCGTTGTACAAGTGAGTCCATTGATGATTGCGCCCCTTCCTTCGCTCCTGGGGCGGGGGTGGGCTGCCCGAGTCGCCTCGCAGCCAATCTTTGACGACGTAGTGATAGAACTGCTTGGACCAGAGCATCCCCGCAAAGCCCTGGCGCATGACATTCTGAGCGTCGGCGGAGAGATTCTGAGGAATCACCGTTGCGTAAAATTCATCCGCCTCACGCTGCCTGAGCGCAAACGTCTTGTCGAAGGCATCAAACGCGTTCTTTCCTTTGAAGTCAGAGTCGCCAAGTCGCATCCTTATTACAACCGTCTCTCCCGAACCGAGTGACACTTTGTAATGGGCGGCTGCTTTCGAGCCAACATGTTCGGGATTGACCGCATCTTTGACACCGTGCACGACATGGTCATTGATCCCGTCTTTGACGAAGGGAGTGAGACTCTCAATTCCAAATAGCCTTCGAGCGTTCGTCTCGTTCTCGGTAAAGAGAAGTTCCGGAGAGCCTTCGCAATGGAGCCAGCGGGTCTCGGACTGAGATCGGTCCAGCTGAGACGAATTCAGTTCGATGACAGGATTGGGAGCGGGGCGCGCTTGGTGCAGCCTCGGGCGTCGAACACGGTTTCCCCAGGACCACGTATTGCGAAACCAAGTTGTCGGCAGAACCCGAAGATTAGCGGCTTCCGGGCCACGGTTCGTGACCGTGATCTTAATCAGGATGTCTTCTATATCGGCTTTGGCATATTCCACGAACACGTCGAAGTAGCGATCTTCGTCGAATACACCCGTATCGAGCAGTTCGAATTCCGGTTGCCCCTTGCCGCGGCTGCGGTTTTCCTCCACCAGTTTCGCGTAAGGAAACTCCGCTTGCGGGTATTTGTAGAGATACTTCATGTAGGAGTGCGAAGGGGTGCTGTCGAGATAGAAGTAGTATTCCTTCACGTCCTCGCCGTGGTTCCCTTCGTTTCCAGTTAATCCGAAGATCCGTTCCTTGAGAATCGGATCACGCTCGTTCCACAGTGCGAGAGCAAAGCAAATCATCTGCCGGCGATCGCTGATCCCGGCCAAGCCGTCTTCGTTCCAGCGATAGGCACGGGAACGCGCATGGTCGTGTGGCAAATATTCCCACGCGTTCCCGTGCGGGCTATAGTCTTCACGTACGGTGCCCCATGCACGTTCGCTGAGGTAGGGTCCCCAGCGCTTCCAGTGCTTTTTGCGCGTGCCCGATTCGCACAGTCGAATTTCCTCTTTTATCAAGAAATTCTCTGCCCTTTCAGATCATGCTCAGGAGGTACGCAAACTCAATCAAACAACCGCCCTGCGGATTGAAGTCCTGCGGACCGCTCGGATTCGGTTCCAATTCACGAACGATAGACGGCTCCCGGTATTCGAGTTCCAGAGCGACTGTCGTTGTGATTGCTTTGCGAATAATGCCACCGTTCATCGTATCCCCCAGAACCTAGAATCTAGAAACTAAACTCCCCATTGGTAACGTTTCCCGCCGCCCAGGCTAAGGTCGGAGAAATATCGACCACCCCCTGCAGAAAGCGGTTGTTGTCGCCTTTGATCATCGGAGCGGGAAACGCTGCCCACGTGGTGCCATCAAAGTGGATCGTCGACTGCCCTACCGCCCAAATATCGTTGGGGGAATACGCCGACGCCGCAAACAGTTCGCTGTTGGAGTTCTCGTTCGGGGTTGGGACCACCTCAAAAGTCGAGCTTGCCTGTGTTTGTCCTTGTGCCTGCAAATCTTGAAACAAGGCAACCGTCAATCCGAAAAGCATTACCGTGTCAAATGTAAGTTTCACAATTCCACTCGGCCTTCATAACTTGATAACTGATGCTGGCCGCTCTTATTCCCTGGTACGCATTACTTTTTCTCCGATCCCAACCCTCTATACGGCGATGACCCCGGTCATGCTCAGGTGTAGCTTGCAGAGCTAGCGAACGCGAATTGAAAGCTGGGATCGGTATGCAATACTCTTCGCAATTTGTGGTTGTCTCCAAAAATCTGTCTACGTCCACTCTTTGAGTCCCGAAACTACTTTGCTACTCGAATCTCACGCGAGCCGTTACTCGCAGTTCGGCATGGGCGATATCGCGTCCGACGAGCTACACTCATGCCTGCGTAGCACTTGCGGGTGTGACACGATCCAGACTCCGTCTCCGTTCGCGACATGAATCAAGTTGCGGGCCGAGTCCTGCGAAATCCCGATGGTCTATCCTTGCAGTGGACAGCGCGGTGACAGCTTTCGCCGCACCCTAAAGTTCAGAACTGAAGAGGCTCGTATGAGTTCAACCGAGGCTGACCTCGAGGGACAGCCGCTGACTGCGAAGGAACACCAGCCAGCCAGCCGTCCCTACCCCGCGCAATACGTCGCGCCCTGGACAATGAAGGACGGCAATCAAATCACCATCCGCCCCATCCGCCCCGAAGACGAACCCCTGATGGTGAAGTTTCACGAAAGCCTTTCCGATCGCAGTGTCTACTTGCGCTACTTCTATTCCCTGAGCCGGCGTGTAGCGCATGAGCGGCTCTCGCGCATCTGTTTCATTGACTACGACCAGGAAATGGTGCTGGTCGCCGAGCGCACTGATCCCGTGACCGGAGAACGCCAGATTATGGGCGTTGGGCGCATGAACAAGCTTCACGCCGGCAAAGAAGCCGAAGTCGCCGTGCTGGTTTCTGACCATTTTCAGAAACTTGGCTTAGGCAAAGAACTGCTCCGCCGCGTCGTCGAAATTGCCCGCAACGAAAAGTTAGGCAGCGTCTCCGCTGAGATCTTGACCGACAATGTAGCCATGCAGGTCATTATGAAGCACCTCGGCTTCCGTGTTCGTGCCACTGACGACCTGACGTCCGTTCGCGCCTTCCTTGATCTGTGATGAGTCAACAGAGTTTTGGCTGATGTACGCCCGGAACCCACAGCCCCGTGCGTCCATTCCCGCCCCTGTGTATATTTGAAACTCACTCGTGCTCCTGCTCGAAAACATTCCGCTCGCCCCACTCACCACCATCAGGATCGGAGGCCCGGCGCGGTATTTCGTCGAGGCCAGCACCGTCGGTGACGTGCAGGAGGCAGTCACCTTCGCGCGCTCTCGCAGTCTGCCTCTCTTCGTTCTGGGCGGCGGCAGCAACCTGCTGGTCGCCGACGCCGGTTGGTCCGGCCTTGCGTTAAAGATCGCAATCCAGGGTATCGAACAGCACAGTGGGCACGATGAAGAAGGTAAAACTCCTTTCGACGCCGGCGCCGGCGAATCCTGGGACAAGTTCGTCTCCCACGCAGTGATGGCGCGCTGCGCGGGCGTCGAATGCCTCAGCGGCATCCCGGGCAGCGTCGGCGGCACACCCGTGCAAAACGTTGGCGCCTACGGACAGGAAGTCTCCGAAACAATTGCCTCAGT
Source organism: Candidatus Dormiibacterota bacterium (assembly GCA_035566655.1). Lineage (GTDB taxonomy): Bacteria > Acidobacteriota > Terriglobia > Terriglobales > Acidobacteriaceae > Sulfotelmatobacter. Next base: position 14,266 of record DATMQT010000022.1, read on the forward strand.
GCAGGTTCTCGACCTAAAAGACAATCAGGTTCGCGAACTCTGCCCTGAAGCCTGCGGCTTCAGCTATCGCACCAGCATCTTCAACACCACCGAGCGCGGACGCTTCATCGTTCTCCGCGTCACCTACGCGCTCACGCCCGATGGCCTCCCGCACATCACCTACGCCGATCTCAAACAACACTTCGAAGGCCGCGAAACCCCTCCCAATCTCGCCGAGACGCGCGAGGCGGTGCGCCACATTCGCGCTCGCAAAGGCATGCTCATTGTCCCCGGAGACGCGGATTCTCAGAGTGCCGGCTCGTTCTTCAAGAACCCGATACTCTCGGAACAACAGCACGAAGATCTGAAGCGGCGTGCCGCTGCACGAGGACTAACTGTGCCCAGCTATCCCGCTCTCGAGTCCCGCAAGAAGGTTTCCGCCGCCTGGCTGGTCGAGCGCTCCGGCTTCGCCAAAGGATTCGGCTTCGGGCATGTCGGTATTTCCACGCGGCATGCTCTGGCCATCGTCAACCGCGGCGGAGCCACCGCCGCCGATGTCCTCGCCCTGAAAGAACAGATCCAGCACCGCGTTGAAGAAATCTGGGGCATCCGTCTGGAACCGGAACCGGTCATGGTGGGGTTCTAGATCCTTTCACCCACGTTCCTTTTGACGGCGCATTATTGGGACGGTTATGAGGACACAGAGGCCACAGTGGGCCCATCACTTGCTTGAAGCAGACAGCCCTGTGAGCTCAAACACTGTGCCACTTCCGTACAGGCCCCCGTACCATGTCGTGCCGTAGAGGTTGCCCGCGGCATCCCGAATCAGCCCTCCGACCGGTCCGGAAGCATCCGAGGCGCTAGAGCCGAAGTTGTGCAACACGGTTAGATTTCCTTTGCTATCCAGCTTGAAAATCGTCCCATGGTTGAACTGCCCTCCGCCACCCGTGGTGCCATAAAAATTGCCCCCTCTGTCCCGAACCAGGCCTGCGTTAGGACCAGACCCATCCACTCCGCTGAAGCTGTGCAGCACCGTCTCCTTCCCAGTGGTATCCACCTTGAACACGACTCCGCAGCCCAACGCGTAGCAACTGAGATCGCCGCCAAGGGGCGTAGTCCCATAGAGATTGCCCGCCGCATCGCGGACCAATGGTGCGTCCGCAAAAGAAGTAGGATTTGCGCCGTCTGCTCCGCCCGTGAAACTGTACAAGACGGTTTCGTGGCCCGTGCTATCCACCTTGAACACTATGCCGCACCCAGGTTCGGTATAGATGTGGCAAGCGGTATTGCCACCGATTACCGTCGTGCCATAGAAGTTGCCCGCGGCGTCACGAATTACGCCATTCGGGGCATTGCCGTCTGGCGGGCCAGTAAAGTTGTACAGTACTGTCAACTTGCCGCTGTTATCCAGCTTAAACACGTTGCCGCAGCCAGCCCCTTTGTAGGGACTGTTGCAATTTAGATCGCCGCCGGTCGTGGTCGTGCCGTAGAGGTTTCCTTGCGCGTCGTGGATCAGGTCTACGGGTTCGCTGCCGTCTGACCGCGTAAGGAAAGGGTCAATACTGCCGAACTTCCCGGCTGCGCTCACTCTGAACAACGTGTTGTAGAGTGTAGCGCCGGCGAGATTGCCCGCCGGGGTCCCGATCAGGCTTACAGGATTTTCGCCGTCGCTTTTGTTTTCGAAGGTATGCAGAACGGTCTCATTGCCGGTCGTATCCACCTTAAACACGGTTCCGCAGCCATTCGTCTCTGGGGAGCAATTGGAATCTCCGCCATAGTACGTTAGGCCATAAAGATTCCCGGCCGCGTCGCGTACCAAGGTGCCTATGGGTTGTATGCCATCCGGCCCCTGTCCGCTGAACGAGTAGAGTACTTTGAGGGTTTGTCCGTACGCCGAAGGGCAAACGCCCGCGAATCCCAGTGCCAGTACGAACAACAGTGCAGCGGCAGTACGCAACCGTTGAGTGGTCCAGGAAATCAAGCGCCCATGTTGATGTGAAAAAGCCATAGCGGTCCTCGCATTCCGGTCCAAACGGTCCCCGAAAGACGCATCAAGTGTTTACCGATTGACCTCGTACGGAGCAAAGAGAAGCTCTTGCTCACCACGGCTGGGAGGAGTTCGCAGGACCGGTTTGAACTTCATGCACGCAACGTACGCTTGATGTTGAAGAATGATTAGGTCGTAACACGGAGGCCACAAAGGCCACAGTGGACGCATCACTTGCTTGAACCAGACAGTCCTGTGAGCTCAAACACTGTGCCACCGAACAGGCCCCCACCCGATGTCCCGCCGTAGAGGTTGCCCGCAGCATCCCGGATCAGCCCCGTCGATGGATATTTTCCGTCCGAGGCAAAAGCGCCGAAGTTGTGCAACACGGTTAGATTCCCTTTGTTATCCAGCTTGAAAATCGTCCCAGCGTTGTATTGCCCTCCCTCACCCGTGGTGCCATAGAGATTGCCCTTCGAGTCCCAGACCAGGCCTGCGTTAGGACCAGCTCCATCCGGTTGTCCCGTGAAGGTGTGCAGCACCGTCTCCTTCCCAGTAGTATCCAGCTTGAACACGACTCCGCAGCCGAACCTGAAGCAACTGAGATCGCCGCCATAGGGCGTAGTCCCATAGAGATTGCCCGCCGCATCCCGGACCAATGGTGCTCCCGAAAAAAAGTTACCAGGCTGTGCACCGTCTGCTCCGCCCGTGAAACTGTACAAGACGGTTTCGTGGCCCGTGCTATCCACCTTGAACACTATGCCGCACCCAGAGGCACCAGCGATCTGGCAAGCGGTGTTGCCACCACTTTTCGTCGTGCCGTAGAGGTTGCCCACGGCGTCACGAATTACGCCATTCGGGTAAGTGCCGTCTGGCGGGCCTGTAAAGTCGTGCAGTACTGTCAACTTGCCATTATCCAGCTTAAACACGTTGCCGCAGCCACCACCCCCTGTGTTGCAATTTAGATCGCCGCCCGCTAGGGACGTGCCGTAGCGGTTCCCTTGTGCATCGAGGATCACGCTGTTGGTTTCGGTACCGTCCGAAGCCGATTGGAAGGGGTCAATACTGTTGAACTTTCCGGCTGCGTTCGCTCTGAACAACGTATATTGTGTAGTGCCGGCGAGATTGCCTGCTGCGTCGCCGATCAGGCTTGATGGATTGTTGCCGTCCCCTTTGTCTACGAAGGTATGTAGAAAGGTTAGCTTGCCGGTCGTATCCAGCTTGTACAAGATTCCGCAGCCGGTTTCCGCGCAGCCCCCATTGAAATATCCGCCATAGAACGTTATGCCGTAGAGATTTCCGGCTGTGTCGCGTACCAAGGTGCCTACGGGTAGTGAGCCATCACTTGCGAATCCGCCGAACGAGTAGAGTACGTTGAGCGTTTGCCCTTGCACCGAAGGGCAAACGCCCGCGAATCCCAGCGTCAGTACCAACAACAGCGCAGCGGCAATCAAGCCAGGTTTCCCAACGCTGCATGCTTTCCGGCCTTGCGGAAGCATAAGAGAAAAGGCGCCAGGAGTTCGCAGTTTCGTCATTGGAATCCTCCGTCGTACGAGATCAAGGAATCACGTCGCAAACTCAGGAGAGATCGCGCACGGATGGGCTGGGAACCGCGAGGCGGGGGACGACGATGCGGCCAGCGTCGAGCAGCGCAATTGTCCTCCCCCGACAACGGGCTGTCAAGGTGCAAAATCCTTCGTACGGAACAATCCGGGTGAGATTTTTCACATTGACCGCGCAGTCGCTTGCTCTTAGGGCAAACCTAAGACCTACCACCTAAAACCTAACCGCTGTATCCGCGTTGAGCGACTTCGCAAGCAACCTCCTTCCAGGCGTTCTCTCCTCAAGAAATACCTGAACAAACCACGCGTCCCGGCGGTCTTCATGATTGAGGTCAAGCGTTTGTTGGCGAGAGAGGCAGTCCTGAGCGAGGCCGTAACGGTACCGCGCAGTCAAGACCGCAGTTCGGATGAAGCGCTCGACGATCTCGTCCGGCAGCACTCGCGCCTGGTCTACCGCATCGCCTATGCCGCGCTCAGAAGCCATCACGATGCCGAAGACGCAACCCAGGAAACGTTTCTCCGCGTGCTGCGTTACAGCCGCAAGCTGGCCACCGTGGAGAACCACAAGACCTGGCTGGCGCGCATCGCATGGCGAGTGGCAGTCGACCGGAGCCGGCAACGCGGCCGCAAGCAAGAGGTTCCGCTCGAGGATCCCGAAAAGCCGGTTGCAGAGCTGCCGTCCGCAGACGCGCCGGCGGATGAAGCTATGCATGGCTCGCAGGTCGGCACAATGCTGGAGCGTTTGATCGCCACCTTGCCGGAGAAGCTGCGCGAGCCGCTGATTTTATCGGCGATAGTAGAAATATCGCCGCGCGAAGTAGCCGCGACGTTAGGCATCAACGAAGCCGCAGTGCGGTCACGAGTATTCCGCGCGCGCAAGATTCTGCGGGACAAGCTAGACGAACGAGTGGGCAGGAAAAGGTGGAGGACATGACCGATCGCCAAGACACCATAAATGACCACGCTCTTCAGGACGCTGAGTTTGACCGCCAACTCGAAGTAATGCTTTCAGAATTCGCGACGGTGGAACCAAGAGCCGGACTGGAAGAGCGTGTTCTCGCAAATCTCCGGACTAAACAGGAGCGCGCGGAGGAGCGCTCGTGCTGGCGATGGCCCGCGTTAGCGGCACTGGCCGCGATACTGTTGGTGACCCTGTCCCTGATGTGGAGATCAGCGAAGTCAAAGCCTGACCTCACGGTGCACCCGCCGAAGTCCACACACTATGAGACACAGGTTGCGGGCAACCGTGGCGCAGGTTCGGTTCCACGTCACATGGCGGGAAACAAGAAACGGATTAAGCCACCTGCGCTCAGCCACACGGTCCGAGAGACTGCCTCTGCCGACAAGCTCGATCAGTTCCCTTCGCCGCAACCACTGAGCGAGCAGGAAAAGATGCTGGCCGATTATGCAGCGGAGTTTCAGGAGCAGGCGGTCCTGATTGCCCGCTTCAACGAAGAGGACCTGCGGCGCGACCGCATGGAACTGGTCGAAAATGCGCAAATTCAATCCGAATAGCAACCAGTTCGAGAACGAAGAAACCAACCTTCGATAGAAGAAAGCGAGATAGGAGAAAACAATGAAAATGCAAGCACTTTGGCGAGTGATCTTAATAGTGGCGCTTGTGATGGGGAACGTTGCGGTAGCGCAAAACCAAAACTCTTCTAAAACCTCGGTAGACAACGCCACTGATGAGAAGTCCGCGGCACAGAAGGAAAGGTCGGTGATGGAGGCTTACCACCTTGACTTCTCGCTCAGCGAGATGGAAGACGGCAAGAAGATCAACTCGCGGCAGTACTCCACCGATCTGGCCACGAATGAAGGCAATGAAATCAAAATCGGCACGCGGGTTCCGGTGCAATCCAAAGACGGCGAGTTCCAGTACCTTGATATCGGGACAAACATCTTCGCCCGTCTAGGGGAGACTCGGGGACAGACCGAACTGGTGGTGCGGGCAGAGGTCAGCAATTTCGCTTCGGCTGAACACGACCCGCGCGATCTGCATCCTGTGATACGTCAGATGAAGATCGGCGGAAGCACGCTGCTGCCGCTGGGGAAGACCATCGTGATCGGCAGCGCAGACGATCCCAACTCGAAGCGCCAATTCCAGCTCGAAGTAACGGTGACAAAGCTAAAGTAGTGCGTGGCCCGACGAACTCGTGGAGGCGCGGACGCCTCGTCCGCGCCAGCTTTGAGTGCCCTCCGGTTGTCATTTCCGAATCGGGCTGAAGCTCGGTGAGGAACCTGCTTTTCGCCCGCCACGCGCCATGAGGCTTCGACACACGTGGGTCCTCGGCCGTATCTCACTCCCCAGCCGGCTTCTTCTCTTCTTTGATTTCGTTCTTCATCAGATTCCGCAGCGCCCGGTTGATTCGCGTCTGGTACCCTCGCCCGCTCTTCTTGAACCAGGCCAGCACATCCGCATCCAACCGCAAAGTAACCGGCTTCTTGATCGGCCGGTACCACTCCATCCTTTCCGGCAGCGTAATATAGCGCCGCTTCGGCTTGTCGGCCCGCAGAATGATAGTCTTTTTTTTGGGTTTTTGGGGTTTTGCCTTCCGGCCCTTCTTAACTGCCTTAGATCGTTTCATTTACGAGCATTATACATACATCTCGATCCTTACACCATTGCCGGTACAAACGTTCCAGTTGGAACACTTAAGCACTATGTTCCGGTAGGAACACTCGCGCGATTTCGCGGCGCCGCCCCGGTTCGTGACCCCGGTTCTCGATTGCGCCCCCTGCTCTATGGGGTAGGGTGCGACGATCCGCCCGGCGGCGCCTTAGCTTACTCATCGGCAAGTCTTGCCGCCTCTTTAAATATCTTCACAAACATTTCCCGCGTGAGCTTGCCCGTCTGCGTGTTCTGGTTCGACGGATGATACGAGGCCAGTAACACCTTACCGTCCGGTAACCGGTAACTGACGCCATGTTTGAAGACGTAGGTCTGCTTGCTGGCCGGCAAGCCGCGACGCTTCATGTAGTTAACATACGCATCAAAGCCAATTTTGCCGAGCGCGACCACGACCTTGACTCGCTCTAATCCTGCCATCTCGCGGTCAAGAAACGGCGCGCACGCGGCGAGTTCCTGTGGCGTGGGCTTGTTGGCGGGCGGGGCGCAGCGGACTGCGGCTGTGATGTAGAGGTCGTTCAGCTTGAGGCCATCGTTGCGGCCCGTGGCGTTGGGTTGGGTGGCAAATCCAGTCTCGTAGAGCACAGGGAACATGAATTTGCCAGAGGCGTCGCCCGTAAACGGGCGTCCAGTGCGGTTGGAGCCGTGGGCTCCGGGGGCGAGGCCCATGATCAGCACACGCGCCGCGGGATCGCCGAAGCCAGGAACGGGCTTGCCCCAGTAGTCATGGTCACGATAGGCGCGGCGCTTCTCGCGGGCCACCTGCTCGCGGTAGGCGACGAGGCGCGGGCAGCGGGTGCAGACGATGACTTCGCGGTTCAGGATGCTTAGCCAGCGGAGATTATCAGTATTCATGTATTTACTTTGAGATATCTATAAATAAGGACTCGAAGCTGGGAGTTAGTCATGATCAGGATAGCCGATTTCTGGGACGAACTACGGGTGCAACTTTGGGATGGCGGCGCGGGAGAGCACCGCTCCCTGACCATCCAGCACGAACACTTCGGCCCAGAGTTCTTTCTGGGAGGCATCTTTCACGGCGAAAGTGACGGTGGTCCTGGGCGACGAAGTGCATCCCGTGAGTTGCCGCACCTCTTCGTTCGATCTGTCGTTGGACCCGTCGTTCGATCCGTCGCTTGATGCAGGAACGCTGGATGCAACCCGTTCGGCGCTCGACCGGGACGCCGACCCTGGGGCATACGTCTGCAGCACAACCTCAACTGCGCCGACCAGATTCTGGCAACGCATGGGAACTCGGATCTCCCATTCCTTGGCGCGCGTTTTCTTCACGCTGGGCTTGTCGGCAAACACGAGAACTGGAGGATTGCCTCCCGGCGAGGCATACCATTCCGGCCAGCGGTGCTCGAACTCGATGCTGGCCATGATGTAGGCGCGATCCAGTTCGCGGTCGCGCTCTTCCCAGCACGGGTGCATGGCAAAGATCGAAGGCGCAGTCTTGCTGGCGCTTTGCGCGTGCAGCAGGTGATGAAGAGCAGGGACAAAGTCGGGGTGATAGCCGGCGCGCGCCATGAGCATCAGGCTCTCAAGATCGGCCTCCAGTTCAAGTTGGCGGCAGAACCGCGCCAGATCTTCGGAGGCGCTGGTCGAATCCTTCCAGGCCGCCGAAGAAATCCCCGGATCGCCCAGCACAACCGACCCGCTACCGCTGCGCAGAGACTCCTCATAGAGATAGCGTCGCGCCCAATCGCGCCGCGCCACATGCGCGATCTCGTGCGACAGAATCGCCGCCCATAGTCCCGCGCTCGTGCCAGCGAGATCGGCGAGTCCGCTCTCTACGTAGACGGTTCCATCGGGCGAGGAAAAGGCATTCAGCAGGCCGTCGTTGACGATGCGCAGTTCCCAGGAGTACTTCACGCTGCGCCGAGTGTGAACTTGTTCCGCCAGCCTCTCGAATACCAACTTCTCGAAGACCAGTCTCTCGAATACACAGCGGCCGATGGCGTAGCGGCCCGCCGCGACTGTGCTCTGAGCAAGCAGTTCCGGCCGCAATCGCGCGGCGGTCTTCCGATCAAGGTCAAATTTGTCGGGGACTTCCAGCGTAGCGGGATGTTCCTGGGCCGCCGAAAGAATCGGCAACCAGCAAAGCAGAAGCGTGCAGACAACGCGAGCCGAGCCGCAACTTCCCAGTCTCACGGGCACTCCCCGGAGATCAATCTCTCAAGTGGATTATCGCACCTTTCAATTCGAAGGGCGCCGAAACATCACGGACTGTTAGGGAGAGGGTTGAGGTGCTGGCGAATCCAATCGAGAATCCTGGGGAAGCGGAATTCGTGGCGCTCCATTGAGCCGTTGATGAAATCGTAGCCGGCTGCTCCTTCGACTTCGATGTAGCGGCCATTGCGGCGGAGGAAGACGTCGGTGGCGGTGAAGGCGATGCGCTTGTTGCCGTCGAGAAAGCCGTGGTTGTTGCCGAGCGACTCCATCAGCGCGGCCGCCTCTTCTTCGATGGAGTTGTAGTAGCCAGTTTGAGGGCGAAAAACAGCGGCCTCAACCGCGCCCTTGTCGCGGACACCGTGCAGGCCGCCGAACTTGTCAATGAGCCGGTGCTGCATCTGGTAGACTTCCGCGACCGTCAGATAATCCGACATTTACTTGGCGAGGCGCTCAAGCAGGTCGCGGTTGGCGGCGACCGACTGCTCAAAGGCATCCATCACCTCGCGCCGGACCAGGTGCTGCGACGGCACCACATTTTTCAGATAGAACTTCAGCGCCTCTTCCAGAATGTGCCGCTGCGATTGGCCATTGCGCTTGGCGACGGCGACGAACTCTTTGTAGAGTTTGGCATCGATCTCGGGGGTGAATTTCTTCGTGGCTGACATGGCAAGCGTCTCTCGACTTCATTCTAGTGGATTGGAGCGGCAAATCAAGGGAAATCTTGATCTATCAATGCTAATGAAGAAGGCAGCTGAAAAAGCCCACTTGTTGCAAAAGAAGCGAGAAATGGGGCACATCAAATTCTACTCATCCCGGACGTGGGCTACCCGCCGTGACGAAAAACTGGGGGACCGCCTCGGCCGGGGTGCCGCATACGTGAACCGGCCCCCTAGTCGGACGGCCTTGCTACTTCGTGTTTAGGTTTTCCAAGACAAAATCCGCCCATTCCGCTCCCGTATAAATTCGGTATTCGTTAGGTCGGTCCGTCGCTCTGAGATAGACGGTCACGCCGTCGATCTTGTTGGCGGCGTAGTGTCGCAAGAACCAGGGCTTTAACGTTCCCGGCTTTCCCAAACACGTATAACCTGGGATTCCGGCGCCCTTTATAAATGGCAGGTCGTACGTTGCCCCTGAGGAATCAATCAGCCGAATCTGATCTCTTTCCCTCGGATAACCATCGACTCCCTGTCGAACGATGATCTCCCTGCGTCTCCATCCATCACTCGTGGTCTGACAGAGGTCGCGGATTCGGCCAGACAATACTCCTTTGGACGGACCTGTGGAATAGGCCGATCGCATCGGAGCATCCGGATAGGTCTGGGCTGGTTTAGTGGCCGGGTAAGACTTATCACCCGTTTGGAAAAAGTGCCCATAGACCCAAAGAGCTCTGTCGACGGGCCGCGATATGAACATGGATGCACTTCCGGGTTGCTCTGGTCGGGCTTTGTTGATAGCTCGAAGTAGATCCATGTAGCGGTCGTAGTCATCCCATTTTTGAAGATCCCTGTAGTGAACCCGTGAGTCAGGACGCAGGTCTTGAGCAATCGCCTCCGCGGCGATATGCGCGTAGCGATCGTAAATTGGGAAGCGGCCATGAGAAACGAAAAAAAGGACAGTCAGGATATAGACGTTGCCGAAGCCAGCGAGCTGAGGAACAAGATCGAAGAGGTATCGAGGGTTGCCTTGGCTAATTTGTTTCAGCAGCGTGCTCATACTATTAGCCAAGAACGGAATACTTCGTGAAAAATCGCGGGTGCCATACTGGCCCGCGGCAGTTAGTGCCGCTGGCCAATTCTGCAGGTACTCGATCTTCTGATGGGCCTCGGACCCGCGGTGATCGATTAGGCCTCCAATTTTCCAAGCCATGCAAAGCGTCAAATCTTGTTGAGACAAGGTGGTTGATCGGGCTAGCAACGCACACACTTGGTCCTCTACGAAGCGGCTGCTCTGGTTGCGACCATTGATCCGCTGTCCCCGCGTCGGCCCATTGAGAAAGTAGTATGGTTCATATGTCTTCAGCCACTGCTGGAATTGAATCGGGCCTCCCTGCTCATCAAAGAAAGTCACAGGCCTTTCCTCTTCACATCGTACGAGCGTTCCAGATGCATGTTTGCCCGTCCGGGACTAAATAAACCTCGGCCGATGTCTTGTCAAGACGAACGTTGAGAAGAGAGCCAATTCCTCCGTTTGACGCTACTCTCCTTCTGTCTTTACACTCAAGTTAACGCCGTATGAATTCGGGTTGGTTCCGTTCTCTACGGAGCCTCTGGATTCGGCGGCGAGTGAAAGGTACAAGTGAGCCCCACAGAGACTACTGACGCGGCCAAGACCGAAACTACCAAGAAAGACATCAAGCGCGAGATCTCGGTTGAGATCCCTGCAGCGGAGGTTGCGCGCGAGACTGAGGTGCAGATTCAGCGCTATCAGAAGAGTGCGCGGCTGCCGGGGTTTCGCTCCGGGCATGTGCCGGCTTCCATCATCAAGCAGCGGTTTGGCGATGGGCTGAAGAACGATGTGGCCGAGGCTTTGATCCCGAAATACTTTCGCCGGGAAGCGGAAAAGCAGGGGCTGATTCCGGTTTCGCAGCCGCGGGTTACCGATCTGCACATGCACGATGGCGAGCCGCTTACCTTCAAGGCTTCGTTTGAAGTGCTGCCGGAGATTCAGGTTGAGGGCTACAAAGATCTGCGGGCGGACCATCCGGAGATTGCCGTTACTGATGAAGAAGTTGAGCAGTCGCTTACCACTTTGCGCGAGCAGCATGCCACCTTTACTACGGTGGAGGGACGCGTGCTTGCCGAGGGTGATTTTGCCCAGGCTTCGATGGACGGGAAGCCGAAAGATGGCAAGGATGTCGCGGACGCCAAAGCTAATCCCGTGCATATGGACGACGTCCTGATCGAGATTGGCGGCAAGAATACTGTCCCGGAGTTTTCGCAGAACCTTACCGGGGCTTCCGCCGGGGATGAGCGGACGTTTGACGTGAGCTATCCCGAAGATATTTCCGACAAGCGGCTGGCGGGGAAGACTTTTGTTTATACGGTGAAAGTGAATGGCATCAAGCAGAAGAGCCTGCCGGAGCTGAACGACGACTTCGCCAAGGAGTTGGGCGAGTTCAGCAGCCTGGACGGGGTCCGCAGGCAGATTCGCGAGAACATGGAGGCCGAGAAACGGCACACGGCCGAGCATGCAGCGAAAGACAAGCTGGTGGCAGAACTGGTGAAGCGCAACGATTTTGAGGTGCCGGAGTCGTTGGTCGATCGGCAGATTGACTTGCGGCTGGAACGGGGTCTTCGGGCTCTAGCGGCGCAGGGCATGAAAATGGAAGATTTGAAGAAGATGGACCTGCCGCGGCTGCGAGCCGGACAGCGGGAGCAGGCGGTGCAGGATGTGAAGTCTTCTTTGTTGCTGGAGCGCGTGGCGGACCTGGAGAAAATTGAGGTCAGCGACGAGGAAGTGAACCGGGAACTCGAAGCACTGGCCCGACAGTCGAAACAGACGTCGGAAGCGGTGCGAGCGCGTTTGACAGAGGATGGGGGCCTCGATAGAATCCGGATTAGAATCCGCAGCGAGAAGACCCTCGAATTTCTTTATCACCAGTCCGCGTAAGGCGAACATTTTCGATCCTCCCCGAGATGTGCAAGCGATATTTCGGGGCGGAGTGTGGCAGGTTGGGTGACAGGTAGTGGCGGGGTTTGATAAGGAAGCGAGCCAAACGCGCGATTGTTGCGTCGCAAAGAACGCGACGCTTCGCGCGGCTCGCCCAGATTCCTCGCGGCGCAAAAAACGCTTGCTCGGAATGACAACTATCTAGGTGACAGGTCCGGTAGAAAAATGAAGAAAAACGATCCGCAAATGATGCTGGTACCGATGGTGATCGAGCAGACCGGGCGGGGCGAACGCGCCTACGACATTTATTCCCGGCTGCTCCGCGATAACATTATTTTCATAGGCACGCCGATTGACGACAACATCGCCAACCTGGTGATTGCGCAGATGCTGTTTCTGGCGCAGGAAGATCCGGAGAAAGACATTCAGCTTTACGTGAACTCTCCGGGCGGGTCGATCACGGCGGGCATGGCGATTTATGACACCATGCAGTACGTGAAGAACGATGTGATGACATTGTGCGTAGGGCAGGCGGCGTCGATGGCGGCATTGCTGCTGGCGGCCGGGGAGCCCAAGAAGCGGCTGGCGCTGCCCAATTCGCGCATCCTTATTCATCAGCCTTCGATGGGAGGATTGTCCGGACAGGCCACCGATATTGACATCCACGCGCGCGAGATTCTGCGTATGCGGGAGATTACTAATCAGTTACTCTCGAAGCACAGCGGGCAAAAGCTCGATAAGGTGGAAAAGGACGTGGAGCGGGATTTCATCATGAACGCGCAGCAGGCCAAGGAGTATGGAATCATAGATGACATCATCTATAAGACCGCAAAAGCTGTAGGATAGGCCTTCGCGCTTGCATCTGGATCAACTTGAATCTGGATCAAGAATAAAGGAGTAGAGCCGAGTGAAAACCAAGTCGTCGGACGAGATTCTGCGCTGTTCGTTCTGCCACAAGTCGCAGGATGCGGTTGCCAAACTAATCTCGTCGCCCAGCGATTATCCGCGCGCCTACATTTGCGATGAGTGTGTCGCGGTGTGCAACTCGATTCTGGAAGACGACCGCACCGCCACTCCGCAGACCGCGGCGCCCAACCAACTGCCCAAGCCGCAGGAGGTCAAGACCTTCCTCGACGAATACGTCATTGGGCAGGAGCAGACCAAGAAGAAGCTGGCGGTGGCGGTTTACAACCACTACAAGCGCATCTTCATGAACCGGCAGAAGACCAACGACGGCATCGAGCTGAGCAAGTCGAACATCATGCTCATCGGGCCGACCGGCACGGGGAAGACGCTACTGGCGCAGACTTTGGCGCGCATGCTTGACGTGCCTTTCGCTATCGTTGATGCTACGACGCTTACTGAAGCGGGGTACGTGGGCGAGGATGTGGAGAACATCATCCTCAAACTGCTTCAGGCGGCTGAGGGCGATGTGAGCCGGGCGCAGACTGGCATCATCTACATTGATGAGATCGACAAGATTGGGCGCAAGGATGAGAACCCGTCGATCACTCGCGATGTTTCCGGCGAAGGTGTGCAGCAGGCACTGCTGAAGATTCTTGAAGGAACGATTGCCAACGTTCCGCCGCAGGGCGGGCGCAAGCATCCGCATCAGGAATTTACTCCGGTCGACACTACGAACATTCTCTTCATCTGTGGAGGAGCGTTCGTTGGCCTGGAAAAGATCATCGGACGGCGCGTGGGCAAGAAGTCACTCGGGTTCCGCGGCGGCGAAGAGGCGGAAAAAGAAGACGCTTCCGTTTCGCGCAAGCGCAACTTCGAATTGCTCAGCGAAATCCAGCCGGAAGATTTGATCAAGTTTGGGCTGATCCCTGAGTTCGTGGGACGGCTGCCTGTGGTAGGCATGCTGGAAGATCTGGACGAATTTGCGCTGATCGAGATTCTCACGCGCCCCAAGAATGCCATCGTCAAGCAGTACCAGCGCTTGTTCGAGTTTGAGAATGTGCGGCTGAAGTTTGCCGACGAGGCTCTGCGAGCCATCGCCCGGCAGGCTATGGCCCGCAAAGTTGGGGCTCGCGGACTGCGCATGATTCTGGAAGAACTGATGCTCGACCTGATGTTCCACCTGCCCAGCCAGAAGAAATTGAAAGAGTTCGAGGTAACGCGCGAGATGGTGGAGAAGCGCAGTGCATCCGTAGCCACGCTGGAGAAGGCTGGGTAGGAAAAGAGAGTAAACTGTTAGTGGACGGCGATTCGGCAGAAGTCATTCGTTATTAACCCGGGGAGATTGAGTGACCACATCCAAGGAAAAATTCGAGAGCAAGAAGCTGCCCATGATGCCGATCCGGGACGTAGTCATCTTTCCCTACATGATGACGCCGTTTGTGGTGGGCCGCGAGTCCAGCGTGCGCGCTCTGGAAGAGGCCCTGGCTGCGGACAAGAAAATATTCCTGGCCACGCAGCACGACGCCTCCATCGACGAACCCAAGTCGAATGAGATCTACCAGGTCGGCACCATCGTCAACATCGTGCAGAGCCTGAAGCTGCCCGATGGCAATATCAAAGTTCTAGTGGAAGGCATCGAGCGCGGCCGGCTGTTGCAGGCCACTGACGCGGATGGTTACATGCAGGCTTCGGTACGGGTAGCTCGCTATCCCGTAGAGATGAACGCGCAAATTGAAGCTGGTATGCAGCGCGTAACGACACTTTTTGAGCAGTATGTGAAGCTGTGCCAGGCGCTGAACTACGAGACCATGATCTCGGCGGTGCGCATGGAAGATCCGGCCAAGCTGACTGACATCATCGCGGCCAATCTGCAGCTCTCCATCGAAGAAAAACAGGAACTGCTGGAGATCTTCGACCCTTCCGAGCGCCTGAGCCGCATCGCCGATGTGCTCGACGTCGAAATCGAAAAGCTCAACGTGGACCGGACTATCCAGTCGCGCGTGAAGCGCCAGATGGAGAAGGCCCAAAAAGAGTACTACCTGAACGAGAAGATCAAGGCCATTCAGAAGGAATTAGGCCGGGGCG
>DATMQT010000023.1:0-11699 GCA_035566655.1 Candidatus Dormiibacterota bacterium
TTGTTGAAACTCGGGGTGGAAATCTACTCCTATAATGATCATCGTTCGGCTCCTTTCTCCCGAGCCTGTTGGTTGGCTTTAGCAACCACCAACTCTACTCGGGCGTAGGAGCCGACATTGTCATGGAATCAATTACACTCATCAGCCGCGAACCTGCAAGGGCGAGTTCACGAAAAAGTGTATGCCCGGGTCAGGACAATCCAGCCCAATTCCCAAGAACCAAACTAGTTAACATTCCCCATCCATCCCCACTTAGCGCGCTGAATCCAGCCCGTCAACTCCGAAGAGCACCCGTTACGACTGCAAGAATACCCATCCCGATCCCACTCTTACCACCCTGATTCCCCCCTAAATGCACAAAAAACGAAAAGGCGGCCGTCAGGCCGCCCTCCAAAACTAGGTACTGGGTACTGGCTACTTCTTTTTCCCCCGCAAAACCTCCACCACGCGCTCGTAATCATCCACGCTAGCGTACTCAATCACAATCTTCCCCTTCCCATGCCGGTCGCGAATCCGAACCCGCATCCCCAGAGTCCGCTCCATATCCGTCTGCGCCGCCCTTACATTCGGATCCATCCACCGCGCCCCCGACTTCTTCCTGGGCTCTCCCGGCAAGGTCTGCCCCGGCAGCAGCGGAAACGATCCATTGATCCGCATCACACGGTCTTCAATCTGGTCCCACTTTAGCTTGTGCGTCACCACTTCTTCCGCCACTTCCTCGATATAGTCGTCATTCTCCAGCCGCAAAATCTCCCGAGCGTCGCTGAAACTCAGCCGGTCCGCCAGCATGTACTCCATCACCTTCTGCGGAAGCCGCAACAGCCGCATGTAATTCGACACTGTCTCCCGCGACATTCCAATCCGGTCCGCAATCTGCGTCTGCGTCAGCTTAAACTCCAGGCTCAAAACCCGAAACGCCTCCGCCTGCTCAATCGGATTCAAATCCTCCCGCATCACGTTCTCAAGCACGGTCATCTCCGCCGCCTGCTGCGGCGAAAGCCTCCGCACCAATGCCGGGATCGTCTCCTTCCCCGCCATCTTCGAAGCCCGCAACCGCCGCTCGCCGAGAACAAGTATGTAGCGCCCTTCCTCATCCGCCGGTCGCACCACCACCGGCTGCACCACCCCATGTTCCTTAATCGAGTCCCGCAACTCCCCCAACATCTCCTCATCAAACACATACCGAGTCTGATAAGGATTCTTCTCGATCAACTCGATCGCAACATGAGCCACCCGGTTCCCCAAGATGCGATCATCCGCCACCGCCTGTATAGAAATAACTTCTTCCGGCAAGTGTGGCGCGGGCGCCCCCGCCCGCGTAGCGTCCATCTCCTCAGAAGCCGTCTGTTCCGTCGAGCTCGGGAAGGGCACGGCTTCAGCCGTGCCGCTCACGGCCGAAGATGATTCGGGCTTCAGCCCCTGAGGACCGGAGGACTGGGCACCAGGTACTGGGTACTCGGGACCCTTAACCACCCGCGGCCCCGGCAGCAACGACTCCAACCCCCGCCCCAAAGCCCGCCGCTTCTCCACCTTCTCGTCCTTCTTCTCCCCCGCACGCCCCGCTAAATTCTCCGCCGCCGAAGTAGTCATCAATGTTTCCTCTCCTCAAATCTGTCATCCTGAGCGAAGGAGATGCTCGCGCGCAAAGCGCAAGCATCTACGTAGTAGAAGGACCCCTGCAATGCAACAACTATCGCCAGCCCCGCTAGGCGTTCCTTCAACGTCACCGCCCTTATATATCGATATCCATCAATGTAATATATCGATACATATCAATGTATCAAGCCGTCTTATCCATCTCCGTAGCCGGCGTTTGCCCATCCTCCGCCGCTCCCGCCGAAGCCTGAAGCCCGAAGCCCGAAGCCAGATGCCGCCCCAGCAGCTCCTTAGCCAGCCGTATATAACTCTCCGCCCCCTTCGACCGCGGATCGTACACCAGCGCCGCCATCCCATGGCTGGGCGCCTCAGCCAGCCGGATGTTCCGCGGTATGGTTGCCGCACACACCTTCTCTCCAAAAAACTTTTTCAGTTCCGCCATCACCTGCTGCGCCAGGTTGGTCCGCTCATCCAGCATGGTCAGCACCACGCCTTCGATCTCCAGCCCAGGGTTCAAGCTCACGCGGATCCGCTCCACTGTGTCCAGCAGCTCACTGATACCTTCGAGCGCAAAGTATTCCGCCTGCATAGGAATCAGCACTGAGTCCGCGGCGACCAGCGCGTTGAGCGTAAGCAGATCCAGCGCCGGCGGACAGTCGAGCACGATGTACTGGAAGCGCTCGCGCAAAGGCGCGATCGCATCCCGCAGCCGGTACTCCCGCCGCTCAGCCTCCACCAGTTCCAGGTTTGCCCCGATCAGGTTCTTGTGTGACGGGATCACCCACAGCTGTTCCAGCTCAGTGGTAGCCAGCGCCTCCTCGCACGAGGCCGCGCCCAGCAGCAGGTGGTAAGTCGAAACACGTTCCGGATCTTTCACCAGGCCAAGCCCGCTCGAGGCATTCGATTGCGGATCGCAATCAATGAGCAGTGTGTTCACTTCAGCCGCCGCGAAGGACGCGGCGAGGTTGATGGCAGTCGTAGTCTTACCCACGCCGCCCTTCTGATTGGCAACAGCGATGACGCGTCCCATAAATTGTCGAGGAGCCAGAGCTGTTGGCAGAATAGAGCGATTCGTGTTTCGAATGCAAGGTCGAATTGCCACACGCAAGTTGAATTTTTGTGCAAAACGTGTCCAATGTTCCAGCCGGACACTCAAGCACTTTCCGATGGCCTAGACTGAACCGCTTGAATGTTCCGGTTGGAACATTCGGCAGGACGTCACAGTGTTCCGACTGGAACAATTAGATGAATGTTCCAGTCGGAACATATCGTCAATGTGTTCCAACCGGAACACTTGTGCTATGTGTTCCGGTTGGAACGTTGGGAGCTGTCGGAGTTGCCGCCGGAACAAATACTGGCCGAAACCGAACTAACTTACCACTTTGGTGGGTATGGATCGGGATTGGCTGACGTCGCGTCCCCATTGCTGGGCAGTGAGTGGGCATGTCTACTCCACTGTTTACTTTTGTGGTTCTGGCGTACCGACTAGGAGGAGGCGGGATTGGGACTGTGGGACCGGGATGGGAGCGTCCCAGGCTAGGTTGAGGAGTGTGGAACGGGTGGCTTCCAGTTGGGGCGAGGAGATGAGGAGGGCTAGGCGTCCTTGGGGGGCTAGGAGGCGGGCGGCTACTGGGAGGACTT
Organism: Candidatus Dormiibacterota bacterium; assembly: GCA_035566655.1. Classification (GTDB taxonomy): domain Bacteria; phylum Acidobacteriota; class Terriglobia; order Terriglobales; family Acidobacteriaceae; genus Sulfotelmatobacter. Next base: position 3,238 of record DATMQT010000023.1, read on the forward strand.
CGCGGAGGCGCTCGACGGCTCGGAGGGTTACTACGTCGAAGGTGCATGAGGGGAGGGTTTGGGCGCGTGTGTTTTGTATATTGATGTCCGTCAATGTAAGGGCGCGGGCTAGTTCACGGAGGAAGGTGGCTTTCTTTTGGTTCGACTCGATCAGGGTTAAGGCGATTTTCGGGGCCCAGAGTTTTATGGGGATGCCGGGGAAGCCTGCGCCGGAGCCTAGGTCTGCGAGGCGGGCTTCGGCTATCGGGCTTCGGGCTTCGGCTGAGTCAAAATCTTTCACCGCAGAGGACCCTTCGGCTTCGCTCAGGGCAGGCGTCGAGGGCGCGGAGGAAATACTGGGGAGGAGATGTCTTGCGGCGAATAGGCTCTCGCCGAAGTGGCGGGTGACTATTTCTTCCGGGTTGCGGATGGCGGTTAGGTTGATGCGGGAATTCCAGCGGAGTAGTAGATCGATGTACGTCGATATACTCTGGAGCTGATCGGGCGACAGAACAGCAGATTCCTCACCGGGCTTTTGGCCCGGTTCGGAATGACAAGGGTTTGTGGAGAGAGATAGGAAGGGCTCGAGAAGTTCGGCTAGGCGGTCGGGGTGCATTGGAATTCCGATTGTAGACTGCCTGGAAAAAATCTTTCAACGTAGAGGACACAAGGAAACGCTACGGAACGGCCTGGGTTTCGTAACCCTGCTGCAGGATCAACTTGACAAACGCTTGCTTCATCTGTTAATGTTCCCTATATGGGAACATTTTCGTTGAATAGCCAATGGGAACACTGTTGATTGCGTGATGGAATCGGCAAATGCGACTTGTTGGAAAGCAAAAACTTAATGAGTTCGGACGTCGCCATGCTGATATCCGCGCCCCGCTCAACGCTTGGATCGACGAAGTCGAGGATGCGGAATGGCGAGGGCCGGCAGACGTTAGAGCGCGGTATCCAGGTGCCAGCTTTCTGAGCGACAACAGGGTGATTTTCAACATAAAGGGCAACAAATACAGGATCGAGACGAAGATCAGCTATGACGTTAAGGTCGTGTTGGCTACATGGGTAGGGACACATGCTGAATACTCGAAAAGGCAGTTCTGAGGAGGGGTCGATGATCACGGCTATCAATTCCAAGATCGACTATGAGACTGCCATCGCCGAAATCGAGCGTCTTATTGACCTCGCTCCCCGCTCCGGGACTCCGGAGGGTGATCGCCTTAACCTGTTGAGTTTGCTGGTGCAGGACTATGAGCAGAATCAAGCGGAATTCCGCACTCCTGACCCTATCGAGGCAATCAAGTTCCGGATGGAGCAGATGGATCTGACGCCACGGGATCTTGTGCCCCTTATTGGGAGCCGTAGCAAAGTCTCAGAGGTGTTATCTGGCAAGAGGCCTCTCACGCTTTCCATGGTACGAGCGCTTCACAAGGGGCTTGGTGTCCCCGCCAAGGCACTCTTGCAGGAACAGTTGCTCCCCGGTTTCGAGGAAGACACCATTGAGTGGGAACGGTTTCCTATTCGTGAGATGGTTGCTCGTGGGTGGATAAGAGAAAGGGTGCACAACCCGCGCCGTCAGGCAGGAGAGGTTATGCGCCGATTCCTTGCTCCGCTGGGCAGTGATTGGGCACCCATCGCTCTCTACAAGCAAACACACTACGTGCGATCCGCACGCCGGATGGACGCGTATGCTCTCGCTGCCTGGAAGGCCAGGGTTTGTATTCGCGCGCTGGAGGATCACGTATCGGTGCAATTCAAGCCGGAAGCTATTACGGATGAGTTTATGCACGAATTAGCGCACCTGAGCGTTTTAGGAGATGGGCCCAAACACGTCGGCGAATACCTTGCCAGTGTTGGTGTTTGCTTCGTCATAGAGCCGCATCTGCCCGAGACGTACATCGATGGCGCGGCGATTCTCGTCAAGGGTGATCGTCCAATCGTTGCGCTGACTCTGCGGCACGACAGGGTGGATAATTTTTGGTTCGTCCTGATGCATGAACTGGCGCACGTCTCTCGTCACTTAAGTGGCGGAAGTATCAATGCGTTCTACGATGACTTGGATGTGGATGACTCAACCAACGCTCAGGAGCGGGAAGCTGATGAGATCGCAGGTGAGGCCCTAATTCCAGAAAAAGAATGGAGTCGGAGCCCAGCGCGGAACTTGCGAACACCGGAAGCTGTATCCCATCTCGCAAACAAGCTTCGGATTCATCCGGCTCTTGTCGCTGGACGGATAAGGCACCACTATAAGTCGTTCCGGGTTCTGAACCGGCTGGTTGGACACAAGCAGGTTCGATCCCTTTTCCCCGACTTTTCAGAAGATTCAGGAAGGTGAGGTATGTTTGGCCCAAAACATTACGTGCCGATTCTGCGATGGAAACAGGGCGAAAGGCTTGCTCTGAAGGCCTTGCGCAAGGGGGATCGCGAGTGGCTTACTCCACTGATCGAGATTCCGCGCAAGATGTTTGAAGCACCGAAGAAGCAAGAGAACCAAGGAGCAGACACGCCCGAAGGAGAGCCGGAAAAAGAGCGCGTGCTCTTCCCCGAGGCCGAGGGGCAGAAGCCGGACCCCGGCCAGGTCCTCCTGGGAGCAGCCAAAGGAATCTTGGGGGCTTGGCACTACTCGCGATTCTTCCTCGATCTCTGTCACGTTGATGGGCATGTCCCTCAGATACAGACCCAACATCCCCTCGCGTTTATGGCCGCTGAAGCTCGCAGAATTAAGCTGTTCCTCGTGCCCGTGACGGGATTGAGCAGAAGGGCTAAATATCAGAAGGCGGTTGCTCAAATAGCCGCCACCGATGGTCATGGGATTTGTGTCCGCGTGACATACGACGAAGTATTACGATCGACATTTTCAGCGGAACTGGGGGACTGCGTGGAGGCGGCTAGCGAATGAGCGTTTGAAGAGGCACCCGAGTTTCTCCGATTACACGGTGCAGCGGGGACGTTACGAGGAGCCCAAAGATCGCTGCAACCCAAGTGCCAGCATTCGTTACACGCTCTCCGAGGAGTGGCTCGTCATGCGGGGAGAGGGAATATTCAATAAGGACGGACCTGGTCCGGCCCAGTGGCCTGCCAACGCTATCCTTTTGCGCGAGAGTGAGGATTTCTATAGTTCCAGCTTCAGTAAAGGGGACGAGTACATTGCAAGAATGGGCGATGGTGCGGACGGCAATGGCAATCCTGGAACTTGGATCAGTGCGGGCATCAATCACCACCTGACGGTCGTGTCGCGGCAGATCGCCACGCTGTCCGATTCTTTAGGCATTGACGCACCGCGGAGCGCAGGTATGCGGGGCTCGCTGCAGCAACCAACTCGACATAGATCCATTCGCGGGGCTTAGAGCGCGCACCCCTAGCGCTACCGACCTCGCCTAGCAAGCTCAACGCCTCGTTCCGCCAAAGGAGCCTTACGACGGACATTGCCTCAGGGGCTGGATTCGTCAAGGGCAGTTTTAGGTGGTGAATGGAAAGATTGCCGGAGTCGAAACGGCCCACGCTGACGCCCCACCAATCGGGGACGATCTCAATTGCGCGCCGGACGTGGCGTTCGCCTACGACAAGCGTGACGCAGTCGAAGACGGCACTGTAGGCCTGAACTTGCTCAGGCAGACGACTAAGAGTATCCCGATCACTCTTAAGTTCGTACCCGTGCATCCGGCCGTTGACGACTGCAATGTCAATCCGACACCTGCCGTGCAGAATCCCAAGTTCCTCAATGACTACGGTCTCCGGGTCGGTCGCGTAGTGAGACTGGAGGTCATGTTTCAAAGCGGTTCGGAGGTGAGCATCCTTCATCTTCAAGACTGTTTATCATGACACAGAAAGGACAACACCCGGGCCGAGTTTACCCTGTGGGGGTGCCGGAGCTGCTACCTTCGTTCCTTTGGCTCGGGAAAGCACCGGCGCGAGTGTGGGGCTGGATATGTTTGGGTGGGTGTGGCAAGCTGGAGGGATGAAGAAACAAGGGTCGGACCAGGCGTTTCATGATCGGCGGTATCAGGAGCGGAAGCGGGCGGAGGCGGCGCGGAAGGGGCCTGCTAAGAAGAAAGTGGCTTCGGCGTCCGGGAAGCGGAGTAGCGAGTCGCGAGTACCGAGTACCTAGTACCCAGCACGCTTGGCTACGGCTTGGGCTTCCGCTTGGGGGCAGTGGTGGCGGCGGCAGGAAGCAGATTCCTCACTTCGTTCGGAATGACAAAGACTCCTAGAGAGATAAAAACTTGGCGTTGACAGGGCGGCTTTGTGTTCTGTAAATTCTGATTGGACTGAAAGTACTGATATGGCTAATTTGACTGGGGTGCAGAAGGGTTACATCCTACATTGGGGGGAGATGGGGACGCGGTGGGGGATTAACCGGACCGTCGCGCAGATTCATGCGTTGCTTTACTTGTCGCCGCGGGCATTGCCGGCGGAGGAGATTGCGGAGACTTTGAGTGTGGCGCGGTCGAATGTTAGTACTTCGATTCGGGAGCTGGAGGGGTGGGGGATTGTGCGGGCGGTGCATGTGCTGGGAGACCGGCGGGAGCATTATGAGTCGATGAAAGATGTTTGGGAGATGTTTCGGCTGGTGATTGAGCAGAGGAAGCGCCGGGAGATTGATCCTACGCGAGAGATGTTGCGGAGGAGTCTGGAGGAGCTGGATCCGAAGGAGGCTGGGGCGGATTTTACTCGGGAGCGGTTGGCGGCGATGGCGGGATTTTTTGAAGCGGTGACTGAGTTGCATGATCAGATGAAGCGGCTGCCTACGGGGACGGTTAGGAAATTGTTGCGAATGGGGGCTAAGGTGCGGAAGAAGTCGCGAGTTGCGAGTGCCTAGCACCTAGTACCCGGTGCACTTGTGGTAGGTAAGGGATGCTTCGACTGCGTGGAACGTCTTTCGGACGCTTCCACTGCGCTCAGCATGACAGAGAGTCTATTTGCATCAAGAGGTGAGTTGAGGCGATGGCGCAGTCTGGGGCGAAGAAGATTTGGGTTACGTTGGGTGGGTTGCCTTTGACGATTTCGTTGGAGTGGCCGTTTCATCGGTCGACTTCGGGGGCGGATTTTTGGGTGTTGCATGGGGATATCCGGCTGGAGGGTTCGGAGGGGCTGCATGCGCCGGTGGCGGTGAATTTGTCGGCTACGGTGCGGGAAGTGGTGGCGTCGCTGGAGCCGGGGGATGTGGAGGCTCCGGTGATTAATGCTTTGCGGAAGGAAGTGGACCGGCGGCAGATTGAGTTTGTGAAGTCGGGGAAGCTGAAGCCGGTGCCGTTTTCTAGCCGGCATTATGACTTCAAGCGGGAGAAGTGGGTGTTTGGGAAGGCTACCGATGAGGTGATTGCTACTTTTTTGGAGCGGAAGGTTTATTGGGGGACTAAGTTGAGTACCCAGTACCCAGTACCTAGTGCCGAGCGAGTTTGGATTGGGGATCCTACGGACGCGCAGTATTTGGAGTCCACGGTGGAGCATTTGGTGGAGGTTGCTGGGCGGGTGGTGGCGGGGGATGGGCTGGTGCGGATGGACGGGGAGTTCGCGGTGGGTAGTGCTGGGTTGATGGGGCAGGCATCGCGATTTGAAAGCGCGATGCGGGCGGCGGTGGAGGAGTTGGAGAAGAAGCACGCGTTCGAGAGAGGGTAGGGATTTCCGCGGGTGAAAAAGTCAAAGGCTTTAACACAGAGGACACGGGGGACACAGGGTACAGCATGGCTTGTGCTTGTGGCCGTGTGTCTGTTTGCGGTGATAGGGCGGGCACACGGGCAGGATCAGAAGCCTGAGCCGGGGAAAGAGCTTCCGGATGCGCCGGGGGAGAGTAAGAAGAAGGAGAAGAGTGGAAATCCGGTGCAGCAGGCGGCGGGGATGACGAGGAACGCGGCTACGGCGGGGTTGAAGCGGGCGCGGGATTGGGAGTCGGGGTGGATTGCGGGAGAGTACGTGGGGCGGGACCGGTTGCTGGTGACTCCGACGCGGGAACAGCGGGAAATAATTTACTTGCGGCAGACGCTGACTACTCCGGGGGCTTACATGAAGCGGATGTTTGGGGCGGTGATTGATCAGGCGCGCGGAGTGCCTTCGCAGTGGGACGATGGATGGGGAGGGTATGGGGAGCGGTTTGCGTCGCGGGAGGGGCAGTTCATTGCGCAGAATACTTTGGCGGCGCTGGGGAATGCGAAGTTGGGATACGAAGTCCGATATGACAAGTGCAAGTGCGATGGGCTGTGGCCGCGGACGCGGCATGCGTTTATCCGGAATCTGATGACTTATGACCGGAGCGAGGAGCATTGGCGTCCGCAGTTGGGGTTGTACGGGGGAGCGTTTGGTGGGGGGATGATTTCCACGGCCTGGAAGCCGCATCCGAGGAATGCGTTTGCGGAGGGTGGGCGGGCTGTGGCGGGGCAGGTGGGGTGGGGGACGTTGTTGAATTTCTTTACGGAGTTTTCGCGGGAGATCAATCGGAAGCAGGGGGTGAAGTAGTAGCTTACGCTACAGAGGATAGTTAGCCAGAAATTTCTCGTTAAACTCCAATGCCGTCGCAAGTTTCCAATGGTACTGGCTCTTCATGTAACTGGAAACCTCCGAAGCGTTCCAGCAGCGAAAACCACTGATCTCTGGTACATCGATATTCTCCGGAAGGGCGATGACTGACACTTCCATGACTTTCTGTCGCAGAAAATCGCCCACTGGAGCGAGGATCCCCAAAAAGCTCCAACATTTACTCCGACCAAAATCTTGGAATCCTTCTGATCGCGAAACAGGGTAGGCACGTATTTCTGCACCAAGCTGGAGGGTTCGAAAGAAGCCAAACCAAAATATGAGCGCCGCCGATATCCGCTATCTTCGGGGCTGGGATCGAGGGTCATGTAGTTGACTGACTCATCCCCGAAAATATTCGATAGGCTGAAAAGAAATGCCGCAAATTCTTTTTTGTAGATGTGGGCATACTCAATCGCAAAATACTTTGCGAATCGGCGCCGAAAAACGAAATCCGGGAGACGTTGTCGCGTGTCGATGATTTTTTCACACTCCGCGCTTAGGGCGGAGAACACGTTTTCATCGACGACCAATCCATTCGGCTTCATCGGTATTTCCACGTCGACAATGGGCAGGCCCTCAGCGGCTAAAGCCTCCATCTTCTTGAGTCGCAAACGGCACGACTGAAGGTCGTGCCCTTCCCGATCAGAAGAATGACAAAGAACCAGAAGCTCCCTCACAGTCTACTGGAGTAGCGTGCCTCCGTTGCTTCCGTTGCCTTCCTCTTCTGGGGCTAGGACTACGGCGGCGGCTACTCGGTCGCCGGGCTCCATGTGGAGGAGGCGGACGCCTTGGGCGTTGCGGCCGGATTCGCGGATGGTTTTGGAATCCATGCGGATGATTTTGCCGTATTGGCTGATTAGCATTACCTGCGAGTTTTCGTCTACCAGCGCGATCGCTACTACTTTGCCTACTCGCTCCGTGGTTTTCACGTTGATTACGCCTTTGCCGGCTCGGTTGGTTAGGCGGTATTCGTCGGCGGGGGTGCGCTTGCCGTATCCGTTTTCGGTTACGGAGAGGATCAGGTTGCCTTTTTGAGTCAGGTCTAATACTTCGCCGGGCGGGACTTCGGTTTCGGCTTCGGTCGCTTGCGCTCCCGTGGCAGCCGAGGCGGCTGTCTCTACGTCGACCTTCTCTGCTCCTACAGCGGTTGCGTCTGGTTTTGGGGTTACCGTCATGCCTACTACGTAGTCGCGTTCTTCGAGGTTGATGCCGTTTACGCCGTAGGCGGCTCGGCCCATGGGGCGGACGTGATTTTCGTCGAAGCGGACGGCCATGCCTTCGTGCGAGGCGATGAAGACGATCTGGTTGCCGTTGGTGATGCGGGCGGCGACGAGCTCGTCCCCTTCTTCGATGTTGATGGCGTTGATGCCGTTGGAGCGGACGTGCATGAACTCGCGCAGCTCGGATTTTTTCACCAGGCCGTTGCGGGTGGCGAAGAAAATGTATTTGTTCTCCTCTTCGAGGTTGCGCACGGCTAGCATGGTGCGGACGGTTTCGCCGGGCTGCAATGCGACGAGGTTGCCGATGTGCTTGCCGCGTCCGGCGGCGCTGACGTCGGGAATCTCGTAGACTTTGATCCAGTAGACCCGGCCTTTGTTGGTGAAGATCAGGATGTAGGCGTGAGTGGAGGCGATGAAGAGGTGTTCGACGAAATCTTCGTCGCGGGTCTTCATGCCGGTGCGTCCGACTCCTCCGCGGCGCTGCATGCGGTAGGTGGAGATGGGGGTGCGCTTCATGTAGCCGGAGTGGCTGAAGGTTACGGCTACCTGCTCGTCGGCGATTAAGTCTTCTAAGACTATTTCTGCGGCTTCGTCTTCGATGCGGGTGCGGCGTGCGTCGCCGTAGAGTTCTTTTACTTCTTCTAGTTCCTTGATGATGACTTTGCGGAGTTTGGTTTCGGAAGCGAGGATGGATTCGTAGTCTTCGATGCGCTCGCGGGTTTCCTTTAGTTCGTTAGAGATTTCATCGAT
>DATMQT010000024.1:0-10422 GCA_035566655.1 Candidatus Dormiibacterota bacterium
CGAAGACTTTCTTCCCGGTACCATCTCGCGTGAAGCCGAGCCTGCGGTCGAGCATGCCTCGGCCCAACTTGAAAGCGCCAAACCCGAGCTTGAACCCATCGGAGACTCCGCTCCCACAACCTTCGGCGTACCGCAGGCCGAGCCTATGGGCGAGTTTGTAGCCGATCTCGAAGCTTCTCTGGGTGACGACTTCCTCAAGGGCGCTCCAACTCCCGAATCTCAGCCCGCGACGCAGGCTCATCAACCCGCGCCCCGCGTTGAGGCTCCAATCGCCTCCACTCCATCGCAGACTCGGCCCCTGCCCACGTCCGCTCCGCAGATCAGCGCTCCTATCGCCGCCAGCGCCGCCGCCGCGGCGTCTTCCGGCACCGCTGCCTCGTCGCCACAGATGCCGATTCCGCAGAAATCTGCGCCGGCTGTCGCGCCACAAGTTTCGCCCGGCATTCCGAGCACACCACCCGCTCCCAAGTCTTCTCCCTTCGGTGAGGACGCTGGCGTGGATCTCGCCGAAATGTTCGGCGAGCTCAAACACGATCTCGAAGTCGGCGCTTCCACCACCGAAGAGGATCCCGAAACCCACTACAACTTGGGCATCGCTTTCCGCGAAATGGGCTTGCTCGATGAAGCCATCGGCGAGTTGCAAAAGACCTGCCAAGCCGTCGAGCGCGGCCATGCCTTCCCGCAGGTCATGCAGACTTACACCTGGCTGGCGCAGTGCTTCCTCGACAAGGGATTGCCTGAGGCCGCCATTCGCTGGTACCAGAAGGCTCTCAGCGCTCCCGGCATCGACGAAGAAACGCGCACTGCTCTCCACTACGAACTTGCCGCCGCCTACGAGACCGCCGGCGACAAGCCCTCTGCCCTCAAGCATTTCATGGAAGTTTACGGCCGCAACATCGATTATCGCGACGTCGCCGAGCGCATCAAGCCCCTGAAGTCGTAGAATAGTCCGATGGGTTTTACCCTCAAAACAGCGTTCCCCGAGCGTACTCGTCTCCTCCAGCGGAGCGCGCCGTGACCACCGATCCCAAGCTGCCTCTCGAGAACCGCACGGCCGAGCCCCCAGCCCAGCCCGCGCCGAGCCAGGCTGGCACCACGCTCCTCGACCCGCCGCCGGCCCCCGCGCCCAAGCCGCACAGCGGCCTTCAACTCTGGCTGCACCGAACCTCTGTATTCCTATTCGTTTTGATTAGCGCCATCGCCGGCGTCCTCCTCGTGATCCTGCCCTGGACCCCCGAATGGACCGACAATTATCTTCTGCTGTCATTTCCCTGGCTTCGCACCTTCGTCTCTACCGGCTTCTTCCGCGGCCTGTGCAGCGGCTTGGGATTACTCGATATCTGGATCGGCTTCTGGGAAGCCCTCCACTACCACGAACACCAATAACGCCGTGATTGAAAACGTGACTTTCTAACATGACCGACAAACTCAATCCCGCCCCTCTCGCCTACAAGAACGAACCTTTCCTCAGCAGCCCCGACGGACGCATTCTCCGCATCCTCGCCGAATATCAGGAGCCGCTGGCCCGCTTTCGCCGCGAGCAGATCCAGGACACCGTCGTCTTCTTCGGCTCTGCCCGCTTCCAGGGAGGCGCAGCCGCCAAAAAGAATCTCACCGCAGTCGAAAAAAATAGCGCCAAAGCCCCCGCCGCACAACAGCAGGAGAATCTCAAAAGCGCCCTCGCCGCCGTCGACATGGCCCGCTACTACGAAGACGCCCGCCGCCTCGCCCACCTGCTTACCGAGTGGTCCATCCAAATCCCCGCCCGCCGCCGCCGTTTCGTAGTCACCACCGGCGGTGGCCCCGGCATCATGGAAGCCGCCAACCTCGGAGCCCACGAAGCCGGAGGCAAAACCATCGGCCTCAACATCAACCTCCCGTTCGAGCAATATCCCAATCCCTACATCACCCCAGCGCTCAATTTCGAGTTCCACTATTTCTTCATGCGCAAATTCTGGTTCGCCTACCTGGCCAAAGCTCTCGTGATTTTTCCCGGAGGCTTCGGCACCATCGACGAACTCTTCGAAATCCTGACCCTCGCCCAGACCGACAAACTAGCCAAAAAAATTCTAGTAGTAATCTACGGCAGCGAATACTGGCACCGCATCATGAACTTCCAGGCCTTCGTAGACGCCGGCACCGTCTCCCCCGAAGACCTCAACCTCTTCAAATTCGTCGACACCCCCGAAGACGCCTTCACCTTCCTCCGCGACGGCCTCACCGAATACCACCTCGGCGGCCAGCCAAAGAAAGAGAAAGAACAGGAAGTCTTACCCGAAATAGCCAAAACCAGACCGTGAACTTCATCGACTCTGTCATCCTGAGCGGAGCAAGTGCTTGCGCGCTTAGCGCAAGCACTTGTGCAGTCGAAGGATCCCTAGACCGCCAGCACCACCGTCGGCTCCACAAGGCGTTTCTATCACCGCCCTTGGCTCTTTGCTCTAAACTGACAGCTGATAGCTGACGGCGTGCTCCTCTACTACATCACCGACCGCACCGCCTTCCCCGGCGACGAACTAACCCGCCGCCGCCACCTCCTCGACAAAATCGCCGAAGCCGCCCGCGCCCACATCGACTACATCCAGCTCCGCGAAAAAGATCTCCCCACCCGCGACCTGGAGCAGTTAGCAAGCGAAGCGATGCGGATCATAAGTAGAGAAAGCAAACTGACCACTGACCGCTGTCCACTGACCACTGCCCTCCTGATCAACTCCCGCACAGACGTAGCCCTGTCCACCGGAGCCGCTGGCGTCCACCTCCCAGCCAACGACATCTCCCCGCAACAAGTAAGCACAGCATGGGAGAAAGCGTGTGGCAGCGGACGACTCGCCCACGAAATCTCATCAAGAGATCCGCTGATCTCAGCCTCCTGTCACTCCCCAAAAGAAGTGCAACAAGCCGAGACAAACCAAACCACCCTGGCCCTCTTCGCTCCGGTTTTCGAAAAAAGAGACGCATCGCCCACAGGCCTCGAAGCTCTCCGCCAAGCCTGCCAGGCGAAAATCCCAGTCCTCGCTCTAGGCGGAGTAACTCTCCAAAATGCCCACTCCTGCCTCGACGCCGGCGCAGCCGGCATAGCCGCCATCCGTCTCTTTCAGGAAAACGACATAGCCGCCATCGTCCGCACCCTGCGCCGCTAATCACGTATCACAACATCTAAAACGGAGATCACGAATCGATCGGGAAGGGCCCGACTTCAGTCGTGCCGTAAGGCCTCCGACCGAATGAGGCTTCAGCCGCTGAGGTTGGCTTTTGCTTCTGCTGCCGAATCTTTCCGCGCTATCCACAAAACAAAAAAGGCCACGCCGCAAAAGCAGCGTGGCCTTTTGTTATTGCAACCTACTGTGCCGGAGTAGCAGCAGCCGTTGTTGGAGTCGGCGCCACCGGCGCACTAGCCGTCACTTCCACCGGAGCCGCAATCTTCACCGTAGCCAGAATCCGCTCCAGACGCTTGAAGACTTCTCCACGATCCACATGCGTCGCGCCACCCTGGTTCTCGATGTTCGTAGTGCTAACCTTCAGCGCGAACTCATAGCAGGCCCCATTCTCGAACACGTGATAGTACTTCGACGCTTCCTCGCGAGTCCCCTGACTGGCAAGCGTTTCCGCGGACTGCAATTCCATGTCGCCAATCATCAGCTTCGGAGTCTGCACTGCAGCCGGTGTGGCCGGAGCTGTCTTCTCAGCCGGAGTCCCAGTCTCGGCCGGAGAAGCCGCCTTGGTCTCCAGAAATTCCCCGCACTGCTCCGCCGTAAGCGTCTTGTTCACGCTGACGTCAAAGAACGCCGGTCCCAAATCGCTCTTAGGATAAGCCGTCTCTGGCACCGCCACCGCCGCCACCGCAACTCCGCCGGGTTGCACGAAGTCCATCGGCACCGGCGCAGACGAAACCAGCTGGTCCGCCGCATCGCCAGTCTTCAGCGAATACTTCTTCGGATACTGGAACGACACGCCAGAAGTTTTGTCCGTGTAAGCCAGCATCACAGGCGCCTTGCGGACAACCTTCTTGTGCACCGGCTTGGCAGCAGCCTGCTGCACCGGTGCAGGCGGCATAGTTACCGCGGGCGGAGTCGGCTGCGTCGTAGCAGGCGAGTTGTTGGAGCTTGCAGGTTGCGGTTTCTCGCTCGAGCATCCCACCGCAATCGAACAAACAATTAAGATCGCGGCGAACACCACCGCGCCAGTGGTCTTCTCAAAGTTAATCTTGCCCCAGGTAACGGACTCCAAAGTTTCCGGCTTCCCGGGAAATGTCATACCGCGAACTTCCGACTTGCGAAACAGATTGATACGGTTCATGTGTGGTCACCCCCTGCTGCTAAGCAGCACCAGTGACATTGCATGAAGAGGACCACCAGGCGGAACGTTGATTTTACAAGGCTTAGAGCGTCACATAACGCCCGCAATCGTGGCGACCCAGACACGATGTGGCCCGCCAGACACGGCAAGGGCGGAGCGTTTGAAGCATCGGGGTCTCCTTTTCTTTGTTCTTGTCTGTGTCTCTGTGCCTCCGTGGTGAAAAGTTTTTCGCCCTTCACTCGTACTGCTTCCGAAACGCAGCCAACTGCTCCCGCATCTCCGCAACCTCTTCTCGAAGCTCCGCCACTTCGCCCTCGAGCTGCGCAACGCGATCGTCGCCGGAAGAACTCACCGAAGTCCGCACAGCCGCCACATCCACCGCCGGCACCTCTCCCGAAAAAAGCTGCATATACCGCGACTCCTTGGTCCCAGGCTGCCGCGGCAAAACCGCCACCAGCGGAGGCTCCCTCTGACTCAACTTTTCAATCGTCGCCACAACGTCTTCGAGTTCCTCAAAACGATACATGCGCTCCGCCCGCCCGCGCAGTTCCCCCGGAGTCTGCGCCCCGCGCAGCAGCAGCACGCACAGAATCGCCGTCTCCCGCCGGTCGAAATTGAAAACTTCCTGCAACCGGTGCTCGTACTTCGTCACCCGCCCATCAGCCCCGCTGGCCGGCCCCGCCAGCCTCTGCCTCTGCAGCGACTCCAGCGCCGCCCGCACCGCATCCTCATCCAGCGCCATCACCGGATCCCGGTTGTTCTTCTGATTGCAAGCATTCACTAACGCATTCAGCGACAACGGATAGTAGTCGGGAGTAGTGATGTCCTTCTCAATCAGCGCCCCCAGCACTCGCACCTCAACATCGCTAAGAAATTCCACGCGCCTCACCGACAGGAAAGCTAAACTGCAAGTCTACCTCAGATCGTCAGCCTGCCCTGATCGAAGCCGAAGGGTGGTGAAAGATTCTCGCACTTCTTGATATAGTTCCGAGGAAGGCCGAGTCGCGCCGGTCACAAGGAGCAAAAATGCGCCTCTTACTAAACTGGGTTCTAAGCGCCCTGGCGGTATGGATCGTCGCGCACCTAGGGCTGGGAATTTCCGTCAGCGGCCCAGTAGCCGCCCTCATCGCCGCGCTAGTCATCGGCTTCATCAACGCCACCATCGGAGCCCTGCTCAAGATTCTCACTTTCCCCCTGACGGTCGTCACACTCGGACTCTTCTGGCTGGTCATCAATGCGCTCATGCTAGAGCTAGCCTCGGCCCTTCTGGCCCCGGGTTTTCAAGTGCGCACATTCACCGCAGCTTTCCTCGGAGCAATCGTGCTCAGCCTGGTAAACATGCTCCTGAAATGGCTGGTCAATCCTCCACGCGAGCGCGACTAAGAAATCATGGCAACGGCTCACTCCCACTTCCCGCCCACTCACCTCGAGCCCCACCTCGTCTCCATCCCCGCAGCCTGGTTCCTCATGGGCTCCTCTTCCGGTCAGGATTGCGAACGTCCCATCCACCGCGTCTGGATCGACACCTTCCTTCTCTCCGCCACACAAGTCACCAACGCCGAATACGCGATCTTCCTCAGCTCTACCACCTCCAACCCTCCACCTTTCTGGCAAGATCAGAATTTCAATCACGCGCAGCAACCCGTAACCGCAGTCTCCTGGTTCGACGCCGACCGCTACTGCCAATGGCTAGCTGAGCAAAAGCAACGCCCGTACCGTCTTCCCACCGAAGCCGAGTGGGAACGCGCCGCCCGTGCCAATCTGGAGCAAAACGATTTCCCCTTGGGCAACACCCCGCCGCAATCTCTCCCCAACTACGCCACCCGCTGGCAGACCGGACCCGAACCGGTTGCCCTCTACGCCCCGAACGCCTTCGGCCTCTTCAATATGGGCGACAACGTTCACGAGTGGTGCAGCGACTGGTACGATCCCAACTACTACGCCGTCTCCCCCGACCGCAATCCGCAAGGCCCCGAACCTCGCTCAGAAACCGGCCAGCGCAAATCCTCCCGCGGCGGATCATGGCGCCACCACATCAAAGTCTCCCGCTGCTCCGCCCGCTCCAGCATCCCTCCGGATTTCCACTACGCCGACTACGGCTTCCGGGTAGCGTGCGACCTCATATAATCTTGGCGTTCCGATTTTTTGATTTTTGTCATTCCGAACCGGGCCAAGCCCGGTGAGGAATCTGCTGTTGGCTGGCAGCGCCGCAGAATCGAGGGCTAGCAATGTTCCGCGACAATCTACTAAGCTCCAAGCGCATCCTGATCACCGGCGGCGGCACCGGACTCGGCAAAGCCATGGCCACCCGCTTCCTCCAACTCGGTGCCATAGTCTACATCTGCGGCCGCCGCGAAGAAGTCCTCGAGCAAACCGCCGCCGAGCTTTCCACTCAAGGACCAATCCACGCGCTCCCCTGCGACGTCCGCAACCGAGACGCGGTAGAGGCCATGATCGACGCCATCTGGAAATCAGCACCGCTGGACGTTCTAGTAAACAACGCCGCCGGAAACTTCATAGCCCGTACCGAAGAACTTTCCCCTCGCGCCTGGGACTCCGTAATCGGCATCGTGCTCCTGGGCACGCTAAACGCAACCCTAGCCTGCGGACGCCGCTGGCTCCAATCCAACCACCCCGGCACAGTCCTCAGCATCTCGGCAACCTATGCTCCAGTGGGCTCAGCCTACGTAGTCCCCTCCGCCGTCTCGAAAGCCGGAGTAGAAGCCCTAACCCGCAGCCTGGCGGTCGAGTGGGGAAATCGCGGCATTCGCATGAACGCCATCGCTCCCGGCCCAATTCCCACGCAAGGCGCATTCTCCCGCCTCCTCCCGCGTCCCGACCTCGAGGCGCTAGCGTTAGATCGCAATCCCATGCACCGCTTCGGCACCACAGAAGAGTTGGCAAACCTGGCAGCGTTCCTGATCAGCGACGGCTCCTCCTACATCAACGGAGAAGTAATCCGCATGGACGGCGGAGAATTCCTACAAGGCGCCGGCGAATTCACCACCCTGGGCCGCGCCCTGACGAAAGAAGACTGGGAATCCCTAAAACCCCGCAAGAAGTCTTAGCGCAACTTTTGGTCATTCCGACGCGCGAGCGCAGCGAGACAGGAGAGCCTGCCCCGAGCGAAGCCGAGGGGAATCTGCTTCCTGCTTTTCTCCGGTCAATCGGCCCTGTCACCTCACCCGGCATCCGCCTGCCGCATACTCCGCACCACGGTGTGCGCCAGACTCTCCACCACCGCCACATCGCCTTCATCAAAATTAAACGGATCTTTTGCAAACACCATCAGCAACCCCACCGTGTCCCGCTCATACCGCACCGGAGCCACCACAATCGACCGCACTCCAAGC
Source organism: Candidatus Dormiibacterota bacterium (assembly GCA_035566655.1). Taxonomy (GTDB): domain Bacteria; phylum Acidobacteriota; class Terriglobia; order Terriglobales; family Acidobacteriaceae; genus Sulfotelmatobacter. The sequence continues at coordinate 7,650 of DATMQT010000024.1, forward strand.
CTCCGGCAACTCTCCAAATCCACTCGCGGATCATGCTCCGCATCATCGCACCGCAAAGCTTTCCCCCGCCGAAAGCACTCGCCCGATAATCCTGAATTCACGTCCAGCCGCGCCCCCAGCGCCGGCGCGCTCTCTCCCACGCTGGCCCGGCACATCACTCCGCCTTTATGCACCAGCGCAATCGCCGCGCTCGTGCCCCGCGTCAGCGTCCGTGCCCGCTCTCCTATCGTCCGCAGCGCCGCCGTCAAATCCGTGCCCAGCGAATTGAACTCATACTGCACCGTCCCAGACGCCGCCTCACGATTCCCATTCGAAGTCCCGCCGTTTCCCCCGCCTTCCTTCTCCGCCTCCAGGCTGACAAACGCGTGCTCCATGGACTTGTCATTACTCGCTCCTGACTTTAATGCCAACCGTGACTCCGCCGATTTTGACTCAACCGGCCAGCTCTGCATCTTGCCCACCGCAACCTTCGGCGCAATGGTACTGGGAGCGCCAGCGTTCACCGTCAACCATTCATTCAACCGCCGCCGCGCGTCCTCCGGCAATTCCGAGAACCGCACGCCCGCGCGCCCCAAAGCATCTGCCCACGCGATGTAACCGGTAGTCTCCACGCGCACATCCGGCTCACCCAGATCAAGCTCCAGTCGGACGCGCTGCTCCCGCTCGAGCCGCGTATCGGTCTGCATCGCCAACCCTTCCTCGCTCAAATCCAGAATCATCCCGCCCGACACTCCATCAAAGCTGGCAAACACCGGAGCATGCAACTGCTGCCGCAAACACCGCCGCCGCTCCGGCCCGAATTCCAGATTCCCTTCCATATCCTTTGGGACGAAGTATCCCAGTAGGAATGATGAGATGGTCCGCGGGCGGAAAAAAGTGTTAGCGCAGATTCCCCTCGGCTTCGCTCGGGGCAGGCTCTCCTGCCTCGTTTCGCTCGCGCGTGGGAATGACAAGAGTCGGTGCGGTTATCCCAGAATCGCGTGCGTGATCCCCTGCCACCAGGAAGGATTGTGCCGCCACATGTACAGCGCGAGACTTTGCCCCACGATCAACACCGGCAGCGCATACCGATACACCTTGTGGACGCGCCGATCAACCAGCAGATCGCGCCCAACGCCGAGAAGGACCAGCAGATCCAGGAAGGGAAAGAAGAGATTGTGGTCGAACACGTAGTCAAACCGGGCAACGGGCGCATCCATAAGCCCGCAGGTTGCAATGAAGATCAGCCGCCGGTGGAGCTCTGGTTTCGTGCGCCAATAGATGGCAAGCGCAACGAGCACGCCAAAGGCGATCATGTCATAGAACGGGATACTCAGAAAAGCGTGCGCGTCGCTCTCGCTCTGATGGAGCTGCACCATGTCAAAACGGGCCATGATGATCGCCGTGGTAACGCCCAGCGGAACCATCACGGTGGCGAGCCCTGCGCCAAACCAGCCAATGGAGCGATGCCAACTGACTTTGTGCAACCGCACCAGCGAAGACTGACAAATGAAGAAGATCACCCACCCTGCGAAAGCTGCGCCATGAATCCAGAGAATAAACGGCCGCGGCACCGCGGGATGAAGCAGGTTGTCATTGACCGTACGCTTAAAGCCGGTGACAACAGTCGCAGCCAGCAGCAGCGACATCGCAAAATAGAAATACCGCTGCACAATCCCGTGCCGACCACTCACGGTCTTCGTGCTCAATTTTCTCATCGAGCCAGTTGCAGTCCCGACGTGTTCTGCGTTTACAGTGGACATGGAAGATGGACGGTTGAGCCGGGACTCCCACTCCGTTTGCCCGGCCCACGAGAGCATACACCTCGATTGTCCGCCCTACCATCTTTTTCGGATTCGTTCAAAGGAAAAGGCCAATCTGATTTCTCAGACTGGCCTTTATTTATGCCGGCAACTTGAGGCGGTTAGAAGGCGTGCGCGCGCGTTCTTTGCGCGCGGGAGCCTTCTGCCGAAATCCTGAGCGTTCTTTGCGAAGGAGCTCAGAAAGGAAAATGCCGACCATGTTTCCATGATCGGCCTTTATTTATGCCGGCAACGACCGCAGTTTACCCTGAGCCTGCCGAACGGGCTCCCACACACTTGGCGCGTGCAGTACCATCGGCCCTGCGGGGCTTAACTTGAGGCGCTTAGAAGGCGTGAGCGCGCGTTCTTTGCGCGCGGGAGCCTTCTGCCGAAATCCTGAGCGTTCTTTGCGAAGGATCTGCCTTTCCCTCTACAATGTTCACCATGAAGCTTCACCCGCTCTGCTTGACCCTTGCGATTGCCCTAACTCTTGCAGCTCATGCTGAGGACAGAGGCCTCTGTCCGCCCGCTCCGTCCGCCAGCGCCGATACCAATAAACCTGGGCCGCCGCCAGCTTCAACCCCCGGCAAGCAATACGCCGGCACCGTAACTCTGCTGACCACAATTAGTGACAAGGGTTATGTTTGCAGTGTGAGCGTGATCCGTGGCATCGATAAAGATACGGATTCACGAACACGAGAACGCATCGCGAAGTGGCACTTTCAGCCCGCTAAGAAGGACGGGCATGGTGCAGCTGCTGTAGTGAAGATTGACGTGAATTACTGGAGGAACGCCAACGGCGAACTCTTGAGCGACCCGCCGCCGCCGAATGTCGATTAGATTCTTGCGTAAAAAGGAAAAGGCTACCAACATTTCTGTTGGTAGCCTTTATTTATGCCGGCAACGACCTACGCTCCCACACACTTGGCGCGTGCAGTACCATCGGCCCTGCGGGGCTTAACTTCCGTGTTCGGGATGGGAACGGGTGGATC
>DATMQT010000025.1:0-6908 GCA_035566655.1 Candidatus Dormiibacterota bacterium
CGCAGCACCCACGTACACAGTGCGGGTACGGTCCGAACAATAACCGTGAAGTATAACACCGAAGTCGCAGACCACGAACGCCCCGCTCACGATGGCCGTGCTCGATGCTCTCCCGTGCGGCAGCGCCGATCGAGCGCCTGACGCGATGATGGTTTCGAATGCCATGCCTTCGGCTCCGTCCTTGCGTGCCGCGTACTCCATTTCAGCCGCAACCTCGGTCTCCTTCACGCCCGGACGAATGGTCTGCAACGCGTGACTGAAAAGCTCCGCGCCACGTTCCACCGCCGTTCGAATGGCCCTGATTTCGTCTGCATCCTTGACCATCCGAGCGCGTTCCACCAGCGGTGGCGCCTCACGCACACGAATGTGACTGGGCAGTTCGTCCGACAAACTACGTCGCCCCGCTACCGTAAGGTACTGGCCTTCTATTCCGAGCGTTTGAGACTTGCTTGCTCGATTCCCAAAGCGCTTGCGGCCCATCGAACGTCCAGCCGCTGAAAGGGGCCCTTTCTTGGAGACGACCGCTCGCGCGCCCTGCACTTCAGTTTTTGCTTGTTCTGTGTAACGACCGTCCGTGAACAGAGTGATTCCGCCCTCAGCGACCAGCAATGCTCCTGAACTGCCCGTGAAGCCGCAGAGATACCGGATATTGGGAAGATGAGTAACCAGCAGGGCGTCTAAGTGGCTCGCCCGAAGATCTTCAATGAGACGCTGTTGACGGCCCCGGTAGTCCATCGGCAGCGAGTGTATCAGGAGACAATCTCATGGGATGAAGGGCGGCTTCTTCAGGAGTACCTAACCAGGCTGCTCGAAACTCTCGCGCTCGCTGCACTTTGAAAAGGGCTTGGCGGTGCCCCAATTCAATGATTGCTTCGCCTTTAATCGCAGCCTGGAGGATCATTAGAGACCGTAAAAACCACCGGCTCCTCAACAGTTTCGTTGAGGAGCCGGAAACAGCTTTTTCTGCAACCCGCCGCTATGTCTGAATGATGCGGGGCGTGATGAAGAAAATCAGTTCCTGGTTAGAGGTGGTCACTGTACGCCGCTTAAACAGGTTGCCCAGCGCCGGAATATTTCCAAGCACCGGAACTTGCGCAACGTTCATGGAGTTGTTGGTCTGAATGACGCCGCCAATGACCACTGTGCCGCCGTCGGTCACCAGCACCTGGGTGGTCGCCTGCTGCGTGATCAACGTCGGGTTGCCCTGCACCGTGCGGCCGAAGTCGGGCGTCGTGTTCTCGACGTCGACGTTCAGGAAGATGGTGCCTTCCGACGTAATCTGCGGAACCACCGTCAAGCGCAGGAACGCATCCACGTAGCTGACCGTCGGAGGTCCGCCCAACTGCGCCTGCGTCACGATCGGCACGCGCACGCCCTGGCGAACCAGAGCCTGGATGTTGTTCTGGGTCACGACTCGCGGACGTGACAGAATCTTCAGCAGGCCGCGAGACTCCGCCATCGTCAGCACCGCATCGATACGGACATTGTTGCTGGCGTTGACGAAGGTAAGACCGCTGGTCGGGCTGGTCACCGGCAGGTTCGAGAACAACGGAATGGTCGAACCAGCCGATCCCGATCCGGCCGTAGTGATGTAGGTCGGGTTCAGGCCGCCCACCGTCGTCGGCGTGCTACCCACGGAGGAAGCGCCGCCCACTGCCGAGTGATCGTTGCCCCAGCCGAAGCCGAACTGTGTGCCGATATCACGCGCGAAGCTGCGAGTCGCAGCCACCACGCGCGCTTCGATTTCTACTTCTTGCGTCTTGCGGTCCAACTGCGTAAGCAGCCGGTCCAGCGAGGGAATCACATTCGGGATATCCGAGATGATTACCGCGTTGGTGCGATCGTCGGAGATCACATCGCCGCGTTGCGACAGGAATTTCTTGATGGTCGGAACCACGTCCTTCGAGTGCGCATAGCTCAGGAAGCGCGTGACCGTGACTTTCTCGACGGCCAATGCTTCCGATTCCTGCTGCGCCCGGCGCGCATCCGCTTCCTTCTTCAGAGTGTCGACGGTCGCGATCCGCAGAACGTTGCCTTCCAGCTCGCGAGCCAGGTCGTTGTTCTTGAGAACGATGTCCAGCGCCTGGTCCCACGGCACGTCGTCCAGCACGATCGTCAGTGTGCCGTGCACGTTAGGATCGAGCACTACGTTAAGGCCGCTGATTTCGTGGATCAGGCGGAAGAAATCTTTAAGGTCGACATCCTTCAGGTTGACCGAGATCGGCTCGCCCGTGTACTTCGGACCGCTGGTCGCGGGGGTTTGCGACATCTGGGTCTTCTGCTCGGCGGCGAGATTGACGGCGGGCTGAATGCCCGAAGGAGTTGCCTGTGCGGTCTGCGGCTGCATCGAAGCGTTGGCGTGCACCGGGAGGAGTTCGGAGGCCGGCTTGTCGGCAAACTTCGCCGCTGCTTCGAGCGCGCGAGCCGAAGGCTCGACGGGCGCGGGCTTTTCTTCCGACTTCGTCTCATCCTTCGGTTTGTAGGAAGGCTCAACGAAGACGTAATCCGTGGCCGGCTTCGACGCCGATGCGGTCCGCACCGCAGTGGTGGTGGCCGGGGTCGTAGCAGGCTGTTTCGCCGCCACTTCTTTTTTGTCCGCGATCACTGGCGCCGCGGCCGGAACCACAGGCGTCACCGCCGCGACCGTCAGAAGCTTGGGCGCGGACGCCTTCGGAGCGGCCTTCGCAGTCACCGCGGGCTTCGCAGCCGACTTGACCATCGCCACCCCGGGATACAGCTTCACGGCAAACTTGTTGTCGTCGCCGGGCACGAGCTCAAACTTGCAAGCCTGGTCGAGGTCAACCACCACGCGGGTGCTGGGCGGTGTCTGGCCACTCATGCCGACACGCACACCCTTCACACCGTCGCTGTCCACGGCGATCTGGTGCTGATCGGTCAGCGCCACCGTGTTTGGCAGGTCGATCACGACGCGCGCGGGCGAGCTCAGCGTGCTCAGCTTGGGTGTCACTGGCCCACGAGCCGTGAACTCCACGCTGATCGCGCCCTCGCCCCGTACCACGTTCAGCCGCTGCAACGCAGCGTGCGTCGTGGCTACGGTGCCCGTGTTCTGCGTCTGAGCCGCTGCTGCTACCATAAACACAATGAGCAGCGGTAGAACCACACCCAGCTGTTGCTTTCGCATTTCGCTTCTCCCCCACACGCGCCGGCCCTCGGCCTTGCTCGTGTCTTTCCTCGAACTCGCTTTCAGACTTGGACTCGCCAATCTATTCCCCGTCTATACAGCCGGTGTCAGAATCCGTTTCACAACATCTTTCGTGAACGGTTTTCCCAGCCGGTCTTGAAACGTCTCTTTGAACACGATCGAATCGACCGTGATCTTCACCACGTACCCGTTGAATACCGGATCGTTCTCCCGCAGGAAATACGCCTTGTTCAGCCCGTTGGTCACGACCGCGATCATGCCGTTGTCCGATTTCACGACCCCGTGCAACGCGATCTGTTCAATGTCCAGGCACTTCTTGCCTGTGCTGCAACCCGATCCTCCTTGCCGGTTCACCACCGGGCTGATGAAAGGATCGCGCTTGCCGGTCATCGAATACTTCTTGTCTTCCTGCTTGTCAGGCTTGGAAGCTTCCGCTTCGGAGCCAGCCGGCTTGGGAGTGCTCGCCCCCGCCTTGCCCGCCGGCTTTGCGGCAACCTTCACTTCTGGCTTTGCCGCAACTTTCACTTCTGGCTTTGCCGCTGCCTTCGCGACTTTCGGCGCCATCCGACTCTGTGCCTTCGTGGCGGTCTGCGTCTTGGCCGGAGCCTGTGGCTTCGTGGCGGCCTGCGACTGGGCAGGTACCGTCGCTTTCGCCGGAGCCACACTCTTGGCCGGTGCCGTCGCAGCCTTCACAGGCGCGACTTGCGGCTTGGCGGGCACGGACTGCACGGGAGCCTTTGCCGGAACGATCGCCGGCGCCTTCGCCGGAGTCGCTGCCGAAGACTTGGCCGGAACCGCGCCCGAGGGCTTCGCCGGCGTTGTGCCTTGCAGTGCCGCCTTGCTGGCTGCAGTCTGCTTCTGCTGCGCGCCGTTCAGGGCGTCTTTCGTGTTCTGAATGATGGCGGGATTCTGCGCCCAGGCAGTGCCCGCGGTGAGTGCCAATGCAACGATGCCAGTCGTCAGCTTCATAGTGTTTCCTACCTTTTCACCGGAGGCTGCCCGGGCTTCGCCGACCCGGAAGGATCCAGGTCGTGGCTGAAGAAAGTGATCGCCGTGCACGTCGCCACCACGCTCTCGTTGGGGGCGTATTGATACGTCTTCTTGGTCTTCGCGTCTGCCGGCTTGCGGGTGGACGCGACCAACAGCCCCGACACATTCACGATGCGCTCCAGCTTTCCAACCCGATCAAAGAAATTCAGCATCGAGTAGTAGGGGCCATCCAGCTCCAGGTCGAACGGAACTTCCGTATAGAACTCTTTTTGCGCAAGCGGCTTGGACGTATAGCGCCGCAGTTCGATGCCGGCCTTCGAAGCTTCCGCGTCCATCATGCGCATGAAACCATCGACTTCTTTTTCGTCGGGCACGATGCGCCGCTCGATATCGAGCTGCTGCTTCAGGCTGGCCAGCTGCCGTTCGATCTCGGCGAGCCTGGGCCGGTAAGCTTCCAGTTCCGCATTCTCCTTGCGCTTGGCTTCAAGCTTCTGCTGTGCCGCCGCATTCTGGTCGCGCACGCTCTTGAACACGGTGTAATACAAACCCGCCGTGACCAGAACGGCTCCGCCGACTACGACTGCCAACTGCTTGAGGCCCGACATTTCCCCGAAATTCGTCGCCATAGTTGCCTGCCTTTAGGACTTGCTCTTCTCGCACGTCAGCGTGAATGTGAATGCCTGCATATCTTTCACGCTGTCGTCCTGGATGCTTTCCTTGATCTCGACATTGCGGAAGTACCCGGTCTTCTGCAGGTTCGAAATCAGGTTGGCGACCGCGTCGGAACTGAGCGCCATGCCTTCAATATCGACGCTGGCGCCCTGATCCTTCATGTTGTTCAGCCAGACCGCTTCGGTGTTGTTGACGGTCTCGCCCACCATCGCCATCAGGTTGACCGGACCAGTCTGGTTATTGCGTAACTGGTCGATGACATCCACCCGGCGCTTGTAGTTTTCCGCCTCGCGCTGGCGCGCCAAGTAACGCGCCTTCACGTCGGCCAATTCGCGGTTCTTCTGCTCGGCCTGCGCCATGTTCTGCGCGATGGTTTTCTTTTGGGCGTCCAGGTGGTACCAGGTGTAGAGATTGAACGCCGCCGCCAGTCCGAACACGACCAGAACTTTCAGGCGCGGGGAGCCGACATCGCCGACTTCCATGACCGGCATCGACGGCATCGCCGAGCGCTTATTTTTCGGTTTCGGTGCTTCCAGCAGATTGATTCGAATCATAGGTCGCTAAAACTCCTCAAAGCCAAGCCCACCGCAACCGCCAGCTGGCCCGCGTTCTGCTCGATCAGTTCCGCTCCCATTCCTTCGGCCGGAGGCGCGATCCGCTGGAACGGATTGAACAATTCCACCGGCATCGAAAATTCCTGCCGCAGCCCTTCCACCAGCCCCGGCACTTTCGACGAGCCGCCCGCCAGGTAAATCTTCTCGATGTGCTCGCCCGCCGCGCTGGCCCGGAAGAAGTCGAACGTCTTCTGGATTTCCAGCACGATGATTTCGGTCACCTGCTGCAGGATGGGCGTCTTGGCGTCTTCGCTCACCGTGCCCACTTTCTTGCCCAGCTTCAGCGCTTCCGCATCCTCGAAACTCAGATCCAGTTCCTTCTGAAGCGAATCGGTGTATTGATGGCCGCCCACGCTGACGTCGCGCGGGAACAGCGGCGTCGTACCCTTCACGATGTTGATGTTCATGACGCTGGCGCCCAGGTTCAAGAGCGCCACCACCTGCCCTGGAGCGGGCTCGTAGTTGTACTCGTAGCAGTTCTGCAGGGCCAGAGCATCTATGTCCACGATAGCCGGGGTGCGCCCTGCCATCGAGAGTACGTTGGTGTAGTTCAGAATCTTGTCCTTCTTCACCGCAACCAGTAACACGTCCATCTGGGGGTTACCGGCATCTTCGGACAGAATCTGGTAATCGAGGTTGACGTCGCCAAGATCGAATGGAATGTGCTGGGCGGCTTCCTTCTGGATCGTTTCGGCCAGTTCCTGGTCGCTCATCGAGGGCAGCGAGATCTTCTTCACGATCACCGAGTGCCCGCTCACCGCCGTGGCCACGTTCTTGGCCTTGATTTCATGATCGGTGAACAGCTTCGAGATCGCGCTCGAGACCGTGCCCGAGTCCACGATCATGGAATCGACCACGATATCTGGCGCCAGCGGCTCTAGGCCCAGATGCGCCACCTCGACGTCGCGCCCCTTCCGCTTCAACTCCACTGCCTTGATGCTGGAGGAGCCCACATCCAGACCAACAATCGTCTTCGACCCGAATCCAAACATGTGCCCGCCTTTGGTAGCGCCGGCCTCTCGCCGGCTGTCCTGAGGGCGTCCCGCCCTCGGTTTTCTACTGCGTTCCGGCAGCCTTTACGGCCGCCTTGGGTTGTTGTTTCCTTTTCGTCCGTACTTCCATCTGGTTCGACTTCTCTTCCATCCACTGGTCCAGCTTCGACTTCTTGAAGCGCCAGCGGTTGCCCAGTTTGAAAGCCGGAATCTTCTGCTCATTTACGTACTTGTAGAGCGTGTCCGGACTCACCCCCAGGTATTGCGAAGCCTGGCGGATGTTCATCACTTCACGCGAGTCGGCCATAGAGTTCATTCCCTTCCACAGAATCAAAGCCCTTGCTTGCCGGCGTCTCCGGCGGCAAAAGCAAACCTTGGGAGGAAATCCCTCGTTCCAGTTCGGGTTCGAGAGGATTTCGGTGTGCAGAGCATATCTCAACCCCGGAAAACCCGGAGTCAAGCCAAATCTCCGCGTTT
>DATMQT010000026.1:0-94995 GCA_035566655.1 Candidatus Dormiibacterota bacterium
GCCTTGATGGCCGCCTTTTTATTTGTGGGACGGGCACTCTTGACCGTCGTTATTCACGTTGCCTTTCGCTCGGGCTGGTGCTTTGGTAAATCCGGGCCTCCGCCTCATTAAGGGTCAAAATCTAACGACAAGGCATGACCAAGAGCAACGGCGGCGGACAGGAGTGTCCGCCCCACATAGCCGGTTACTCCGCCGTTTCGCGGGGGCCGAAAAAGAGCTGATTTGTGGTATAATTTGAATAGTCATAATACGACCCTAAGTATTAGGAATTTCAACAACTTGAAGTCTCTTGGTGGAGACTTCAGAGTGGTAGATTCGGGGCGAAAATTCCAGCCGAATTTCAAAGATTTGCAAGACCAGGTTGAGACAATAAATCGGGACATTTTCGCGGAGCGGAATGGCCACCAAAGAGATTCATACTCCCATCGTTGATACCAAGACAAAAAACGGCAAAGTGACGGCGATCGACGCACCGAACGGCGTCCCCGCGAACGGCGACGGAAACTACAACGCCGATTCGATCAAAGTGCTGGGCGGCATGGAGGCAGTGCGCAAGCGTCCGGCAATGTATATCGGGTCGACGGGAGAGCTGGGCCTGCATCATCTGGTGTATGAAGTCGTCGACAATTCGGTGGACGAAGCGCTGGCCGGATTTGCCACCAAGATAGAAGTCACGATTCACCTGGATAACTCGATCACGGTGATCGATGACGGGCGTGGCATTCCGGTCGACGACATGGTGATCGACGGCCAGAAAGTTTCCGCGGCGCAAGTGGTGATGACCACGCTGCATGCCGGCGGAAAATTTGATTCGTCCACGTACAAAGTTTCTGGTGGGCTGCACGGCGTGGGCGTTTCGTGCGTCAACGCGCTGAGCGAAGACTTGGACCTGGAGATCTGGCGCGACGGTGCGACGTGGCAGCAGAATTATTCCAAGGGCGATCCCACCAACAAGCTGACGAAAACCGGTGCGACCAAAAAGCGCGGGACGAAAGTGCACTTCCTGCCCGACCGCACCATCTTCACCGGTTCCGTCGAGTACAACTACGACACGCTGGCGCAGCGCCTGCGCGAACTGGCGTTCCTGAACAAGGGATTGCAGATCACGCTGACCGACGAGCGCAACACGGATTCGAAGACTGGCGAACCGAAGCACACCGAGTTTAAGTACAACGGCGGCATCGCGGAGTTCATCAAGCATCTCAATCGCGGCAAGCAGGTGCTGCACGACAAGCCGATTTACATGGAAGCCGAGCGCAGCGGCGTCGCCATGGAAATCGGGCTGCAGTACAACGACGCTTATTCGGAGTCGGTGTTCAGCTTCGCCAACAACATCAATACCGTTGACGGCGGGACGCATCTTTCCGGATTCCGCACTGCCCTGACCCGCACCATCAATTACGCGGGACAGCAGATGGGGTTGTTCAAGGATGTGAAGGAAAATCTGACGGGCGACGACGTGCGCGAAGGGCTGGTCGCGGTGATCAGCGTGAAGCTGTCGCAGCCGCAGTTTGAAGGACAGACCAAGGGCAAGCTGAATTCCGACATCGCTGGAGTGGTGCAGGCGTTCATCAACGAGCGGCTGGGGGCGTTCTTCGAGCAGAATGCACCCGTTGCGCGGAAGATTATCAACAAGGCTGTGGACGCGGCGCGGGCGCGCGAGGCGGCGCGGAAGGCGCGGGATTTGACGCGGCGCAAGGGTGCGCTTGATTCCGGTGGTTTGCCGGGGAAGCTGGCGGATTGTTCGGAGCGCGATCCGAACCGGTGCGAATTGTTTTTGGTTGAGGGCGAGTCGGCAGGCGGGACGGCGAAGCAGGGGCGCGACCGGCGGTTCCAGGCGATTCTGCCGCTGAAGGGCAAAATTCTCAATGTCGAGAAAGCGCGCTACGACAAGATGCTGGCGCACGAGGAAATTCGCGCCATGATTACGGCGCTCGGCACCGGCATTGCCAAGGAGGATTTCGATCCGACGAAGGTGCGGTATGGAAAAATCATTCTGATGACCGACGCCGACGTGGACGGGTCGCACATCCGCACGCTGCTGCTGACATTTTTCTTCCGCCACATGCAGGACTTAATCAAGCGCGGGAATGTGTTTATTGCGCAGCCGCCGCTGTTTTCGATCCAGAAGGGCAAGTCGCTGCAGTACATCAAGGACGAGCGCGAAAAAGTCAAAGTGATGGTGAAGCGTGCGTCGGAAGGGCTGATCGTTCGCTACGGCGAGGGTGCGGCGAAGATCGAGGGCAAGGACTTGGCGCGTTTTGTCACGGTGCTTAAGGAGTACCTGGATCTGTTCGACAAAGTCGACAAGCGGCTACGCGACGAGAAGGTTACCGAACTGCTGCCGAAGCTGGACCTGGCGAAGCACGAGGATTTTGAGGGGGACAGGAAAACTCCGCCGAAGAAGGTCGAGAAGCTAGAAAGAGAACTGAAGAAGTTGCAGAAAGAGCGAAAGTTCAAGAGTGTGGAGTCGCGCTTCGACGAGGAACACAATCTGTGGGAAGCAGGATTCACAAGTTCGCAGGGCGCAGAACATATCGTGAACTGGGAGCTGGCGTCGAGCCCGGAGTACCGGCAGATGATCTCGAAGTTCAAACAGATTGAACCCTACATGCAGCCTCCGTTTATTGTGGAGCCAATGGCCAAGGGTGCGGCGGCTGAGGAAAACGACGAGAGCGAAGATTCCGAAGGAGACGAGCAGAACGACGGGAAGAGCGGGAAAAAGAGCGCGAAGCCTGTGGCGAAGCGCAAGGCCGAGGTGGAAACCGTGGAAAAAACCACCGCGCGAGAACTGTTCGCCTACGTGGAAGAGCAGGGCGGCAAGGGCTACGAGGTGAAGCGCTACAAAGGTCTGGGGGAGATGACGGCTCCGCAGTTGTGGGAGACGACGATGGATCCGGAGCGGCGGACATTGCTTTCGGTGAAGCTGGAAGATATTGCCGAGTGCGAGACCATCTTCACAACTTTGATGGGCGAAGATGTGGAGGCGCGGCGGAAGTTTATTGAAGAGAACGCGCTGGATGTGAAGAATTTGGATATCTAAGTTCTTTCGCCACGGATTTGCGCGGATTCACACGGATAAAACCAGAAGGAATAATTGGGGCGGCGGCCTGCGGGCCGCCTTTTTTGCGCCTTAAATTATTTCAGGCCTTCCACCAAGTATAAGTCGGCTAGCATTCGGTGGTAGCCGAAGACGCAGGTTTTGGCGTCGGGGGTCATGTAGATGGGGCCGATGTTTTCTACGCCAGCGGGGTCGGAGGGCATGAGTTCTTTCCAGAGGGTGCGCTGGCCGGTTTTCACATCGAGGCGGTAGACGCGGGCGGGGAGTTCGCCGGGCTGGTAGATGTAGAGCGTATGCCCGTCGCCGCTCCAAGTGATGGGCTGCTCGCCTTGATTGATGCCGGCGATGAGTTTCGGATCGCCACCGGTGATGGGATAGAGATATCCCTTTTGATCGGGGCCGATGGCGGCGACTTGCTGCGAGTCCGGGGAGATGGCGAATGCGGTGCCGTTGACGCCTTCCTGCGAGATGACCTGGCTCTTTCCCGAGGCAAGCTCGTAGACGTAGAAGCGAACGCCCTTGTTGGGCTCGTCGGCGGAGAACAGGATGCGTTTTCCGTCAGGGAACCAGTGCGCCCAACTGTGGTTGATGTTGTCTTTGGTGAGTTCTTTTGGTTCGCCAGCGCCGGTGGGCAGAAGTTTGAATTGCGAGGGCGATTCCTGAGTTTGCGCAATCGCCCATTTGCCGTCTGGGGATAACGCGACCGCGCCGCCTTCGCCGAGCAGGACGGCGGGCGAGCCATCGGTCTTGCGAATGTAGACGGCGTAGGTCAGGCCGCCGGATTTGGAATAGGCCAGAGCGCCGCCGCCGCCCTCTTCGTCAAACAATAACGTCTTGCCGTCGGCGGAGAGATCGGAGGGATAGGTGTAGTCCAGCCAGGAAAGTTCGCGCTGCTTGGATTCGCCGTCGACAAGGCCGAGCAATTCGCGTCGCCAGGTGGCGCGCACCAGAAGCACGCGGCCGTCTTTGGCGATGTCGAGCAGCATGAGAGCGCCGGGCAGGCGGGCGACGACGCGTTGCTTGCCGTCGAGTGTGGTGGCGTAAAGCGTGCGATCGGTGCCCGACTTGCTGGCGGTGAACCAGACCTCTTTGCCGTCAGGAGACCACGCCAAGCCTTGAATGGTGAACCACTGGGTGGAAAGCATCTTCTTGTTGCCGGCGAGATCGACGACCGCGAGGGAGCCGCCATCATCGCCCTGCTGGGGGTGATCGGCGAAGGCGACGTAGTCTCCCTTGGGAGAAACGCGGGGGTGGCCGATCCAGCCGCCGGTCTGATAGAGCGGCTTGCCCACGGGAAGTTCGAGACGGTTGCGGCCACCCATGTCGCGGACTACGGCGAGGCTGGTGCCGTCGGGGGCCCAGTCGGCCCACTGCACTTGCTCCAGCACTTCGCGCGGAGCACCGCCGGAGAGCGGAGCGCGCGCCAGCGTCCCCATGCTCACCCAGGCGCCGATGGCCTTGCTGTTTAGCAGCACGGCCATTTCAGAGGTGGCGGAGATGGACATGAGCTGGGTGCGGCTCAGGCCCATGGAGCGCGACTCAGGAGCTTCGGGACGCGCGGTGAAGACGTCGACGGGATTGCCTTGCCATGCGGCGCTGTACAGGATGGTTTGTCCGTCAGGAGCAAAACGTGCGGCGCGAATGCTGCCGCGGCGGAAGGTGAGCTGGCGGTAGACCGGGGGCTCTAAAGGCGAGGTGGCGAACAATTTCTTGCCTGTGTACAGTCCGGCGGCTGCGGCCAGAAGCAGGGCGATAGCGAAAAACGCCGCAACAGAAAATTTCTTACGCAGCGGCGGGACTGGAACCGAGATGGCCGCTCGCGATGAGGATGGGGAGGAAGACCTGGACTCTTCCGTGACTAAGGAAGTGCGCGACGAATCGAGAGAGCGCTTCAGGCGCTTCAGGTCAGCGCGGAGTTCGGCCGCGGTCTGGCAGCGCATGTCGCGGTCTTTTTCCAAAGCTTTGCTGATGATCTCGTCCAGCTTGGAGGGAATTTCCGGAACCAAACGAGTGGCGGCGGTGGGCTGGCGGTTCAAAATCGCGTCAGTGATGACTGCGGTAGTTTCTCCGCGGAAGGGGAGAATGCCGGTGGCCATTTCATAGAGCACGACGCCGAAGGAAAAAAGATCGGTGCGGGCGTCGAGATCCTTGCCGCGCAGTTGTTCCGGCGACATATAAGCCATGGTGCCGACCGCGGTGCCGGGACTGGTAAGGTCCAGGCTGGCGGCGTCTGCCATGGTTTGCGAGTCGCCGCTGGTGGAGCGGGCTGCGCGGGCTATTTTCGCCAGGCCGAAATCCAGAATCTTGGCGTTGCCGCGGTCGGTGATAAAGATGTTAGCGGGCTTGATGTCGCGGTGAACGATTCCCTTGCTGTGGGCGGCTTCAAGCGCATCGGCAACTTCGATCCCCAAGGTTAGCAGGCGATCGAGTTCCATGGGCTTGCCCTGAATCATGTGCTTCAGAGTCTCGCCACTCAGGCACTCCATCACGATGAAGAGATGGCCCTCGTGCTGTCCGATCTCGTGGACGGTGCAGATATTAGGATGATTCAGGGAAGAAGCTGCACGGGCCTCGCGGCGGAAGCGTTCCAGAGCCTGGGGGTCTTCGGAAGCAGAGTCCGGAAGAACCTTAAGTGCGACGAAGCGGCCGAGCTGAGTGTCTTCCGCTTTGTAAACTACACCCATCCCGCCGCCGCCAAGCATTTCGATGATGCGGTAGTGGGAGACGGTTTGGCCGATCATGGACGAGGGTGCGTGCCGGTCGCGAGAGGAACCGGAAGCGAGGCTATCTTAGGCGAATGGTGCGGGTTCGTCAATGAAAAGCCGGGGCGTGATGCTCAGGCAACAGCGGATTTCTCACCGGCAAAGAACGCCGGTTCGAAATGACAAGGAGTTCGAAATGACAGAGAAGTTGGAAATGGCAAAGAGTTTATGTTCACTATGCAGATCGTGCGGATTGCTTTCCCAACAGGGTGGTAACTGTCATTCCCAGCGCGAGGAAAGAGATGAGCGAGATAATTCCCAGGGAAATCACACAGTAGATGCACCACACGCCTAGTACATGCGCTTCGATGTGGGCCAGGTAGAGGGAGAAGGCTAGTCCCGCGAGGGCTGCCGCCAGGAGCGCGCGCCACGCGCGGCGCCAGGCTAGGGCGGCCATCAGGAGATATCCGGCTATGCCCAGGACGGCGACCGGAATTCCGGTCCCTGGGACCATGGCGTAGGGGCTGTGGTTGACTATGCCGCAGTCCCAGCGCTCGTTGATGCTGCACGGGGAGTCGCCTTCGGTGCGGTAGTGTTCGCGCAGGGCCAGGGCTGAGACTACGATGCCGAGCGTGGCCAGTAGGATTAACCCATACTTCATTTGCTTCTCCTGTCTTTTTCAGCTGAGGGTTTGCCGGCGGGAGCCAGCGACGGTCCGGTGACTTTGACGTTTTCCAGCCAGTAGGTGTTGTCGGGCTGGACGACGACTTCGGCAGCGATGGTGTCGCCGGGCTGGAGTTGGGTGAGCGCTGCCGGGGGCTTGATGGGGTAGGACATGGCCATCGAGTCCATGAAGCCGGGGATGGGCTCGTTGTCGATGTTGGCGGTTGCGGCTGGCTTATCGAGGGAAATGACTTTTCCCTTGAAGGGATAACGCTTGGTTGCTGAGGAGCTTGCGGCGGCGGGCTGCGAGGGTCCGCGGTTGCAGGCGGCTGAAAATGCGAGCAGGGCGCACAGGAAGAGAAGTGCCAGACGCGGACGGTATGAATTTGGTGTGCGGGGCATATTCATTTCTATTATCTCCGACTTTGACTCTTCAGTAGTGAAAGCGGTAGCGCAGTTCGATGTAGATTTCGCGCGGGTTGTTCCAGTGGAATCCCCCGAAGGTTTGGCTGTTGTCGAGCTCCATGCGGCGGTTGGCTACGTTCATGGCGTTCAGCGAAGCGGAGAAGCGCTCGCCGAAATCTTTGCTGAGAGAAAGATCGAAGGTGGTGTGTTGGGGCAAATGGTCTCCGGGATACGGCGCGCCGGGGAAGGCGTTACTGAAGCCTGAGCCGTAGTAAATGTTGGTTGACGCATGGGAGCGCCAGGGTAGCGTGATGTCGCCTCCGATATTTAGAGTGTTGCGCTGGTCGTGGTCCAGGGCGAAGAGCGGGGTGGGTGGCGAAAAGTTGGTCAGGCCGCCGGTGATGGGTAAGGCGCCTTCCGCGATCTGATTGGAATATGCGAGATGGATTTGTCCGCGGTGGGCTATGCGGGGGGAGCGCAGGGTGAGTTCCCAGCCCCGGATTACAGCCCGGGAAATCGTGATGGGGAGGCACGCGCCATTTCCGATACAGCTATGGTCGAAGAAATTGCTGGCGCCGGTTCTGAAATTGTCAGCGTCGAGGATCCAGCCGCGGAAGGGGATGGTGACGCCGAATTGATGTTCTTCATCGCGTTCGCCGTGGAGTGGGATGAAACCGCAATTCGTGGCGCTACAGAACTGAAGTAGCGGACCGGAAACTGTGATCAACGGTGGCGCCTGGAAGTATTGGCCGTAGAAGGCGCGGAACGTCCAGTTGAGATTTGGCACGTTGACGGCCACGCCGAAGCGCGGGCTGATGGCGTTCTCGGTCATTGAGCCAGAAAAGTGAGTGGGGCGAATGCCGGCGGAGAGAGTCAGCCATGGAACTGGTTTGAATTTGTCATCGAGGAAGAAGGCTGCGAGGCTGCCGGAAGGGTGCTCGCGGTCGGTGAACGATGAAGTGGTGCCATCGTTGAAGGCGAACAGTTCGTTGTCCTGCTGATAGAAGCTGTATAGGCCGAGCTGCAAGTTGTTTTTCGGCAGGTTGGCACTGAAAGTTGCCTGCCCGCCTGCGTAGGTCGAGGTGCGATGGTCGGTGGTGGCGCTTGGAGAATCACTGGGCTGGCTGTCGTAGTTGGCCTGGTTGTAATGGTAGAAAGGCGAGATGGTCACGAGCGTTTTCGAATTGAAGGTGTGCACCCAGGAAAAGTTTACGAAGGCATCGCCTTCATGCTGGCCATCCCGCAGTCCGACGCTCGGATATTGGGCCACGAATCCATTCGCCGCGATTGGCGCGTTCTCGATGTCGTTCGCAAAAGGATCGTAAGGAATTTGATAGTAATCCTTGCGCAGGGAAGTCACGAGGCGCAGCTGGTTGGTGGGATCGACGTTGAAGATCAGGGAATTGAAGCCGCCGAAGCCGTTGGCGGCGTCGTGAACGACTTGCGGGACGGGCGTTTGCAATCCGAGATTGCTGCGGTTGGCGTTGACGCTGGCGTAATAGGCGAAGCGCTCGGTGTGGCTGCCTAAGCTGAGGGCGTCGTTGGTCTGGTAGAAGTTTCCGGCGCTGAGGACGAGTTCGGCCTGGCGGTTGCGCTCGAAGCCGGTGCGCGGGACAACGTTGAAGACTCCGTAGGTGCGGTCGCCGAACTCGGCGCCGTAGCTTCCGCGATTGACTTCGAGATAGTCGATGTCCTTGGGATCGAACTGCGGGCCGAGGTTGGAGGCGATGTTGGTGTTGGGGACGGGAACGCCGTCGATGAGCCAACTGGTCTGGTGTCCGCCGCGGATGTGGAGCTGATCGTGGGTGAAATAGGCTCCGGGAACGTAGTCGGTGATCAGGGCGAGGCTGTTGCTGCGGTCGGCGCCGGGAGTGCGTTCGACATCGAGGCGGCTGACCAGGGTGGTGGGCGTGGCGGAGTCGGTGGGAACGGCTTCGGGGGAGCCGGGGACAGTGATGGTCTCTTTGTTGGTGGCGACGTTGAGAGAGAAATGGAGGATGGGTTGCGATCCGGAATTAACAACGACATTCTCCGCAGCCTGATTGAAGCCGGGAGCGACGATAGTCACGGTGTATTCGCCGACAGCGACGGCATTGAAATTGAACTGGCCTGTGGCGTCGGTGGTGGCGGTGGTGGACCAGTCCGAGGTTTTCGAGCGGAGCATGACCATGGCATTCTCCACGGGACGGTGCTGAGGGTCGTGGACTATGCCGCGCACCGATCCGAAGATTGAGGCGAAAGCGGCCAGGGTGAGGAACGGCGACAATAGGATTAGCCGAATGAAACGCATTGGATCTCCAATGACTGATCGAGGGCGGGCGAATTGCGCGTCCCCACACGGGTCGTGGTGCTTGTTGGATTTGGCTCAGGCTATGGAGAGGTGCGGAGGGGCGCGGGTGGATTGGAAACTGGAGACTGCTGTGTTTGGGGAAACTAGATCTGGCTGGCCGCAGTGAGTCTCGACATTGGGTGAGCCGAAAGCGCCTGCAGGGGGCTGCGCGTGGGCCCATTGGGCCGTGGTGACGGCGCGGCAGCAATCATGATTGCACGGGCTGACGCCGCGGATGACAAGCTGGCTGGATTCTGCTACAGCCGAGTCGTGGCAGTGATGCGCGGCTTTTCGGATACAGCAGGCGTGCGGCGTTGCGGCGGACGCCACGGCCAGCGGGGCGAGGTTGCCCGCGAGCGCTACGAATAACAGAAATCTGGCGATGAGCCGTTGCATGCAGGGTCCGACGTGCTGGCAGCTTATCAATTTAGGGCTGCCGATAGCAAGAACCAGGTTGCGCGGCCCGGAGAACCCTATCGCATCAGCACATACGCTCCGCCGTTGGTGAAAATGATGACTAGGTTGATCAGGACAAATATCAGGTCATAGTGCCAGCCGTAGGCCTTTCCGCCCCAGAAGCCGGTGTGCCAGACGAAAATCTTTTTCTGGATGGCGCCGAACATGATGAGGATGAGGCCGAAGGCGGCGAGTTGGGTGAGGACTCCGAAGGCCACGCCTAGGGCTCCGGAGACTTCGGCGATGCCGAGGAAGATGGTGAAGGTCTTGGACATGCTAATGCTCTTGGCGCGAGCGGCGGGGTCTTTGAGGTGGCTGTAGCCGCTGTTGACGAAGACCAGGCCGACCATGAGGCGCAGGAGGAGCAGCCCGAGGTCGGTGAAGCGGGCTAGTTGAGGGAACATGGGTGTCCTAAAACGATCCTTAGGCCTTGCCGTGAATCTTGGCCCACCACCAGCGTGCACCTACCAGCAGGAAACGCCAGTCGTGGAAAAATTCCGGAGGCTTGCCTTCGAAGGCATGGCCGATGAATTGGAGAATCCATCCGGCGAGAAAAAGCCCGAGCGCGTAGGGCCACAGGCGATGGAAGAAGATGCTGGCAAGAAATATTGGGAGCGAGAGGAGGATGGTCGGAATGCCCAGGGTGTGGCAGACCCGGTTCACGGGATGTTGGTGGCTGGAGGAGTATTGCGAGATCCACTGCTCGTCGGTGCGGTTACCTAGCATGGCGATGAGATCATACACCCGGCCAATAGCTTAGTGGAGCGCCGGATTCTTGTTCACATCCTTCTTCGGGTTCTTATTGTTCTTGTCGTTCTTATTATTCGGAGTGGGTGCGACGTTTTTATTGTTCGGGGTGAGTATGGGGTTCTTATTCCCGTTATTATTCTTGTCCTTCTTCAGGAAGTTGAAAAGGCCTTTGTGTTTCTCGGAGTCTGGCGATTTCGCAGCGTCCGCAGGATTCTTTGAGTCCGCGGCGGCTTGGTTGTTCTTGTCTTTCTTCAGGAAATTGAGCAGGCCTTTGTGTTTTTGGGCGTCGGCCGTTTTCGGAGCTTCGACCGATTTTTGTGAGACTTCCGGTTTCGCGTTTGCGGCCGTGCCATGTGGCGCGGGACCATTTGCGCTCGAACCAACTTTGCCCGGGCTGGCCGCTCCGCCGATAGAAATCGTTGCGTCAATCGCGGGAACCGGGGATTGAGGTCCGGCGGCGCCAGGGGTCGAGATGGCCGTGGAAGCTGGCGGCGTAGCCGGGGCCACCTGAATCTGATCAATCAGTTGCTTTACGCCTCGCACCGATAATGCGCGCTGCACCGCGGCCGCATGTTCCGCTTCATCGTCCACGACTCCCGAGAGCGTCACTATTCGTCCCGCGCTGTGCACATTCAAGCCCTTCTTGCGCAGCCCGGAATCCTGTTGGATCTCTCGCTGGATGTTATCGGCAATTTCCGGGTCTCTCCGCATAGCGCCCGCGTGGTAAGCAAAGCCTGTGGCAACCAGGGTAAACAGGAGAGCCAGCGCTGCCCACATGCGATCGCCTTTCGGTTTCAGCAACAGGTCTTGTGCCCGCGCGGCCGGGGTTTGTTTGTCGTCGATGCTGGCGAGGGCAAGCGGGGACGCAGTCCGCGGGCCGGGAAACGCAACCACCGGCGGGAGCTTTCGTTCAGCGGCCGGTTTCTCAGTCCCGCCGCCCGACATACCTAGGTGATGATCGCAGAACTCGCGGCGGAAAAATGGTCCAAGCGCCCAACCCAGATTTTGGGAGATCAGCGCAATGATCGGAAGCCAGATAAAGGCGTCAACGCTGTCCTTGTAAATCGGGAATGCAACCTCAAATGCATAGGCGGCGATCAGGAGCGACAATGCATACCCTGCCGAGAAAAGCAGCAGGTAACCGAGGATCCCCTTTGTAGCGCTGGAACCGTACCGGAGTCTGTTAATGGCCACGCCCCCGATGAGCCCGGGGCCGAAGAACCACAACACAGCGAGGATGCCCACCAGCGCGCCCCAAAAATACGAGTGAAGATAGCCTTTATGGTCGAGCGATCGCACCAAAAGGGACGCCAGCGCGATTGCGGCAACAAAACTGGTGATTCCACCGTAGAGTGCGGCGCGCCGCCGTTGCTGCTTCGCTCCTAGTATCCAGGAGTGCGTAACTAGTAAGGAGATCAGCCCGACGCAGCACATTACAACAACCGCAAGAAGAAATCCGTTGACATCTTTCAGCCACCCGAATAAGCCTTCGAGATATTGGAGTTTCCCGAGCTCTTCTTTGAGAGTTTCACCAAGCGAGTGATGAAAGGCAGATACAAGAACGGTTGCCAGAGCGACTACCGCTGTGGCAATGAGCTTGCGCCCTTCCGGGAACTTGCCGCGTGCCGCTCCTAGCCGGTCATGGAGCATTTCCATGCCAGGGTCGAAAAGCACGTAGGCCGCCGACCCCAGAATCAGCGCCTGAAATATGAATAGAAGGGGTTCGAAACGGACCTCGCCATACAAACCTATACCCGTCAAAAACCCGATAGCTGCTCCAAGCGCAGCCAGGGCCAGCAATGCCAAGTGCCCCCAGCGCGAATGCACCTGAGGCGGTTGGTGCTCACTTGCAGTATCCGCGGGAGCCGTCGGCAAGGAGGTTGGCGGTTGTTCTTCCGTTGTGGCGGGCGACGGTGTAGTAGACAGAACCCGTTCAACTTCGGCCATTTCCTCCCCCCAAGCCGACTTAATAGCGGGGCTACATGTTACACCAGAAAGGCCCGGTTTGGACGCGCAAGAATCACATTTTTCGCCGAAACGGGCGTCGAAATTGGCAAGCTCCCCATTTTGTCGAGGCGCGCCAGTTGAGCGGCGAATTTCCGCTGTGGTAGCATCCTAGGTTTTGGCAGGGGATGTCGGGCTGGCCTGTATACTGCACTGGTCTTCATTCTGAGGTCTGGATTCTGAAGTCTGGATTCTGATTTTCAGGGCCTTCTCTCTTTCCACGCCTGCGAAGGAGCCTACTCGTGAAAGTTTATTCCGGAGAAAATATTCGTAATGTCGCGATGGTGGGGCACGGGCATGCGGGCAAGACCACGCTCGTTTCCGCCATGCTGTACACAGCCGGCGCAACACCGCGGCTGGGGCGGGTGGACGACGGGTCGGCCACCACCGATCACGACGAGGAGGAGATCGCACGCAAGATGTCGATTGCGGCGTCGGCGGCGTATGTGGAGTGGGGCAAGACGAAGATCAATGTGATCGATACGCCCGGGTTCAACATGTTTGTCCACGAAGCCCGGATGGTGCTGCCGGTGGTGGATGCCGCGATCGTGGTGGTGGATGGCGTGGCTGGGGTTGAAGTGGTGACGCAGCGGGTGTGGAAAGATTGCGACGAGTACAAGACGCCACGGCTGATTGTGGTGAACCGCATGGACCGCGACCGGGCGAATGCGGAGCGCGTGCTGGACTCGCTGATCAGCGCGTTTGGGCGGAATGTGATTCCGATCGAGCTGCCGATTGGAAGCGAGAAGAGTCTGACGGGCGTGGTCGACCTGGTGCGCATGAAGGCTTACACCTATGAACTGGGAGGGAATGGTAAGGGAAAAGAGACGGAGATCCCGGCCAACATGCGGGCGCAGGTGCAGGAGGCTCACGAGCAACTGGTGGAACTGGTGGCCGAGGGCGACGACAAGCTGATGGAGGAGTTCTTCGAGAAGGGGACGATTCCGGAAGAAGATTTGATCCCGGCGCTGCACAATGCGATTCGTGAGGACAAACTCTTTCCCGTCATCTTTAGTTCGGGGCTGGGGAACGTGGGGGCCGACCGCGTCATGGATTTCATCGTCGATTACACGCCAGCGCCTTCTGAGCACGAATGGGTGCAGGGCGAGCCGGCAGCCGCGGGGAACGGGGACGCTCCGAAACGGCATGAGACGGATTCGGAGCCGATGTCGTTGTATGTGTTCAAGACTATTTCTGACGCATTCTCGGGCAGGATCTCGTACTTCAAAGTTTTTTCGGGAGTGCTGAAGAATGAGTCAAGCGCGCAGAATTTTTCCCGCGGATCGGCGGAGAAGTTGTCGCATATTTCCATCATGCAGGGGAAGACGGCGGTTCCGGTGACGGAGCTGCATGCCGGGGATATTGGCGCGGTGGCGAAATTGAAAGACACGTTGACCGGCGACACGCTGGGAGACAAGGCGGCGCCGATTCTTTATCCGCGAGTGAAGCTGCCGGAGCCAGCGATTACGTTTGCCATTGAGCCCAAGAGCCGCGCGGATGAAGACAAGCTGGGGCCGGGGATCCACAAGCTGATGGAAGAAGACGCGATGCTGCGATTCTTCCGGGATGCGCAGACGCAGGAGTTTCTGATTGCGGGCACGGGGCAGCAGCATATTGAAGTCATCGTTGCGAAGTTGAAGAAGCGGTATCACACGGAAGTGGTTTTGAAAGCGCCGAAGGTGCCTTACCGGGAAACGATTCGCGGCAAAGCCGATGTTCAGGGGCGGCATAAGAAGCAGACCGGCGGGCACGGGCAATACGGAGATTGCAAGATCAAGATGGAGCCCATGCCGCGCGGAGGGCAGTTTGAATTCGTAAACGATATTTTCGGTGGTGCGATTCCGAAGAACTATATTCCCGCCATCGAAAAGGGAATCAAGGATGCGGCGGCACGCGGATACCTGGCGGGATTTCCGGTGGTGGATTTCCGCGTGATTCTGTATGACGGTTCGTATCACGATGTGGATTCGAACGACATGTCGTTCCAGATGGCGGGGCGCATCGCCTTCCGGAAAGCGATGGAGCAGGCCAAGCCGACGATTCTGGAACCGGTGATGTCGGTAGAGATCACGATCCCGGACGACTTCGCGGGTTCGATCATGGGCGATTTGAACAGCCGGCGGGGACGCATCCAGGGCATGGACAACAAGGGCGGCAACACCGTGGTGAAAGCCGAGGTGCCTATGGCCGAGATGCTGACCTACGGCGTGGACTTGACCTCGATGACGCAAGGCCGCGGTAGCTTCAACATGGAAATGCACCACTACGACACCGTGCCGGGAGCGTTGCAGGAAAAGATTATTGAGAAGGCGAAGGCGGCGCGAGGGGATGTGAAGGAAGAGGAAGAGTAGGGACCGAGGCCTCTAGAAGTAGCTCTCGCCGGTCGGTTGCTGACAGGGCGTGTATAGTTTTCGCGACGGCTTGGCCTTAGGGCGCGGGTCGATTAGTACGAGGCGTCGTGGGTCCGAAGGAGCCTCCTGATGTCCACACCGATAACGCCGTTTTCCGATTCTCCTGCTACAACGACCACTTTTTCTTTCGGTGGCTACGCAACCGAGGAAGTTGGTCTGGCAGGCATTACTTTTTGGCCGCGCGCTGGAGCCCGGCTGATCGATTACGTTCTGCATTACTGCGTCACATATTCAGCGGGATTTCTCTTCTCCCTTCTCGTGCTCGCCGCATCGGGTAGTCATGTGCCCCCTTGGGTTACGGCGAGATTCAGGCATCCAGGCCTGTTTGGCTTCATTCCCGGAGTGCTGGGCTACGTTGTTTATAACGTCATTTGCGTGAGCATGCATGGAAGCACACTAGGGAAGCGGCTGATCTCGGCTGTAGTGGTGCAGGAAAGCGGCATCCGCTGCAGGACCGTGCCTGCGGTCATTCGAGAACTAGGCTACTTCGTTGATTCGCTTTTCTTTGGCCTCGTCGGGTACCTCGCTATGCAGGGGAGCTATCAGGAGCAGCGCTACGGAGATCGTTGGGCGCGCACAGTGGTAGCCAAACGCGCTAACGTAATTCCGGAGCAATTGCGGAGTGACGGACGCTTAGTCGTGACCTTGATGCTGGCTGTCATGACGGACGCGGCGGTGTGCATGATTGGATTGCTAATTTTAATTAGCGGCTGAAACGAAGCAAGTGTGTTTAAGCGGTCTTCATCCCCTGCGCCTTCGCCAGCTTCGCCTGTCGCTCGTCAAACGTCCAGAATCGATCGGCTTTGAGTTCCAGCGCGCAGGCCACGTGCAGGGTATCCGGCGTTCGCATACCAAATTTCGCTCCGTAGCGGCGAGCCAGATCAGCGCACAGCTCGAAAGCATTCTCGGGCAGCGAGGCCGCTCGCCATAGACGAGCGGCCTCATCCGAGAAGAATCGATCATGAGCCCGTTGGGCCTCTTGTGGGGTCATGTTTCCACGAACTTGATGTTGCCCGAGGGCGTCCACTCGGCGCGATGCAGGGAAGTGATTGCTAGTGAAGGCGCACCTTGCACCCGGCGGCGGGCTTCGGAAGAATGAATATCGGTCACGTACCGAGAGACTAAAAAGTTGGAATCGAGATAAACTCTCGATTGCGTCCCCGATCCTCGGGGACGAGATTGGGAAGAATGCGGTCGCCCAATATCTCCCGGGCCAGGGCGTCAAAGTCCGGCCAGTTACCCGGCTTTTCTCCCCCCTGCTCGGGAACGTGTGTCAGAATGTCAGTTCGTACACCGGAGTCAACCGTATGAAACTGCTGCTCGTTCTTCTATTCGTTCTGTTTGCTATGGCGCCGCTTGCATCTGCGGCCGACACCCAAGTCTTCCCCACATCCGCCGGGCCGGTCAAAATCACGCCGTTGTATCACGCCAGCACGCTGATTGAGGCGGGAGGGAAGACTCTCTATCTGGATCCCGCGAAGCCCGCGAAACTCTCCGGGCTTCCAAAAGCCGACCTTATTCTGATTACCGACATTCATGGCGACCACATGGATCCTGATTCGATCAAGGAAGTCAGCCAGGCGGGAACGGACATTCTGGCGCCGCCAGCGGTGGTCGCGACCGTGACCAGCGCCAAGCCCATCGCTAATGGAGAAACGAAAAGTTGGGAGGGATGGACGATTGAGGCCATTCCCGCCTACAACCTGAAGCGCGGTCCCGCAGCCGGGAAACTTTTTCACGACAAAGGGCGCGGCAATGGCTACGTCCTCACCTACGGTGGAAAGCGCTTTTACTTTTCTGGCGATACCGAAGGCGTCCCGGAGATGCGCGCGCTGAAGAACATTGACGTGGCGTTCGTGTGTATGAATCTGCCTTACACCATGCCGCCGGAAGAGGCTGCTGATGCGGTTAAAGCCTTCCATCCGAAGATTGTTATTCCTTACCACTATCACGGGTCTGATCTTGCCGTGTTTCAAAAGGGATTGGAAGGGACTGGGATTGAGGTGCGGGTGCTGGAGTGGTATCCGAAGTAATTACCAGCCCCCTACGCCTTGAAAATCTCCTCCACCGACCGGTGGAACAGCTTGGCGATCTTAAACGCGAGCGGCAGGCTGGGATCATACTTTTCAGTCTCGATGGCGTTTACCGTCTGGCGCGAGACGCCGAGTTTGTCAGCGAGGTCGGCCTGGGTCCAATCGAGTTGGGCCCGCAAATCGCGCACGCTGTTTTTCACTGGTACCTCCGCGAGGCCATGGCGAGACCGAGTCCCCAGAGCATGATCAGCAGAGGCGTGACCCAGATTACGTCGGCGTGAGGCAGGCCGGCGTTTTGCAAGAATCCCCAGGTGAGGGTGATGATGCAAGTGGCCAGAAAGCTGAAGGCCATGCCTTCGAACTGAACGCGGCGCTGCAGTTCGTCGAGGCCACGGAAGAAGCGGATCGCGGCCCACATCGCGAAGGCTGACGGGATCACCGGCAGGATCGCAAAAAGGAAGCGGAGCGGGGAATGTTCGTGGCTTTTCAGCAGCCAGATCGAAACCGGCACAATCACGGTGTAGGCGGCCATTGAGCTGCCGAATTCTTTAAGATAGCGTTTGGCGTTGGCGTCCATAATTTTCTCCAAGTCAAGCATGCTTGACACTATGAAATGTAAAGCACGCTTGACATCGTGTCAAGGGAAATTTGTGGCTAGTTACAACGTCCCAACGGCCTGGGCTGGAATTAGATCTCGATATCGGTGTGCAACTTCTTGCACGTTGACTCGCCACTACTAGGGGGCTATAGTTCTCGACCGACAGCGGATATGGATTCATGTCGCTGTATCGCGAGCCAGTCGGGGCATTCGCGTCCATCATCCGTTTTTCTATCGACCACAAGTGCTCATCAAGTTTTGGATTTCTAACTGTTTTCAACTCAAACTTATGGAGGCTTCCCTTGCCCAGATTCATGGTCCTAGACAATTGGTTCGTCTCGAGGTGCGCCACCGCGCTTACGCTGTTAACGCTTCTTTTTGCTGTGGGCACGGCTAATGCCCAGATGCCGCTGACCCAGATCAGCACGGACACATTCACGAACACAACCAGCCAGCATCAGACCGAGGTCGAGCCCGCCAGCTATGCGCTGGGTTCCACGATCGTTTCTGTTTTCCAAATCGGGCGGTTCACGGACGGAGGCTCATCCGACATCGGTTTTTCTACTTCCACCAACGGTGGTACGACTTGGACGCACGGCAACCTTCCCGGGATCACCAAGCTGGAAGGCACGGGGAGCTATGACCGCGCCAGCGATCCCTCGGTGACCTACAACGCAAAGTTCAAGCTCTGGCTGGCGGAGACGCTGGCCTTGTCGGACGCAGGCGGAGCACACGGCGCCGCGGTTCTCGTCAGCAGCTCGACCGACGGCATCACGTGGAATAACCCGGCAACTGTGTCAATCGTCGAGCAAAACGGATTCTATGACAAGCCGTGGATAGGCTGCGATAACACCTCGACCAGCCCGCACTACGGCAACTGCTATGTGGAATGGGACGATTTCAGTCAGTTTGATCTGATTGAGATGAGCACCTCCACGGACGGTGGGAAGACCTGGAGCGCCAAGAAAACAACGACTGGCAGTGGGTCGGGGAATGGTGGACTACCGCTGGTTCAGCCCAATGGGACAGTGATCGTGCCGATCGACGATCCCTTCCTGGCGAGCGTGCTGGCGTTCAAATCCACCGACGGCGGCGCAACCTGGACGGCGCCCGTGACCGTGGCTTTTATCTCGGAGCATGGGGTTGGCGGCGGAATGCGGGCCCTACCGCTGATCGCGGCGCAGATGGATGCCGCAGGCACGGTCTACGTGGTCTGGGCGGACTGCCGCTTCCGCACGAACTGCTCCTCGAATGACCTCGTCATGAGCACTTCAACGAATGGGACGACCTGGAGCGCGGTGACGCGGATTCCGATTGACCCGACCAGCAGCACGCTGGACCACTTCACTCCGGGCCTGGCAATCAAGTCGGGGACTTCCGGAAGCACAGCGCGCATCGGAGTCGCGTTTAACTACTTCCCGGTTGCGAGCTGCACCACGAGCTGCAAACTGGGTGTCGCGTACATTGCTTCGGCCAACGGGGGCTCGACCTGGGGCGCGCCGAAGCCTATAGCCGGCGGTATGAATCCGGCTTGGCTGCCGTCAACGACGTCGGGACAGATGGTGGGAGACTTTATGACCGCGTCGTTCGTTGGGCAGAAGGTGTACAGCGTGTTTGCCGACGCGACGGCGCCGGTAGGTGCGACGCTGAACGAAGAGATGTTCACCAACGCGCGTGGCCTGAGTGACGACGCAGCGGACGACCCGCAGTTCAGCTCGGCCAACGACAAGCCTGTTCCCAACGCTCACTCTGACCGTCCGCGGCGCACCAAGCCGCACCGGGATGATGAGCGCTAGAGTCGTTAACAGTGTTGAACTGAAGAAGGGCCGTCCGGAAGGGCGGCCGTTCTTTGTAAGGGAGTGAGCAAAGCAACTGCCTGTGGCAGCGCAGGGTGCGGAACTGGTACTATCCGCCAGTGGCGACTGCGAAGAACAATCCCAACCTGAATTACAGCCCCGAGCGTCTGGTGTCGGCAGCGCCGGTGGAGGACGATTCCTCGTTTGAGTTGAAGCTGCGGCCGCAGCGGCTCAATGAGTTCATCGGGCAGGCCAAGGCCAAAGAAAATCTGGCAGTGGCGATTGAGGCGGCACGGTCACGCGGCGAAGCCATGGATCATGTGTTGCTGTATGGGCCTCCAGGGCTGGGCAAGACGACGCTGGCCAACATTATCGCCAACGAACTGGGCGTCCACTTTCAGCCGACCGCTGCGCCGCTGTTGCAGATCAAGGGCGACCTGACGGCGATCATTACCAACATGCAGGACAAGCAAGTCCTGTTCATTGATGAGATTCACCGGCTGCAACCGGTGCTGGAAGAGTTGCTGTATTCGGCGCTGGAAGATTACAAGCTCGACATTATTATTGGGCAGGGTCCTTCGGCGCGCACCCACACGCTGGAAGTGAAGCCGTTTACTTTTGTGGGCGCGACCACGCGGGCTGGGTTGATTTCAGCGCCGCTGCGCTCGCGGTTTGGGATCGTGCTGCGGCTGGAGTTTTATACTCCCGATGAACTGCGCGTGATCGTGAAACGCTCTGCGGAGATTCTCGGCGTTGAGGTTAACGAAGCGGGAGCGATTGAGATTGCCAGCCGGTCGCGTGGAACGCCACGAATCGCCAACCGGCTGCTGCGGCGGGTGCGCGACTATGCCCAGGTGCGCGGCGCGGGCAAGATCGATTTGCCCACGGCGCAGGCCGCGCTACAGATGCTGGAAGTCGACAAGTATGGGTTCGATGAAGTGGACCGGCGGCTGCTGCTCACGATTATCGAGAAGTACGAGGGCGGGCCCGTGGGCGTGAATACGCTGGCGGCTGTGCTCGCAGAAGAGCCGGATGCCATTGAAGAGATTTACGAGCCGTTCCTGATGCAGATTGGGTTTTTGAACCGCACTCCGCGGGGGCGAGTGGCGACGCAACTGGCGTACGATTATTTTTGCATCAAGCCGAGTCGACGGCAGAGTTCGTTATTTTGAACTCACCACGGAGACACTGAGGCACGGAGAAAACCGCAAGTCAACTCTTCTTCCCTGAGTTCACGCAACCCATGCGTGCTTCCTCTAATACTCCAAGAACCCCCTAACCTTGACACTTCCTTCCCGTCTAAGTCCCAAGCAAGACTTGATTCTGCCGATGGTAGGCTTGGGGCGAATGAGCTTGGGATTCAACACGACGAGGCGGATCGCTGCCGGCGCGCTGGCATGCGTGGTGCTGCTCCCCGTGGCCCGCGGCCAGGAGAAAGCAAGCACCCCAACCTCCGTCACTCCCAAAGCCAAGTTTGCGAAGCTCCATATCCCCCGGCTTGAGCAGGGGCCAACGATCGGCGATTTCCTGGACATGCAGCCCTCCCCGGCGTTCGCCGGAAAAATGTTGAAGGTAGATGGATTCCTGCAGCGCGATCCCAAGGATGGCACGCCGGTATCGCAAAAGACGGAGGTGTATCTCGGCTATACCGACAAGAACTTTTACGTAGTATGTGTTTGCTTTGACTCGGAGCCGGACAAAATTCGAGCGCGGCTGGTGCGCCGCGAACTCATCAACGATGACGACCAGTTCGGTTTTGTGCTCGACACCTTCCACGACCACGCTCACGGGCTGTTCTTCTATATAAATCCGCTGGGGGTGCAGCAGGACGGCATCTGGGATGAGGCCAGCCTGAACTCGAGTGGGCCAGACTATTCCTATGACATGGTCTGGAACTCGGAGGGCAAGCTTACGGGGAAGGGATACGTGGCGTGGTTCGAGATTCCGTTCAAGTCGCTGCGTTTTCCGCCGACCGACGTGCAGAACTGGGGCGTGTTCTTCGAGCGGGACATCAAGCGCAACAGCGAGGATTCCTTTTATCCGCACATTACGAGCAACGCCCAGGGCTTTCTGGTGCAAGGGGCGGACATGGACGGCATCGAGAAAGTGGCGGGGAGCCGCAACATGCAGTTCATTCCTTATGTTGTGGGCCGGGGATTCCGCCAGTTAGATGATCGCGATCCTTTCAATCCGAGATTCAACGGCGCTTACCTTCAAGTGCGGCCGGGGCTGGATTCGAAGATCGTGCTGAAGGATTCATTCGTCCTGGATACGACGATCAACCCGGACTTTTCTCAGGTGGAATCAGACCAGCCGCAGATCACGGTGAACCAGCGTTTTGAAGTGTTTTTCCCGGAGAAGCGGCCGTTTTTTCTGGAGAACTCAAGCTACTTCAACACTCCAATTAATCTCGTCTTCACGCGGCGGATTGCGGACCCGGAATACGGAACGCGGCTCACTGGCAAGAGCGGACCGTGGTCGCTGGGCTTGCTGTTTGCCGACGACAAGTCGCCCGGAGAGAGCGTGGCCCCATACGATCCTTTGGCGGGGCACAAAGCGTATTTCGGTGTGCTGCGCGTGAATCATGACATCGGGAAAGCGTCGAGCATCGGACTGATCTACACGGATCGCGAGTTGCACACGGTTCCGGGTGAACTGGAGTGCACGCTGAATCCCTGCCTGGTGGGCTCCAACCGGGTGGGCGGCTTCGACACCAAGATCAAGCCCGGCAACAAGTGGCTGATCACGGTGCAAGCGCTGGAGAGCCATACCAAGTTTTACGATGGGACGCACAAGGGTGGAACCGCCTACGACTGGTTTGTGGAACGCAGTTCGCGGAACGTGGAGTACAACGTGCTTTATCAGGACACGGCGGCGGGATTTGAAACCGATACCGGATTCTTCCGGCGTCCGGATGTCCGGCGCTTCAGCCAGTTCGCACAGTACCGTTTCCGGCCCAGCGAAGGGAAGACGCTGCAATGGCATGGGCCGTCAATTTTCACCATCAACAACTGGGACCACCACGGCACCCGCCTGGAGTGGTTCACCAATGTGAACTGGCGCTTTCAGCTCAATGGATCGAGCGATTTTGGGATTTACTACAACGCGGGACACGAGCGCCTGCGCCCGCAGGACTTCTCCACGTTGACCACGAATGAGGATTACGCACACTTCCATCGTGGGTTCTGGTTCGATTACGGCTACTTCAAACCGGTGCTGCTTTCAGCAGAGTTCAACTGGGGACAGGACACCAACTATGACACAGCAGTGGGGCCGCCTGTGCTGGGGAAGTCCGGCTTCGGCCAGGTTTCTGCCACAGTGCGGCCGATACCGGGGCTGACGGTAGAGAACACGTATTTGCTAACTCGGTTGCGGGGCGTCTCTACAAATTTGAACCAGTTCAACAACCACATCATTCGCTCGAAATGGAATTACCAGTTCACCCGCGCGTTCTCTCTGCGTTTGATTGGGCAGTACAATACGGTCATCTCGAATCCCCTGCTCAGCTCACTCCAGCCAGCCAAAAACTTCAACGCCGATGTGCTGTTCACCTATTTCGTCCATCCCGGAACGGCTTTCTATTTGGGCTATAACAGTAATCTGCAAAACCTGTACAGCCCGCTGGGAGTTGATTACAACGGGAACCTTTTGCGCACCTCCGACCACTTCATCAACGACGGACGGCAGATTTTTGTGAAGATTTCCTACCTGTTCCAGCGCTAGGCTGGCATCACTCCGGCCACTTACCCGGTGATTCAATTAGGCCAATACTGTTCGGGAAACCTTGGAACAGCGTCTTCTTATTTTGTCAGACGTGCTGATGGTGTATCTTTCTGAGTTCCTCGCCGGCTGAGGCGGGAATGTGAGGGCACTTTGCGCTCGGGTCGAACCCAGGGTTTTTCGGTCGAAAGGATTCTGAGATTCCTGCTGGCAGGTGTGTTGATGCTGCCGGGAGCCGTGAAGTGTGGATGGGGCTTACCTGTGCTGCAAGCGGCCGTCACGGCGCAGGGAGCAACTCTGCCGCAGAATGCGAGCGGACAGACTCCTGCAATAAGTCCGCAGAATCCCCCGCCATCAGTCCCGTCGCAGGAGCAAACCGCAGGGAATGCTCAGGTACAGACGCTCAAGCCGGCGATGGCTCCCCCGGCGCTGACCATACCGCGATTGACCCGCGCCCCCGCGCTGGAAGACTTCCTCAGCATGAAGCCCGAGGGCGAGACGGCACAGCAGATGGCGAAGGCGACGGGCTTCGTGCAACGCAACCCTCACAACGGCGAAAAAGTATCGGAGGAGACCGAAGCATACCTCGGCTATGACCAGAAGAATCTGTACATCGTGTTCGTGTGCTTCGACGATCCGAAGAAAGTGCGGGCGAGAATGTCACGCCGCGAAGACATTCACGACGATGACCAGGTCGAGGTCATGCTCGACACGTTTCATGACCGCCGGCGGGCCTATGCCTTCCAGACCACTCCGCTGGGCGTGCAGTGGGACGCGATCTGGACCGAAGCCGCGCGCTCGGAAGTCGGCGGAAATTTTGATACCTCATGGGACACGGTTTGGGATTCTCGCGGCAAAGTCACAAGCCGCGGTTTTGTGGTCGAGATCTCCATTCCATTCAAGAGCCTTCGTTTTCCGGCAACCAAACAGCAGGACTGGGGAATCATTCTTTATCGCGGCATCTTTCGGAAGAACGAAGACTCGTTCTGGCCGCAGATTTCCCGCAAGATCGAAGGGCGGCTGGGCCAGGAGGCGACGCTGCATGGGCTGGAAGGAATTTCGCCGGGGCGCGAGATCGAGCTGATCCCTTATGGAATCATGCGCGGGTTCCGAGCACTGGATACCCGCGACGCTTACAACCCATTTTTTCAGAGTGCCACAGCCCAGGGCCAGCCGGGCGTGGACGCGAAGTTCGTGATCCGCGACCACTTTGTGCTGGACCTGACGGCGAATCCGGATTTCAGTCAAGTGGAGTCGGAAGATCCGCAGATCACAGTGAACCAGCGCTTCGAAGTGTACTTTCCAGAAAAGCGGCCTTTCTTTCTGGAGAACGAAGACTACTTTCGCACGCCCTTCGATTTGTTTTTCACGCGCAATATTCAGGACTTGTCAGCGGGGATCCGGCTCACCGGGAAAGAGGGACCGTATTCGATCGGGCTGATGGCGACCGATGATCGGAGCCCGGGGCTGGCCGTGCCCAGCTTCTGCCCGGCGACGTCCCTTGTCTGTTCGGACAGTCTTTATGGGACTCGCTCGTACTTCACCATTGCGCGAGTCAACCGTGACATCTTCAAGCAGTCGAGTGTTGGGGTGATTTATACCGACTGGGAATGTCCAACCACGGGAGAATTCAATCGCGTTGGCGGAGTCGACACGCGGCTGAAGTTCAACGACAATTGGACGCTCGAAGGCCAGGCGGTAACCAGTTCGAGCAACCTGCTGGGGCTGACTTCCAGCAACTTGCAATCCACCTGCGAGACCAACCTTTTTCCGTTCAGCTCGGGCAATGCGGGCAACGGCAGCTATTATGCTGGCCCGGCGGACCGGCTGGACCTGAGGCACAACGGGCTTCATTTCCTCTACAACGGCTCTTACCGGGACGTGAGTCCGGGATTCGTCACCGTGCCCGGCTTCGTGAACCGCGTCGACATCCGCGACAGTGAGCAGCATGCGGGATACTTTTTTCGTCCCAAGAAGGGCTGGATCACCGCTTGGGGCCCGGCAGTTTATAACCACAACACCTGGGACCACAACGGAACCCGGTTGGACACCGACTATGAGCCGTATCTGACGATCGCGGGACGGGGCCAGACCGTCATGCAGTTTGTCCCCTACGAAGAGACGCGCGAACGCCTTCGGCCGCAGGACTTCGCGTTTCTTGGTCTTGGGGGCATAACCGCGAACCAGGACTACCACGAACACCGCAGCGGAGCCAAGTTCCAGACCGGCTACTTCCGGAAGGTGACGGTTGGAGCGAACTATTTCTGGGGAGATGGAGTGAACTTCGTGCCCGTGACCGGAACGCCGCCGCAGTCTCTTGTGGCGCGGCTGAACACAGGCGCTGCAACGCTGACCTTCCGTCCCATTAGGCCGTTGAAGATTGAGAACACTTATCTGTTCGAGCGCTTGCGGGCGACGGAGAGTGAATATCTTTTTGCGCTCTCGCAGGTTGCTCTTTCTACGACGCCCGGCGTTCATATCGGCAAAGGTATTTTCAATAACCACATCGTGCGCAGCAAATGGAACTGGCAGTTTACTCCGCAGCTTTCGCTACGCCTAATTCTGCAATACAACTCGGTACTTGCGAACACGCCGGGCGAGGCGTTTTTCCTGGCGAGCCAGCCGACCATCCCGTTCAATTTGTACACTTCCCTGCCCACGCAGAAGCAATTCAATGCCGATTTCCTGCTGACATATCTCGTGCATCCCGGCACCGCGATTTATGTGGGCTATAACAGTGACTTGCAGAACCTCGACGTTATGCCGGGCGTGCCTCTCTCGAACACGGTGAAGGGCTACATCAACGACAGCCGGCAGTTCTTCGTGAAAGTCTCGTACCAATTCCGCTTCTAGAGCTGACAGCTGAGTGCCTGGGATTGCTGAATCCTGGGGCATTCCGGTAGAATCTAAGGATTCGTATCGAAGTCCGAAAGCCAAGGTCTAAACCCCTATGAAAGCAGCTATTCATCCCGCTTATAACGAAGTACGCGTGCATTGCGCGTGCGGCAATGCGTTTGTAACCCGGTCCACCCACAAGGGAGACATCGGCGTAGAAATCTGCTCCGCGTGCCATCCTTTCTTCACGGGCAAGCAGAAGCTCATGGATACTGCCGGCCGCGTGGAGCGCTTCCGCCGCAAGTACGCCAAGAACGCGCCTGAACCGACCAAGGCTGCGCCAGCAAAGAACTAACTTTGGCCACAGATTTACGGGGATTATCACGGATACACCTGAAATTGAGCCCTCGCCGGAAGGCGGGGGCTTTCGCTTGAAAGGCCAAGTAGAATAGACCTGTGCGCAAGTCCTGGGACAACTCGGTCGGAAACACCTCGGGTGGGGCGGGCACTCTTGCCCGCCGGGCATCGGCGCTGAAGCCAGTCCCCGCAAGCGTGTCTATCGGTGGCATCCGGATTAGTCCGGCAACCGTGCTCGCACCGATGGCCGGCGTCACCGACACGGTCTTCCGGCGCTTCATCCGCAACCTGGGCGGCTGCGGGCTGATCATGACCGAGTTCACCTCGGCCGATGGCGTGCTTCGTAAGAAAGACGAGAAGGCCAAGCGATACCTCCATTTCTATGAAGACGAGCATCCCATTTCGGCGCAGCTTTTTGGCAGCGATCCGCGGGTGATGGCAGAGGCGGCGCGCATGGTTGAGGGCCTAGGCTTTGATCTGGTGGACTTGAACCTGGGGTGTCCGGCGAAGAAAGTTGTGAAGTGCAATGGAGGCTCCGGCCTGCTGCGCGATCTTCCCACGATCGGCCGCATCTTCGAAGCCGTCCGCGCCGCGGTGAAGGTTCCTTTCACCGTAAAATTCCGCGCGGGCTGGAGCGATGACGAGATCGTCTGCGTGGAACTGGCTCGCATGGCGGAATCGTGCGGGCTGGCTGCGGTTGCGTTGCATGCGCGCACGCGCGAACAGGGATATAGTGGGAGCGCTCGCTGGGAGTGGATCGCCGCGATAAAAGATGCGGTGAAGATTCCCGTGATCGGCAACGGCGATATCCGCACGCCCGAGGACGCCTGCGCCATGGTCGCGCAGACCGGATGCGATGCGGTGATGATCGGGCGCACTGCCCCGTCGAATCCGTGGATCTTCCGCCAGATTCAGCAGTATTGCTCCACGCACGAGAAGCCTTACGACGAACCTAGCGAAGCCGACCGCTATCAGATGATCCGCACCTACTTCCAGATGCTGATCGAAGAAGAACTCCCGGACGCCGTCGGCAAGATGAAGCAGTTCGCCTCCTGGTTCACGCACGGCGTACCGGGCGGGGCGGCGTTGCGCAAAGCGATCTATGAATCGAAGAGCGCGGTGGAGATCCTGGGCCGCGTGGAGGAATTTTTCGAAGCAAGACTGTGTGTCGCGGATGCCCCTTCGGCGAGCTCGGTGCAGGCTCTCGCCCGTTGAGTGTAAAAACGGCACGGCCGCATCTGCGGCCGTGCTACGTACCACCTCAAACTGCCGATCAGGGCAACACTGTAACAGCCACCCGAACACCCGGATGCCTCAGATTAAAGAGATAATATCCGCCACCGACGTAGTCGATGTAGCAGTCGTCCGCGTAAGCCCAGCGGGTGGGCCAACGCTCGGCCATTTCGAACGAATAGCCGCCATAGCCGAAATGCGGCCGGCCTTCCACCACGGTTACGTGGCGGACGGCAAAATGGTGCTCATGTCCGAAACGCTCGCGGAAGTGCTCGTCTGCAATTCGGCGATGCTCCTCGCGTTTTTCTTCATGCCGTTCGCGCTTTTCTTGGTGCTCTTCGCGCCGGTCGTCCTTGCGAGCTTCCTTCTCTTCGCGCCGGTCTTCGTGGCGATCGTCCTGGGCAACAGCAGAAAACGCCGCTCCCAGGAAGAACGATGCACAAATGGCGCCGATGACTGCGAATCGCTTCATAATGTCTCCTCACTAAGAAATTGTTTTTGGCCCAAGGCGCGTGGGCAACGCCTCATGAACAAGATGACAGAGTGGGTGGCGGCAAGCAAGAGGCATGCCGTTACGAAAGTGCAACGTAGATTCTTCTTTGGCCCTTATGCTGTTCGGACTATCATCTTTCCTATCTCATCCTTCTCTACATAAGCCCAGGGTGTCTTGGGGTCGTGCGTAAACACCGTCAGCCATTTCTCCGCGATCGACTTCGCGTAGTACTGCTTCTTGCTCTCGATGGTCTGGAGCGGGTAGAGATCAAAGCTCATTCCCCAGGTGAGGTCGATATGCGCCGTGGTGGGGATGAGGTCGGAGATGTAGCAGGCGGTGCGGCCTCCACTCTCGACGATCACGGCTTGCATGCTGGCGGTGTGGCCGGGGAAAGTTTTCACCGAGATGCCGGAGACGATTTCTTCGCCGCCTTTCAGCAATGTCATCCGTCCACTTTGGACGAGCGGGTCGTAGTTGTCCGGGATGTAGCTGATGGCGTCGCGGTCGCTGGGGTGGCGCGCATATTGCCATTCGCCTTCTGGCGCGTAGTATTTCGCGCGCGGAAACGTTGGGACGATCTTTCCGTCTTTTCGCAAAGTGTTCCAGCCGCAATGGTCGAAGTGCAGATGCGAGTTGATGACGATGTCGATGTCTTCGGGTGCGACTCCGCCGGCGGCGAGATTCGCGAGCAACAGCGCGGGCTGCCCGTAGAACTTGACCATGCGGTCTGAAAGTTTGTTGCCCATGCCGGTCTCGACCAGAATAGTTTGCTTTCCAGTGCGAATGAGGAGCGAGTTGAGTCCGGCCTGAACATAATTCTTTTCATCAGCCGCAGCCTTTCGCGACCACATGATCTTGGGAACGACGCCGAAAAACGCGCCACCATCAAGTGGGTAAGTACCGTCGGAGAAGATGTTGAGTTCGAAATCGCCGAGTGTGAGGCTTGACATGGAGTTAGTTTGCCACAGACCCAATCGGCATTTCTCCTGCGAAACTGCGGTACTCTCCTCTATATGCAGCGCCCGGCCAGTGTCACTGTGATCGCAGCTCTATTTTTCCTGGTCGCAGGATACCTGCTCACTATTGGCATCGTTGAGTTCGTGGCGCCGGGCACGCTTTCAATGGCGCTGGGAGCGGGCGTTACGTATGGGAGAGAACTCGATGGACCGCAGACCGCCTTATCCGTGGGCGCAGGATGGGCGTTAGTAGGATGGGGGCTGTTTCGGCTGCGCAACTGGGCGCGCTGGTGCGCGATTGTCATTATGGTGATCGGAGTTGCGGGATCGGTGCCTGCAGTTTCCGCGGCCGCACGGGATGTGACCTGGCGGTTCTTCTTTTATGGCGTCCAAATCATGGTGCGCATCGTGATCGCATGGCTCCTGGTGGCGTCACCGGAGGTGACCGAAGCTTTCACGCGAAAGCAGAGCCACGGAGACGAGTGAGCGGGCGTGAAGGACCTGCGAGGAAGCCTGAATCCAGCGGCTCTCGGGGGCATCTAAAAGATGGTTATTAAGTCGTTATAAACACCCAAGTTACTGGGGGGGGGGTAACCATGCTTCAGATCAGAAAGAGCCAAGAACGGGGTGGAGGGGATCACGGCTGGCTCAAGACTCATCACACTTTCAGCTTTAACGATTACTGGGACCCGAAGTGGATGGGGTTCCGGTCGCTACGCGTGATTAACGAAGATTGGGTGGCACCTAACAATGGCTTTCCGACGCATCCCCATCGTGATATGGAAATCATCACTTACATTCTTGACGGCAAGCTCGAGCATAAGGACAGCCTGGGAACGGGATCGGTGATTCTGCCGGGTGATGGCCAGCGCATGACGGCAGGGAGCGGCATACGGCACAGCGAGTTCAATCCGTCGGCCACGGAAGCGGCACATCTGCTCCAGATTTGGATTCAGCCGGAGAGGGCCGGCCTCGAGCCGAGCTACGAGCAGAAGTCATTTCCGGAAGATGAGAAACGCGGCAAGCTGAGGGTCATTGCCTCGCGGGATGCACAGGGTGGTTCGGTGAAGATTAACCAGGACGCAACGCTCTACGTGTCATTGCTGAAACCGGGAGAAGAAGTGGCCCGCGAGTTCGGCGCAGGACGACACGGATGGTTGCAAGTGGCGCGTGGCGCGGTCGAACTGAATGGAAAGAAGCTAGGTCAGGGCGACGGCGCGGCCATCAGCGATGAGAAGAAGGTGAGCATCAAGGGCACGGCGAACGCAGAAGTGCTGTTGTTTGACCTTGCCTAGCGGCAAGATACTGGCCGCAGATTTACACGGATCGGCCGGATTTTTCTAGCGCTTAGATTTATCCGGGAGGATTCGTGTTAATCCGTGGCCAATCGTCTTACCGCTTTGCTTTGACCGGCTCTTTCTCTCCCACCCGCTTGCTGACTTCGAACTTCATCTTGCCAGCTTTCTTGTCGGCGTCGATGATCACATGGTCGCCGTGCAGGATCTCTCCATCAAGAATCTTCAGAGCGAGCGGGTCCTGAACCAGCTTTTGGATGGCACGCTTCAGCGGACGCGCTCCGAAGTTCGGATCGTAGCCCTGGGTGAACAACAGTTCCTTCGCAGCGTCGGTGAGTTCGATCGAGATCTTCCGGTCGGCCAACAGGCGGCGTACGTCTTCCAGGCGCAGTTCGATGATCTTGACCAACTGTTCCTTGCCGAGCGGGCTGAATACGATGATGTCGTCCACGCGGTTCAGGAACTCTGGCCGGAAGTGTCCGTGGAGCGCGTTCATCACCTGCTCGCTGGCCTTTTCAAACTCTTCCGGAGTTTGGACGTGGTCCGGTTGCAAGTAGCTGGAGCCCAGGTTCGACGTCATGATCAGAATCGTATTCTTGAAGTCGACGACACGGCCTTTGCCATCGGTGAGGCGTCCGTCGTCCATTACTTGCAGCAGCACGTTGAAAACATCAGGATGTGCCTTCTCGATTTCGTCGAACAGCACGACTGCATACGGACGGCGGCGCACCTGCTCGGTGAGCTGGCCTCCTTCTTCATAGCCCACGTAGCCCGGAGGAGCGCCGATCAAGCGTGCGACCGAGTGCTTCTCCATGTATTCCGACATGTCGATGCGTAGCAGAGCGCGCTCGTCGTCGAAGAGAAACTCGGCGAGGGCGCGAGCCAGTTCAGTCTTGCCAACGCCGGTTGGGCCCAGGAAAATGAATGAGCCAATGGGGCGCTTGGGATCGCTGAGTCCGGCGCGGGAGCGGCGAATCGCGTTGGCGACTCGTTCCAAAGCTGCGTCCTGGCCCACGACTCGCTGCCGCAGGCGATCTTCCATGGTGACCAGCTTCTTCACTTCGCCTTCCAGCATCTTCGAGACAGGAATGCCGGTCCACTTGGAAACAATGCGCGCGATGTCTTCCTCGTCGACTTCTTCCTTGAGCATGCGCGGCGCGCCTGTGCCTTTGCCGTCAATCTTGGCGCTCAGTTGCGTCAACTCGTCTTCCGCCTGCCGTAGTAACCCATAGCGGATCTCCGCCACACGTTGCAGGTTGCCTTTCCGTTCTTCGGCTTGCTCCTCGATCTTGAGCTTCTCGATTTTTCCTTTCAGCTCGCGGGAACGGGCGATCAGGTCCTTTTCCTTTTTCCAATTGGCTTTGAGGGCGTTGGCTTTCTCGCGGATCCCCGCCAGTTCTTTCTCAATCACCGCCAGACGCTCACGCGAATTGGCGTCATCCTCCTTCTTCAAAGCCTGTTTTTCGATTTCGAGCTGCGTGGCGCGCCGCTCCAGCTGATCGATGTCGGTAGGGAGCGAATCGATCTGGATGCGAATCGAGGCGGCGGCTTCGTCAACCAGGTCGATGGCCTTGTCGGGCAGAAACCGATCGGAGATGTAACGATGCGAAAGCGTCGCGGCGGCGACGATCGCCGAATCTTTTATGCGGACGCCGTGATGCACCTCGTACTTTTCCTTCAAGCCGCGAAGAATCGCGATGGTGTCTTCGACATTGGGCTCGCCCACGAAAACAATCTGGAAGCGGCGTTCAAGGGCCGCGTCTTTTTCGATGTACTTGCGATACTCGTTGAGCGTGGTGGCGCCGATGGCGCGCAGCTCTCCCCGGGCCAGTGCGGGCTTCAGCATGTTGGAAGCATCGATGGCACCTTCGGCGGCTCCGGCGCCCACCAGTGTATGCAGCTCATCGATAAAGAGAATGACCTGGCCCTGCGAGTCTTCAATCTCCTTCAACACGGCCTTGAGGCGGTCCTCAAATTCGCCGCGATACTTCGCTCCGGCCAGCATGGCGCCAAGATCGAGCGCGACCACGCGTTTGTTTTT
Source organism: Candidatus Dormiibacterota bacterium (assembly GCA_035566655.1). Classification (GTDB taxonomy): domain Bacteria; phylum Acidobacteriota; class Terriglobia; order Terriglobales; family Acidobacteriaceae; genus Sulfotelmatobacter. The sequence continues at coordinate 32,139 of DATMQT010000026.1, forward strand.
GAGCACTTCGGGCACATCGCCGGAAATGATGCGCTGCGCGAGGCCTTCGACGATGGCGGTCTTGCCCACGCCGGGCTCGCCGATGAGCACGGGATTATTCTTGGTGCGGCGGGAGAGAACCTGGACCACCCGGCGAATTTCCTCATCACGCCCAATCACCGGATCCAGCTTTCCGCGCCTCGCCTGTTCAGTCAGATCGCGGGCATAGCGTTCAAGTGCCTGGTATTTCGCTTCAGGATTCTGGTCTGTCACTTTCTGCGAGCCGCGGACCGCGATCAGGGCTTTCAGGATCGCGTCGTTGGTGGCGCCGTGGCGGGCGAGAATCTGCTGAGCAGCGTCCGACTTGAGGTGCGTGATGGCGAGGAGCAGGTGCTCGGTGGAGACGTATTCATCCTTGAAGTTCGAAGCCTCTTTGAAGGCCTGCTCCAGCAACTTGTTGGTGGCGTTCGAAAGCGCGGCCTGGGCCGCCTCTCCGGAGACTTTGGGAAGCTTCTCGATCTCGCGATAGAGGTCGCTAAGAACGGCCTGCGGGCCGATGCCGATTTTCTCGAGCACGGGCGCAACGATGCCTTCTTTGTCTTCGAGCAGCGCGGCAAGCAAGTGGACGGGCAATAGCTCCGGATTGCCATGCTCCGAGGCAAGATCGTTTGCACGCTGGACAGCCTCCTGCGCTTTTACGGTAAATTTGTCCCAACGAATGGCCATAGGAACTCCAAATTAATTTTCAGATGCAATTGTGGCGGCGAGGATGCAGTCACGACCGCCGGCGCTACAAGAAAACGGGAGGCGGTTAGCTCTTCCGCCTCCCGTAGATTGTAGACCCGGTTTTACACAAGACCAACTTACGCAGCCTTGCTGGGGGCCTTCGCTTCCAGGGTCGTCTTCTCAGTGCCGACGTTCACCTTGATCTGCTTGGGCTTGGCTTCCGCTTTCTTGGGCAGCGCGATCTTCAACACGCCCTTGTCGTAGGTTGCCGAAACTTTTTCGGAATCCACGGTGGTGGGCAGAGTGAAGGTGCGGGTGAAGCTGCCGTACTGGCGCTCCACACGGCGGTAGTTCTCTTCTTTCTCTTCCTTCTCGATTTTGCGCTCGCCGTGCACGGTTAGGGTGTTGTTTTCGAGGCGCACGTCGATATCTTTCTCGTCGATGCCCGGGACTTCGATCTTCAATGTGACGCTGTGCTCGTCTTCGTAGACATCAACGGCCGGGGCAAAGCTCGAGGTGGTCAGGGATTCATCCCGGCCAGCCTCGCGGTAGGACTCGCGGAACGCGCGATTGATGCGGTCCTGCAAGGTGGAAAACTCTCGGAAAGGCTCAAAACGGGTAAGTACGGTCATGGTTATCTAATCTCCTTCTGTGCTGGTTTATTAGGAATTCGGCAGTGCCGTCCAAAAGGTTAGATGTGTATTTATCGCAAACGAAGCATAAACTATGAGTGTGTTATTATCAATATATATGTCAATTGGTTTCATCATCTTACGATTGCTATGACGCACTTCAGGTACGAAGTTTCCGGCACATTTAGCAGGATGGGGTGGTCTTTCGCCTGTCCGCGCACCTCGGCCAGACGGAGGGTTCGGTGAGCGTCGCGGGCGGCGTCAGCCAGCATTTGCAGGAAATCGGCTTGGCTAACGTGGTAGGAGCAAGAGCAGGTGACGAGAACGCCGCCGGGCCGGAGCATCTTCAGCGCCCGCAGATTAAGTTCCTTGTACCCGCGGAGCGCGGCATCAAGGTCGCGTTTGCTCTTGGCGAAGGCGGGCGGATCGAGCACGATGGTGTCGTAGCGCTGGCCGGACGCTGCATAGTCTTTGAGCAGGTCGAAGGCGTTGGCTTCGATCCATTCAATCTCGGGCTGATTCTCGCGCCGGTTGAGCGCGGCATTCTGGTCAGCAACTTCGAGCGCGGGCCGTGAGCTGTCGACACCGGCGACGTGCGAGCTCCGCGCAGCCAGATGAAGTGCGAAGCCTCCCTGGTAGCAGAAGACGTCGAGGGCCTCACCGTGCGCATACTCGGCAGCGGCAGCGTAATTCTCGCGCTGGTCGAGGAACGCTCCCGTCTTCTGTCCTTCCAGCGCGTCGAAGTGGAACTGCACGCCGTTCATGGTGAAGATGGTCGAGGCTTTCTCGCCTTGGGCCAAACCGGATTCTCGCGGCGGCAACTCCTCGAGTTGGCGGACCCGCGGGTCGACGCGCTCGACGATCGAAACCGGATGCAGTCTTTCGGTGAGATCTGAAGTCACCGTCTGGCGCACGATCTCAGCATCCATGGCCTGGGTGAGGATCTGCATCGAGAGCATGTCGTTGTAACGGTCGACGATCAGTCCCGGCAAGGAATCGGCCTCGCTGAAGATCAGGCGGTAGGCGTTAGTGTCGCGCACGATCCGCTCGCGGTAGGCGATGGCGTCGGCAATGCGCTGCCGAAGCAGCGCCGGGAGGTCAGCGACCGGCTCGTGCGAGATCAGGCGGATCGCGATCTGAGAAGCGCTGGAATAGAGCGCGCTGCCGAGAGGTTGGCCGCGATGATCCACAACGCTGACCAGCGAGCCTGCGGGAATGCCATCAGCCGCAACGATGTCGGAGCGGTACACCCAGACGTGACCGTCTTTGAGGCGCGCCGCGCCGCGAGGAGAGATGGTGACCTTGAAACCGGAATCGGCAGCCGCTGGTTTTCGGACCATGCTTGCGATGTTAACTGACAACGCCGCTTATGAGCGGACTGCGCCAGCCCGGCGCAGCAAAAAGATCATTTGTTCAGCGCTGTTGTCGAGAGGAGCCTTCGCGAACGAACCGTACTCCGCCACCGGCTCCAGGCCTGCAAGCAAAAACAGCGCCCGCAGGTGCGGATAGGTGAAGTAGCTCAGCTTGAAAGCCTCGGTCTCCTCAAGAATCAACTCTCCAGCGCGGAATGTTCGATAGATGAAAGTGAAATAGAAAATCTGATTGATCTTGTCGACCGCTTCTTTTCTAAAATAGCGGCGCACGACTTCTGTGGAATCAGCACCCGAACTCCACTCGAACTCCAACACTTCTTCACCAATTTTCGAAGCGATCAAGTCAAACTTCGGATAGAAGACATCAAACGCGAGGATTCCACCCTCGCTGAGGTGCGCGGCGGCAGACGTGAGGGCGCTAACTTGGTCCTCAACCGTGTGCATGTGCTGCATGGGGCGGAAGGGAATGATCACGAGAGGAAATCGCGCGCCTAGGCGAAAATCGCGCATGTCGCCTTCGTGGAGCGTGACTCTCTGGCGAACTTCCTGTGGCTCGCGAGCCAAACTGTTCTCCAGAATCTTGAGCATGGGCCTGGAGTTGTCCACGCCATGGATCTCGATTCCCTTGCGAGCAATAGGCAAAAGAACGCGCCCGGTGCCGCAGGCTACTTCGAGGATCGGGCCAGGGGTTTGCTCTGCCAGTTCGAGGTAGAAGGGCAGGTCCACCAGGTCCTGCTTTGCGGCGTACGCGCCGTCGTAGTACTTGGCGGTCACGCTGTAGGAGTCAATCGCTGCTTGCATTCAGGCGCTCTCGAAAGAAAGGAAAATCTTAAACCAGAGAGAAGAATCTTGGAATGAACCGTAGCTAACTTGCGGCGTGTTGAGGAGGCGCGGGCACCGGAGTCTCAGACTTGGCGGTCGCCCGAGTGCGCATCTCGTACTGAGCAGCTTCCAGATCGACGTGCAGGGAATCAAGCGCTGTCATGGGCATTTCGGTACCCCAGGTTTCCATTTCGTGTTCCGTCCAGATTCCGTTCAGGCGGATGGCGCCCGTAATGTCTTCCGGAAACGCATGACGGAAATCCCCTTCGCGGATGATGATGTCGCCGACGAGCCGCCCAGTGTGCATATCGAAGACGCGCCGCGTAGCCTGGCCTGCGGCGTTGTTGAAACACAGAAAAACTTCGCCTGCCTCGGCAAATTCCTGACGGTAGTACCAGGCCTGCGGAGCGTCGATCTTGGGATGATGCCGGCGCGAACGCTTGTGTTCGGGCTCCAGAGCCTGCATTTCGTGAGCGGGATTGAAGTAGAGCACGCGCTGGCAGGAATCGCAGACCACGGTCTGCTGTCCGGTGCGCACATCGTTGTAGGTCTGAGGCCGCAGCATGACCTGGCAACCCATGCATTTGTGATCCAGCACCTCAGAAATACCGGTGCCGCGAAACTTCGACACGCGCTCGTAGTGCCGCAGCAGGTCCTCGTTCACTCCCGCCCGCATCTGATCGCGCTTGGCGCGCCACTCGGCCAGTTGCTTTTCGTCTTCGACAGTGCGCTGGCGGGCTTCAATCTTTTCTTTTTCGATCTCGGCGGCTTCCGCCTTCAGCTCCGCCTGGGCAGCCTTTACTTCCTTGTCGCGCGCGTCCGCATTCACCATCAACTCAAGAATCTTGTCTTCGGTTGCGGCAATCTCTTTCTCCGCAAACTGGATCTCGTGCAACAAAGCTTTGTATTGTTCGTTGGTTTTTACGTCGAGAGACTGGTCGCGGTACTTGGAAATCTTGCTGCGGAGGTCTGTGATCGTGGTGTCGTATTTCCGGCGGGCGGCCTCGTCGGCTTTGACGGCGGCCTGTGCCTTTTCCAGACCGGCCTTGGTGTCAGCCAGCTTGTGCTCGATGGCGGCGACGCGTTTGGGGAGTTCGGCGATTTCATCCTGCAGGCGGCGAATTTCCTTGTCCGCGTCTTGCAGGCGTAACAGGTTTTCTATTTCTAGAAGCATCCAGAAGGCTCAGCCTTTAATTCTAACACGCGCAAACGCGGCTTCCCGAGGGACGGCTGGAAGACCTCCGGCGCGGCAGTGGAGTGCTACACTACGCGTCGTTGGTGGTGACCCATCGTCCATGCCAGCTTTTCCAGGCAGCAATCCCGGCAGAATCGCGCGCTTCGGCGTCTTCGAGCTCGACCTCGCCGCCGGCGAGGTGCGCAAGAACGGAGCCAAGCTGCGCCTGCAAGAGCAACCCTTCCAGGTGCTGGCCCTGCTGCTGGAGCACGCCGGCGAGGTGGTCACGCGCGAAGAGTTGCGCGAAAAGCTGTGGCCCGCCGACACCTTCGTGGATTTCGACCACAGCCTGAACACCGCCGTGAACAAGTTGCGCGAGACCTTGGGCGATTCGGCATCCAGCCCGCGCTACATCGAAACGCTGGCCCGCCGCGGATACCGCTTTATAGGCCCGGTGCAGAACAGTGTGGGGACGGGCGCTTTCGCCCGTCCACCCGAGCGCAGCGAGGGAGAAGCGGCACAGGCCTCGCCAACCCCTCTGCATCCCGATCTGGAAGTTCCCATCCCACGACGTGGTCTGACCCGCGGCCTGTTCGCTCTCATCCAAGTGATGTACCTGATCTTCTACGTGGTCGCGCTATTCCGCTTTCATGCTGTGCACGGAATCGCGGAATCTTTCTTGCCAGGATGGGGCACAATCCTGGAGGCCACCGTGATGGTTACCGCGGGAGTCGGAATTCCACTGCGCTGTTACCTCCTCTCCGCGGTCGGATTCGACTACCAGCGCCTGGGCGAAAAGTTTCAGCGCATGTTTCCGTTCATCCTGGCGCTGGATCAACTCTGGGCCATCGCTCCATTTCTGCTAATGCGGAAGATCGGCCTGGGCGCAGCCTTCGCAGCGAGCGCGGGGTTGCTCTACGTGCCGTTTTCGGAGCGGACGCTCATTCGCATGGCGTATGTGGAACCGAAACCTCGGGATACAGCATGATCTGGAGGATCAATTCCTCAGTTTTCCATGAAACCAAACTCACCAATCGCGCGTAATCTCGTCTAAGAGGCTGGGCGGCAGTGTGCCCGGTGGAGGATTGTTATGAAGCGTGTGGGTCTTGAACGCTCGCTGCTCGCAGTTCTGATGTTGGGGTTTGCCTGCTCCCTAGCCGCGCTCCCCGCCCGCGCCGACGACTGGTCGAAAACCTATACCATCTCCGGCAAGCCCGACCTGCGCGTCGACACGTCCGACGCCAACATCCGCGTCTCCACCTGGGACCAGAACACCATCGAAGCCAAGGTGACGACCACGCGCTACAAGATTGGCGACGACGGCATCCGGATCGAAGAGCATCAGACCGGCGACACGGTCCAGATCGACGTGCGCTTCCCGCACAACCACGGCGTTTCGATCAACTGGGGAAATTCCGGCGGTCACCGCATCGAAATTGACATCCACATGCCACGCGAGGGGCGGGTAGACCTGCACACTGGCGACGGCAAGATCGAACTCGGCAACTTTAAAGGTGAGATGCTGCTGCGCAGCGGAGATGGCTCGCAGGAAGTCAAAGGCGTGGACGGCAAACTGCGGGCGCTGACCGGCGATGGCCACATCCGCGCCGACGGCCGCTTTGACGAGCTCGACCTAAAGACGGGCGACGGCCGCGTGGACGCGCGGGCCACGACCGGCTCTGCTCTAGCCACAAGCTGGAGGCTTGAAAGCGGCGACGGCACAGTCACCTTGGAAGTGCCGGAAAACCTGGCCGCCGACGTCGATCTGCAGACCGGCGACGGCCACATCGATCTGGAGATGCCAATCACGACCGCCGGCAAGATTCGCGAAGGCGAAGTCCGCGGCAAGCTGAACGGCGGCGGCAATCTGCTGATGATTCACACCGGAGATGGATCGATCCGGCTACGGAAGAGCTAACAGGCTCGGCCTGTCGTTGGAGAAAAACTATTCCATCTCATCTTTCGTGGGGTTGTAGTAGAAGCGGAAGCGTAGAGCGAGATACTGTCCGCCAAATTCGCTGGGTAACGGCGGAAATGGGTCTGATCCCACGATGCCGGCCCAGGCCGCGCGATCCAGCGGTACGTCCCCGGAAGTGGCCACCAGCTTCATACCCGCTACCTTTCCCTCTTTAGTGATCGCGAACTCGATGATAAGGTTCCCGTGCTTCATCTGCGCCGATTCCGGGATCGCGTTGTACCAATTCTGCTTTACGTCATGCATTACACGCTGAAGGTATGGACCGAAGTCCACGCCCATGGTGTCGCTGAGAACTTCAAGGCCGCCGACCTGGCGGCCGTGCGCACCATTGCCCAAGCCAAACGGATCGCCGCCGCCCGTCGTCTGCTGGCCACCACCGCGCTTGGCGGCTGCGGCCCGGGACGCATCCTGAATCGCCGACCCCGCGGACATGGCCCCGCCATACTTCTTGAACTCGTTGTTGATGTTGGGCGTGGCCGGCATTTGCAGTTGCGCGATCTGCGGGGGTGGCGGTTGCGGCGGCGCCGCGGGCTGGTTCTGCGACAAGCCAGCAGCCGACTGCGCCGGCGGTGCCGTCATCTGCTGCCCAGGAGTTCCCGGCGCGCCCGGCGGCGGACTCGCCAGAATCTTACGCAACTCCTTCACATCCAGTTGGGGATGCCGCGTCATCGCGATGCGGTTCTTGTCGGAAGCAATATTCGTCTTCGGCTTGGCCTGCGGCTTTTGCAAGTCTGGCGGAAGATCGAGGAACGTAATGTCCTTCACATTGCTCGGTTTTTTCACCACCACAGCCGAATGCCACGGCAGGTATTTTTCAAACACATCCAGCTTGGCCAGCGACACGATCAGAACCAGGTGGACGATAATCGAAATCCACGCCGCTTCCCGCCGCCGCGAACGCGCCAGATCGTCCTGCAACTGGATGAGCAGATGCGGCACGCGGGCGGCATCGTCATCCAGATCGCGGTACGCGGTTTCCCATCCCTGGGCATCGTACAGCCCAAGCTGCTCCGCCTGGGGCTTCTCGGGAGGCGCCACCGGATCCTGGAATGGAATTTGCGTGATAGGCATGAACTAAGTTTGTCTGACCTGATCTTGTCTGAGCCAGGCTTGTCCGTTAGACACGGATTCCCCTCGCTGCGTTGCATCCCGCTTTCACGGGATAACGCAACGAACCAGCGCGGCCAAGCTACCTTTATTCTCGCATCTTTCAGGGGATTCCGCTCAGTACAAATGGGGTGGGAGTTGCGCGTGTAAACATTTGTAATCGTTGTCTATCCGCGGCTGGAACGCGCCACCCATCTCGTACGCCCCAACAGCATTCCTGGAGTAATAGCGACTTGTCGCCACTACAGGCAATCACTTCGACTCGCGTGGGTCATACGCGATCAAAACGAAAGCTTTGGAATGAGGCCCTCCGACAAGTATCACCTTCAGGCTGTTGTCCTGCTGTACTTTCACTGATACTTGAGCATTTCGGGCTTTACTGGTTGGAAGCACTCGTTGACCGTTGAGAAATACTTCATAGCTGCTGACTTCGTCAGTGCCTTGCCCGTCGCCGTTTGTGACGGTTAACACACAGCAGCCTTTTGGTATCGGATCGACGCGAAAGTCCTCTGTTTGGGCACATGGTTTGTCACCGGGACACGCTAGGAAAAAATGCATGTACACAGCTGGCGGGTAGCCGGTGAAGTCTTGGTTTGGATTAACCGTTTTGGTCTCCTGCGCGAGGATAAGCGCCGCGCTGATGAGGCAGCCGAAGACACAGAGAACGAATCCAATGACGCTCTTCGGTTGATCACAATGCATGCGCCGCGTTTCTCAGTCGTTCCCTGTTTTCAATCAAGCCCTTACACCAGCTAAGCCCGAGCAACTGTTTGGCAAGTCCGCCATCTAGCCCTTCGTCCTCGCCATGCCGGCGAGCCCAACTTTTTTCCCATGCTCCCGAATCGCCGCCACAATATCGAGCGCCAGCGCCAGCGCGCGGCGCCCATCTTCCAGCGGCACCACCGGCGCAGACCGCTGCCGCACTGCATGCAGAAACGATCTCAACTCCGCATGCAAAGGTTCTTCGGAAGTCACGGGAGGCTTGGCAACCTTAATCTGCGGATTGACTGTAGGTGCGCCCGGCGCTCCATCAGCCCCAACGGTGAAAACGAGAACTTCCTGCCGTCCGTAGTCGACGGAAACATACTGGTGAGGTTGGAAGAAGCGCAGCTTGCGCACGCGCTCGGTGGAGACCCGGCTGGCCGTGAAGTTGGCCACGCATCCCGATTCGAATTCCAGCCGCACGTTCGCGATATCGGCCTTCCCAGAGAGAATAGGCAGTCCCACGGCGCGAACTTCTTTCACCGGAGAATTGGCGAAAGAAAGCACGATGTCCAGGTCGTGGATCATCAGGTCGAGCACAACATCGACGTCAAGCGAGCGCGGAGTAAAAACGCTGAGCCGGTGTACCTCGAAGAACATAGGCTGGGTGAGCAGCGGGATCGTGGCGCGGACAGCGGGATTGAAGCGCTCAAGGTGTCCGGCCTGGGCAATGCGTTTATGCGCGGCCGCCAGCTTCACCAATTCATTGGCTTCGTCGAGCGTTGCGGCCAGCGGCTTCTCTATCAGAACGTCAACGCCCGCCGTCATCAGCGAGCGGGCCACGTCAAGATGATGGACAGTAGGCGCCGCTACCGATGCCGCCCGCACCTCGCTGTGCGTGGTCAACATCTGCGCTACTGAGCCGAAAGCGCGGCAGCCAAACTCGCGCGACACCGCATTGGCGCGATCAAGATTGGGGTCGACCACGCCCATCAGTCGCACCGGTTCGCCCTGCTGCTCCAGTTCTCGATAGACCCGGGCGTGGTTGCGTCCGAAAACGCCCACCCCCACCACTGCAACGGAAATCGGATTGTCAGCGTGCAGGAAGGAACTCCCGGCGGACGGGTTGCCAGCAGGAACAAGGAATTGTAAACGGAAACCCAGGAAAGAGCATCTGGGTAGTCGGTTCAGGAAGGGCACGGCTTCAGCCGTGCCACGCGACTCGAGATTAAAGAGCGGGCTTTAGCCCCTAAGGGCCACTTTCTTCAGGATGGCAATCTGCCCCGCATGATAAAGCTCATGCTGCGCCACGCCATGCAGCATGAAATAAAAATCGTATCTCTTTCCAGGCACGCGCTCGCGAAGCCGAGACTCAGGCAAGGCTGCAACGGTCTTCACCAGCACGCCGTGCGTCTTCTTCGAATGAGCCACGCACTTGCGCCACGCGGCTTCGGTGGGGCGCTTTGGAACAAGCGGAAAGTTCGCTGTGCCTTGAGGCTGCCATTTCTCTCCGGCCAGCCGACGGCAAGCCGCTACGTCCCAGGCCGCCACGTGCAAAACCAGCTCCCAAATGCTGTGGACGTTGGGCAGAGGCTTTGCCGCAGCCGTGGGAGCGTTAACATCTTGCAATAGCTCAAGCAGAGCAGGACCATGCCAGGCACCGCCCTCGAATGCACGGCGAAGCTGGTCAGCAATAAGTGTAGGTTCAGAGCTTGGGGAGGTCATATCTTCATTTTCTTTCCGGAAAAGGGGTTGTGAGCAGCGTACGAAATACTCAAGCCGCTCTCGTCATTCCGGGTCCGCCACAACCGCAATCCCCGCCGCATTCGCCGCATCGAGAATCATCTCTCCGTCCAGCAGCAAACACTTCCCGGCGTCCAGCGCCAGGCAGGTTGCGCCAGCGGCCTGCATCACTTCGATGGTCCTCACTCCAATCACGGGAACATCGAAGCGCATATCCTGATCGGGTTTTGCGATCTTCACCACAGTAAGGCCGCGGCTCAGCGTGGACGCATCACCGTGCAGCGAGCCCATGATATGCCCGGCACGCTCGATGGTGGCGTCGGTGCCCTCCATCGCTTCAACCGCCACGCAAGCCGATTCAGCGATCACGACCGTCTGCCCAATGTCATGCTGCGCCAACAGCCGGGCCACGGCGCGACCGTAGTCAATGTTCTTGCGTTCCTGTTCGCTGGGCGCGCGGCGCGTGAGCGTTCCCGGCTCCGCCAGCAGCGGTTCGAGCAGCCTCGTGGAATTCTCCAGCGTAATCCCTTCATCGGCGAGGACGCCGGCCACGGCCCCCAGCAGGCTGTCGGTACTGCGCGAGGCAAGCGAAAACAAAAGCTTGGCCAGTCGAAAGTCAGGCCGGATGGCGGAGAAAATCTGCTTGTGCTTGACCTGCCCGGCCATGACGGCGCGCTGCACACCCTCGCGATGAAAAGTTTCAATCAGCTTCGAAAGCTCGCCCAGCGACAGCCAGTGGACCGAAGCCGCCCCACGCTCCTCAAGCTCAGCAGACGCTTCTTCCTTAATCGCGACTACCACAACTTCGTATCCCTGCGCCCGCGCCGCGTCTAACACGAGAAGCGGAAACTTGCCGTTACCGGCGATGAGGCCGATTTTTTCATTTTGGGAGGGCATGTGGCGAGACCCCAACAGAAAGACGCGGAGTCAGTCTAGCACCCAGCTTTCATTGAGCACCCCACCCGCCCCTCGTTGGTCAATAAGCGCTTAAACGCCTGGTTGCCTCAGCCGGCTGCGAGTCGTCTACGCTTGACCGCCGCATTCGGATTAGTATGAGCAGACGTGATCTTCCGACGATCAAAAGCACGTTTCCAATCGACCTCAGTTTGTTCCCGTGCCTGTCAAGGTGGCTGTTTGCGGACTGTTGCCGGCACTGTCGCTCAGGCTCAGCGTCCCCGTTCTGGTGCCAATCTGAGTTGGCGTGAAAGTTACGCTGACCTTACACCCCTTTTTGGCCGCCAAGTTCGTTGAGCACGTTGTCGTCGAGACCGCAAAGTCTCCCGTTGTCGAGATCGCAATGCCGGTCAGCGTTAGGTTCTGATAGTTGTATAGCGTGAAGGTCTTTGCGATGCTGGTCGTGCCCACCACTTGCTTTGCATAGGTAGCGCTGGTTGGCGTGAGCGTTGCGGGTTCGACGCCCGTACCCGAGACGGTTATGGTCTGCGGGCTGTTCCCGGCATTGTCCGTAAAGCTGAGCGTACCCGTTTGCAATCCCAGCGCCGCGGGCGTGAAGGTTAGGCTCACTGTACATTGCTTCCCCAAAGTTAGAGAAACGCCTGCGCACGTGTTCGTGGCGATCGCGAACCCTCCGCTGAGAGCGACATTGGTTATGTTGAGCAGAGTCACTCCACTGTTCTTCAGAGTCAGCGACTCGGCTACGCTGGTTTCGTTTAGAGCTTGATCGCCAAACTTGAACGAAGTCCTCGACAGCGTAGCGGTCGCTGGACCAAAGCTGAATATCGTGCCACAACTGTTGCCGCAATTATTGTTGGTGCCGCCCGAAACGGTCGTCCCGTAGAAGTTTCCAACCGCAGCTTGCACCAATCCTTGAGGACCTTGACCGCTCAGGTAGCTCCCTCCGGTGGTAATGAACTTGTAAATTGTGGTCACGGTACCGCCGTTGACTTCAAAAATCGTTCCGCCCCCCTCCTTCGCATTTCCCCCCCACAAAGTCGTCCCGTAGAGATTTCCATCGCTGGCTTGCATCAGCGTCGAGGGCTCATTTCCGTCGCCGCAGTACTTTTGAGCACAAAAGCTGTATACCGAGGTCAGCGTACCCGCAGAAGTAATTTCGAAGACAGTTCCCCCGTTGTTGGCGCCGCCAGCAACCGTCACGCCATAAAAGTTTCCGCTCCGGGCCTGAATCAGTGATGCGGGTTCGAAGCCATCAGCGCCGCTAAAGCTGTAGAGCGTGGTCAATATACCGCCGACAGTTAGTTTGAAGATCGTGCCCTCGCCACCGGCACCGCCGCCGAGCGTAGTCCCATAGAAATTTCCGTCAGTGGCTTGGATTAGTACGCTCGGCGCGCTGCCATCACTCCCGCCGAAACTGTAGACCGTGGTCAACGTGCCGCCAGGCGTAAGTTGAAAGATTGTGCCGCAGCCCAAGTAGCAGTTGGTGCTTGAGCCGCCATAATAGGTTGATCCATAGAAATTCCCGTTGCTGGCCTGAATCACTTGAGACGGTCCGGCAGCCTCGTTGAAGCTGTATCGTGTGCTGAACACACCCGCGGGCGTAATTTCGTAGATCGTTCCACAACCGTTGGTTTGATAGCAGTTAGCGGAACCGCCGCCCCACGCAGTCGTTCCGTAAAAGTTTCCGTCGCTGGCTTGTATCAAACCCGAGTCGGGGCCCCAATCAGGTTCCTGGAAGCTGTAGAGCACAGTGAATGCGCCGTCGGCTGTAATTTTATAGATCGTGCCGCACCCAAACGTGCAAGCTCCTCCTCCTCCCGAGGCGGTGGTGCCGTAGAAGTTTCCGTCCGTGCCTTGAATTGGCGCCGAGAAGGGTTCAGCCCCGACTTGAGTCTGATACCCCGCAAAATCGTGGATTACAGTGAAACCCTGCCCGGCCGCAGGCGCGGCCGCCGCAACCCAAAGCGCGGAAACAATGCGGGCCATTTTCAGCAGGCGAAAGTCTGCCGCACTGTCTGCCTTCCAGCTTCGTTTAGATCTGAACGCCAGCCCAAAGGTTCTTAGCTTTAACATTGAAGACCTCCAGAGCGGGGGTGGGAACGCCACAGTATCTTACTCTTCAGGCTCCGCAAACGCATCCAGCGCCCTCAGCAGATGTCCCGGCATTGGAGATAAGTCGCGATGACGCTCATTGACCGGGTCCCGCGTCCTCATTGGGAGGGTCGACGGCTGACCCTTACTTAATCACTCCCCGTTCCGAGGCCTCAATGAACCGTATCAGCATCTCCACATCCTCCCCGCGATCCGGCTCCGCCTTCAGCTTCTCCAGCGCCTGCGACGTATTCCTCTTCGACGCCAGCAGAGTCTTGTAAGCATGATGAATCTTGCGAATCCGTTCCTTGGAGAATCCGCGCCGCTCCAGGCCAACCTTGTTCATCCCATAAGCGTGCGTGTCGCGCGCGGCGGAGGTCATGGAAAACGGCAGCACGTCCTGCGTGATGGTGGTTCCGCCGCCAACGTAAGCGTGCGCCCCAATGCGCACGAACTGATGTACCGGGCACAGCGCGCCCACCACCGCCCATTCCTCAACAGTCACATGTCCACCCAGCGTCGCGCCGTTCACCAGCATGCAGTGGTCGCCAATCACACTGTCGTGCCCAATGTGCGCGTAAGCCATGATCAGCGTGTGGCTGCCAACTCGGGTGAGTCCGCCGCCTTTTACCGTGCCGCGGCTGATGGTCACACACTCGCGGATCTCGTTGTGGTCGCCGATTTCCAGCCGCGTCGGCTCGCCCTTGTACGAAGTATCCTGCGGCGCCATACCGATGGCACAAAACGGAAAGAAAGAATTACCGGCGCCGATTTTCGTCGGACCTTCAATGGCCACGTGCGACACTAGTCGGCATCCCTCGCCGAGTTCAACGTCCGCGCCAATCACGCAGTAAGGCCCAACCTCACACGACGCCAGCACGATGGCCCGCGGATCAATAATGGCGGTGGGATGAACACTCATCGGTCATTCGTTGCACATCAGGAAACGATTCTGTGCCGCCGCCTCGGGCTCATTCCGCGTCCGCGCCGCCTGCCCCGTCGCCCCGCCCCCGTGAACTGTCGATGAGCTGACATGACACCGTCGCCTCGGCCACTTTCTTGCCCGCAACATAAGCTACGCCATGCATCTTAGCTGCGATCATCCGCGGCACGGCGCGCCACCCCTGCACTTCCACCTCAATCCGCAACTGGTCGCCGGGGCTCACCGGACGCCGGAACTTCGCCCGCTCGATTCCGGTGAACACCATCACTTTGTCCGTGCGGTCTTCCACTTCCGTCAGCAGCAGCGCGCCCCCGGCCTGCGCAATGGCTTCCACAATCAGCACCCCCGGCATGATCGGCAATCCCGGGAAATGCCCGTTGAAAAACGGTTCGTTGATGGTGACGTTCTTGATCGCCACGATGCGCTCTTTGCGCTTCAATTCCAGCACCCGGTCAATCAGAAGAAGAGGATAGCGGTGCGGCAGAATTTTCAGGATCTCGTGTATGTCGAGCGCCGGCTTGGATGAGCCGTTACCGGAATCGGGAGGAGGAGTGCTCTCAGGCATTGTTGGCGTAAATCGTGTCTGTCTGAATCGGGTTCGTCCGAATCAGCCTGAAGATTATACTGTACCGCGTCACATTCACAGCCAGGACGTAACCTTAGCGAGAGGGAATTGTGCCCCGCACGAAAGCAAATACCCCGGCAGTAGCCAGCCCGCAACCCGCATGGCCCGATCGCCTGAGCTATTTCTCGGAGCATCGCGACCGGGTGGTCAACACAATTCGCGAGCTCGTCGAGATCGAATCCCCCAGCGACCACAAGCCGTCGGTCGACCGCATCGCCGCGTTCCTCGCTTCCAAGTTCGAAGCGCTTGGCGGACGCACTCATCTCCATCGCAGCAACGACTTCGGCGACAGTTTGCAGATCGACTTCGCTGGCGCCGCAAATCGCCGCCCAGTCCTGCTGCTCGGGCACTATGACACCGTTTATCCCATAGGCACGCTGGCAAACATGCCCTGCAAGATCGAGAACGGATGTCTGCGCGGCCCCGGCGTTCTTGACATGAAGTCAGGAATCGCGCTAATGCTCTATGCCGTCGAGGGCTTGCAGGCATGGCACGGCGCGTTGCCCGGGCCAGTGACAGTTTTTCTGGTTTCCGATGAAGAAGTCGGCAGCCATTCTTCCAGAAAAATTACCGAAGCATTGGCGAGAGAATCCGCCGGAGTGCTGGTGCTGGAACCAGCCGCCGGCCTTCGAGGCGCAGTCAAGACTGCGCGCAAGGGCGTCGGCGAATACACTCTCCGCGTCAAAGGCATCGCGGCCCACGCCGGACTCGATCCCGGCAAAGGACACAGCGCCATTCTCGAACTCGCGCGCCAGATCGCCGCAGTCGCCAAGCTGAACAACTTGCGCCAAGGTGTCTCGGTCAACCCCGGCGTGATTCAAGGCGGAACCCGCACCAACGTGATTGCGGCCGAGGCGTCGGCGGGCATCGATGTCCGCATCAGGAGCGCCAAACAAGCCTCCGGCATCCACCGCAAACTGCGCTCGCTCAAACCCTTCGACAAGCGTTGCAAACTTGAGATCACCGGCGGCATCAACCGCCTCCCCATGGAACGAACCGCCGGAGTAGTCGCGCTCTACAAGCAGGCCAAGGACATCGCCGGCCAAATAAAATGGAATCTAGACGAAGCGGCGGTCGGCGGCGGTTCTGACGGAAACTTCACCGCCGGCATGGGCATCCCCACGCTCGATGGCATGGGCGGCGTCGGCGAAGGCGCACACGCTGTACACGAATACATCGTGATCTCCGAACTGCCGCGCCGGGCGCTGCTTTTGGCGGGAATGATTGAAAGCGTTTGAAAACCTACTCTTTGGAGACCAGAACCAGAAAATAATCCACTTTATCGCCCTTCACAAAATCATACTGTTCGAGCAACCGGTAACCCGCCTGCCCAGCCTCGCGCAGGACGACGTCGCGCCCCACGCCGTGGTCCTCGCCGTTTCCATTTCGATCGATGATCCCAACCCTGGCGCCAGGACGCAGCGCCGCCCGCAGATTCCGAAGCAGAGCAACCGGCTCCGCAACTTCGTGATAAGTCTTCAGCAGCAAAACCGCATCCACGGCACTCGCGGGAAGAAGAGGATCGTTAGCCTTCCCTAGGATGGTCTTCACATTGCGCAACTTCTCCTTCTGCGCCCGCTTTTCGACATATCGGATTGCTTCCGGGTTGATGTCCACCGCATAAACTACTCCTGCTTCACCCACCCGCCGCGCCGCTCGCACCGTGAACCATCCCGATCCGGCACCGATATCGGCCACCGTCTTTCCCGGCACGATGCCCAGAGTGTCCATGACCCGATTCACTTGCAGCCGCTCGTCCCGCCCAGGCGAATCGAAAATGGAGAGGTCTCCCGTATAGGGTTCGCTGGTCTTGCGATGCTCACCCGGCGCGGCAACCGGAGCCTGCGCCGCGCTTTGAGCGGAAACGAAGGAAGAAATCTGCAACGAAACAAGTACGGCCAGCATTACCGCCAGAATGCGAATGCGATGCTCGAAAATCACCACCGGCCTCCAGGGAAACTTATGCTATCAAGGATAGACTTCAGCGGAACGCCTTAGTGAGCATCTGGGCTTCCGCGGTCGGCGTCAATTCCGGCACCGCTCTTTGACTCTGCCCATGGCATAGCCTAGACTTTTTGCAGGGTGCAGAATACCCCGTGGAGGAGTTATGGGTGAGTTTTCGCTGTGGCATTGGTTGGTGGTTATAGCGATCTTCCTTCTGCTCTTCGGCACCAGCAAGTTCGCCTCGCTGGGCAAGGGTATGGGCGAAGGCATCCGAAACTTCAAAGCCGCGATGAAAGAAGGCGAAGAACCGAAGAAAGAAAAAGAGGAAGAAAAGAAGTCCTAAATCCTGGCCGAAGCCGAAGTTCCTGTAATTCAAACCGCACCCCGCTCCTGTAGCATGCGATACACCAGCGCCACAGGCAGCCCCACCACATTGCTGTAGTCGCCTTCGATGCGCGGAATCCACCGCGAAGCCATGCCCTGGATCGCGTAAGCCCCCGCCTTGTCCATAGGCTCGCCGGTAGCGACGTAAGAGCGGATCTCATCGTCAGACAGCTCACAAAAAGTGACCAAAGTAGTCTCGGAAGCGATGTTGACGTTACTGGTCACTGACCACTGGCCACTGGCCACTGGTCCCGCAACGCACACCCCGGTGATCACGGCATGCACGCGTCCCGACAACAATCGCAACATCCGGGCACCATCGTCCGCGTCGACAGGCTTGCCGAGGATCATGTCATCGATCACGACGATCGTGTCGGCACCCAGCACATAATCCTGTGGGCGGCTTTTGAAAACCGCCAGCGCCTTCTCCCGAGCCAGTCGCTCCGCGCAATCGCGGGGAGTTTCACCAACAAGCGGCGTTTCGTTGATGTCAGCAGCCTCCACCGTAAACGCAATCCCGGCATTGCGCAGCAACTCGTGGCGCCGAGGCGAAGCGGAGGCGAGAACAAGCATGCGAACCAAATTCTAGCTGAAACGAAGCAGTCTTCCGCATCCGGACTAAGAGTGTTTTCACTGACCACTGACCACTGATCACTGGCCACTGTGTTCAGTCCCCGCCTGCTAAAATCAAAGATTAGCTCTCATCCTATGGACGCAGCTTTCCTCCGCAACTTTGCGATCATCGCGCATATCGACCACGGTAAATCCACGCTGGCAGACCGCCTCCTGGAATTGACCGGATCCCTCACCATGCGCGAGATGCAGGCCCAGGTCCTCGACTCCATGGATCTCGAGCGCGAGCGCGGCATCACCATCAAAGCCCACGCCGTTCGCATGATGTACACCGCCCAAGACGGGCAAACCTACCAGCTCAACCTGATCGATACTCCCGGCCACGTCGATTTTTCCTACGAAGTCTCGCGCTCGCTGGCTTCATGCGAGGGCGCGCTGCTTATAGTCGACGCTTCCCAGGGCGTGGAAGCGCAAACCCTCGCCAACGCCTACCTCGCCATCAATAACGGCCTCGAAATTATCCCCGTGATCAACAAGATCGATCTGCAAAGCGCCGACATCCCGCGCACCAAAGAAATGATCGAAAGTGCAGTCGGCCTCGACGCAACCGACGCCGTCCTCATCAGCGCCAAGACCGGCCAGGGCGTCCCCGACGTGCTCGAAGCCATCGTGAAGCGCATCCCGCCGCCCAAAGGAGATCCCGACAGTCGCCTGCAAGCCCTGGTTTTCGACTCCTGGTTCGACACTTACCGCGGCGTGGTGATCCTCACCCGCGTCTTCCAGGGAACGTTGCGCAAAGGCCAAAGAATCCGCCTGTGGTCGAGCGGTACAACCTTCGACGCCGAAACTCTCGGCGTGCTCACGCCGAAGCCGGTCGAGATCGACGAACTGAAAGCAGGTGAAGTCGGATTTCTAATCGCAAATATCAAGACTGTTGCCGATGTGAAAATCGGCGACACCATCACCGACGACGCCCACCCCGCTTTCGACGCCCTCCCTGGCTTCGAAGAAATCAAACCTATGGTCTTCGCCGGACTCTACACTGTCGACGCTCACGAGCACACCCGCCTCCGCGAAGCGCTCGAAAAACTGCGCTTGAATGATTCAAGTTTCTTCTTCGAGCCGGAAAGTTCGGTCGCGCTGGGCTTCGGCTTCCGTTGCGGCTTCCTCGGCCTGCTCCACATGGAAATTATTCAGGAGCGCCTCGAGCGCGAGTTCGCCCTCGAACTCATCACCACCGCTCCGGGCGTGCGCTACAAAATCACCAAGACCGACGGCGTGATGATCGAGGTTGACAATCCCTCGCGCTGGCCCGACCCGAGCGAGATCGCAAAAGTCGAAGAGCCAGTGATTCTCGCCACCATCCTCACCAATGAAGAGTACGTCGGCGGAATTCTGAAGCTAGTCGAGGACAAGCGCGGCAAGCAGAAAACCTTCGAGTACGTCAGCTCATCACGCGTGATGTTGCACTATGAGTTACCGCTGAACGAAATTGTTCTCGACTTTTACGATCGCCTCAAGTCGGTCTCGCGCGGCTACGCTTCACTCGACTATCACCTCGCCGACTATTGGGAGTCTCCCATGGTGAAACTCGACATCCTCGTCGCCGGCGAACCGGTCGACGCTCTCTCCATCATCGTGCATCGTGATTTCGCCTACGACCGCGGCAAACTGCTGGTCTCGAAAATGCGCCAGCTCATTCCCCGGCAAATGTTCGAGGTGGCGATCCAGGCCTCCATCGGCTCGAAAATCATTGCCCGCGAGACCGTGTCCGCCATTCGCAAGAACGTTATTGCAAAGTGCTACGGCGGCGACATTTCCCGCAAACGCAAGCTCCTCGAAAAGCAGAAGGAAGGCAAAAAACGAATGAAGCGCATCGGCCGCGTCGATATCCCCCAGGAGGCTTTTCTCGCCGTCCTGAAGGTCGGCGAGGACAGCAATTGAGCCTGAATCAGAAGGTCAGCAACCGCGGAATGTGCAAAACCCCAAAGTGGGAGAAATCCCGGTTCTCCCTCACCCGCACTATGTTAATGCCGAGTGAATTGCCTAACTGGTTACTACTCAGGGTTTTAGCGACGGAAAATCGGCCGCATCCAAACCGCTGACAAATCTTTACCGCGAGGTATTTTTTCCGTAGCCAGCAATTCCACAAGCTTTTCCACAGCACGCCTCTCCCGCGCAACTCGAATCTCCTAAGGTACTTACCCGGCAAAACTACAGCCTTTCCTCTACCCAGCAATCAGTCCTCCGGCCCCACGCCGCCCTCGGCCATCATCTCGAACCGCGTGCAATTCTTGCGGAAGGCCAGCATCAGTTTGCCCGTCGGTCCGTTCCGCTGTTTCGAGATTATGATCTCCGCCTTACCCTGCAACTCCGGATCGTCCTGCCGGTAAACTTCCTCGCGAAAGATGAACATCACCAGATCGGCGTCCTGCTCAATCGATCCCGACTCGCGCAGATCCGAAAGCTGCGGACGATGGTCCCCGCCCCGGCTCTCCGGAGCGCGGCTCAACTGCGACAGCGCCACCACCGGCACGCTGAGTTCCTTGGCCAGCCCCTTCAGCCCCCGCGAAATCGCGGACACTTCCTGCGTACGGTTTTCGAAACGCTTGCTCCCGCCCGACATGAGTTGCAAATAGTCCACGATGATCAAATCAAGCCTGCCCTGCGCCTGCTTCAGCCTCCGCGCCTTCGCCCGCATCTCGCTCAACGCAATGCCGGGCGTGTCATCGATAAAAATCGGCGCATGCGCCAGTTGCTCCATCGCCCGCACCAGCTTCTTCGTATCGTCCTGCCACAACGACCCGGTGCGCATCTTGTGCGCATCCACTTCCGCCGTCGAGCACAGCAAGCGCAACAGCAACGCCTCGCGCGACATTTCCAGAGAAAACACTCCCACCACCTGCTGATCTTTGATCGCCGCGTTCTCCGCAATGTTCATGGCAAACGCCGTCTTGCCCATCGAAGGCCGCGCCGCAATGATCACCAGGTCCGACCGTTGCAGCCCGCTGGTCATCTCGTCGAGATTTTCATAGTGCGTCGCCAGTCCCGTAATCCGCTGCCCGCGTTGCAGCAGCGCATCCACCGAGCCAAACGACTCGCGAACAATCTCCTGCACCCCCAAGAACCCGCGCCCAATGCGCTTTTCCGAGAGCTGGAAAATAGCAGCCTCAGCATCGCTGAGCACTTCCTCGGCGAGATCGGACTGGTCCGATGCCCGCGCAATCGCCGTATTCGCCGCATGAATCAACCCCCGCAGCAAAGCCTTGTCGCGCACAATCTTGACATAGTGCTCGATGCTCGGCCGGTCAGGAACGCCATCCAGCAGGCTCGACACGTAACCCACATCACCAATCGCCTGCAAATCCTTGTGCCGATCCAACTCCTCGATCAGCGTGATCATGTCGATCGGACGCGACGATTCCTGCAGCTCCACCATGCGCGAATAAATTCGCCGGTGCGAGTCCAGCGAGAAATCTTCAATCCGAAGATGTTCCGCCGCCTGGTTGTAAGCAAAGTTATCCAGCAGGATCGCGCCCAATATCGAGCGCTCCGCTTCTACGTTCGCCGGAAGAGTGCTGATGCTGTAATCGGTAGTCGGCATGATTCTGTACAACACTGTGTCCGAATCTCTCGCCTAGCATAAGCGAAGACAAAGCGAAACGCCAAATGAATTGTGGAGAAGCTGTGCAGCCCATCCAATATGCTGTGGAAGCGCCGAGAAAACCAGTCCCAAAAAGAAAGTCGCAACCAGATTGCAAAGAACCTGGTTTATCCGTGAGATCCGCGAAAATCCGCGGCAAAGATTTTGTAGCAGTCGCCAAAAACAAATGCGGCGCGGGGCCAGCCACCCCACGCCGCATCGTTCGTGGATCTCTAGTCTTGCCTGCCCGCCGCTAGGAGCAACGGGACGACGGTACTGGTCCGACAGCGCTCACGAAGAGTGCCACTTTTACCAGTACTGGCCGCAGAATCGTGATTCTGAGAATCACGTCTCTGCCGCCCCTGCGGCGGCCAGCGGCCCAACCCGCTCCGAAGAGCGAGTCGTAGAGGAGGCCGCAATGCCCGGGCAACCGGTTCGCACTCGCGCGCGTTTCCGAATTTCCCCCGGCAACTCACCCTCGAGAATTGCCGGCTGCCACCAGCGTCACCGCAAACATCGTTTGGCAAGTTTTGAGATTTGCCACGTTTTCGCTGAACCCACTCTCAGCCAGAACGTCGCGCCCCGCAACACAAAAACGTTTCCCCGTTGTGCAGAAACTGTGGACGGTGAGACTTCCTTGTGGAAGGCTGAGGAAAAGCGTGCAAGAATCGCGGCAGCAAAAATGTGTGCCCAAGCCCTTCAATAACTTAGACGCTGTGAAGGAATAGCATGAAAAAACAAAGGCACGACCGAAGCCGTGCCTCAATATCTATCCGTGTTGTTCCGTGCAAATCCGTGGCTAAGGTTCTTAGTCCCTAACCCCATCCATAAACGCCCGCAGCTTGCGCGACCTCGACGGATGCCTCAGCTTCCTTAGCGCCTTGGCTTCGATCTGGCGGATGCGTTCGCGGGTTACGGCGAACGACTGGCCAACTTCTTCGAGCGTGTGCTCGCTGCCGTCTTCGAGTCCGAAGCGCATCTTGATTACTTTTTCTTCTCGCGGGGTCAGCGTGCGCAGGACTTGTCCGGTCTGGTCCTTGAGGTTCACATTGATCACGGCTTCGGCCGGCGAGACTACGGCGCGGTCTTCGATGAAGTCGCCGAGATGCGAATCTTCCTCTTCGCCAATCGGCGTTTCGAGCGAGATGGGCTCCTGCGCGATCTTCAGCACCTTGCGCACCTTTGCCACCGGGATGTCCATGCGCTTGGCGATTTCTTCGCTGGTAGGCTCGCGACCGAGTTCCTGCACCAGTTGCCGCGAGGTGCGGATCAGCTTGTTGATGGTCTCGATCATGTGCACCGGGATACGGATGGTGCGCGCCTGATCGGCGATGGCGCGCGTAATCGCCTGACGAATCCACCACGTGGCGTAGGTCGAAAACTTGTATCCACGTCGGTATTCGAACTTGTCGACCGCTTTCATCAGGCCGATGTTGCCTTCCTGAATCAAGTCGAGGAACTGCAGGCCGCGGTTGGTGTACTTTTTCGCGATCGAAACCACGAGGCGCAGGTTGGCCTCGATCAGCTCGCGCTTGGCCTGCTCCGCATCCATGTCGCCCTGGATGATCTCGCGCTGGGTGCGCTTGATCTCCTGGAACAGGAGTCCGGCTTCGGCTTCGAGCTTTTCAATTTCGCTGCGGACCGCACGGGCCTGGCGGCGGTATTCTTTTTTCTGATCTTCGCTGCGCGTCGCTTCAGCTTTGCGCTCGAGATTGCCCGCCTGGCGGTCGAGCGAACGCATGCTGTCGACGGTCTTGTTGACGCGCTCGATCAGCCGCTTGCGTTCGTTGTTGGTGAAGCCCAGCTTGCGCACCGCGAGCGAGACCCGCACGATGCCGCGGGCCAGGTTGCGGCGGGCGCGGCGATGGTCCTTGGGCCGCTTCTTCTGCGACATCGCGGCATATTTTTCCTGCAACACGCCAACCTTTTTGTACAGCTTGGCCATGGCATCGATCTTGCCGGTAAACTCGTTCAACCGGTTCTGCAGAATCTCGTCGGTGATCTCTTCTTCGTCGAAGGTGACAACTTCTTTGATGGAGCGCACGCCCTTCTTCAAATCCTCGCCCATGGCAAGAAGTTCGTGGATGACAATGGGAGAGCGTGAGAGAGCTTTCAGCACGCGGATCTGTCCGCGCTCTATCCTCTTAGCGATTTCGACTTCGCCCTCGCGGGTGAGCAGGGGGACGGTTCCCATCTCCCGCAAATACATGCGGACGGGGTCGTTGGTTTTTTCGAGCGCGCCGGGCGTGAGGTCGAGTTCAACGTCGTCACTCTCTTCGCCTTCATCGAACTTCTTATCGAGCGTAGCGGAAGGCAGTTTTGGGCCTTCGAGCACGTCGATTCCCTGCGTGCCGATGGTGGTGAGCAGGTCGTCCAGATCTTCGGGACTGACCACGTCGTGCGGGATGAGCTCGTTGACCTGGTCGTAGGTCAAATAGCCTTTCTCCTTGCCGGCATCGACCAGCTTCTTTATGTCGTCGTACTTGTCTTCAAGAGCCAAAGGGTGTCCTCAAATTCTTCAATTCGCCCGCGCGGGGCGAGTGGTACGGCCGATTAGGTGGGGATCTGGGGTAGCGCGGAGTTGTGCGCCTAGCACAAACCTCGAAGTGTAGCACATAAGTGCCGCTCCGTCTATCACTTGCCCCGAAGTACTCCACACGGCCGCCGCTAAATCTAATACTGCTCAATACTTAGATGGTTCTGAGGGTCGTTTTGTTTCACGCAGTTTTCTTGTTTCCTGGGGCTATTCTTAGCCCGTCTTCCGCTAGGCTGGGATCTCGCAGCGCGCGGCTCAGGCGGTCTTTTTCCAGCAGCAATTCGTTCCTGAGTGTCTTATCGTCACCAACGCCGGGCTTTGTTAGTTCGCGCTGCACCTGCTCCAGGCGGCGGCGCAGGTGAATGCGGCGCAGGGCGCGCACCGCGCCCTCGAGACGCTCGGCGCTGAGTTCTTCGTCCTCTTTCAGCAGGATGGAAGCCAGCATGCGGCGTTCGCTTTCGGAGCATTGCACTTCCATTACATCGGCAATTTCGGCCCCAGCATTGAGCAGAGCCTCGACCAGCGATTCGGTGGCCAGGCCGCGATGCAGCGCTTCACTCTGGAGCACGTATTGCGCCTGGCGCGCAGGATCGAATTCTTCGTCTTTCACCACGTCACGGGCGCCATCGCGGGATGAAACGTGCTCACCCGGCTGCATCTGGCGCGCCGAGGCCAGCGCGCGGATGAGTATCCGCTCGGCATCGGTGGCTTGCGCTACTGATGTGGATTTTACTGTCGACGCGGAGCGCTCGGAGGCGACGTGACGGAGCTCTTGCCGCAACACCGCCGAATCGATGCTGAGCTTCTGTGCGATCTCCTGGGCCAGTTCGTCGCGCACGATCCTGCTTGGTACGCGCTGGACGTGGGGCAACAGATGATTCACCGCCTGCTTCTTGCCCTCGGCACTGCGCACCGGGAACTGGCTTCGAGCGCGGTCGATCAGATAGTCGAAATATTTCTGCGAGCTGCGTAGAGCCTCGCCGTACGCGTCTTTGCCTTTGCGGCGGATGTAGAGATCGGGATCGAACCCTTGCTCGAGCGTGAGCACTTTGATTTGGAATTCTTCTTCGACGAGCAAACCGAGTGTGCGCTCGGTGGCCTTAGCTCCGGCGGTATCCGGATCGAAATTGACCACCACGTTCTTGCTGAAGCGGCCGAGCAGCTTGGCCTGGACTTCAGTAAACGCCGTGCCGGAGCTGGCAATCACGTTGTGGAATCCCGCGGCGTAGACGGAGATGCAATCCATTTGGCCTTCGACCAGGATGGCGTAATCCAGTTTGCGGATGGCTTCTTTGGCGTGATCCAGGTTGAAGAGGACCCGGCCTTTGGAGTAGATGCCGGTCTCGGGTGAGTTCAGATATTTTGGGCCGGACTTTTCGTCGGTGGCGAGGGTTCGTCCGGTGAAGGCGATGATTCGCCCGGCGTCGTTGGCGATGGGGAACATTACGCGGTTGCGGAACTTCGAGTAAACCGTCGTTGGTCGCTGGTCGTTGGTCGTTGGCTTTGCCTCGCCGGTCGCAAGTCCTTCCTCCTGCTTCCAGGAGAACAAGCCGCTCTCGCGCAGCGCCACTTCGCTGAATTCGCCGGCCAGGCGGTCGCGGAGGAGGAAGCCGGAATCGGGCGCGTAGCCGATGCGGAAGCGCGCGATCGTCCCCGCATCCAAGCCGCGGCCTTGCAGATACTCGCGCGCGCGGGCGCCTTCGGGACGCTTCAGGCATTCCTGGAAAAATGCGGCAGCGCGCTCCTGCGCATCTAGCAACTGGGCGCGCAGCTTGGCGTCCCGGGCCTCTCCCGGACTCGAGTACGTCGCCTTGGGCAGCGGAATGCCCAACTTTTGCGCCACCAGCCGGACGGCCTCAGGGAAGGTGATGTTCTCGACCTTCTGCACGAAGCTGAACACGTCTCCCGAGACGCCGCAGCCGAAGCAGTGATAAAACTGCCGCGTGGCATGCACCGAGAACGACGGCGTCTTCTCCCCATGAAAGGGACAGAGCCCTGAATAGTTTTGCGCCCCAGCCTTCTTCAGCTTGATGTAGTCGCCGATGATGCGGACAATATCCGCCTGCTGCTTCACCGTCTCTTTGAAATCTTCTGTGGGCATGGATGGAGCGACACTACTCCCCTTGGAATTGTGAGCCAGAGTGCTGCTGATGGGAATATACCGGAGGCGGATTGCTGTGGAGAAGCTGTGGAATAAGCGGGTATCCCGCTGATGCCCTAGGAAAAGCAGGCTGTATTGCCAAACTTACACCCGCAGCTCCACCACCGTAGCCCCGCCACCACCCTCATTCTGCGGAGGCTCGGCTACTGACTCTACGTGCGGATGCTGCTGCAAGGCTTGGCGCAGGGCTTTGCGGAGGATGCCCATGCCGCTGCCGTGGACTACGCGCACGCGCGGAAGGCCGGCGAGGAAGGCGTGGTCGACAAATTTTTCTACTGCTCGTGTGGCGTCGTCCACGTTGAAGCCAATCACATTGATTTCTGACGGCGCGTTCTGACCTGCGTTTTCGTTAGTCAGAGACACGGAAATTCCACGCGATCTTGCCGCCTTCACCGGAGACTCCGCCGCCCGTGCGTTCTCGAGGACTTCGGCGATGTCGTCGCGGGCGATCTTCATCTTCATGGCACCCATCGCCACTTCGAAGTACTTGTCGTCGATCTTGCGTGTGACGGTCGCCGATCGTCCGGTGGACTTCAGTTTGACGGTATCGCCTTCGAAGACGTTCTTCACCACCTGCGGCTGCGCATGAGGGTCGCCTTCGTCGGCGCCGCTGGCGTGGGCCACCACGGTGGAATCGAACTGCTCATGAAATTCGCGGCGCATTTTGGCGATGCGGCGCTCGGCATCCTTCGATAGCTTCTGCGCTGCCGCTTTGTCTTGAATCGCGTTCACGGCCTCGCGCGCGTGGTATTCGAAGTCGCGCAGCACGCTCTCCAATTTCTTTTCCATCTCTCGGATCTTTGCCTGCTGCTCTTTTTTGCCCTCGGCGGCCAGGCGGGTCTTTTCTCTTTCCACTTCATGCTCGCGCGTTTTCAGGCGCAGGCGCTCGCTTTCCATCTCGCGCAGCCCGGCATGAAGCTTGTCGAGAAATTCGCCGACATCGCGGGCCTGTGTACCTAGCCGCGCCCGCGCTCCTTCGATGATCGCGGGATTCAATCCCAGCCGCTGCGCGATGTTGATTCCCGCCGAGGCTCCGGGCACTCCCATCTTCAACTCGTACGTAGGCTGAAGTGTGGTCTCGTTGAAGCCTACCGACGCGTTGATCACGCCCGGAGTATTCGCGCCGTAAACTTTCAGCGACGTGTGATGCGTGGAGATGACCGTCATGCAGCCGATGCGGCCAAAGTGTCCGGCGATGGCCACGGCCAGCGCTGCGCCTTCCTCGGGATCTGTGGCCGAGCCCAGTTCGTCCAGCAGCACCAACGACTCGGCGGTCGCGGTACGAGAGATGAAATCTATATTCGTGACGTGCGCGGAGAAGGTCGAAAGATTCTGCTCGATCGATTGATAGTCGCCGATATCCGCCAGCACCGCGTCGAACACGGGCATCTCTGCGCGGTCGGCGGGAACCGGGATTCCTGATTGCGCCATGAGGGCCAGCAGCCCGACCGTCTTTAGCGTTACTGTTTTTCCGCCGGTGTTGGGGCCGGTGATCACTAGCTGGCGTCGAGTGCCTTCGAGTTCCACCGTCGCTGGGACTACTGCCACGCTTTTCAGCTTTAGATTTCGCTCCAGCAGTGGGTGGCGCGCATCCCGCAGAATCATCCGCCCCGGCGTCTCCCCACTCAGCTGCACGGCTACGCAGTTGTAGTCTTCGGCGAAGCGGGCTTTGGCGAACTGCAACTCTAACTCTGCCAGCGCCTCGGCTGACGCCAGGATTGCTTCCGCCTCTTCGCCGATACGCCGCGTCATCTCGAGCAGGATGCGGTGAATCTCCGCCTGCTCTTCGTCGAGCAACCGCACCAGTTCGTTGTTTTGCTCGATGGTTTCCAACGGCTCCACAAACACGGTTTGGCCGCTCGAACTTGCGCCATGCACGACGCCCTGTACACGGCGCTTCTGCTCAATCTTTACCGGGATGACGAAGCGCTCGCCGCGAATGGTGATTAATTCGTCCTGCACCGTGCCGCCCTCGGCCAGGCGGCGCAAATATCCGGTCAGCGACTGCTGAATCTCACGCCGCTGTTTTTCGATCTCGCGGCGAATCCGCGCCAGCGCAGGCGACGCGCTATCTTCCAGCGTTCCGTCGGGCTGAATCTTGTTGCGGAAAAAGCGGAGGAAGCCGGTGAAGTCGGGTACACGTTCCGAAAGCGCACGGGTACGCCGCCACTCCGTTTTCATATTTGCGGGAGGATGCAACGCGATCTCGCGCCACTCCGCCGCACGGTCTACCACCAGCACGACGTCGCGTATCTCGGTGGTTTCAAGCACCGCCCCTGCGATGCGGGACTTCTGAATGAGTTTTGTAACATCCAGGAGGCCGGAAAAATCGAAACGCCCACCCACGCGGCGGAACTCTCGCACCTCTGCAGTCAGTTCTTGTTGCTGGGTAATCCAAGTGGAATCGGTGGAAGGCGCAAGGGATGCAATCTTCGTTTGGCCCAGCGGTGAAGACGCGTATCCGCGCAGCAGTTCGCGCAGAGCGTCGAACTCCAGCACACGCGCGGAATTGTGGGTCAGCTGACACATTGGAATTTATGTTACAGGATTGGTTGGATGAAGATGCAGGGTGAAGATGCGAATGAGCAAGTTCTACGAATGGGCCGCGGCCAGCGCCCGGGGATCAGGCTGGCCTGCCACCAGCAGCCGCAGTACGAACACCGCACCGCCCTCGGGCTTGTTCTGGCAGGTGATCTGTCCGCGATGATCCTGCACCACGCCATACACGACGCTCAGTCCCAGACCAGTGCCTTTGCCGATGGGCTTCGTAGTGTAGAAAGGGTCGAACACGCGATGCGGCTCTTTGATTCCCGGCCCGCTATCGGAAAACTGAACTACCACTTCATCTCCCTGGAGTTGGGCGCTGACACGAAGCAATCCTCCGCCGGTTTCTTCGAGCGCGTCCAAAGCGTTTTCGACGATCTGGACGAAGGACTGGAACAACTGGTGGCCGTCGCCCCACACCTTGGGGAGATTCGGTTCGATCGCGGTATCGATGCGGATCTTCTGATCGTGCCGCTGCAACTCGCGCATTTGCACGCTGCGCTGCAAGAGCATGCCTAGATCCACCATCATCTTCTCCCCGGAACTTTGTTGCGCGAAACTGAGCAAGTTAGCAATCAGGTCACGCGTGCGCTGCGATTGATTCACAATCTTGCGCACCAGCGTGTCCTGCTCACTGGTCAACCGCTGATTCGACCACAGCTTCTCCGAGTATTCCAAGATGGCGTTGAGGGGGTGGTCAATCTCATGGGCTGCGCCTGCCACCAACTCGCCCAGGGAAGCCAGTTTCTCTCGTTGCACCAGGTGGCTCTGCAAGCGTTGCTCGTTCTCGAAACTGCGTCGCGAATCTTCCAGCAGATGGATCAACGCCTGGTCCTGGAGATATTGGCGAATAAACAGGAACGCGCCCAGCACCAGCATTGCCGCGAGTATGGTAACCAGGCGAAACATGCGAGCCGGAGCGGGCGAGTTGTCCCAGCGGAAGGCCCACAGGCCCAGTACAGGCAGGGAAAGAATTGCCAGCATGGCGAGGCGCAACGTCCGCTCGCCCCACTTGTCGTCGCGCTCGGAGGCCGCGGCTTGTGGCTGCCACGCGCGCGCGGTCAGCGCAGTAGCCGCCATCCAACTCATTGCGCACAGCAGCAGAACATCGTACAGGCTTCCCGAGTAGTAGGCCCCGCCCGTGATCGCAATGTCGGTCGCCTCCGAACCCAATGCGTACAGCGCGCTTGCCGCCATCAGGTTCAGGTACACCGTCTTCCATCCGGCAACCGCTCCCCGCGCGGCTATCCCCAGCACGACCACCAGCATGCCGCTCTCGACCGAGTAGAGTGGGCCGAAGCTCCGGTCATACTGGGCCACATCCAGCGATACGTATTGCCACGGAAACACAACGAACGCATACAGGAATACCCACCAGACCAGCAGTAGGAGAAAGTCCAGCGCGCCCACACGGAATTTCTGCTCGCCTTCGCTGCGATGCGGACGCAAGCCAACCGCCGCGATCATCGGAACCAGGTGGAGGAACAGAAATAAATCCACGAACGACGGATCTGGGAAAGCGACGCGGTGCCAGACCTCGAAATAAATCCATGCCCCTTGATTGAAAGCCCAGAGCAGGCATCCCGATCCCATCAGGGACCAGAACCGCCGGTTGGCGCCCCGCTCCGACCATGCATTCGCCAGCATGGCCACGCCCACGACCAGAGTTAGCAGAAAGTATCCAACATCAAAAATTCCCGTGAGTGCTCGACCGCGTGGAACGGTCAGCGACACGATGGCGAACACGAGCGTAATCCCGCCAGCAAGCACAAACCACCGATTTCGTGCGAACAGACTCATCCGCCTCCATTCTAGGGACGAAACAGAACATTTCCAGATCGCTTCGGATCGCGGGAGGTTACTTTCGTCACAGGGAAGAAGGAATCGAGTGCCAGGTCTTAGGTCTTGGCCCATACAAGTCCTCCAAGGCACGACTCCTGCTAGAATCGGGTTTTGAAAGGCACTCGATTCGTGCCAGGGTGGTTCTTATGACCTTTCCGGTCACCCGTCTTCGTCGTCTGCGCCGTACCTCGCAGCTTCGTGACCTGGTGCGCGAGACGCGGCTCACTCCCGAAGCTTTCGTTTACCCCATGTTCGTTTGCCCGGGCGAAGGTGTGCGTAAAGAGGTCCGCTCCATGCCAGGCGTGTTCAACCTCTCGGTGGATGAGGCGGTAAAAGAAGCGCAGGAGGTTTATTCCGTGGGCGTGCCCGCCGTGATTCTGTTCGGCCTTCCCGACCAGAAAGATGACGTCGCCACCGGAGCCTGGGCCGACGACGGAATCGTGCAGCAGGCCGCCCGCGCCATGAAGCGCGAAGTCCCGGACTTGATCCTGATGGGCGACGTCTGCCTCTGCGAATACATGTCGCACGGACACTGCGGAATCGTGAAGTCTTCGTCGACGCCCATGTCGCTGGGAGCGGCCGCCAGGGACGCTTTGAGCGCGAGGCGGGCACCGGCGAAGGCGGTGAAGAACGAGAAGGAAAAGTTAAAAGTCATCGACGAACTGGCAGCGATCGTGGCCAGAGCGGTTGAATCCAAGTTTGAAATCGACAACGATGCCAGCCTCGAACTCCTGGCCCGCACCTCGGTCTCGCTTACCCGCGCCGGCATCGACATCATCGCGCCTTCCGACATGATGGATGGCCGCGTCGCCGCCATCCGCCGCGCGCTTGACGAAGCCGGCTTCATCAACACGCCCATTCTTTCCTACGCCGCCAAGTTCGCATCCGGATTCTACGGGCCCTTTCGCGAGGCCGCCGACTCCGCCCCGCAATTCGGCGACCGCGGCTCTTATCAAATGGATGGCGCCAACCTGCGCGAGGCCATGCGCGAAATCGAGCTTGACATTGAAGAAGGCGCAGACATGATCATGGTCAAGCCGGCCATGCCCTACCTCGACGTAATCGCCGCCGCCCGCCTACGTTTCGACGTCCCGCTCGCCGCCTATCAGGTCTCCGGGGAATACGCCATGATCGAAGCCGCCGCCCGCAACGGCTGGATCGAGCGCGACCGCGTCATGCTGGAATCGTTGCAAAGCATACGGCGCGCGGGGGCCAGCATCATCCTGACCTACTACGCCAAACATGCTGCCAGATTGTTGGCATAAGTTGGCCCTTACGCCGCCGACTGGGCCGCCGTGGGTTCAGGTTCAACGAAGCTGAGCATGGCCTGCTTCAATTGCGAGTCCACTTCGTCCGCGATGGTCATCACGTCAAGCAGGACCTGGCTGAAGTCCACGCTTACCAGATTGTTTTGCAGCGTCCTGAAGATGCTGACCTGGAGGATTCGCGACTCCTCGACCATCATCGCCGCTGTGTAGCCCTGCTGACGCCGCAGATTTCCGTGCTCCTGAGCGGCAAGGGAGACGTTGGCCTTCGAGGTCGCAGGCATGCGTAAACGGTAGATCAAGTCGGCCAGCAGATTGGGCAGGTGGCCGGTGCGATCTTCAAAGTTCAAAGGGATGCGGGTCAATTCTTCGTTCTGTTCCACCAGCGCCATCCAGGCCTGAACCGTAGATTCGAGGTCATGTTCCAGTATGGAGGCCACGCTCACCGTGATCAACGGCCTGCGAGCTATGGGGTTCCTGAGTTTCTCGTGGATAATTTCCCGGAGAGAGGCGATTTGGATTGGCTTCACCAGTATTTCGTCAGCCTGCAGCCGGATGGCCGACAGGGCTTCGTCCAGTTCCGGGTAGCCGCTGAGCACCAGCGTCACAGCCTGGGGATAGGTGTGGCGCATGGCGCTAACCACGGTAAAGCCATCTCCGGCCAGCGGCATGTGCAGGTCGGAGAGCAGCACGTCAAACTTCTCGGCTGCGATGCGGCTCAGCGCCTCGCACACGTTTGCCACCGCCACTACTTCGAAGCCGTCGCGTTCCAGCGAAGTCCGCAACATATCGCGGACCGCGTCATCGTCCTCTGCCAACAAAACTTTGGCCATCGTGGTACTTCCTTCCTCCGCACTGTTAGATTGATCCAACACTAGCGGAGGTTGCAGGTTCAGTCTGTTCAAAACTGCACACTTTCATGGGCATTGACTTGTCACAATTGATTCGTCGGCTAGCTCCGCTCGGTCGAGATTCCCTTCTGACCGGTAAATCGGAGTGTCTCAAAAGTCTGTTGGTGGAAAATAGTGCAACTGTTCTGTTTTGAACAGTTTCTTGAAATTGCGACGTGCAATACTACCATGAGCGAATGGCACGACTATCGGAGTGGCAGTATGATGAAATCAAATAGCCTGACGAGTATGGCGGATGTGCTGGAGCGGGAGGTCGAACCCACGATCAAAGAATGGCTGAGGCGGGTGAACCTGGTTCCAGAACTGATCGCGATTCCACTCAGCGATGAGGACCGCACGGGCCATCTGCCCAAGCTTTACTTTGATCTGGTTTCCCGCCTGCGCCTTGCCAAGGATGCCCCGCCGCCCATCTCCACGGCCGCTGCCGCGCACGGACAAACACGGCGCAAGCAGGGCTACTCTGCCTCCATGCTTATTGAGGAGTCGCGGGTGTTCCAGGTCGCCACATTCGGCACACTGCATCTCCATCAGAGCGAACTCAATCAGGACCAACTGCTTTTAGACGTGATGGTTATTGCAGACGAGGTGGATGCACAACTCGCGGAAACCGTGCGCAGTTTGATGGGAGCGAAACCTGCTGAAGTCGCAGCCTAGCGACCCACTCTTCAGATAAGGTCTCGTCACCAGCGCTTGTTCTGATTTCGTAACAGAAATGCTATAGTGGTGCCACCGCTCCACCTGTCGGTACACAATTTCCGCTACAGGGATTTCCTCCCCCAGGAGGTCCTATGCCACCTCGCAAGGCCCGCACATTTGACCCCAAGGCTTTCCTCGCCCAAACCGGGCTGGGAAGGACGATCCAGATTTATCCGAAGAACAAAGTCATCTTCGCCCAGGGAGATCTCAGCGATGCCGTCTTCTATGTTCAAGCAGGCAAGGTACGGTTGACGGTACTCTCCAAACGGGGTAAGGAGGCTACTCTCGCACTGCTGGGGGAAGGCGACTTCATTGGCGAGTCGTGCATTACCTCTGATCAGCCAAGGCGCGTGGCCTCTGCGACTGCAATTACGGAATGCCGCGTATTGAGAATCGACAAGCGGGCGATGCTCGAGGTCCTGCACCAGGAGCACGCGTTTTCCGACCTCTTTGTAGCCTATCTGGTTGGCCGCTACAACCAGACTCAGGCAGACTTGGTGGATCAGCTTTTCAATTCGGCTGAAAAACGGTTGGCTCGAACTCTTCTACTGCTTGCCCGCTTTGGAAAAGAAGGACGATCGGAGAACGTGATCCCCAAGATAAGCCAGGAAACCTTGGCGGAAATGGTAGGTACCACTCGCGCCCGGGTGAATTTCTTTATGAATCGCTTTCGACAGCTTGGCCTTATCGAATACAACGGTGGGTTGGAAGTTCACAGCTCCCTGCTGGACATCGTGCTTCACGAGTAGTCCTATTGCGCCAGTTGTGCCACTCCTTGCTTCGAATGGGGCCTAAAGTCCCCGACTCAGGGATTTTCCCTATTGACAGCCCTGACAGCTTGTATCAATATTCATGCGTTTTATTAAAACCATTCACTAGAGGGGTGTCCCATGGTCGCTCGAGCCAGGCATTCCGCTTCGGTCCGCGTTCTGTCCCACATCTTCCTCGTGGCGCTTACATTTTTTGTGGGGATCAGTCCGGCCCACGCCGCCAGCGCTTACATACGCGTCAATCAGGTTGGCTATCCCGGAAGTTCTACGAAACGCGCCTACCTCATGGCGAGCGGCGCTGAAACCGGGGCCACGTTCGCGGTCAAGAACTCCAGCGGTACTACGGTCTATTCCGCTTCCGTCGGAACCAGTCTGGGCGCCTGGGGAACTTTCACCAGCATTTACGCTCTGGACTTCGATTCCGTCTCGACCGCCGGCACCTACACCATCTCAGTGGCGTCGCCCATTGCGGCAACCTCGCCCGCGTTCAAAATCGACACGGCCGCGAATATCTACGACACGCCGCTCGCGAACTCCCTCTACTATTACGAGACTTCGCGCGACGGACCGAATTACATTCCCAACGCGCTACGCACCGCGCCCGGCCACCTGAACGACGAGAGCGCGAAAGTTTACTTCACACCCACCTTTAACAGGAAAGACAACGCCGGGCCGCTGACGGCCACAGGCGCGGTGATCGACGCTTCAGGAGGCTGGTGGGACGCGGGCGACTACATGAAGTTCGTCGAAACCCACAGCTACACCGTGGCCATGATGCTGATTGGGGTGCGCGACTTTCCCGGACAAATGGGCTCGGGGTCAAGCGCGTCGAACTTCACCGCCGAGGCCCAGTTCGGTCTCGACTGGCTGCAGAAAATGTGGGTCGACAGCAGCAAGACTTTGTACTACCAGGTCGCGGTCGCCTCTGGCGGCCACAACTACAGCGGCGATCACGACATTTGGCGCCTGCCCCAGGCTGACGACAATTTTCAGGGATGCGTGTCGCCGTACCAATACATCTGCCATCGGCCGGTGTTTCAAAACACGGCGGGAGGCGCCGGAGCGTCCATCAGCCCTAACATCGCGGGACGCCTGGCAGCTTCGTTTGCCCTTTGCTACAAGGTGTTTGCCGCCAGCAATTCTGCCTATGCCAACCAGTGTCTGTTTTCGGCGGAGCATATTTTCGATCTCGCCAATACCGCCCCCACGGGAAATCTGCTGACCGCGGGCCCGTTTGATTTCTATCCTGAAATCGAATGGCGGGACGATCTAGAACTGGGGGCGACGGAGTTGTACTTCGCCTTGCAAGGTGCGACCAACCTGCCTCCGGGACTGCCCCACACCGATCCCATGTATTACCTGCCACTGGCGGCGACCTGGGCCAATGCCTACATCAAGGGTCCGAACGACGCAGCCGACACGCTGAACCTTTACGACGTCAGCGGCTTGGCGCACTTCGAATTGTATCGGGCGATTGTACTCGCCGGAAATCCGCCCGGGCTCGCCACCTCTGAAACCGCGTTGCTCGCGGATCTGAAGAAGCAGTTGGACAAAGCGGTAACGCAAGCCGGCACGGACCCCTTTGGCTTCGGATTCCCCTGGAACACCTACGACACAACTTCGCACGGCGGCGGCCTGGTGGTGATGGCAAACGAGTACGACTATCTGACCAGTTCGACCGCGTATGCCGCGTATGGGAACCGCTGGCAATCCAATGTGCTCGGCGCAAACGCCTGGGGCACTTCGCTGATCATCGGTGACGGCGGCACCTTCCCGCTTTGCATGCAACATCAGGTGACGAACATCGTCCCGGTGCCGCCGAACGGCCCTCCGTTTCTTCTCGGTGCGGCTGTGGAAGGGCCCAACTCGTTCGCGGCTAGAGGCACACTGAGCGGGATGGTGGCTTGCCCTCCGAATGGTGTGGATCAGTTCGCCACATTCAACGGGAACGGCGCCGTTTTTCAGGACAATGTGCAGTCCTACTCCACGGTGGAACCGGCCATTGATCTCACGGCGTCGTCGTTCCTCGGGTTTGCCTGGCAGATCGCAGGAGCGCCCTCCGGAACTCCGTAAACCTATCCTCGAAGGGAACGACTGCGAAAAGATCGCTCCCTTCGTTATTTCCCACACGATGGAAGAAATCAGTAGCGAGAAACTTAAGGAGGCAACATGACGCGAAAGATCGCAGTGCTGCTGTATGGCGGCATGGCTGACTTGTTCCTGTCAGGGCTGCTCGGGATAGTTCCAGGCGCGAACGCGCAAACTCAGTTGCAGGTCTACGGCGCCTGGCATTGCTATACGGACGGCTGCAGCTGGGCTTCAGTCCCCAACATGACAACCTTCGATACGGATAACCGATGGATGATTGATCGTGACATGAACGGCACATACCAGCCGTCGGTGAACCTCGTCGTCCTAAGCTTTGTCGAGCCCGTCAAGCTGATGAACCTGACCACGGATTCGGGCGACGTCAACGGGATTCCCATCGGGATGAACACGGCGGTGATCAATTACTTTCAGAGCCGCGGCGTGCGCGTGATGATGTCGATTGGCGGGGCCAGTTACAGAAAAGACTGGGACAAGGCGTTGTCCAGCAATCCGACGCAGTTGGGCATGAACGCCGCCAACGCCGCCAAGCAATTCAATGTCGGCATGGAAATTGATTATGAAAACAGCAGCAGCCCGAATTTGACTGGACTGCAAAGCTTCGTGAGCGCCTACCGCTCTGTCGTGCCCTACGATGCCACCGGCGCAAACTATGCCGCCCGGCTCACCATCGATTTGGGGGACGGCGACACTTACCTCACCAAGCTGGACAGTTATGCGGTGACCAATTGGCTTCAAACCAGCGCACCGGTGCTCGATTACGCCAATGCGATGGTGGGCTCGCAAAAAACGAGCGTAGCTACGCTGGAAGCAGGCTGGCAGCAGCACGTGGATGGCGACGGGACGGCGGTGCCGCCCCAGGCGCCGGCCAAGTTAACCGGAAGTTTGTGGCTGATTGGCGGCCAGCCGAATTGCGATAACTTCAGCAACTCCGATCAGAACACAGCCGCAAGTTTCGTGGAAGATCTCGCTCCCGGTGGCGCAGGAACCACCACGGGCATGCTGGGCTACATGTTCTGGGCGGCCGGCTGCCAGGGCAACGGCACGGGGTGCACTTTTCCGCCCAACACATGCCAGAACGGAATGGGAGGCGCTGCTACAGCCTTCAACATCCCCATACCCATGCCGGTGTTGCGACAAAACTAGCGTGACCGGTGAGGGTCGAGCGTGCATCACCGCGGCAGGATCAGTACGAACAATCAGCGCCTACGCTCCGGCTGCGCCCTGGAACTTTACCTCCAGCAGCTTGCGGTCCTCGTCAGACACTTTGAAGAACGCTCGCGGCTTCAGTTCCATAAAGCTGGCCACAAACACCTCGGGGATCTGACCGATGCGGGTGTTGTAGGTGTTGACGTCATCGTTGAAGAACTCGCGGCGGTCGGCGATGCGCTCTTCCAGTTCGCTGATGCGCGCCTGTAGCTTGAGAAAGCTTTCGTTGGCCTTCAGCTGCGGATGGTTTTCTGCCACCGCGAACAGCCCGCGCAGCGCGCCCGTCATCATCAAATCAGCGGTTGCTTTTTGTCCGATGCTGGCCGCGTTCATGGATGCGGCCCGCGCCTGCGTCACTGCCACAAGCGTCTGCTGCTCGTGCTGCATGTATCCCTTCACGGTCTCAACCAGGTTCGGGATCTCGTCGTGCCGCTGCTTGAGCAGCACATCAATGTTGGCCCAGGCGCGGTCGTTGTCATTGCGCAGCCGCACCAGCTCGTTGAAGAGGATGACTACGTAGACCAGAACCCCCACCACGAACAGCAGGAACGCCGCCCCTTCAACCATACTTCCTCCCATTGTCGCCTCCGCGCCGAGGAATGACTCAAGTGAAACAGGAGCGCAGGCAGGGATGCAAGTAACCGATGGGGCAGCGCCTGGCACTCAAGAAGTGTCCACGCAAAAAGGCTGAGCTCGCAGGCTCAGCCCCTTAGTCGTGCAAGCTTATCGTGCTGCTAAGGCTTATGCGGCGTCAGGTCGCAGGACTTCCTCACTTCATCCAGATTCAAGCCCGCGGGCGAGAACTCCGCGATCTGCGGCCCACTCCTGGTTCTGACTTCCACATTGAACAACTCGGCGCCAATCATGCCGCGAACCGTGCCCTTGTCCATGGCGAGGAAGCGCCCGCGCACCCAGTTCCAGCCCTTGTGGTCGTGGCTTCCGTCGATGCGCACCATGACCTCCATCTTGGGTTGGCCCCAGAAGCCCGGATAGTCGGGGTGTCCCAGCCGTTCGCCAGGATGGAAATCGCCATATTGATACTTGCCATTGCTGCACACTAGGGCGACTCGCGGCTTGGAGTCCGGGTCTTCCTTAAAATAATTGTTTGCCACCAGCACAAAGCGGACTTTCTTTGCACCGGTCATCTTGTCTTCCGACTGGAACTCCATCCACTTGCCGCCGGCGCTGACGCCATCTTTTTCGTCCTGGTAAGGGCTCATGGAGCCCTCTTGCGCGACGGCTGAGACCGCCGCGAACGTTAAGAGAAACATAAAGGCCGCCAATACTGTCCCTGCGGCCCAGGCATACCGACTCTTGTCTTGAAGCACGTTGTGAAGCAAGCGCAAATCTTTCAAGGTTCTCCTCCCGCGTAAAACATCCTACCTATGGAACCCGGGTCGCCGGCAAAAGTTGTACGGCCCGAGGTTTTCCCCCGGTCGACCTCATTGAGTATTGATCTTGAGATCGATATAAACTTGGGACCGGTCGTCGAACTGGCTGACCGACTTGGTGTCGCTCTTGCGGCCGTTATACTGCGCGTAGACCTCATAGTCCACCGTGGAGAGGCCGGGGAAACGATAGGTGCCTTCGTCGCTGACGATGTAGGTCTTCACGGCGTGAGTGCGCGTGTTGGTAAGGTAGACGATGGCGCCGGCCACGGGATTATCCTTCTGGTCGAGCACTTTGCCATAGAGTAGCCGGCCCTGCTGCTTATCTTTCTTGTCTGGGGCAGCGTGGGCCGCTAGCGACAGCCCGAGAAGCACCGCGCCCGCGATCAGGGAAGCATTCTTGAGAACCAGTCTGGGAGTCATGCGAGTCTTTCTTCTTCCTTACTCAATCTCTCTTAATCTCCTCTAGCGCGTAAGATGCAAACCAGTGTCTACCCGCTCGTCATACTCTACGTGGATCGTGACCTGTTCCGCCAGATGCAGCCGCTGGCCGTCTGTGGTCTTCACGCCCTTAGGATCGGTCGACAGCACGTAGTCGGCTTTCCCGGCGGGGACACGCTGGGCGAATTCGCCAGAATGATCGGAAATGAGTTCCCAGCTCGGCTTCTTGTCGGGGACGCGGCGGATCTTGACTGGGACGCCGTAGACGGGGCGATTGTCGGGCCCCCAGACCGTTCCAAAGATGAGGGCGTAGGGATCTTTAGGTTTCAGCTTCTTGGACCCGGGAACCGCAACAGCAGGGGGCAAGAGGTTCAAAGCCATGACGAGGAAAACAAGCAGGAGGTAGATAGAAGACAGGCGCGCAAGCAGAACCGCGGGCTGGAGCCTATGAGTCGTCACCATCTTCGCTTTCCACTTCCGCATCTTCTTCAACGTAGCCAGCCTCGACCGCCTTCAACTCCAGCGGACTGGTGGTCACGACTTCGAAGTCGGTGCCACACTCGGGGCAGGAGACGATCTCGCCCTCGTCGACCTCTTCCTCTTCCACATCGAGATTAGTTTCGCATTCAGGACACAGAACCATGACTCCTCCGCTCCCATTCGATGCCATACTTAGATACCCGTTCCTAATATTTAGATTCTTTCCGCACCGCAGGTCAAGGGGCGAATGCGGGAAGTGCAGGAGATTATAATTCCTTGGAAACCAGCCGTCGCCCTTGACATTTCTTACGCCGGAGACTACATGATTTTGCCCCTCAGGAAAAGATCGCGGGTGCTCTTCGTCTCGTTGCTGCTGGCCGTTAGTAGTGACGCGGTAGCGCAGAGCCAGCTGGGATCCAGCGCGGCTGAACCCATGGCCGTCGACAGCCGCATCTCGAACGCGCTAAAGCAGGTTTCCGCGGACCGGATTCGGGCGAACATCGAGAAGCTGGCGAGCTTTGGGACGCGGTCGACCATATCGGCGCAGGATCCGGGTTCGATCACGGCGGGACGCGGGATTGGCGCGGCACGCGAGTGGATCAAGTCGGAATTCGAGCGCTACAGCAAGGACTGCGGCGGTTGTTTGGAAGTGAAGACCGACAGCTTTACCGAACCGGCTGCCGACCGGATTCCCCAACCCACCGAAATCACCAATGTCTATGCGGTCTTGAAGGGGTCGGACACGGAAAACGCGAAGCGCATCGTGCTGGTGACTGGACACTACGATTCGCGCAATAGCGACATTCTCAATACAAAGGGCGATACTCCGGGCGCGAACGACGATGGCAGTGGAACCGCCGTTAGCCTCGAATGCGCGCGGGTGCTGAGCAAGCTGAAGTTTCCGGCAACGATTATTTTTCTGGCCGTCGCGGGCGAGGAGCAGGGGCTGAACGGCAGCCATCATTTCGCGAAATTAGCAAAAGATCAGGGATGGAATCTCGAAGCGGTGCTTAATAATGACATCGTCGGCGGCGACAAGAATGCGGAGCAGGACCACTCCGTGGTACGCGTGTTTTCCGAGGGATTGCCCGCCGCGGCCACAGAGCAGGAAATCCGGAGAATTCGCGGGCTGGGTGGGGAGAATGACTCTGGGTCGCGGCAACTGGCGCGCTATATCGCCGACGTCGGACGAGCTTACGATACAGTCAGGCCGCTGCTGGTCTTCCGGCTGGACCGCTATCTCCGCGGTGGTGACCATTCTGCATTCAATCAGCAGGGCTTTGCGGCGGTGCGCTTCACCGAGTTTCGCGAGGACTTTCACCACCAGCATCAGAACGTGCGCACCGAAAATGGTGTTGAATTTGGCGATCTGCCCAAGTTTGTGGATTTCGAGTACGTCGCGCGCGTAGCGCGGCTGAATGCGGCGACGCTGGCTTCGCTCGCCGCGGCGCCGGCTCCCCCGGCCAACGTGCACTTGCTGACTAAAGATCTGGAGAACGATTCAACCCTGACCTGGGAGGCGTCCCCGGGAGGGCGTGCGGCAGGCTACGAGGTTCTCTGGCGAGACACAACCAGCCCGGAATGGGAGCACGTCCAAAAGGTTGACAGCGTTTTGCGTACTACTCTGAAACTTTCGAAGGATAATGTCATCTTTGCAGTCAGGGCTGTGGATGCCGAGGGGCACCGGAGCCTCCCCGTGGTGCCCTTGCCGGAACGGTAAGTTTCGGTATCTACTCTAGAAGAGTGGTACTGACAGGAGTGTGTTGCCTTGCGTAGTCGTGGTCGAGAGATGACGTTGAGTTTCCCGCCTTTTACCCGGGCGGTGATCTGGCTGCTGGCGATCAACACGGCGGTGTATCTGGCGTTGTCCGCCTTCGGCACGCGGGCCGTCATCGATTGGGTGGAGCAGTATCTCGGGTTGGTTCCCAGCATGGTGGTCTTCCACCTCGCAATCTGGCAGATCGTTACCTACAGCTTTATTCACTTCACATTCTGGCATTGGTTTGGGAACATGCTAGGAATTTGGATGTTCGGGGCAGCCTTCGAAAGCTCATGGGGGATGCGCCGCTTCCTGGAGCTGTTTTTCGTGGGTGTGGTCGGGGCCGCGCTGACTACGATTGTTTTTTCCTTCGCTCACATTCTCACTACTCCGAACACGGTTACCATCGGCGCTTCCGGTGGCGTTTTTGCCATTCTTATGGCTTTCGGCCTGGTCTTCGGCGAGAACGAAATCATGCTGATTCCGTTCCCCTTCCTCATCAAGGCCAAGTATTTCGTGCTCATCCTGATCGTCGTGACGGTGGCATTTGCCATTGGCGATAGAGGCGGGGTTGCCTACATGGCGCATCTGGGCGGCCTGCTGTTTGGATATCTGTACGTAAAGTTTTCGCCCGCGCGGGGAGTGTCTGGGAAGTTCTCGCTGTCGGAGTGGTGGTACGGATTGAACAATTCCTACTATCGCTGGAAGCGGCGGAAGGCGGCGAAGAAATTCGAAGTTTACATGCGCAAGCACGACCGCGACGTTCATTTCGACGAGCACGGCAATTACGTCCCGCCCGATGACGACCCGCGCAAGGGCAATGGCGGGTCGAAGTCGGGCTGGGTGAACTAGGTCGGCCACGGGTTTCCATGGATTCACCGCCAAGAAGATTCACCCCGCGAAGAAGTCATGAAACTCTCGCAACACTTCCCCCGGTAATTCTTCTCGCGTGGCTTTACCTTTGAAGCCTAAATCGTGCCCCGCGCCCTCTACGGGCAAGAGTTTAGTTTTTGCCGGGATCAGCTTCAAGGCTTGCTCGATTTCGGCGATGGAGCCAAAAGGGTCGCGAGTGCCGTGGACGAAGAGTGTTGGGGTACGCAAATGAAAAAGATGCTGAGTGCGGAGCTGTTCAGGTTTGCGGGGCGGGTGCAGAGGATAAGAAAGCAAGAGCAAGCCTGCCACCACCTGCGGCTCTCCCTCCTGTTCCGCGCAGAGCATGCTGGCCTGGCGTCCGCCGTAGGAGTGGCCACCGAGGAAAACCTTGCCCGGCGCAAGATTCCTGACAGCCCCGATTGCGTTTTTCAATCCTGTGCGGTCGCGCTTGGCGTCGCCGGGTCCCGGCGGACCGTAGGGGCGATCCTGACGATAGGGCAGATCGCAGCGCAGCACCGTGAAACCCGCATCCGCAAAGGTTTCCGCCAGCGCAATCAGCAGAGGAGCCTTGCAGTTCGATCCCGCACCGTGCGTGAGAACCAGACCGCTGCCGTTGGGATTCGTGGGCCGATGCAGAAGGCCGCGCACGAACGGATCTACTGTGACGTCGGTGAAGACTTGCGGTGTGGAATCGGGGGACATAAATCCTACACCCCTACTTCTTCCAACTTCTCATACACTTTCAGGATTTGAATCTCATTTCCCAACCTTGCCCAGCAGCGCAGCACTTCAGGATCTTCCTGCGCGGTGCGGCGGGCGTCTTCGGAGTTCCAGTAACGAAGCAGCATGTAGTGCGAATCTCCGCTGGAGTAAAGCAGATCGCGGCCGTAGCCTTTGTTGGCGACGATGTTATTGAGTTCGCGAATAGTCGCGAGCGATGCGGCCTCCATGCCGGGGAGAGGCTCCCAGATCGCGATGGATAGATACTCCTGCGACATACTCCGCGATTA
Source organism: Candidatus Dormiibacterota bacterium (assembly GCA_035566655.1). Lineage (GTDB taxonomy): Bacteria > Acidobacteriota > Terriglobia > Terriglobales > Acidobacteriaceae > Sulfotelmatobacter. The sequence continues at coordinate 75,484 of DATMQT010000026.1, forward strand.
TAGCTTCTGGCGAGCGGCGGCGCGTTTGCGTGGGGGGCGGGTCGCGGCCCCAGCCTCGGCCGAGGTGACCATGTGCAGGCGCATGAAGTTGGTGGAACCGGAAGCCTGGCGGGTGCCCGCGACTACTCCCAGCACGTCTCCGGGCTTGAGCAATCCGCGGCTCAACAGCTCATATTCAGCCTCATCGACCATGTTATCGGTGGAAAGCGCCTGCGCACATTTCATGGGATGCACGCCCCAGTACAGGTTGGTGCGCTGGGCGACAGTCGCATTGTGAGTAAAGGCGTAGATTGCAGCCTGGGGGCGGTATTTTGAAATCATGCGCGCGGTGTTGCCGGTCTCGGTAAACACAGCGATAGCGCCCATGGGCAGGTCTTCGGCGGCGTGCGCGATGGACTCGCAGATCGTTTCGGCGACGGATAGGCCGTGACGATCGCGACGGCGGCGCTGGGTGAACTCCGTCATGTTGCTTTCGGCCTCGATCACGATGCGCGACATCATCGCGACCGCCTCGCGCGGATAGTGGCCGCTGGCCGTTTCCGCTGATAGCATCACCGAGTCGGAGCCATCGAAAATAGCGTTGGCCACGTCGCTGGCCTCAGCCCGCGTGGGGCGCGGATTTTCGATCATCGACTCCAGCATCTGCGTGGCCGTGATCACGGGCTTGCGCCACTCGGCGGCGCGCCGGATCACGTGCTTCTGAATGACTGGAACTTTTTCCGGCGCCATCTCCACGCCCAGATCGCCGCGAGCGACCATCACCCCATCGCAGGCTTCCAGAATTTCTTCGAGGTGATCGATGGCCTGGGGTTTTTCGAGTTTCGCAATCAATGGAGTATCGCTGCCGTGGGCCGTCACGATTTGCCTGACCATGTTCACGTCGGCTGCGGAGCGCACAAAGGAGAGTGCGACCGCGTCCACGCCATGCTTCAGGCCGAATTCAAGGTCCTTGCGATCTTTCTCCGTCATCGCGGGGATTGACAGGGCGGTGCCGGGCAGATTGATGCCCTGATGCTCGCCCAGCATTCCGCCATTCAAAACATCGCAGACCACATCCTTGCCGCGCACGGTGCGCACGCGCAATTCGATCAGGCCGTCCCGCAAGAGAACGCGCGCTCCGGGGACGAGCTCGCGGGCAAGATCAGGAAAGGTGGTCGAAATGTGGGTCGGAGTCCCGGCAATGTCACGCGGGGTAATGGTCACGGTCGAGCCGCTTTTTAGCTCGATCGGCTCGTGGCGCTCCAGGCGCCCGGTGCGGATCTTGGGGCCTTGCAAGTCCTGGAGGATGCAGACGGTGCGGTTCTCTTTTTTCGCGGCAAGGCGCAAGCGTTCGATGTTGCGGGCGTGATCTTCGTGAGAGCCGTGGGAGAAATTCAGGCGGGCCACGTCCATGCCGAGGCGAAGCAAGTCGCGCATCGCTTCCTCAGTGTGGCAGGCGGGGCCGATGGTGCAGATGATCTTGGCGCGGCGAGGCATTGCTCGACCGGGACTGTCTGATTGTTTTGCGGATTTGTTCTCGCTCATGTAAGTGCCTATTGTAAATGGAAGCGAGATCCCGCGAAGTTTCCGAAGCCAAGGATTTCATCAGTGGGCACAGATAATGGAGTTTTCGGGGCACCTATGGTAAGTCTACGTCGAGGGCGTAGATTTCCTGGATGCTAAGGTCGCGAAGGACGAGCGGGTTACCATCGGGATCCACCCCCGCCCAGCCAACCCAGAGCCCCGTTATCCCCTCTGGAATCTCGAAAGCCGCCACGCGCTCAACCTTGCCATCAGGGATACGAATACGATAAACGGATGGAGCGTGCCGATCCATAAGGTCGGTAACATACACAGACTTGCTATCGCCTGACCATTGCACCCAGCCGAGTCCTGGCTTCTTGCTGCTCATCAATTCTGTCCATTTCTGCGTCTCGCGATCGAATAAGAGAATCTTCGTATTGCCTGGCGCATCGATGGCGACGATGAATCGATTGTCGGGGGAAACTCGCGGCGAAAACATCCCTTCCGATCCGGGAATGATCGACTCGCGGCCGGTTCGCAGGTCAACCGAGGAAATCCGCACTTTGGCAGAGAACATCATGGTGCCATAGATCAAGGAGTTGCCGTCTTTGGACCAGGTCGGATCCAGTTCTGCGGTTTCACCCCGGGAAACCACTTCCGGGGTGCCGCCTTCGGCCGAAACCACGTATATGTTCCAGTCCTTTCCAGGAAGCAATCCGGAGAAGGCGATGCGTGTGCCGTCGGGGGACCAACGGGGCAAGCTCGCAGTGAGCGGTGGATTGGTCAATTGCCTCCGCTCGCTACCGTCCACTCTGCTTCGCCAAAGGATGCCATCGGGAAATGTGGTGTAAGTGAGCCATTTTCCATCTTTCGAGAAGTCCAATTGTTCAGCGGAAATTCCCGAGAGAAAGGGCTCGAGCTTGCGCAACTTCAAGTCGTAGCGGGCCAACTCTCCCCGGGTTCGACCGCCTGTTGCAAAGACTTGCCTGCCATCCGGACTTGGAGTTGGACTCCAAAAGCTCATGGCGCCGGTTGTAAGCTGAATCGGAACGGCAGTTTTCCGGTGGGGAAGCGAGTTGGCTTCGGCGAGGGCCCAAATATCACCCCCGAGTGCAATAAACGGGCTGAATGTGTTTCCCTTCCCCACGGTGAACAGAAAATACTTTCCGTCGGGGGTCCAATTCATATCCATAATCTGGCGGTGTTGGCCCGGGAACAGATTCATGTCATGCAAATTCGTTCCATCAGTGGACACCTCCCACACGGAACCGGAGAACCCGGGCTGAACGATCATCCGCAAAGCTTTTCCGTCGGGTGACCAACGGATGAGCCCAACATACGCGTTTTCTATTCTGACGAGTTTCTGGGCCGCGCTGCCATCCCTTGCGGCAACATATAAATCATCTGCGTTGGTGTCACTATTACCGGCCGCGTAGGCGATTCTTTGCCCGTCCGGCGACCACGCTGCAAAGTGGCCGGTCAGATTTCCCAGGCGATGCGCCTGACCACTGGCAATGGACAAGCTCCACAAGGGTTGATCCGCCGCGTAGCGATTACCGATTAAACTCCCCAACAATTCTGTCTTGTCCGGGGAAATATCGGAGAACGTGAAACACTCAAAGGGGATAGGGACTCCGACGACGTCGCCGCCACCGGAAGAAACCTGCGCCACGGCGGCGCTTGGCTCTGAGAAGAAGACACGTGGACCATCCGTGACCATGACGCTCCTTGCCCCGCATGGGTCCGCATTTTTCATGCCGCGGTCCGAGGTCAACACTCTGTAACGCAGCACCGCTGGAGCGCGCACCGGCGACCTGTGAGTAAACCAGTAGAAACTCGCAAACACAGCGCAAAACCCGACCAGCCCCACCGCCCACAACTTCCGGCGGTTCGTGTTCAATCGCGACATTCCCGAGCTAGGCGGAGCCGATGGTGAGGAAAGTTGCGGCGCAGGAACTGAACCCACAGCAGGCGCTTCTTGCGGGGCGGGTGCCGTCAGACCGAGGAAGCGGTATCCCCGGCGCGGCAGGGTCTCGATGAACCGCGGATTGTCAGCGTCATCCCCCAGAGCCTCCCGAACTTTGTTGATTGCTTTGTTTAGCCCGTGTTCGAAATCGACAAACGTGTCTTGCGCCCAAAGCTTCTGATGGAGTTCTTCGCGCGTGACCACCTGGCCGGGTTTCTCCAGCAACGTGACCAATACTTCAAAGGGCTGGCCACTAAGCTTGACCTTCAATCCCCCCCGGCGCAATTCGCCGGCATGCAAATCCGCCTCGAAAACTCCAAAACGAAGAATTCCGTTCGTGGGCATGGATGCGACAGGCCAAATTCCGGGGGCCAGTATGCGTGCGCAGGGCTCCCAAGCACAGAACTATAGCACCGGTTAGGAAACCAACGCTGGAAAATGTGGGATATGAGGGCAGGAATCGCTTTGTTGCCAAAGACTTGCGAGGGGAGATAGATGGAACCAACAGGGGCCTTGCAATCCATTGAGGTCCCGGGCGATCCGCGCGAAATTGCTGACATCGCACGGCGGTTCGGCAGAGTTTGAGACCGGGCGAAATAAAAACTGAGGAGATCGGTAATGAAAAACATTCGAAATTTCGTGCTTCTGATTTTGGTCGTGGCGGCAACTGTCGGGGCGAATGCGCAGACCACCTTGAGCGGCAAGGTCCAATTCCCGAGCGAAGTCCGCTGGGGCAAGTCGGTACTTCCAGCCGGAGAGTATTCTCTCTCGATCACATCGGCCGAGATGCCGGTGAGGGTATTCATTCGTTCCATGGACGGAAAGAGGGCGGCGATCGCGCAGGCGGAGATCATGGCCGATCCAAAGCCGGGCGGCAGCTATATCGTCACTACGGGCACCGGGTCGGATCAACTGGTGCGCTCCATGAATCTGCCGCAACTGGGTTTTTCGCTGGTCTATGCACCTCTGACGGCAAAAGAGCGTGAGACACAGTACGCGAGCACCTCGCACACCCTGCCGGTGCAAACGGCGGGAAAATAATAGCTGGTTCGCGAAGCCACAGTATCGAGGCATCCCGGCGCAACGCCGGGATGCTCTTTTTTGGGCAGGAGTTAGCCACCTTTTGGATTTGCTACCGCAGTCAGTTCCTTCCCCAGCATGGTCCGGGGAAACAGCATGGCGTTGAATTCCGCGCCCACCAGAACGACCAGGGAAACCATGTACATCCAGACCAGCAGGGCGATGGCGGCGCCGAGCGATCCGTAAATAATGCTGTAGTCGGCGTAATGCCGCAGGTAGAAGCCGAATGCCAGCGTGGCCGAGAACCACATGCCGGTGGCCAGCGTCGCGCCCGGAATCACGCTGTGCCAGGGCTGAGTACGCGGGACCGCGTTGTGGTAGATGAGCGCAATTACGGCGATGCTGGTCAGCGTGGCAATCAACCAGCGGATGGAGCCCCACATGACCAGAATAATCGGGCTGTATTCCCGCGCGGTGTAGAAGAGGATGTTGGTTTCCACTTTGCTGCCCAACGCCACCAGCAGAGTGGCGAACGTCATGGGGAGAAGAGCGAAGATGACGAGCAGAAATGAGATCAATCGCTCCTTCACCAACCCCCAGACTTTCGGCAGCTCGTAACACCGGCGGAAGCCTTCCATCCAGGAAATCATTACGCCGGAGGCAGTCCATAAAGTAATCAGCGAAGCCGTGATAAGCAGGCCCACCGGGCGTTGCGCCGCGCCCCGCAGATAACTCATAGCCGTGTTGCTGCCGGCGGGGAGGATGCGGGAGAGGGCATAAGTGATTTCCCGCATGTAAGGAGCGCCCTTGCGCCAGGTGGCCAACACCGAACCTACAACCAACAGCGTAGGGAAAAAGGTAAGAATAGAGGAATAGGCGGACGCTTTAGCAATGGAGAAGGCGTCGTGCTGGAAGGCACGCCAGAAAGCCAGCCGCAGAAGGCGTAGAAAGCGGAGCATTGCTGGCACTAGCTTATGGCCGGGGAGCGCGGGTTGCAACGAGGGAAGCGGGCCAGGTTCCTCGGTCGGCATCTGCTTTGGGTTTGCGTGCATTGTTAACGTGCATTGTTAAAAAGAACGGGGGCGAAGTGGTTCGCCCCCGTGGCTGTTTCAGTTGGGCTTACTCCGCCGCCAGTTCCTCGGTTTCGCCCTCGTGGCGCATCATCTCGAGAGCGCGCTCGGCTTCTTCGTATGCCGCCGAGACTTCCGCCTGCACCTTGGCCGCGGCCTCTTCCATTTCCGGCGAGAGGCGCACGTTCCGGTAATATTCCATGCCGGTTCCGGCAGGGATGAGGCGGCCGACGATGACGTTCTCCTTGAGGCCGCGCAGGTGATCGACCGCGCCTTGAATCGAGGCTTCGGTGAGCACTCGCGTGGTCTCCTGGAAGGACGCCGCCGAGATGAACGAGTCGGTCGAGAGCGAAGCTTTCGTGATTCCGAGGAGCAGTGGGCGTCCGGTAGCCGGCTTGCCGCCTTCCTTGATCACGCGCTCGTTCTCTTCACGGAAGCGGAACTTATCCAGTTGCTGCTCCAGCAGGAACGTGGTGTCGCCCACGTCCTCGACCTTCACCCAGCGCATCATCTGGCGGACAATCACTTCAATGTGCTTGTCCGAGATGTTGACACCCTGCAAGCGGTAGACTTCCTGGATTTCGTTCACCAGGTAAGACTGCAGCTCTTTTTCGCCGAGCACGGCCAGAATGTCGTGCGGGTTAAGCGGGCCGTCCATCAAGGGTTCGCCAGCCTTGACGCGCTCGCCTTCCTGCACGTTGATGTGAACGCCGCGCGGCACCGAGTATTCCTTTTCCGTGCCGTTGTCAGCCTGCACATACAATTTGCGCTGGCCCTTCGAGACTTCCCCGAACTTCACCGTGCCATCGATTTCGCTGATGACCGCGGTTTCGTGCGGCTTGCGGGCTTCGAACAACTCGACCACACGCGGCAGACCACCGGTGATGTCCTTGGTCTTCGTGGTTTCGCGCGGGATCTTGGCCAGCACGTCGCCGGGGTGAACCGTGTCGCCGTCCTGCACCATCAAGTGAGCGCGGGAAGGCATGAGGTAGCGTTTGCTGCTCTTGCCCTTGACCACGATCGCCGGTTGCCGCTTCTCGTCGGGAGAATCGCCCACCACGTGCCGCGACAAGCCGGTGACCTCGTCCACTTCTTCGTGCAGCGTGACGCCTTCCTGCAAGTCCTTGAACTGCGCCGTGCCGCCGATTTCGGTGAGGATGGCGAACGTGTAGGGATCCCATTCGACCATCACTTTCCCTTGGTCCACCTGATCGCCGTCGTTCACCTTGAGCTTCGCGCCGTAGATCACGGAGTAGCGCTCGCGCTCGCGGTTCTTTTCGTCCACGACTGCGATCGAGCCCTGACGGTTCATCACCACCAGATCACCCGACTTCGACTTCACTGTCTGCAAGCCGACGAAGCGCACCGTGCCTTTGTTCTTGGCATCGAGGCGCGACTGCTCGGAGACTCGCGACGCCGTACCGCCGATGTGGAAGGTACGCATCGTAAGCTGGGTTCCGGGCTCGCCGATGGACTGCGCGGCGATCACGCCCGTGGCTTCGCCGAGTTCGACCAGGCGTCCAGAGGCCAGGTTGCGGCCGTAGCACATGACGCAGACGCCACGCTTCGATTCGCAAGTGAGCACCGAGCGAATCTTCACCCGCTCGATTCCGGCGGACTGGATGGCGATGGCGAGTTCTTCCGTGATCTCGTTGTTGATGTCCACGATCACGTTGCCGTCGTAGTCTTTGATCTTCTCGAGCGATACGCGGCCCACAATGCGGTCGCGCAAAGGCTCGATGATCTCGCCGGCTTCGACGATGCCCTGGACGTAAATCCCGTCCACGGTGCCGCAATCGTACTCGCTGATGATGACGTCCTGGGCCACATCGACCAGACGCCGCGTGAGGTAGCCGGAATCGGCCGTCTTGAGCGCCGTGTCGGCCAATCCCTTGCGGGCGCCGTGGGTCGAGACGAAATATTCCAGCACGGTCAACCCTTCACGGAAGTTCGCCGTGATGGGAGACTCGATGATTTCGCCGGAAGGCTTGGCCATCAGTCCGCGCATGCCGGAGAGCTGGCGAATCTGCTGTTTCGATCCGCGAGCGCCGGAATCGGCCATGACGTAAATCGGATTGATGAAGCCTTCTTTGTCGCGCCGCTGCATCTGTCCGAACATCTCGTCGGCAACCTTCTCTGTGATGGCCGACCAGATTTCGATGACCTTGTTGTAGCGTTCGCCGTTGGTGATGGCGCCGTCGAGGTATTGCTGTTGCACGGCAACCACCTGCTTCTCGGCATCCTTGACCAGCGTTTTCTTGCTGTCAGGGATGACCATGTCGTCGATGCCGATGGAGAGGCCGGCCTTGGTTGCGTACTTGAAGCCGAACTCCTTCACTTCATCGAGCATCTTGACCGTGGTCTCGAGTCCGAAGCGGAGGTAGCCGTAATTCACCAGCGCTCCGATACCCTTCTTCTTCAGCAGCCCGTTGATGAAAGGCATGCCCTCGGGCAAGTGATCGTTGAGAATGGCGCGGCCCACCGTCGTGTTGACGAAGGCACGCTCCACATGGACCGGCTCGGTGTGAATGATGTCCTGATCGTCGTAGGCTGTGGTCAGGTCGATCAGTTCGCCGGTGTAGCGGAGGCGGATGGGAGAGAGCGTCTCCACTTCGCCCGCTTCCAGCGCCATCAGAACCTCTTCAATGTTGGCGAAGACGCGGCCTTCACCCTTTGCTCCGGGCTTGGCTTTGGTGAGGTAGTAGAGACCCAGCACCATATCCTGCGTCGGAACGGTAATCGGCTGTCCCGATGCAGGCGAGAGAATGTTGTGCGAGGCCAGCATCAGCACGCTGGCTTCGACCTGCGCTTCCGGCGACAGCGGAATGTGGACTGCCATCTGATCGCCGTCGAAGTCGGCGTTGAATGCCGTGCAGACCAGCGGGTGGATCTTAATGGCTTTGCCTTCCACGAGCACCGGCTCAAACGCCTGAATGCCCAGACGATGCAGCGTGGGAGCGCGGTTCAGCAGCACGGGATGGTCTTTGATGACCTCTTCGAGGATGTCCCAAACGATAGGTTCCTGCTGCTCCACCATTTCTTTCGCCTGCTTGATGGTGGTGACGTTGCCCGTCTGCTCGAGCCGATGATAAATGAACGGCTTGAACAGCTCGAGCGCCATTTTCTTGGGCAGTCCGCACTGGTGCAGCTTGAGTTCGGGGCCGACCACGATGACAGAACGTCCAGAGTAGTCCACGCGCTTGCCCAGCAGATTCTGGCGGAAACGGCCTTGCTTGCCCTTGAGCGTGTCGGACAAAGATTTCAGCGGACGGTTGTTGGCGCCGCGCAGCACGCGGCCACGGCGACCGTTGTCGAACAATGCGTCGACAGCTTCCTGCAGCATGCGCTTTTCGTTGCGCACAATCACTTCCGGCGCGTGCAGATCCATCAGCTTCTTCAACCGGTTATTACGGTTGATGACGCGGCGGTACAGATCGTTCAAATCAGAGGTAGCGAAGCGGCCGCCATCGAGTGGAACCAGGGGACGAAGCTCCGGCGGGATGACCGGGATCACATCGAGGATCATCCAGCTCGGCTTGTTGCCGCTGCGGCGGAAGGCCTCGACCACTTTCAATCGCTTCGTATACTTGAGCCGCTTCTGCAGCGAACTCTCGTTCTTCATCTTCTCGCGCAGTTCGATGGACAGCCCGTCCGTGTCGATGCGCTTGAGCAGTTCCTTGATCGCCTCGGCGCCCATCATCGCTTTGAAGCCAGCCGGACGGTATTGCTGATCGAGCTCGCGGAACTTGGCTTCGTCCTTGATGACTTCGCGTTCTTTCACCGGAGCATCGCCGGGCTCAACCACCACGTATGCCTCGAAGTACAGCACGGACTCGAGGTCGCGCAGCGAAATATCAAGCAAATGTCCGATGCGGCTGGGCAGGCCTTTGAAAAACCACACATGCGAGCAGGGCGAGGCCAGCTCAATGTGTCCCAGGCGTTCGCGGCGGACTTTCGACAGCGTAACTTCGACGCCGCACTTGTCGCAGATCACGCCCCGGTGCTTCATGCGCTTGTACTTGCCGCAGAGGCACTCCCAGTCGGTTACCGGGCCGAAAATGCGGGCGCAGAACAGGCCGTCCCGCTCCGGCTTAAAGGTGCGGTAGTTGATGGTCTCAGGCTTGGTGACTTCGCCATGCGACCAGCTCCGGATTTTTTCCGGAGACGCCAGGCTGATGCGGATGGCATCGAAATCCGCAATCGTATTTTGCATTTCGAACGGGCTCGAACGAAACAAGGTGTTCCTCCGCTTCCTGCTCTCAAGGGCAGTGGCCAGTGGTCAGTGACCAGTGGCCAGTTTTTATGTTTCGCGGTGACCGAGAGCCTTTGCCCCGCGAAACTGTTCCTTCAAAAGTCTTCGGTGGCGCTGCGGCCAGCGTCAGTGCCTTACTCGCCACTGACCACTAGCCACTGACCACTGTTCTTAGTCCGCTGCCGCGCTGGCCGTAGGCTTCTTCTCCCCGGTCTTGATCAGCTCCACATCCAGGCAGAGAGATTGCAATTCGCGGATCAGCACATTAAACGATTCCGGCACGCCCGGCTCCATGGCAGCTTCGCCCTTGACGATGGCCTCGTAAATCTTGGTGCGGCCGTATACGTCGTCGGACTTCGCCGTCAGCAGTTCCTGAAGAATGAAGGCCGCGCCGTAAGCTTCGAGCGCCCAGACTTCCATTTCTCCGAAGCGCTGGCCGCCGAACTGCGCCTTGCCGCCCAGCGGTTGCTGGGTGATGAGCGAGTACGGCCCGATGGAACGCGCGTGAATCTTGTCGTCCACCAGATGCGAAAGCTTCAGCATGTAGATGTAGCCCACGCAGACCGGCTGTTCGAACTGGTCGCCGGTCATGCCGTCGTGCAGAGTGGTCTTGCCTGACGTCGGCAGGCCAGCATGCTCGAGCAGCGCCTTGATCTCGCCTTCCTTCGCGCCATCAAACACGGGCGAACCCATGTACACGCCACGAGTGAGCGTGGGAGCCAAAGCTTCGAGCTCTTCGTCGCTCATCTCGCCAATGGTGTCAGCGAGTTTCGAGTCCTTGAACAGGGCCTTCAACTCGCGCCGGATCGCTTCCGTGCGCGTGTTTTCCTTGAGCAGGTTGCCGATCTTCTCACCCAGGGTGTAGCCCGCCCACCCCAGATGGGTCTCGAGAATCTGGCCGACATTCATACGGCTGGGTACGCCGAGAGGATTCAGAACGATCTCCACCGGAGTTCCGTCTTCGAGGTACGGCATATCCTCTTCTGGCAGAATGCGCGCGATCACGCCCTTGTTCCCGTGACGGCCAGCCATCTTGTCGCCCACACTCAGCTTGCGCTTCATCGCGATGTAGACCTTGACCAGCTTGATCACGCCCGGCGGCAGTTCGTCGCCTTTAGTGAGTTTTTCCTTCTTCTCGTTGACGATCTTTTTCAGCACATCGATCTGACGGGACGTCATCTCTTCGATCTCGTCGATCTGCTCGTTCACTCGCGGATCCTTGTCGGCGTACTTGATGCGCTTCAGGTTGCGGGTGGAAATGCGCTCAATGGCGTCGCGGTCGAGTACGTTGCCCTTGTTCAGCAGACGCTTGTTGGTGCGCTCGTCGTGCAGGTCAGCCTGCACTTCCTTGCCGCCGAGAATGTTTTCCAGGCGCTTGAGCCGCTCGTCGGTCAGAATGCGGATTTCGTCCGACAAGTTCTTCTCCAACTTGCCGATCTGCGTGCCTTCGATGAACTTGGCGCGCTCGTCCTTTTCCTGGCCCTTACGGGAGAAAATCTTCACATCGACGATCACGCCTTCGATGCCCGGGGGGCAGTAGAGCGAAGCATCGCGCACGTCGCCGGCTTTTTCACCGAAGATCGCACGCAGCAGTTTTTCTTCCGGCGTGAGCTGGGTCTCGCCCTTAGGCGTAACTTTGCCCACCAGAATGTCGCCCTGCTTGATGCTGGCGCCGATGCGGATCACGCCCGCCTCGTCCAGATTGCGCAGCATGGTCTCGCTGACGTTGGGAATGTCGCGCGTCACCTCTTCCGGCCCGAGCTTGGTGTCGCGTGCCTCGATCTCGTACTCCTCAATGTGCAGCGAAGTGTAGTAATCGTCCTTCACCATCTTCTCGGAAACGAGAATCGCGTCTTCAAAGTTGTAACCGCGCCAGGGCATGAAGGCCACCAGCACGTTGCGTCCGAGCGCCAGCTCGCCATGGTCGGTGCACGGACCGTCGGCGATGACCTCGCCCTTCAGCACGCGCTGTCCTTTTTTCACGATCGGCTTCTGGTTGATGCAGGTGTTCTGGTTCGAACGCTTGAATTTGGTGAGCTGGTAAATATCGCTGCCCACCTCACGCGAAAGCTGCGTGGGATGGTGCTCGCCTTCAACGCGCACAATAATGCGGTCGGAATCGACCGAATCGATGATGCCGTTGCGCCGCGCCAGAACGACTGCGCCCGAGTCGCGTGCAGTAACGCCTTCCATCCCAGTGCCGACAATCGGCGCTTGCGCGCGCAGCAGTGGCACGGATTGACGTTGCATGTTCGCGCCCATCAGCGCGCGGTTCGCGTCGTCGTGCTCGAGGAACGGCACGAGCGATGCGGCGACGGACACCAGTTGCTTCGGGCTGACATCGACATAGTCAACTTCTTCGCGGCTCACCAGCACGAAGTTGCCGGCCTTGCGCGCGTTGACCAGTTCGGCCGTGATCCGGCCTTTGTCGTCAAGCTCCACGTTGGCCTGCGCGATGGTGTGCCTGTCTTCTTCCCATGCGGAAAGATAGAACGAGAACGGATCGACCTGCGCCGGCTTCTTGCGTTTTTCTTTCAAGTCGGCGTTGATCTTCTCGATCTCATGCTTCTCCATGTGATCGCCGACTTTGTAATCGCTGTCGCCCGTGTTCACCACGGTGACGTAGTCAATCACGCGCCCGCCCTTGATCTTGCGGTAGGGCGACTCGATGAAGCCGTAGTCGTTGATGCGCGCATAGCAGCTCAGCGACGAGATCAGCCCAATGTTCGGACCTTCCGGCGTCTCAATCGGGCAGATGCGGCCGTAGTGCGTGGGATGTACGTCGCGCACTTCGAATCCAGCACGCTCGCGAGAGAGCCCACCCGGCCCAAGCGCCGAGAGGCGGCGCTTGTGCGTGATCTCGGAGAGCGGGTTGGTCTGGTCCATGAACTGCGAAAGTTGCGACGATCCGAAGAATTCGCGGATCGCAGCCATCACCGGTTTCGCGTTGACCAGGTCGTGCGGCATCGCCGTCGACATTTCCTGGTACACAGACATTTTTTCTTTGATCGCCCGCTCCATGCGGACCAGGCCGATGCGGAACTGGTTCTCCATCAACTCGCCCACCGCGCGGACGCGGCGGTTGCCCAGGTGATCAATGTCATCCACCGACCCAATGCTCTTGCGCAACTTCAGCAGGTACCCGATGGTGCCGTAAAAGTCATCGGGATCGAGCGTGCGCTTGTCCAGACTGGTGGCGTCCTGGTTCTCGAACAGTTTGATGTTGAACTTCAACCGTCCGACTTTCGAGAAGTCATACTTGCGCGGGTCGAAGAACATGCCGTGGAATAGCGCCGTGGCAGTATCCAACGTCGGCGGATCACCGGGACGCAGCTTGCGGTAAATTTCGATCAGCGCTTCCTGCGGAGTCTTGACCGAATCGCGCTTCAGCGTCTGGCTGATCACCGTGCCAACATCGTCGCGCTCGGGGAAGAACAGGCTCATCTCCACCACGCCGGAGTCCAGAATCTTCGAGACCTTGTCGGCATTCAGTTCGGTGTTGGCTTCGAGCAGCACTTCGCCCGTGGTGGTGTCGACCACGTCGGCGGCCGCCCATGCGCCCTCGAGATCGGTGATGTCCACTTCGATCTCAGAGATTTTCGCCTTCTGAATGTCCTTCAGCGTCTGCACATTGAGCTTGCGCCCGGAGTGCGCAATCTCGTCCCCTGCCTTGTTCTTGATGCTGTGCGCCAGCTTCATGCCCAGCAGGTTCGTGGGCTTCTCGCTGGCGGGGTCAAGCGTCCAGAACAGCTTCTTGTCTTTAATCGCAATGCGATCCACGGTGTAAAACGATCGCAGAATGTCTTCGCCGGAACGCAGGCCGAGAGCGCGCAGAAAGATCGTTCCCAGGAACTTGCGCTTGCGGTCAATGCGAACGTACAGCACGTTCTTCTGGTCGTACTCGAACTCAACCCACGATCCGCGGTAGGGAATGATCTTGCCCAGGAAATAGGTGCGGTTGTTGGCAGTCTCAAAGAACACGCCGGGCGAGCGGTGTAGTTGGCTGACGATCACGCGCTCAGTGCCGTTAATAATAAAGGTGCCGTTCTGTGTCATCAGCGGCACATCGCCGAAGAACACTTCCTGTTCCTTGATGTCGCGGATCGACCGGTTGCCGGTCTCTGCGTCCTTGTCGAAAATCGTCAACCGCATCGTGACCTTGAGCGGTGCGGAGTAGGTCATGCCGCGCTCCTCGCACTCAGCCACGTCGTACTTCAGTTGCAATCCGACCGGGTCGCCGCACTTGTTGCAGAAGTCGGGCGTGTTGGCGTTATAGGTGCCGCACTTCTGGCACAGTACGTCTCCGGGATGAAACGGGTCCGTGATGACGGTGTTGCCGCAGTTCTTGCAAGTGGTGCGCAGGTGATGCAGGCCCTTGAGGTGGCCGCACTTGCACTCCCAGTTACCAATGGCGTAATCCACAAACTCCAGTTGTGATACGTTGCGGAAGTCGGTGATCGGGAAGACGGACTGAAACACTGCCTGCAATCCGCCGTCTTCGCGTTCGCTGGGCAGCTTGTCCATCTGCAGGAAGCGGTCATAGGAGCGCTTCTGCACCTCGATCAGATTCGGGATCTGGATGGTGGCTGGAATCTTTGAAAAATCGAAACGTTTACGGAAGGCATTATTCTTCATCGTCAAGAAACTCCCAATGTCAGGCGCAGCCGTGCGCTGCGATTACCCGCGGAATGTGGGGCGCCCATCGCGCCGCGCTGCTAAGACGTTGCTGTGAACCTGTTTAAGCCGGAAAACACGACGGGCGCCCGCAGGGAATAGTCTTCCCGCGGACGCCGTGCAAGGCGTTTCGCCAATCTGAATTTGTAATCTTTCGCGCCAGTTCCTTCGGCCGTTTCCGTTCCGCCTGCCCGCGGAACAGTGCCCAAGCTTCCCTGCGGGTCTCGCCCGCGATTGAGTGAGGCCAAGGGAAGCGGTGTCATATAGATGCTAACACCACCGCCCCGGCTTCACAACCAGAACGTGAATATGTTTGAGACTTGCACCGCTTGAAGTGCGTCCTGCGTCAGGACGAGCATTCCGGACGGCAGAGATCCTTCGCGAAGAACGCTCAGGATGACGCCAGCGGGGCTCCCGCTTCGCTCACGCCCCGCTAAACGGCGTCACTTCACTTCGACAACAGCGCCAGCCTCGGTAAACTTCTTCTTGATGGTCTCGGCTTCGTCCTTGGAAACGCCTTCCTTGATGCTCTTGGGCGCTCCATCCACCAGTTCCTTGGCTTCCTTCAAACCCAGGCTGGTGACCTCGCGGACGGCCTTGATTACGTTGATCTTATTGGCGCCGACTTCCTTGAGGACGACGGTAAACTCCGTCTTCTCTTCCGCCGGAGCCGCACCCGCCGCTGCCGCACCGCCGCCCGCCGCCGCCACAGGAGCCGCCGCTGCCGCCGAAACGCCCAGCCGCGATTCCAGCTTCTTCACCAGCTGCGCCGCATCCAGCAGCGACAACCCTACGATTGAATCTTCCAACTGTTGCAGGTCTGCCATGTTGATTTCTCCACTTTTCAAGTATGAATTTTCTTGCTTTCGTCATCCTTGGCCGGGTTTCCAGTGCGTCAGGCCCATCTCCCGGCGCCAGACAACGCCCGGATCAAAACCGCGCAACCCCTGACTTTCAGATAACCAAATTCTTTTGTAGCGCGGCGTCCCGCCGGCTCTTAAGCCTGGGCACCAGCAGGTGCGTCGCCGGCGAACTTGCCCTTCTCTACGCCCTGCCCAATCACCACCGCCACATCGCGTCCCACCGCATTCATCACCGTCACCAACCGCTGCGCCGGAGAGCTGATCAGGAACAGCAGCTTGGCATGGATCTCTTCCTTCGACGGCATGCTGGCCAGCGCTTCGATCTCTTTGATCGAAATTACCCGGCCCTCGACTACGCCCACCTTAAAGGTAAACTCCGGCGTGTCTTTGGCGTACTTGGTCAGCGCCTTGGCCATGGCCACCGGATCGCCCGTAGTGTAGGCAATCGAGGTCACGCCAGTCAGGTTCTTCAACCCATCCTCGATCTTGGAGCCCTTGGCCGCCAGTTCGGCGAGCGTATTCTTTACCACCTGATATTTCGCGCCCGCGCCCCGCAGGGCCTTGCGCAGTTCGTAATCCTTGGCCACGGTCAGCTTGCTGTAGGTGGCCACAACCGCGTTCGATACATTCTTCAGCTCCGCACTCAGCTTCTCGACCTGTTCTTTCTTGCGTGCTTTAGTAACTGGCATTTCCTTCTTCCTCGATTCACAGGGTAGCGCCGCCGTCCCGGCGGCTGTTATGGCGGCGTCTCGCCGCCACACGCCGTTCATACTTAAGCCTTGGCCGCAGCCTCAATCGGAGCCGTATCCAGCAAGATCCCCGGCCCCATGGTCGAACTCAGCGTGCAGCCCTTGATGTACTTGCCCTTGGCCACCGACGGCTTGGCCTTAATCACGCTGGTGATCAGCACCGTAGCGTTGTCGATCAACTTGTTGGGCGGGAACGAAATTTTCCCCACCGGCACGTGCACCAGCGCCGTCTTGTCGGTGCGGAACTCAACCTTGCCGGCCTTCTCTTCCTGCACCGCCTTGGCCACGTCGACGGTAACCGTTCCGGTCTTCGGATTCGGCATCAATCCCTTGGGGCCGAGAATCTTGCCCAGCCGCCCGACCGATTTCATTACGTCGGGAGTAGCAATCAGCGCGTCAAAGTCCGTCCAGTTCTCTTTCGTGATCTTCTCGACCATCTCCTCGCCGCCAAAGAAATCGGCGCCCGCAGCCTCGGCTTCCTTAATCTTGTCACCGGAAGCGATCACCAAAACTTTCTTTGACTTACCCAACCCGTGCGGCAGCACCACCGTGCCGCGCACCATCTGGTCGGCGTGCTTAGGATCGACTCCCAACCGCAGCGTGATCTCCACGGTTTCGTCAAATTTCGCGAACTTCACTTTCTGCAGCAGCGGAACCGCATCCTGCAGAATGTAGGGGCGCTTCTCAACTGCCGCATGGGCCTTGGCGATGTTCTTTCCTTCTTTTTTCATCGTGCTTTCCTCGTCTCCCACCGCTCTTCGTCATTCCGGAGAGCCGTGGTGATTTCGACCAGTACTTGTAGCGCCGGCGTCTCGTCGGCATATAGCCACTACCCAACCACTTCAATCCCCATCGAACGCGCCGTCCCGCGAATGCTCTTGACCGCCGTATCGATGGAAGCAGCATTCAGGTCAGGCATCTTCTGCTTAGCGATGTCTTCCACCTGCTTCAACGTAACTTTGCCAACCTTGTCCTTGTTGGGCGTACCCGATCCCTTGGCGATCCCAGCGGCGCGCTTTAACAGGATCGAAGCCGGCGGCGTCTTGGTGATGAAGGTGAAAGAACGGTCGCTATAAACCGACACCACGACGGGGATGATCAACCCCTCCATCTCTTTCTGGTTGGTGCGGGCGTTGAATTGCTTGCAGAACTCCATAATGTTGATCTGCGCCTGACCGAGTGCCGGCCCAACCGGAGGCGCCGGCGTCGCCTTGCCCGCCGCGATCTGCAACTTTACGAAACCCGTAACTTTCTTTGCCATAATCTTCTGTACGACCCTATCCTTGTCGAATTTGAATCGCAGTCAAGGCCAGCCCGACCGCCGGAACCAGCTTCTTGGCAACTGGATCCACCGTGATGCCAAGACTTTCCAGCGTGTGTGCGCCCATTACTTCCATATCTCCGGGCTCTGCCATGACAACGTTATCCCCGCCAGTAAAACCGTCCGTTGCCACAAAGACTGGCGCCAATTCGCGCTCAATCGTACGTCCCTCAGTCGTGCGGAATTGCATTTTCCGAACCGGGCGTACACCCAACAGCTCAAGCCGAGTTCGCAAAATCCAGCTGTAAGAAGCGCCGGTATCGACCATCACTTCAATCTCTTCGGCCAGCGTTGAATTCGCTGGATTCCACACCCGCAATTTTGCCGAAAAGATACCCATACAACCCCTAAGCCACCTTCTCCACCTGGTTGAACTCCAACTCCACCGGTGTCGACCGCCCGAAAATTGTCACCATGACTTTCAATGTTTCGCGGTCCTCATTCACTTCATCCACAATGCCCTGGAAGGTCGCAAACGGCCCTTCGGAAATTCTCACAGTCTCGTTCTTCTCGAACTTCACTTTCAACTTGGGCTTCTCGCGGCTGTCCGCGACTTTATAAACAATGTGCTGCACTTCTTCGTCGGAAAGCGGCGTGGGCTGCTGTCCGGTGCCCACAAACCCGGTCACGCGCGGCGTGGATTTCACCACGTGCCAGACGTGATCGTCCATGTCCATCTCCACCAGCACATAGCCCGGATAAAACATGCGCTCCGACGTATACTTCTTGCCGCCGCGTACTTCGGTGACCGATTCGGTCGGGATCAGCACCTTGCCGATTTTCTCCTGCAGACCGAAAGCGGCCACGCGCGACTCCAGCGACTCTTTCACCTTGCGCTCAAACCCGGAATAAGAGTGGATGATGTACCACTTCATGTTCGGATTGCGGGGCGGCTCGCTGGTGGCAGCAACTCCCTCAGCGCCGGGCGTCGGTTCCCCGCCCGGGGCTGCGTCGTTTTTTTCTTCGTCTTGCATGATCAAGTTAAGCTCCGGCCTGCGCGTTTTGCCTTAGTGGTTCCCGAAATAGCTGAACAAGGCGTTGACGCCCCTTTGGATCACGTTATCGATGATGAAAAAATACACGCCAAAAATAAATACCGTGACCACCACCACCGCGGTGGTGGCGCGAACTTCCTTGAACGAAGGCGATGTCACCTTGCGCATTTCGGTGCGCACGTCGTTGTAAAACGACTTCACCCGCTCCGGCCAGGACTTCAGCCGGTCTCCGAAATTTTCGCCGGCGGTCACGATTGAGTTTGCCATCTTCTTTTTGTCTCCACTGCCATACTGCTTCCAACCTTCCCAACTTCCTCCCAAAAATTCTGGCAGGGGCGGAGGGATTCGAACCCCCAAGTTCGGTTTTGGAGACCGACAGTTTAACCGTTGAGCTTACGCCCCTAAAACCTAGTGATCAGTGTCCAGTGATCAGTGGCCAGAAATCAAAACCGCCTTGGCTTTGCTGACCACTAGCCACCGGCCACTGCTACTTCACTTCCTTGTGCGGCGTGTGCTTGCGGCAACGGCGGCAGAATTTCTTGAACTCCAGCCGCTCCGTCGTCGTCTTCCGGTTCTTGGTGGTCGAATAATTCCGCTCTTTGCAATCACCGCACTGTAACGTAACAATCTCTCGGGGCATGAAAACCGCTCCTAAGCTCTTAAGCTTCTAGCTCAAATCCTTCAAATAACATCTCTTCTACTGGGCTTCTTGACGTCTTCCTTCACCCAACGAATCAGAGTTCCCCAGGGCACCCAGAAGAGCAAAGCGAACGCGAACAACCCCGCCCACTCAACAACGCTCTTCATTTCCCGCCATGCCATCTGGCGCTCCGAAAACTCGACGCGCTACTGTACAATCTCCGCAATCGTCCCCGCTCCTACCGTGTGCCCGCCTTCGCGAATGGCAAAGCGTAAGCCCTTCTCCATCGCCACCGGCGTGATCAACTCAATCACCAGTGAGACGTTGTCCCCCGGCATCACCATCTCGGTGCCCGCGGGAAGCTCAGCAACTCCGGTCACATCGGTGGTCCGCAAATAAAACTGCGGACGGTATCCCTTGAAGAACGGTGTATGCCTTCCACCCTCTTCCTTCGTCAGG
>DATMQT010000027.1:0-11970 GCA_035566655.1 Candidatus Dormiibacterota bacterium
CGTAACAGTCTGAGGCACCATGTCTGCCATCTGCTGCTCCACTTCCTGCCGCTTCTCTTCCTCGCTCTTGATGTCGATCTTCCAGCCCAGCAGCTTCGCCGCCAGCCGCACATTCTGCCCCTTCTTGCCGATGGCAAGAGAGAGCTGACTGTCATCCACAACTACTTCGAGATGCTTGCCTCCGGAGTCGACCACGGTAACCTTGCTCACTTTCGCCGGCTGCAGAGCTTTCTCGGCGAAGGTCACTGCGTCTTCGTGATACTCGATGATGTCGATCTTCTCTCCATGTAGTTCGCGGATGATCGACTGTACCCGCATCCCCTTCATGCCCACGCAGGCGCCCACCGCATCCACGTCTTTGTCCTTGGACATGACCGCGATCTTCGTGCGCTCCCCGGCCTCGCGCGCGATCGCGCGGATCACAACTGTCCCGTCGTAAATCTCCGGCACTTCCGTCTGGAACAAATGCTGCACCAGATCGGGCACGGCGCGAGACACCACCACGCCCGGTCCCTTCGAAGCTTTCTCCACGCGCGCAATCACCACCCGCACCCGCTCGCCGATCGCGAATGATTCCAGCCGCGACTGCTCCTTGCGCGGCATGCGCGCTTCCGCCTTGCCAATGTCGAAGATCACATCCGGACCTTCCACCCGCTTCACCGTGGCGTTCACCACTTCGCCCACGCGTCCGATGTACTCGTTGTAGACCGTGTCGCGCTCCGCCTCGCGCACCTTCTGAAAGATCACCTGCTTCGCCAGCTGCGCTGCAATGCGACCGAGAATCCCTTCCGTAACCTTGGGCGTCCGCAGCTCTCCGCCAACTTCCAGGTTCGGATCAACCTTGCGCGCATCTTCCAGCGTGATCTGCAGCAGCGGATCTTCCACCTGCTCCGGCGTCTCCACCACGGTCTTCACCGCGAAAGCATTGATCTTGCCGGTTTCTTTGTCCAACTCGGCGCGCAGGTTTTCTTGCGTCTTGTAGTATTTGCGCGTCGCCATCACAATGGCGTCTTCCACCGCGCTCACCACAATCTGCGGATCAATCCCCTTCTCGCGGCTCAATGCGTCGATCGTGTTGTAGAGCTCACTAGCCATAAAAGATTCCGTTATGAAGCCGACCGCGTCTTGCAGGTCTTAGGTCTCAGGTCTTAGGGCAAACCCAAGACCTGACACCCAAGACCTAACACCCGCCTCTAGATTTCCGGCACCAGATTCGCCTTCTCCACATTGGCGAATTCAATCCCGATCTTCTGCCCTGGCTCAACACCCGCCGCGCCCATCTTCCTGCGCGACTTGTGGCTCGACACACTCAAATCCAGCGTCAACTGTCCTTCGCGAAAACTCTCCAGCCGGCCTTCGAAGTACCGGTTGTTATTCACCGGATTCCTAGTCGTCAACTTCACCCGGCTCCCGACAAAGCGCTCGAAATCCCGAGCCTTGGTCAGCTTCCGGTCCAACCCCGGCGACGAAACCTCCAGCGTATAGCTGGTCGCAATCGCATCCTCGACATCGAGGATGGTTCCAAACTCGCGGCTGAAGTTGGCGCAGTCTCCGTGCGTCACTCCTGCCAACACATCGCCATTCGCCGCGCCGGGCTTGTCCAGAAACACGCGCAGCATGCGGGCTTTGCCGCTCCCGCGAAACTCGACTTCGACCACTTCCAGCCCGCTGGAGGCCGCTACCCGCTCCGCAATCTCGCGTACCCGATCAAGCTCAAGTGCCATGCATCCAATAACTTGCAGCCCAGCCCACCCAGCCGATTCCTCCGCAACGAAAAAGTGGGCTTGCGCCCACTGGTGTGCTTCGCCAAATGCCGGTATTACACAACAGTTCTCAGTTCTCTAATATACGCCGGGAGGGGGATAAAAGACAAACGCGGCCTTTGGCCCCACCAGCGCCCGCCCCGGAAACACATCCGGCACAATCCTGCCTTCATCGACCGCCACAGCCCCTCCCACTACCAGTGTCTCTCATTTGGTCCCTTATCACGGAATTACTGTCGTCAAATTCCTCGCCGTCAACTGGCCCCCCTCCGACCCCCGCACCACGCTGCGGACCACATAAGTCCCTGGCTTCACCGTGAACGTAGTTTTGATCGTTAGTCCGGTTTGGCTCATTTTCTCCATTGTGGAGTCCTTTAACTTGAGCGTGATTTCTTTCATCTCGCCGTCGACTAACTGTCCGTTTGTGTCGAACACTCCGGTCGCCAACACGACATCGTTGCAACTTCGTCCGTCCGCTTTCCGAAGTCGAATCCGGCTGATATCGAGGTGCGTAAGCACCGTCAATTGAGCCGACATGTCATCCAACTTATAAAACGCTGCCTTCAACTGCACCGGAACACTTACCATCTCGTCCCGCGAAAACAACGCTTCCCTCACTTCTTCCTTTGCCGCCTCTTCTGGATCGACCGACTTTTTCGGCGCGTAATATCCGTTCCTTGCCTGAATCTGGTATTTCTTCCCGTTCGCCACCTCCACTTTCAGCTTGTGAAACTTTCCATCGCCCATCGGAACTTGCGGTGCAAATCCCAATACATAACTCACGGCTGGCAGCGCCAGCGCCTGGCTCATAGCCGCATCCAAATCGTTCCGGTTATGAAAATAAGTTCCGCCCGTGCTCGCAGCCATTCCCGCCAGCACCTGCCCCGACTCGAACTGCGCCTGCATTCGGTAGGTCCCTTCGGGTCCCTGGTAGTCCATGGTTGGGTCAGGTACCAATTGCCCGGCTTCCAAGTGTTTCCACGGCCCAGCTTGCGGAGGTGCGGTGATGTCCGGCATTTGGTCCGCCGTGTACAGACCCCGCGCGTCAATCGTGTTTACCACTACCCCCGCCCGTACCGCTCGCTCGATCAGGTCCGAACTGTTGGACAACAGCGCATCTCCTAGAATAAATCCCGGCGAAACGTACACCAACACCCGCTGCCCGGGCATACTGGCTAGCTTCCGCACGATATCGTCCAAATATTGGTAGGTCTCGCGCGTCTGCGAGTCCCCCGCCTGCAAGATCCGGTCCACAGTGGCTCGCAGGTTAAGACGGCAGTTGTTCGCCGTCGCATCGGCTACCGCGACTAGCATCGCATCCTCATCGTGTTTATTCTGGATCAGGTCGGCCTGGTAGTAGGTGACATTCGGGCATTCATAACCACCCTCGCCCTTCGCAGGTTGGGGAACGATTGCCGCCAGCGTCTTCCGGATTGTTGCTGCATCCCCCGTGTAATCCTGCTGAACATTGCCCTGAGTCGAGTAAATCGCAACACGATCTGTCGAAGTCAGGCTTGCGAACAGCCTTTCCGTGGCCGCATGCACAGCCATCGCCTCGGCAACCCTCATATGCGAATCATCAAACACGAGCGCCAAAAACCTGCGTGGCATCTCTAACGGTTGTACGACGCCCGGCCCCGGCGTGTCTTCCGAGTCTTTCACAGCTTCTGTTCCTGCAGCTTTTCGTTCTGCCTTGGCGGCCTCGATTACCGCCGCTTCTGCCATTTCTGTGTTGAACGCGGAGATCCTTTGTTGCTTCCCGTTATCCCAAAGTTGAAAATCTTCCTTCTTCAGACCCGGAACAGCCTTCCCACCAGCATCTTTTACAACTACCCGCACCAGCACCAGATTTACCTGCACTTTGATGGCAGTATCCGTGCCCGTCATCGATATCTCGCTCTCTGCGCTGTTAGCGGCCGGGGGCGGCACTGCCTGCCCCTCCTGTTTTCCTTGTGCAACACTGATCAACAAATTCGACACGATCGCTAGCATCGCAACCCAAGGCCCAGCCATCCGCGACCTCCACTCAACACACTACAACTTGGACGAAACACCGGAGCACGCACAAAGTTCCGACAACACCGTATCGGGCAAGTAAGTTCCGGCTGGGGTCGACCCTTAAACTAGTCAATTGCTTTCAACCTCCGGGTTGTTGGCCTGATCGCCTTTCGCTATAGGCGGACTATCCATCGCCGGCTTCCTCGCTCGCCAACGGCAAGACCAGCGACCCTCAGACCGTCACTTCCGTCCCTCGCCAGAACTCACTCTTCCCGGCCCCAAAATCGCTCGCCCCGGAAACACATCGGGCACAATCTTACCGTCATCCACCACTACAGTTCCTGCGACCACCAAATACCGCACGCCCACACTCGGCTCCATCGGCTTCTCAAAAGTCGCCCGGTCGCTGATCGTCGCCGCATCGAACACCACAATGTCCGCGTCAGCACCCTCCTGCAACCGTCCTTTTTGCCGCGCCGCAGGCGTCGACCGCTCCAGCATCTGCGCCGGCATCAGCGTCATCTTGCGGATCGCATCCATCAGCGTCACGGTTCCCTTCTCGCGCACATACTGCGCCAGCACCCGTGAGTAAGTCCCGGCATTGCGCGGATGCCCTTCCGCGCCGTCGCTCGCAATCATGACCAGCGGATGGGGAATCACTTTGTCGACGATTTCCTGCGTGTTGGCGAAAACCAGCACCCACTGCGTCTTGCTGGAATTGTGCAGTTCGTCGAAACGCGCTTTGGTGAGATGTTCTCCTGTATCCGGCAGCACGAGGTCGCCATAATCGATTCCAAGCTTCTCCCGCCAGCCCGGATTAAACAAAGCCGAGTTCACCGCAGTCATGCCCGCAATATAGGGATACGCCTCGGTGGTCACATCCAGCCCGCGAGCACGCGCTCCCTCAATCATCGCAAGACACTCCAGCGAATCGCGCAAACAGGTGCTGTTGATATGTACGATATGGAGCGCCGCGCCCGTGATCGCGGCGGCTCCAATCACTTCGCTGACCGCTTCAATAGAAGAACCGGGCTCAACCCGTCCCGCGCTGCGCACGTGGGTGTAGACCGGCAGCCCGCGCTCCGCAGCCACACGGAACATGTCAATGACCTCCAGTCGCGTCGCTCCGGGCGTGTACTGAATGCCCATCCCCACGGCCAAGCCACCGGCCTCAAGCTCTGCGTGCAGCCGCTGCCGCATGGCCTCGATCTGTTCCGGCGTGGCAGGCAGATCGGTCGCCGGCCCGCTCTTGGGCAAAATGGTCCCGGCCGGCAGAGGCGCCCCGAACACCGCAGCTCGCGCCGCCACATGGCTGGCCGAGGTACCGTAGTGAATCAGCGAATGCCCCTCTTTAGATTTCAAAAACTGCGCGACGTCGGGCGCGCCGATTTCCAGTTCGAGCGCGGTCGTCACGCCGTCAAGCGCCTTAACGCGCTGGCTGGCCACGTCCTGACCATGCTGGTGCAAATCAATAAACCCGGGAGCCACCACCAGCCCTCCAGCATGAACCACCCGCCGCCCGCTCAACGCCTCCGTCGTGACACGGACAATTTTCCCGCCTCGAATCCCGACGTTCCGCACCGCATCCAGCCCAGTCTCGGGATCGATAACCCGCCCGCCCTCGATCACAAGTTCGTACTGCTGCCCCACAGCGATCGTGGTTGCGAACACCAAAAGCCAGAAGAAGAGAGTCAGTCTGCGCATACTTGATTGTAGCGCCGCCATCCCGGCGCTACTGTCACCCATTTGCCTCAACCCCCCCGTTCTCTCTAGAATTGAAGATTCATCCACAGGCTGGGAGAATTTCCGAGAAATCTATGATTCATTTTCCAGTACCCGAAGCTCTCACCTTCGACGACGTCCTCCTCCTACCCGCGCGCTCTGACGTAATTCCCGCGACCGCATCCACCCAGACTCAGCTGACCCGCGATATCAGCCTGAATATCCCCATCGTCAGCGCTGCCATGGACACCGTCACCGAATCGCACATGGCAATTGCGCTCGGCCAGCAGGGCGGCATCGGAATCATCCATCGCAACCTGAGCATCGAGCAGCAGGCCAACGAAGTCGACAAGGTGAAGCGCTCGGAAAGCGGCATGATCGTCGACCCGGTCACCATGTCGCCCACCGACAAAGTCAGCGACGCGCTCGAAGTCATGCGCAAGTACAAGATTTCCGGCGTGCCCATCACCCAGCATGGCAAGCTCGTCGGCATTCTCACCAACCGCGACCTGCGCTTCGAGACCCGCTTCGACATCCCCATCGATCGCGTGATGACCAAGAAAAATCTCATCACCGTCCCCGTCGGCACCACGCTCGAAGATGCCGAAGAGATTCTCCACGAGCACCGCGTCGAAAAACTGTTAGTCGTCGACGACAAATACAACCTCAAGGGACTCATCACCGTAAAAGACATCCAGAAGAAACTGAAATATCCTAATGCCGCCAAAGATTCTCACGGACGCCTGCGCGTAGGCGCGGCCATCGGAGCTACCGGAGATTTTCTCGAGCGTGCCCAGGAATTAGCTGCCGCCAAAGTCGACGTCCTAGCCATAGACAGCGCCCACGGCCACTCCACCAAGGTTTTGGATGCAGTGAAGCTGGTGAAATCAAAGCTCCCCGAGATGCAACTGCTCGCCGGCAACGTCGCCACCTTCGACGGTGCCTGTGAACTGGCTCGCGCCGGAGCCGACGGCATCAAGGTCGGCATCGGCCCCGGTTCCATCTGCACCACACGCGTGGTTACTGGCGCAGGCGTGCCACAGATCACCGCCATCGCCGAGGCGCACCGCGCCACCAAGGACGCCGGCATTCCCATCATCGCCGACGGCGGCATTAAATATTCCGGCGACATCACCAAAGCCCTGGCTGCGGGCGCAAGCGCGGTGATGATCGGCTCGCTCTTCGCCGGAACCGACGAAAGTCCCGGCGAGTTGATCCTCTATCAAGGCCGTTCATTCAAGTCCTATCGCGGCATGGGCTCGATCGGCGCCATGGCGCAGGGTTCCAGCGAACGCTATTTCCAGAACACCGAAGGCGATTCCTCCGCCGCAGTGTCGGCCAACGACGGCGAATCCAACCGCCTCGGCAAACTTGTTCCCGAAGGCATCGAAGGACGCGTCCCCTATCGTGGTTCAGTCGCCATGATCGTCCACCAGATGGTTGGCGGATTGAGGTCCGGCATGGGCTACTGCGGCTGCGCCACGATCGCCGAACTCCTTCAGAAAACGCGCTTCGTCCGCATCAGCGGCGCTGGACTCCGCGAGAGCCACGTCCACGACGTCATGATCACTCGCGAGGCTCCCAACTATGGTGTCGAGTAACGCGTGCGCTTGAACTCCGGCCGCCACGACGTTCTCAAGGCCTGGATCGCCGCGATCCTTTGGCTCATTCTCATCGCCATTGAATCCAGCGCTCTGCTCTCGGCCCGCAACACCGGCCGGATTCTCTACCCTGTGCTGCACTACTTGTTCGGCCTCGACTGGGACGGGTTCGAGGTTTGGCACTTCTACATTCGCAAGTCAGGTCACGTCATCGGCTACGGCACTCTGAGCATCCTGCTTTTCCGCGCGTGGCGCGCCACCCTGCCCGCATTGGACAACGTGAACTGGACCTTTCGCTGGGCGAATATCGCCATCCTCGGCACCGCTCTCGTAGCCAGCCTCGACGAATGGCACCAGAGCTTTATCCCCTCACGCACCGGCACCGTACGCGATGTTGTTCTCGACACCTGCGCGGGTGTAGCAGCTCAAGTGCTTGTATTCTTTTGGTGGAAGAGCTTTGGGTAAGGATGCGGCTTCCGGTTCTTAGTGGGTGGAGCAGGCCTTCCGGGCTTGCGCTTAAAGCTGGCGCTTGAATCAGGCTTTAGCCTCTGAGGCACGTTCGCTTCCGCGCCTGGCCCCCTGCAACAGTCCAGCCGCGAGCAGCGCCAATGCGGCCGAAAAGTAAAACGGAATCGCGGCGCCGTAATGCTTCCACAATTCTCCGGTGACTAAGCTGGCTGCCAGCGTGGCCACGCTGGTCACAAAGAAATAAATTCCCAAAGCGCGGCCACGCACGTTCTCGCCGACAGTCTCGACCACCAGAGCCTTCAGCACAGGCTGCGTAAGGGCGTTATAGAAACCGTAGATTGCCATCGCGATCCAAATGGCCAGCGTCGAAGACGCGCGTCCAAAAACAAAATAGACTCCTGCAAAAATCACATAGCCCACGGAACCGACAAGTCTCCGCGAAACGCGGTCGCTGAACCATCCGGCGGGCCACGATGCCAGCGTGTAAGTGATGTTGAAGACCAACCCGAGCAGCGGCGCCAAGGCCACCGGAATCCCAACATTCTGCGCCCGCAGAACCAGAAACATGTCACTCGAATTTCCCAGAGAAAAAAGCGTCACCGCGACCAGAACGAAGTAGAAAGATGCCGGGAAAGTGACCCGCTCTCCGGACGACAACGCCGCACTCCTCAGCTCTTCAGGTGTGGGGACAGCCGCCCGCGGCTGCCCTGAGCGAGGTCGAAGGGGGTGCCCGCCGGGCGCAGCCCGGCGCGTCTCGCGGATCCCCAGCAGCGCCACCAGCACGCACAGCGCCCCCGGAACCGCAGCCGCCCAGAACACGCTGCGGATTCCAAACCGCGCCAGTAGGACCAGCGCGGCCAGCGGCCCGGCAATGGCCCCGGCAGAGTCCATCGATTGAATCAACCCATAAGCCGAGCCCAGCCGATTCTTGGGAACAGATTCCGCGACCATCACGTCGCGAGGAGCTCCCCGCACACCTTTGGCAAGACGGTCAGTAAAACGGATCAGCAGAATCTGCGGCCAGGCGGTGACGACCGCCAGCAGTGGCTTCACGGCATTCGCGACAAAGTATCCTGCGACTACGACTGGCTTGCGGCGCTCGATGTGGTCGGCAAGATATCCGGAGAAAAGTTTGGCAAACGAGGCCACGCTCTCGGCCACGCCCTCGATCAATCCCAACTGCGCCGGCCCCGCCCCCAGCGATGCCAGAAACGCCGGCAACACCCAGTACGCCATCTCGGAAGCAGTGTCGTTCAGAAACGAAGTGATGCCGAAGGCGTAGATATTGCGCGCAGCGGAAGGCTCACGCTCGGCGGACTGGTCGGACATGAATAGGTTTTACCACGGAGCCAAGCACTCTTACTTGTGGTTGTCCGCTGATGGTTCTGCTCCGGCCTGTTGGCCGCCTCTGGGCCTGGCAAGATACTGTAGGATCACGCCGCCAACGGCGGCGGGAACGGTGATGAATACAAGCGGAACTCTAAAAGCCCGCGAACGGAAACTCTCCCAGATGCCGAACGCAGTAGCCCCCAGAAATAAGCCTGCCAACGATCTGCCCAGCTTGGGGTAGGGTTTGCGGCCAATGTCGCGGGCCCACGCGTATAAGCCCGCGAATGCTGCAATCGCAACGATTTGGCCCCAGTCACTGATCGTCCCCATGTGTTCGGCTCCATCGCTCCGGCTGCAGAGCTCAGTACATGGCGTCGTACTTGGTAACCACCCACTGCCCATCCTTGTTCTCGGTGGTGACGGTGAAGAGTTCCTTGTAAGTGCCGGCCTGGCCTGCGGTAGTGAGGCGCTTGCCGCGATAGTGAAGGATGGTCAGGGGCGGTGCGCTCTCCCACTCCGCCAACTCCCAGGAAAGCAGCGGATGCTGCACTTCCGAGTTGCAGATGAAGTGGGCGTACTTCTTGCGGTAGTCGTGCTCCCAACCGGAAAGCAGTTCGTCGCAATGCCCGTCGCGTAGCTGGCGAAGAAACAGGTTGGCACTGTGCTCAATGGTGCGGTCGCGCAACGGATTCATCCGAATGCTGACAGGCAGCCCGCTGAGTGGGTCTCGGTCTTCGGACCGGGCCAGCACCGGTCCCTGATTGCTCAGCCACCAGATATAGCCAAGAAATCCAAACACCAGCAGCGCGGCGATGCCGACAGCAATGCCGATCTGTATGCGAGTGAACCCCATCCTGAGAGAAAGTTTATCTGGATGGCAACTTACGGCAAGATTACCGCCGGGGGCCGCGGGGGTACATGTACTGCCGCGTCAAAGCGTGGGCCACGAACAAAACAAAGGCGCGGTCAATAGACCGCGCCCGTAAAGCGAAACCGCTCCCACTACTCTTTCTTGTCTTCCGCTTCTTCCTTAACTGGCTCGATGCCGCCATCGTGCTGAGCCTGAGCTTCGGCGTCCTCCATGGCCTTCTTGGCCTCTGCAACTTTCTTGGCGCGGGCTTCGGCGCGCTTCTCGCGCTTTTCGTCCAGCACCTTCTCGCTGCCCAGCAGCTCGAGGAAAGCCTTATCGGCACCGTCACCCTTATTCCATCCCGTGCGGATGATGCGCGTGTATCCGCCGTTGCGATCGCCGAAGCGCGGCCCGACGGTGTCGAACAGTTTCACCAGAGCCTCGTCGGTCATTAGGTAAGCGCCGGCCAATCGCCGCGCCGCGAGGTCGCCGCGCTTGCCGAGCGTGATCATCTTCTCGACGATCGGCTTCGCAGCCTTGGCCTTGGGAACGGTCGTCTCGACCCGTTCTTCCACGATCACCGACGTGACCAGGTTCCGCAGCAGCGAGCGCCGGTGCGCGGTGTTCCGTCCGAGTTTAAATCCTGCAACTTTGTGACGCATGGTGGACCTCAGTGGCCAGTGGTCAGTGGCCAGTATTCAAATTGTCATGGAGAAAGTCAGTAGCTAGTGTTTTGTCTTTCTGACCACTGACCACTAGACACTGACCACTGTTCTTAGAGCTGATCGTCCGGACCGTAAGCCGAAGCCGGCAGCACCAGATTCGAAGTCGGTCCGGGCACGGCGTTGCCGTGCTCGTCGATCTTCATGCCCAGGCTCAGACCCATCGAGGATAGTATTTCCTTGATCTCGTTCAGCGACTTGCGGCCGAAGTTCTTGGTCTTGAGCATTTCCGATTCCGTCTTCTGCACAAGCTCGCCGATAGTCTGGATGTTCGCGTTCTTCAGGCAGTTATAGCTGCGCACCGAAAGTTCCAGCTCTTCGACCGACCGGTTCAGATTCTCGTTGTGGATCTCCGGCTTGCGATCGTCCGACGACGACGTGCCAGTTTCGATCTCTTCCTCGAAGTTGATGAAGATGTTCATGTGATCTTTCATCAGCTTCGCCGACAACCCGATAGCGTCAGCAGGAGTGATCGAGCCGTTGGTCCAAACTTCGAGGGTCAGCTTGTCGTAGTCGGTAATCTGCCCAAGACGCGCCGCTTCCACGGTGTAGTTACACTTGCGCACCGGCGAGTGCACCGAATCGATCGGAATAAATCCGATTCCGAGATCCTCATCGAAGTTCTTATCAGCGGAGGTGTACCCACGGCCGCGCTTCAGCCGCATTTCCATGTCGAGCTTGCCACCTTCGCTAACGGTGGCAATGTAAACATCCTTGTCCAGAACTTCCACGTCGCCGTCGGCTTCAATCATGCCGCTGGTGACCACGCCAGGCTGGTCAGCGCGCAGGTAGATCGCCTTCGGCGCATCGCCCGCCAGCTTGAACGGAATCTGCTTCAGGTTGAGGATGATGTCGGTAGCATCTTCCACCACCCCGGGGATCGACTGGAACTCGTGCAGCACGCCTTCCATCTTCACCGCGGTGACTGCAGCGCCTTCAATCGAACTCAGCAGCACGCGCCGCAGGGCGTTGCCCACGGTAGTGCCAAAGCCGCGCTCAAAAGGCTGCGCCCAGAAAATGCCGTACTTGTCGGTGAGAGTGGAGGTGTCAACTGCGAGACGTTTCGGTTTCTGAAAACCTTTCCAAAGCATTTGTTTCTCCTTCGGCCGTTTGGCTCAGTGCCGGCTCCCTGAATCGGTCCATATTTCGCAAAACATGTTGCGAAAAGCTGGATTCAGGTCAAACGTCAGCACAGGCTGATCTGGCTCGAAATGCGGACCGAACTATCTTTACTACTTGCTGTACAACTCAACGATCAACTGCTCGTTCACCGGCAGCTGAATATCCTCGCGCTTGGGCAAGCTCAGCACTCGCGCCGTATACGCATCGCGATTTACTTCCAGCCAGTTGGGCAGTGTACCGTGGCTGGCGTACTCCTTCGCGAGTTCGAGCACCGTTAACTTCTTGCTGTTTTCACGGATGGAAATCTCCTCGCCCGCGCTCACTTCATAGGAAGGAATGTTCACCTTGCGATTGTCCACAGCAACGTGCCCGTGACGCACCAACTGACGCGCCTG
>DATMQT010000028.1:0-48340 GCA_035566655.1 Candidatus Dormiibacterota bacterium
GTCCGTAATATGAAGCGAACGAAAACCGAGTCACCTTACGAATGATCGGCGAAACCATCTCGCACTATCGCATCGTCGAAAAACTGGGCGGCGGCGGTATGGGCGTTGTCTACAAGGCCGAGGACTCGAAACTCGATCGCTTTGTCGCGTTGAAATTCCTGCCGGACGAGGTGGCCAGAGATCCGCAGGCCCTCGCCCGTTTTCGGCGCGAGGCGAAGGCGGCATCAGCCCTCAATCATCCCAATATTTGCACGATTCATGAGATTGACGAGCAGGACGGCCACACATTCATTGTCATGGAGTATTTGGACGGTGTGACGCTGAAGCACCGCATGGGCGGCCGTCCGTTGGAAACTGAACCCCTGCTTTCGGTGGCGATCGAGATCGCAGACGCGCTCGATGCCGCGCATGCCGGGGGCATTGTGCATCGCGATATCAAGCCCGCGAACATTTTCGTTACCAAGCGCGGGCACGCGAAAATCCTCGACTTCGGATTGGCCAAGGTCGAGCCGCTGACGAAAGAAATTTCTGACGGCGCGACCGCAGCCACGATCTCCGACAGCCATGAATTTCTTACCAGCCCAGGCACAGCGGTCGGCACAGTCGCGTATATGTCGCCGGAGCAGGCGAAGGGTAAAGACCTCGATTCCCGCACAGACCTTTTTTCCTTCGGGACGGTGCTATACGAAATGGCGAGTGGGACGTTGCCGTTTGCGGGCGACACAGCGGCGACCATTTTCGACGGCATACTGAATCGGACGCCCGTCCCGCCGCTGCGCTTGAATCCCAGTCTTCCACCCAGGCTGGAAGACATCATCAGCAAGTCGCTGGAGAAAGACCGTGATCTGCGCTATCAATCGGCCGCGGAACTGGTCAGCGATCTGAAGCGCTTGCGGCGCGACACGGAATCGGGCAGGGAGCCGGCGCAGGAGTCTGGTTCCGTCCGCGCTTCCAGCGCCGGTGTGCCTGTTGCGCAAAGTGAGGGTGCTTCCAGCAGTTCGGTGCTGGCGGCTGCGGCGCGACAGCATAGAACTGGGATCGGAGTGATCGCGTTGGTCGCACTGCTGCTGGTGGCCGCGGCCGGGTTCGGCATCTATAGCTTATTTTTCGCCGCGCGTCCTCAGGCCTTTCAGAGCATCAAGGTCACGAAAGTGAGCGGTACCCACAATGCGAAGATCGGCGCCATGTCTCCCGACGGAAATTATCTTGCCTACGTATTGAATACCGAGGGCAACGAGTCGCTGTGGCTGCGACATCTGTCCAGCGAAAGTAATGTGCAAATTATTACGCCGCAGCGTGTGGCCTACTCGGCGCTGCGATTCTCGCCCGACGGCAGTCATATTTATTATTCGCATACCTTGCTGGCCAGCGGTCAGGCATCGCAGGAATACGATCTTTACCGCATTCCCGTGCTGGGCGGAACGCCTCAGTTGCTGGTCAAGGATGTGGACACGAATCCCAGCTTTTCCCGCGACGGGCAGCGCTTTGTCTTTCTGCGGGCCAACGATCCTGATCCGGGGAAATACCATCTGGTCGTCGCGAATGCCGACGGCAGCGATGAAAAAAGCGTTTTTAGCGGACCGATGGTCAATCTGATGGTCGATGCAGCCTGGTCACCCGATGGGAAGTCGGTTGTCGGCTCGATCATCGATCAGACGGGCAATAGCCTGGCCTCCATGATTGCGATCGATCCGGAGACTGGTAAGCAAGGGACATTCTCCAAGCCTCCATTCACTTTTATCAACAAAGTGGCATGGCTGCCCGATGGGAGCGGGCTGGCAGTCATCGTGCAAGGCGCAGAAACCAGTTTCAACCGGCAACAGGTTGGACTAATCACTTATCCGGAGGGCAAACTTCGCCCCATTACCGCCGACACGAACGACTATGCGACGTTGAGCGTGTCGTCCGACGGAAAAACCATTGCAACTGTGATGCAGCAATCGGTGCGCGAAGTTTATGTGAGTTCCGGTCAGAAGGCCGACTACTCTGACGTCCGGCAGGTTCCTTCCGGAGACCCTGTCCCCACAATCTCGTGGGCGAGTGACGGGCATCTTCTGGCCGAAGAGTACCCGTCCGTTCGAGTGATGAACGCAAGTGGCGAGATCAAGGGCGAAATCGCCAGCGAGAAGGACTCCGCGGCGATGCAGCCGAACGGCTGCAGCGACGGCCACGTCGTTTTCGCGCGGGGAATGATGAAAACCCTGGGGGTCAGCATCTGGCGGAGCGAAGCCGACGGCACCGGCCTGCGCCGCATCACCGAAGGCAAGCGGGATTTGTTCCCCATGTGCTCGCCGGATGGAAAGACAGTCTTCTACATCGATGCGGCCGCTGGGGCCTACATGAAGGTTCCCATTGATGGCGGCAAGCCAGAGCGTGTTTCGACCTTGTATCCGGCAAATGCTGAGGGCGACGACATTGCGCGCGACGGGAAGACGGCGGTGCTGGGCACCTACGATTTCAAAGCTCAGAAACCAAGCATCTCCCTGGTATCTCTCGAGTCAGGCAAGGAACTGCGAACTTTCGAGTATGATCCACGGCATCGCGGGATACTGCGTTTCAGCCCCGATGGCAAAGGGATCGTCTATCCCATCCGCGAAAAAGGGGTGGACAATCTGTGGGTGCAACCCCTCGACGGCGGCCCCGGACGGCAGTTGACAAACTTCACCACGCTAAAGATCTACTGGTACCAGTGGTCGATTGATGGCAAGAGCCTGGCCTTAGTGCGGGGAGATTCGCCGTCAGACCTGGTACTCATTCAGGATTCGCAGAAAAAGTAGGGGCTCAAATTTCGGCCCGCGGTTACCCCCTCCGCCTTGCTTCCCTCCCTTCCCCCCTCATATACTCTGAACGTTTGCCCGTCCACTCCGGGAACTCGTCCCGGCGCCGGCCAACATCCTGAATCGCCATAATCCCGGAGACACATTTATGACCACGCTGACCGCGCCACCGAACATCGACAAAGAAAGCAATCCCTGGGAATCGCAGCGGGCGCGCTTTGACCTGGCTGCACAGAAGCTCAATCTCGATGACGGCTTGTGGCGGGTGCTGCGCTATCCCAACCGCGAACTCACGGTCTACATCCCGGTCCAGATGGACGACGGCCACCTCGAGGTCTTTACCGGATTCCGCGTTCAGCACTCGATTGCGCGCGGTCCGGGCAAAGGCGGCATCCGCTACGCGCCCGACGTTACGCTCGATGAAGTACGCGCGCTGGCCAGTTGGATGACCTGGAAGTGCGCCGTGGTCAACATTCCTTTCGGTGGCGCCAAGGGCGGCGTGATCTGTGATCCGCACAAAATGTCCATGGGCGAGATCGAGCGCATGACGCGCCGCTACACCTCGGAGCTGATCGAATTCATCGGCCCGGAAAAAGACGTTCCAGCTCCCGACGTCAACACCAACGAACAGATCATGGCCTGGATGATGGACACGTATTCCATGCATATGCGGCAGACGGTGACCGCGTGTGTGACCGGAAAGCCCATCAACATCGGGGGCTCCCGCGGACGCCGCGAAGCCACCGGCCGCGGCGTGATGGTGGTATGCGACGAAGCCATCAAGAAGCTGGGCCTGTCGCGCGAGAGCAGCCGCGTGATTGTGCAGGGCTTCGGCAACGTGGGGTCGAACGCCGCGCACCTGATGCATCAGGCTGGATACAAAGTGGTGGGCATCGCCGAAGTAGGCGGCGGCCTCTACAACAAGAATGGCATCGACCTGAACAAGCTGGTCGAATTCCGCCAGAAAAATGGGACCGTCCACGGCTTCCCCGAAGCGGAAGCAGCCGATACCGCCGATTTGCTCACCACAGAATGCGAAATTCTCATCCCCGCCGCCACCGAGAATGTCATCACCTCGCGCAACGTAGATCGCGTGAAGTGCCGCATTTTGGCCGAGGGCGCCAATGGTCCCACAACGTCGGCTGCCGACGATGTCCTAACCGACAAGGGCGTCTTCGTCATCCCCGACATTCTGGCCAACGCCGGTGGCGTGACTACGTCCTACTTCGAGTGGGTGCAGGACCGTCAGGGCTACTTCTGGAAAGAGTCCGTGGTCAACGAGCAACTGGAAGAGATCATGATCTCTTCTTTCGGAGATGTGGTCCGCTACGCTGAGACGCATAAGGTGAACAATCGCATCGCTGCGTACATGCTGGCGATTGACCGCGTGGCGTATACGATTCGGCAGCGCGGGATTTACGCCTAAGGAGGATGTATGAGTTTGCGTACCAGGAAACTGTTCGCGCGGATCTTGCCGCTCTTGCTGGCCTCGCTGATGTTGCCTGCTGTGGCACCGGCGCGATCCTTCGCGGCCGGCGCTCCCCAAGCCGCAGCCGCAGCCGATAAGCTCGACCTGAACACCGCGACTGCCGAGCAACTGAAGACTCTGCCCGGCATCGGCGATGCCTACTCACAGAAAATCATCGCCGGACGGCCTTATCAAACCAAGCTCGATCTGGTGCACAGGAAAATCATTACGCAAGCGATGTACGACAAGATCAAAGACCAGATCATCGCCAAGCAGCCCAAGCCGGGCGCAGTGGCTCCGGCGCCAAAGTAGTCGTGTGGCTGCAACAACTCATGGAGGGACGGGCGCATCGGCTGTCCCGGCCAGATCGTAGCCCGGCCGCACCCAATAAGATCAGAATGACCGTGCCCCATTGGTGCATTCCTGTGATTGCGTTCCCTCCCATCGTGGAGCATAATCAAGCTGTCTCCGGCCGCCTTCCGGAAACTTGTTGAGTCGCGGTGAACCTGCCTAATTCCATCACGCTGATCCGCATCCTCAGCATTCCTCTGCTGATTTGGATTCTGTCTTCCAGCCGCTTCAGCAGCGAACACGGCGCCAAAGAGTTGCTCGCCTCCGCGATCTTCATCGCCGCGTCCATGACTGACGGCATTGATGGCTACCTAGCTCGCCGCCGTGGCCAGATTACGACCATGGGCATCCTGCTCGATCCCATGGCCGACAAACTTCTGATCGCCGCCGCCTTCGTCACACTGGTGCAGTTCAATCCCAGCCTGGTTCCGGCCTGGATCGCCGTGATCATCATTGGCCGCGAATTTCTGGTCAGCGGCCTGCGATCGATTGCCGCATCCGAGGGTTTTACCATCGAAGCCAGCGAACTGGGCAAGTTCAAAATGGTGGTGCAGATCGTTTCCGTAGTGGCGGTGATTCTCGACCACCGCTGGAAAGAGTGGCCGGTTTACGGCAACTTCGTCTTCCCGGTGCACTGGATCGCCTACGTCTCAGTCTGGTTCGTCGTCTGCGTATCGCTGGTCTCGGGCATCGATTACTTTGCCGCATTCTGGTCGAAGATTGACCGGCGTGTCTCCAAACGCCGCCGCCGCGCCTTCATTCTCAGCCGCCGCCGCAAGCCGCAAGCGGCGCCCCGACCGGCAGATGCCGATGTCGCTCCTACAACATAAATCGCCTTCGGCAGTGGCTCCCGTCCAGGAATTCTCCAACGAGGAACGTACTCAACTGCTCCGCCTGGCGCATGATTCCATCGCTTCCGCCCTCGAGCATCGCGAAATCGGTCTGGAGCCTCCCACCCCTCACTTCGCCGAACTCCGCGGCGTCTTCACTTCGCTGCACCTCCACGGAGAACTGCGCGGATGCGTCGGCTATGTGCTGGCCACCTGCCCGGTCTACCGCGCCGTGGCGGAAACCGCCCGCGCGGCCGCGTTGGATGACAACCGGTTCCAGCCCGTGACCAAAGACGAAGCTCCTCATCTGGAAATTGAGTTAAGCATTCTCTCGCCCGCGCAAGTGATTCGCCCCGAAGAAGTCGAAGTCGGCCGCCACGGTCTGCTCATCAGTTGGCAGGGCCGCCGCGGCCTACTGCTGCCCCAGGTTCCGGTGGAGCGCGGTTGGGACTGTACAACTTTTCTCGAACAAACCTGCCGCAAAGCGGGATTGCCCACAGATGCCTGGCAAGACGGCGCCTCCGTTGAAGCCTTCACCGCGGAAGTGTTCGGGGATAGCAATGGCAGTGATTAAAATCAGTGGCCAGTGGTCAGTGGCTAGTGGTCAGTAACACCTGGCTCATCTGGATTGCTGGATTGACCACTAAGAAAACAAAACCGGGAACGGTTGCCCGTCCCCGGCTGACTTCTATCTCACCCAAACCCGTCCAAGTGTTTGCTAGCCACTGACCACTGGCCACTGATCACTGCCTTACTGCGTCTGGTCGTCCAACTCCACACCGTCGCCAGCGTGCACGTCCTCCATGGCAAACACGACCATTCCAGTTGCCGTGGTCGGCGTAACCCCGATGACGACAATCTCGCCCACAGCCCGGCGTGGCAGGTCCCGCACATGAATCACCGGACCCTTACCGCGAGTGAACATCGCTGGATCCACCGACGGTTGCTTCAGTTGCGTATCTTCGCTGATCGCGGCCTTGAACGAGAGCGAATCCACCGGATCGTTCAGGTCAGCCTCATAGTTCCGTACGGCGCGGAAATAGTCGCCCACCTTCACGCCCTGGTTCGATCCCACGTTGAAGTAAAGCTTTTGCCCAGTTCCCAGCTCTGAGTCAAAGTCCTTTCCCATCACGATGCGTCCGGAAACCTTGCTGCCGGTGGGCAGGAATCGGTCAAACCGAACCGGAGCGTGAAATGGCACCATCGGCTTCTCGGCGAAAGGAATCGCCGTATCTCCCGGATTGATCGGGTCGCAGGAATACTCGATCTGCGCCACCGCTGTCTTGCTGCGGGTATCGATCACGCGCACGCGTCCCACTTCCTCGTACGGCTGTCCCGTACTCTTGAGCAGCTTCCGCTGTCCGGGATACATCTCATACTCGTTGATGTCGCGTAAGGCGCGCACAATCTCGTACTCCGCCCCGGCCGTATAGCCTGACCCGTACAAATAGACGACATCGCCCCTGACGAACTTCGTGGTCGACGGTGTCTGCAACCCACCCGCGACAAAGTTGGCGTCTGGCAGGGTTTGCCGATTGATGAAACCAGCGCAGTACACATCCGCGTAAGTGGGCATCTGCACCCGCTCCACGGGAAAGTTGGCTGACGTCGAAAACGTGCCTTGCGGCGTATTCGAGTCCGCGGGGGGCATATCGGCTGCCGATTGCGCCCCAGCTGCAACTGCGACCAACAACACTAACAGTCCTATTTTCTTCATGTTACCTCCGAGAAGAGACACGCGCAGCCTCTTCTCCAGCAATATGCACGGAAGCTAGGCTTCAATTAGGACGGTAACAACGGGGTAAGGGCGGGTCAAGGTTACGAGGGTGTCACGCGCCCCGGGAAATAGGTTTTTCGCGTGTTTTTGTGAATACACTGTTGCATCTGGATTTAAGCCCCTGTAAGATTCGCGCCGAACCTATTAAGACAAACCAGTGACCCGAACCATTGATTCAAACCGTTGATTCAAGATGATTTCTGCTGCCAAAAGCTACCCGCCACGCCTGCTTCCGCTGCGCCTGCCGCGGGTTTGCGTGGCCGTGACGTCGTCGGACCCCACCGAACTGGTGGAGAAAGCCGAGGCCCTGATTCGCGATAACTCCTTCCTGGAGTTCAGGTTGGACTACATTCCGAAGCCCGCCCTGGCGCTTCCCAAGGTCAAGCATTTTATCGACACTCACCCCGGCACGGTGGTCATCGCCACCTGCCGCCGCGTGTCCAGCAAAGGTAAATTCCGCGGTTCCATTGCCTCTCAACTCGATATTCTGGCCAAAGCCTCGGCCATTGGCTGCCAACTGGTCGACGTCGAACTCCAGACCGCACAGAAGTGCAAGCCTGCTCAACTGCAAAAGCTGAGATCCCGCTCTGCCCTCATTCTTTCGTACCACGACTTCCGGGGCACGAAAAAGCTCGACGAAACTCTGGAGAAGATGCGCGCCTACCCCGCCGACTTCTACAAGGTGGTCGGCACCGCGGCCACTCTTTCCGACAACGTTTCCATGATCCAGTTTCTCGGACGCGAAGCCGACAAGCAGTCCCTGGTCGGCCTGTGCATGGGCGAACAGGGCATCATCAGCCGCGTGCTCGGAGTCCGCGCCGGCAGCGTGTTCACCTTCGCTTCCGTCAGTCCCGGAGAAGAAACCGCTCCCGGTCAGGTCACCGCCCAGGAACTGCGCAGCGTCTACCGCATCGAAACCGTCGATGCCGCTACCCGCGTCTACGGCGTTGCCGGAGACCCGGTCGCGCACTCGCTCTCTCCCGCAATTATGAATGCGGCCTTCCGCCGCGAGAACGTGAACGCCGTCTACCTCGCCTTGCACGCCAAGACTCTCAAAGACCTGCTGAACTGCGTGCGCCAGATTCCCATCCACGGCCTCAGCATCACCATGCCCTACAAAGAAGCCATCCTTCCTTTTCTCGACAACACCGATTCGCACACGACAAAGATCGGCGCATGCAACACCGTGGTCCGCGCCCAGGACGGTAAACTCTACGGCTTTAACACCGACACTTCCGGTGTGGTGCGCCCTCTCGAGCGCCGCCTGACCACTTTGCAGGATGCGAAGATTCTGGTTCTTGGAGCGGGAGGCGCGGCCCGCGCCGCCGTCTTCGGCCTGAGGGAACGCGGCGCTGAAGTCTTCATCTTGAACCGCAGCCTCGCCCCGGCTCAGAAGCTTGCCCGTCGCGCCCACGCGCGCGCGGTGAAACGCGCCGACCTCAAGAAGTACGCTTTCGACGTGATCATCAACGCCACCCCGGTCGGCATGGGCAACTCCCGCGAGACTCCACTACAGGAAAAAGAAATCAACGCGCGCTACGTTTTCGACATGATTTACGATCCCGCCGAGACTCGCCTGCTGCAACTGGCGAAACAGCGCGGCGTGCAAATCATCCCCGGCATTGAAATGTTCGTCCACCAAGCAGCCCGCCAGTTCGAGATCTGGACCGGCAAACCCGCGCCCCAGGACGACATGATGCAAGTGGTGATGCTCTCCCTGCAAGAGCGCGCCACCAGGGCTGCCGCGGCGGTGGCAGCGAAGAAAAAGTAGATTCCGATTTTAAGCGTGAAGCGGCAGACCGGGGGGCACGCTCTTTGCTTGTCTTGCGAAGGGTGGGAACCACGAACCCCGATCATCCGTATCCGGATTGAAATGGCACAGACAAGCATCGAAAGACCCAGCGATCCGCCTATTCCGCCTCTTGCAGTGGGTATTTTGATCTCACTCTGCGTTATCAAGCTCCTGCTGCACATCTTCACCAGCCTCCGCCACTACGGCTACTTCCGCGACGAACTTTATTACCTCGACATGGCCCGCCATCTCGATTGGGGATACGTCGATGCTGCGCCGCTGATCGCCGTCTACGCCAAGATCGCACTCTGGATGGGCGGTTCGCTGGCTGCGTTGCGTATTCTCCCGGCGTTGGCAGGTGCCGGGCTCATTGCTATCACCATCCTCATCGTGCGTGAACTCGGCGGTGAACGCTATGCTCAGTTTCTCGCCGGCCTCTGTGTGCTGCTCTGTCCCGCCGTGCTCGCCATGGACAGCCTCCTCACCATGAACGCCTTCGAGCCGCTGTTCTGGATGGGCTGCATCTGGGTCGTCGCTCGCATCCTGCGGACCGGTGACTCGCGGCTCTGGCTGTGGTTCGGCGTCCTGGCGGGACTCGGCCTCGAGAACAAGCACTCCACGCTGTCGTTCGGATTCGCCGTTACAGTCGCACTTCTTCTGACCCATCATCGCCGCGAGTTCGCTGGGAAATGGATCTGGATCGCCGGCGCCATCGCCCTGGCGCTCTTCCTCCCCAACCTCATCTGGCAAATCCGCCATCACTGGCCGACTATTGAAGACCTGGCCAACGTCCGCCGCGAAGGCAAGAACGTCGTGCTCGGCCCGCTCGCATTTGTGAAGGAACAAATCCTCGACCAGCATCCGATCCTGTTCCCGGTCTGGGTGACCGGAGTCATCTGGTTTCTGCGCGACCGCCGCTGGCGCGTGCTCGGCTGGACGTTCGTCGTCTTTTTCGTATTGATGGAAGTCGCACACGCGAAGAACTATTATGTGTTCCCGATTTACCCCATGCTCTTCGCGGGTGGTGCTGTCGTGATCGAGCACTGGCTGGCAAACCGCAGCATCCGAGTAAGAACAACGGCACAAGCGGCCATCATCGCCATCATCGTGCTCGCCACGCTTCCCGCCATCCCGCTAGTGACTTGGATGCTGCCGCCCGAGCGCCTCCTCGCCTATCAAACCGCGCTCGGATTCAAACCCGCCAAGGCCGAGGTGCACATGGAGTCGCTGCTGCCACAACCCATCGCCGACCAGTTCGGATGGCCCGAGATGGCACGCGAGGTCGCCGCCATCTACAACTCGCTGCCCCCCGAAGAGCGCGCCCAGACCGGCATCTGGGCCGGCAACTACGGCGAAGCCGGCGCTGTCGACGAATTCGGCCCGCAGTACGGACTCCCGCACGCCTACTCGCGCCACCAGAACCATTGGTATTGGGGTCCGCCTCCGCAGGTCTATAAGAGCCTGATCGTGATCCAGTGGGGCCTCGACGACGTCCGCGACAACTGCACGTCGTTTCAACCCTTCGAGCACTACAACCGCTTCGGCATGGGCGAAGAAAACCAGCCCATCTACCTCTGCCGTGGCGTCGAATTCGACATCCAGAAAATCTGGTGGCACTCGCATCACTGGAACTAGGCAGCACTTATCGAAGGAGTTGGGAGTAGTTCTCAATGAGCGCTATCGCCTGATTTCGACACTTGGCGATAAGCGCAAACTTCAATCCGGTCGAGATAGGTCACGCGGATCACTGATTTCGACGGGCCGAAGAAGATAATTCGTCCGCTCGCCCGAAATCTGTTAAAAGAAGGGGTTCCACAGTACGCGAGCCCCGGAAAAGAGGAGTACTCATGAGTTCGCTCAAAATCTACCTGTTCGTCGCGGCCGTGCTTGCAGCCGCGCCCATCGCTCATGGCGACATCAAACCCTCGGAGATCGAGAAACAGCTCAAGGGCCTCCGTTCTGTCCCATCGGACCAGAAGCCGGCCATCATCGTGAAGCTTGCCACCGATATCCGCTCACTCCCTGCGGGCACGCAGAAGCTAGGTTATGCGGATGCGCTATCGCACCTAGCCACCGAGGGCGACCCCGGCCACGACGCCCTGCAGGCCGTGGTGGATACTCTCAGCGCCGCTCTCACCGAATCGCCCGTTTCCGCCAAAGGTGACAAGATCCCCACGCCCTATCACCAGGTAGCCCTGCTCGTCCGCTATGAGGGCGTTACTACCACGCTGAAGGACCCCTTGTACGATAGAGCCGCGAAGATGCTGGCTGATGATGAAGCCGATATCGAGAAAGCCGACTTCACGTTGAGCAATCTGAAGAACAAGAAGGTCACTTTATCTGAGCTGCGGGGAAAGGTCGTCCTGGTCAACTTCTGGGCCACTTGGTGCGCCCCGTGCGGCGCGGAGATGGGAGACTTGGATACCCTGCAGCGCTACTTCGCATCACAGGGTCTTGTCGTCCTGTCCATCACCGACGAGGCAGGATTCAAAGTGTCTCAGTTCATTAGTGGCAACAAGTACGCACCCGATATCGTCCTCGATCCCGGCGGCAAAGTGCACAAGGCTTTCCACATTACTGGCATCCCCAGGACGTTTCTTTTCGGGCGTGACGGCAAACTGCTGGCGGTGGCCATCGACCAGCGCAGCCGCCGTCAGTTTCTGGAGATGCTCTCGAAGACCGACCTGCACCAATAGCGGAAACGAAAACATACGGCTCTCATCCATGATTCGCGAGCGGAGCAGATGCCCATCCGAAGGGAAGCGCCTCACATCGATGAGTACATGGCGTAACATCGCCATTACACTTGTCGACTCTGCGAGGTCGACAAGCCCTCCGACACCACAAAGCCGGGCTGGTTGGCCCGGCTTTCTTTGCGTGGAACTGGTCCGGTCAATCTTGTTTCGACCGCCGGCCCAGAATGTCAAAATCTCTGTCGCACCCCTAAGAACTGAAATCTCAACTCTCGCCGAAAATCTCATTCCCATTTTGCGTCGCAGGTTCACCGTCCCGCGCCGCAGGGTAAGTCTTACATCACCATCGCGAGGTTCTCCAGCTCAAACTGCAGCACCGGCAGAGCGCACCCTGCCATCTCGACCCGGCCCGCTGCATCCAGCGCTGCCTTGGGAGATACCCCGTAGCCGCGCCCCATCAGAAAC
The DNA here is from genome assembly GCA_035566655.1 of Candidatus Dormiibacterota bacterium. GTDB lineage: Bacteria > Acidobacteriota > Terriglobia > Terriglobales > Acidobacteriaceae > Sulfotelmatobacter. Next base: position 12,154 of record DATMQT010000028.1, read on the forward strand.
ACCTGCAACAGTTCGGCGGCCTCGTAGGAATCGATCATGCCGCCCTGCAGCAGGTCGCTGCGCAGCGCCGCCAGTTCGGTTGCCGTGAATCTGTCTTTATCGTTATTGGCTTTCTCGTTCGTCATCTTGTCAAACATGGCCGTCATCACCTCCGACTCCGACCTTCACCTCTTGTGGCTATTAGACTCATCGGCAGCTATGCAAGTTGCATGCAATTTAGTTGCCGTGCCCGCCCTCTAGTTCCATATACGGAAAGCGGGCTCCGTTAGATCCATTAACACTTGTGAATATCAGAAGTTGCAAGCAACCCTAACAGGGGACGAGCAATTCCTCTAGGTGCCGTTAGTAACGCCCAAGTCCCAAAAGTTGACACAGAGTGTCAGATCGGGACACGTCGGCGACGCGGGGCCTCGACGGGGAACCTGACTGGAACCGAACCTGAAGAATGTCAAGGTTTGTAAACGAGATGTAAAGAATGAAGCGGCCAGACCAGCCGTGGCATTCACTCGGCTGGATCAACCACGATCGGGGCGCACAACGAGTGCGCGGTGATCCAGTCGCCTAGTTTTCGACGATCGCCTCGTCCACCAGCATGATGGGGATGTCGTCCTTCACCGCGTACACCCGGTGGCACTGCTTGCACTTCAAGCTCTCCGGACTTTCCCGGTACTCAAGCGCCTGCTTGCACGCCGGGCAGACTAGAATTTCCAGCAAGTCTTTGGCAATCATGATAGGGGCATTGTACTCAAAATCGAATCCTCGCCGTCGTTCGGCAGGCCCGTCAGTGTAAGATTTCCTAGCCGAAGCCCGAAAGCCGAAGCCCGGAGCCCGAATGCCCGCCAGAATCCTCGACGGCACCAAGATCGCGAACGACATCCGCAGCGAAGTCGCGGCGGAGGTGAAGATCATGGCTGCCGCCGGAGTCCGCCCCGGCCTCGCCGTCGTCCTCGTCGGCCACGATCCCGCGTCGGAGATTTACGTGCGCGGCAAAGTCAAAGCCAGTGAAGAAGTTGGCCTCTACAGCGAGCAGCACACGCCACCCGACACTGCGACCACCGCCGAACTGCTCGCTCTGGTCGCAGAACTGAACGGTCGCGATGAAATTGACGGCATCCTGGTGCAGTTGCCGCTGCCTCCGCAAGTGGACTCGAAGGAAGTGCTGATGGCAGTCGATCCCGCCAAAGATGTCGACGGCTTCAATCCCGTCAACGTTGGTTTCCTCTCTACTCAGCGTCCCGGCCTGGTTCCGTGCACACCTGCGGGAGTCATCGAGATCCTGAAGCGCAGTAGTATTCCCATCGCGGGGCAGGAAGCCGTCGTCGTCGGGCGCAGCGATATCGTAGGCAAGCCCGCTGCCATGCTGTTGCTCAATGCCAACGCCACGGTCACAGTTTGCCATTCGAAGACTCGCGATCTCTGGGCAGTCTGCCGCCGCGCCGACATTCTAGTGGCGGCAATCGGCCGCGCCGGCATGATCAGCCGCGATTTCGTAAAGCCCGGCGCAACCGTGATCGACGTCGGCATGAACCTGGTGACAGATCCCGCGGAATTCGAACGTCTGTTCGCCGGAAACACAAAACGCGAGGAAGCCTTCCGCAAAAAGGGATCGACGCTCGTCGGCGACGTGCACCCGGAAGTCGCCGAAGTGGCGGGAGGGTTGACCCCAGTCCCCGGCGGCGTCGGCCCGCTCACCATCGCCATGCTGATGTACAACACCGTGAAAGCCGCCAAGATGCGGAGAGGCAAGAGCAGTGGTCAGTGGCCAGTGGCTAGTGGCCAGTGAAAATCTAGTTACCAGCAGAACTCTATGCAAATGCATGCAGAGCGATGTGCTTTTACTGACCACTGGCCACTGACCACTGGCCACTGCTTATGCTGAAAGTCGGTCTCACCGGCGGTATCGCCTCGGGAAAATCCGTCGTCGGCGAGATGTTCGCCGCCCTGGGCGCGCGCCTCGTCCAGGCCGACCGCATTGCCCACCAACTCATGCTGCCCGGCCAGCCCGTCTACAACGAGGTGGTGCGCCATTTCGGCGGCGGCATTCTCAATCCCGACCTCAGCGTAAACCGCGCGAAGCTGGCCGAAGCCGCCTTCGGGCCAGCCACGTCTCCCGCAGTCCCATCCCGCGTCCAGGAGTTGAACCGCATCGTGCATCCCGCTGTAATTCGCAGCCAGGAGGAATGGATGGACGAAATGGGACGCCAGGATCCGCACGCCGTCGCCATCGTGGAGGCCGCGCTTATCCTTGAAGCGGGCGCAGCGAAGCGGTTCGATCGCCTGATCGTGGTGACCTGCAACGACGAGCAACGCATCGCCCGCTTCGCCGCTCGCCAGAAGTTGACGCTCGCCGCCGCCCGCAAAGAAGTTGAACGCCGCATGGCTGCTCAGTTGCCTGAAGCAGACAAGATCAAGGCCGCCGATTACCTCATCGACAACTCCGGCGCGCTCGACCAGACGCGAGAGCAGGCGCGGCGGATATGGGAAAAGCTGCGCGCCGACGCGGCCCTCCAGCGCTAGAAAATCTCAGCGAGGTCAAGATTTCTTGAGGAATTTTCCCTGCTCCAGTTCCCGGAAAGCCTGCTGAAGTTGCTCCTGCGTGTTCATCACGATCGGGCCATACCAGGCCACTGGCTCTTCCAGAGGCTTGCCCGATACCAGCAGAAATCGAATCCCATCTTCCCCGGCTTGCACGGTGACCTCGTCGCCGCGATCAAACAAAATCAGCGAGCGATTGTCCGCCTCGACCGGCGGCGTCGTATCCAACCACTTGATCGCTTCCGTCGGCACGGTCAGCGGCCCGGACGCATTGCAGAACTTTCCCGCTCCGCCGAAAACATAGGCGAACGCGTGGCGCGTGGTTTCCACCGGCAGGGTCTTTCTCTTGCCTGGAGCCACCGATACATCGAGATATATCGGATCGGCCGCGATCCCATCCACCGGCCCTTTCTTTCCCCAAAAACTCCCGCAGACCACGCGCACGTGCGTTCCGTCGTCGTCCTTGATCTCAGGAATATCCAGCGACTTCACTTCCTGATAGCGCGGATCGGTCATCTTAAGCGAAGCGGGAAGGTTCGCCCACAACTGAAACCCATGCATGCGGCCCGCCGGATCGCCCTTCGGCATCTCCTGATGGATAATGCCGCTGCCCGCCGTCATCCACTGCACATCGCCGGCGGCGATGGCGCCGCGGTTGCCCATGCTGTCGCCGTGCTCGACGGTCCCAGCCAGCACATAGGTGATGGTCTCGATCCCGCGATGCGGATGCCACGGAAATCCGGCCAGATAATCCTCGGGAACATCGTTGCGGAAATCGTCGAGCAAAAGGAACGGATCGGTCTCCTTGGTGTTTCCAAAACCAAACGCTCGCCGCAAATGTACGCCCGCGCCTTCAAGCGTAGGCTTTGACTTGATAACCTGCTTCACCGGTCGTATGGACATGAAGGCCTCCAGCGAAACCTTTGATGTCGAACCAAGGCTCGGAGATTCTGGGGCTGTGACTCACTTGACGCTTGTGGATTCCTATCACGAAAATAAAGTTGGCTCCGACGGTGGCGAGCGGCTTCGCTTCGCCGTCTTGCAGCAAAAAATCGGGGATAACCCCCTCCCCCTTTTTGCATAATCTCTGAATCACGACTTTAGCAAGAAGTTCCCCGCAAAATCCGGATGGCAAAGAACTTAGCGGTCAAAATCCAGACAACAAAGGACTTAGAGCGCGACGACTTACTCCGGAGCAGACCGTCACGGCCTCGACCATGATCGCTGAATTAAATTTCGGGCGCAAGGTCAGATGTCATAAGGGGCTGTGGAAATGTTGTGGACCCGAGTGGATCGTAGCGGGAGCACGAACGTCAAAAGCCGCGCATTCTTAGTCTGTGCCAGCCCCCGCAGGAGAGGGTACCAACCGCGTGCTGCAACGTGGAACATTGTTTAGAATCAAACGTAGAATCGAGTGGGCCTTATTCCCAGACCAGTTCGCGGCCCCGAAGGTGTGCACTTTATGAAACTTATACGACCTGCAATCCTGGCGCTGGTGATCGCTGGCGCGTTCTTCTACTTCACTACCTGGCGTTCGAATGCGAAACTGGCCGGCGCGAATCCAGTGGGCTGGCTCAGCCATCCCGTGCAGGTGGAGATCACGGAGGCTTCTGGCCCCGAAGGCCTCGACAGCGAAGAGCAGAACAACATTCTGGTCTATCGCAAGAACATTCCGTCCGTGGTCAACGTGACGTCGCGCGCCATGACCTTTGACTTCTTCTACGGCCCGGTGCCGCAGGAAGGCCAGGGCTCCGGCTTTGTCATCGACAAGGAAGGCCACATCCTCACCAACTATCACGTGATCGCTGACGCGCGCCAGGTGGAAGTGACCATGCACAACCGCAAGAAGTACAAGGCCACGGTGGTGGGCACGGATCCGGCGCACGATCTCGCGGTGATCCTGATCAAAGGAGCGCCCGGCCTGGTTCCCGCGGTGCTTGGCGATTCACGCAACCTGCAGGTGGGGCAGAAGGTTTACGCCATCGGCAACCCGTTTGGGCTGGCGGGAACCATGACGCGCGGCATTGTGAGTTCGATCCGTCCGGTGCGCGAGCCGAATGGCGCAACCATTGACGAAGCCATTCAGACCGATGCTGCCATCAATCCCGGCAACTCGGGCGGGCCGCTGATGAACTGGCACGGCGAAGTGATTGGCATTAACACTATGATTCTTTCCAGCGTGAACCAGAATGCTGGAATCGGATTTGCCATTCCCATCAATACGGCGAAGGCTGTGTTGAATGACTTGATGACGCTGGGCCGGGTGCGACGTCCGGCGCTGGGCGTGCGAACCATTCCAATCAGCGCGGAGTTGGCCGATGAAATGGGATTGCCCGCCGATTACGGATTGCTGATCATGCAAGTCACTCCCGGCGGCTCGGCGGCCCAGGCCGGACTGCAAGGCGGCACGGAGCCCGCCCGTCTGGGCAATATCCCCATCATGCTCGGCGGAGACTTGATCGTGGCCATCGACGGCGAAAAAGTAGAGGACGAAACAGACCTCTCGCAGGTGATGAACAACCATCGCGCCGGAGACACAGTGAAGGTGACCATCTTCCGCAACAAGAAAAAGCTGGATGTTAACGTGGCCCTGGGAGAAGCCAGAGAACAAGTCTAGATACCTGCCTCTGGCAAGCTCTCAAAGCATGACTCCGCGGCAAAGATTTCTCTATGCCGCAGTTTGGGCGAAGAACTCCTCGATCTGGTTCACCTCTTCGTCGCTCAGGCGAAAGTCTCCTGCACGCATCACGCCTTCTGCTTGTTTGGCATTGCGCGCGCCGACAATTGCTCCTGTTACTGCGGGATGATGAAGCGTCCACGCGATGGCTACTTCTCCGGGAGAACAGTTATGCCGTTTGCCGATCTCTCGCAAGCGTTCGACCAGCGCAAGATTGCGGGAGAGATTGGGTTCTGTGAAGTCGGGATGGCCTTTGCGCCAATCGTCCTGGGGCAGTTTGGCCGCGCGCTCGCGGGTCATGGCGCCGGTCAGCAGACCGGAAGCCATCGGCGAGTAAACGATGACTCCAATTCCTTCGCGCCGGCAGTAAGGCAGAATCTCGTCCTCGACCTCGCGGTGCACCAGTGAATACGGAGGCTGTAACGAAGTTACTGGAGCGATAGCCTTCGCGCGTCGTAGTTGCTGGATGTTGAAGTTGGAAACGCCAATCCAGCGCACCTTGCCCTCACGCTTCAGGTCGGCTAGCGTGGACCAGCCTTCTTCGAGCACAGGTGAATCTGGATCGGGAGGCCAGTGAATCTGATAGAGATCAATCACATCAAGGGAGAGGCGGCGGAGGCTGTCTTCGGCTTCTCGGCGGATCGAATTGGCGCTCAGCACTCTCTGTACCTGCCCCTTGGCATCCCAGCGCAGAGCGCATTTGGTGAAAACGTAAGGCCGAGGGCCGGACCAGGTTTTGAGCGCACGGGCGACGACCTCCTCGGAATGTCCCAGGCCGTAGACGGCGGCGGTGTCGATCCAGTTGACGCCGAGCTCGAGTGCGCGGTGAATGGCGGCGATGGAGTCTTTGTCGTCCTGCGATCCCCAGGCAAATTGCCAGCCCGAACCGCCAACGGCCCAGGCTCCACAGCCCACGGGAGTAATATTCAGATCGGAATTGCCAAGAGTGCGGGTTTGCATATTGAATCTCCTTACGAAATTTGATTGCGGTCGGACCAATCCGATTCAGAATTGAAAATGCAATGAGAGTCGATACGATTCGCGAGTTTTGCCTGGCCTTTCCTCAGGCCGCCGAGACTTTGCAGTGGGGCGACGATCTCTGCTTCAAGATCGGCGGCAAGATTTTCGTCATCGTCAGCCTGGACGATCCGCGCCTTTGTTTCAAGTGCACGCCGGAGGCTTTTGCCGATCTGATCGAGCGCGAAGACATTCGTCCCGCGCAGTATGTCGGGCGCTACAAGTGGGTGATGCTGGATCGGCTGGACGCCGTACCGTGGAGCGAGTTGCGGGAGTTGATCCGGCAGTCGTATGAGATGGTGGCGGCGAAGGCGCCCGGGAAGAAGAGCGGGCGCTCTATGCGTACGCATCGGAAGACGCCGAAGAGAGTTTGAGATTCTGTTTCGCGGAAAGAGTTGTCGGAACGAGGGCGTGCCCCCTTCTCTGATTTGACTCTGCTTGCCGCCGTCGGCTAGCCTCAAGAGTCTGCCCATTCCTGGACAGTCTCGACCTTCATGCGATCCCGGCACAAATCATTGATTTTGCTGCTGCTGGCGGCGTTGACGATCTGCGGCGCGCCATTTCTTGCCGCTTCCACGGAACCCGTCCATGCGCAGCATGGAATTGTGGTCAGCTCCCAGGAGTTGGCCTCTCGCGCCGGAGTCGAGATGATGCAGGCTGGAGGCAACGCTGTGGATGCCGCCGTAGCTACGGGATTCGCGCTCGCAGTGGTGCATCCGGGGGCGGGGAATCTGGGCGGCGGCGGATTCATGCTGGTCCGCACGGCCGATGGCAAGACGCATTTCATCGATTACCGCGAGAAGGCCCCGGCGAAGGCGACGCCCGACATGTATCTGGACCCGCAGGGCAACGTGATCGAGGGTGCCACCGAGATTGGCTACAAGTCGATCGGCGTGCCGGGATCGGTTGCGGGGATGGTTTATGCCGAACAGAAATATGGGAAGCTGACGCTCAAGCGGGTGATGGCTCCAGCAATCCGGCTGGCGCGAGAGGGGCACGCGCTGAGTTGGGAAGAGGCTCAGGATTTCCACGATAAACATTTGGCCGAGTTTCCCGAGTCGCGGCGAATTTTTCAGCGCGATGGCAACTACTACCAGCCGGGAGAGATTTTTCGCCAGCCTGACCTGGCACGAACGTTGGAACGGATCGCCGCGAAGCCCGATGATTTTTATCACGGCGCACTGGCGCGTGAACTGGCCGCAGCAATGCAGAAGGGTGGGGGGCTGGTCACCGCCGACGATCTGGCGCAATACCAAGTGAAGGAACGAGAACCGGTTCGTGGGACTTATCGCGGATACGAGATCATCAGCGCGCCGCCTCCATCTTCTGGTGGCACGGTTCTGATTGAATCGCTGAATATTCTGGAAGGATACGATCTTGCGAAGCTGGGTAACCGGTCGGCGCAGTCGATTCACTACACGACAGAGGCATTCCGGCGCGCGTTCTTCGACCGCGCGGAATTCATGGGAGATCCCGATTTCTCGAAGATTCCAGTCGCGCAACTCATCGACAAAAAATATGCGGCCGGCTGGCGGGATTCAATTGATGCGATCCATGCCAGCGCGAGCAACGAATTGAAGCGGCCCGCGATATTCAGTGAGCTTGAGCAATATGCTGCCACCCATCCCCAGCCGATGGCGAATCACGAGCCGCCGCACACTACGCACTATTCTGTGGTGGATGCCGAGGGAAACGCAGTCGCGGTCACGACCACCATCAATGACTGGTTTGGATCACGCGTGACGGCGGAGGGCCTGGGATTCTTGATGAACGACGAGATGGACGATTTCTCGGCTAAGCCGGGCGTGCCGAACTCCGACGGATTGATTCAGGGGCCGGCCAACGCCATTGGGCCGGGGAAGCGTCCCCTGTCGTCGATGGCTCCAACCATCGTAGTGCGGGACGGGAAGGCAGTTCTGGTATTGGGTTCGCCGGGCAGTTCGAGGATCATTACGACCGTGGCCAACGTTCTGATGGGCGTTGTGGATTACGGGATGAACATTCAGGAAGCGGTGAATGCTCCCCGCTTTCACAATCAGTGGCTGCCGGACCTGTTGTATGTTGAGCGATGGTTTTCGCCTGATACGATGCAGGCGCTGCAGAAAATGGCGTACAACGTGGACGTTGCTGGATATTGGAGCGAGGCCGAGTGCATCGCCATCGATTTAAAGACGAGCGAGCGACTGGGCGCGAGCGATGGCCGGGGCGGCGGAAAGGCAGTGGGCTACTGATGTTGAAAGCGGTCTCAACTTACTTGTACGTGAAGGAGCGGCTGCATCCGGGAATTCTGGATGGGCTGGCTCGCAACGGAGTGCAGGCGATCGAGATTTTCGCGGCACGGCAGCATCTCGACTACGCCAACCGCAAAGCTCATGTGAAAGAGATTGCCGAGTGGTTTCGTGGAAGTGGAGTTCCTTTGAACTCCGTGCACTCGCCGCTCTACGCCGACTACGAGTGGGGCCGGGCGGGAGCGCCGCCGATAAACCTGGCATCGACGGACCGTGCGGGACTGCTGGAGGCGATGGATGAAGTGAAGCGGGCGCTGGAGATCGCGGAGCAGATTCCGTTTCGCTTTCTGGTACAGCACCTAGGACTTCCGAATGAGAGTTTCAGCGAGAAGAAGTTCGAATCGGCGATGACTTCGATCGAGCACTTGCGTGCGTTCGCCAAGCCGTTGGGCGTGCGCATTCTGCTGGAAAATATCCCCAACGAACTGTCGACGCCAGAGAGACTGGTGGAGATGATTCGCACGGCGCATTTTGACGATGTCGGTATTTGTTTTGATTTCGGGCACGCTCACATGATGGGTTCGGTCCGCGAGGCCTTCGAGATTGTGCGGAAGCAGGTCTGCTCAACGCATGTTCACGACAATGCCAAGGTGCAGGATTCGCACCTGTGGCCGGGCCAGGGAACCATCGACTGGAAGGAAGCGATGGAACTGCTGCGGTCGGCTCCGCAAACTCCGCCGTTGATGCTGGAACTGGCGGAAGATGAGAAAGTGAATCCGCTGGAGAAGTTCCGGCCGACGTTCGAGAAGCTGGAGGCGGCGTAGAAATTGAGAGATTGAATCATTGAGTCATTGACTCATTGAGACAATCAGTGCCACGGCCCGCAAATGATTCAATGATCCGATGATTCAATGACTCAATCAACTATGTCTTCACCTGTAACTACGATCGCTGAAATCGGGAAGCACGAGGGTCAGACGGTCACCCTGCGCGGCTGGCTCTATAACCTGCGCGAGAGCGGGAAGCTCCTGTTCCCGCAGTTTCGCGACGGGTCGGGCGTGATTCAGGGGGTAGTGCCAAAGAACGCGGTCACGCCGGAAGTGTTCGAGGCGATCAAGACGCTGACGCAGGAGTCGAGTGTGATCGTGGAAGGCAAGGTGCGCGCCGACAAGCGCGCGCCCGGCGGCTACGAACTCGATGTTTTAAATGTGAACATCGTCCAGCGTGTGCCGGAGTCTGATCCTTATCCCATCACGCCCAAAGAGCACGGCACAGAATTTCTGATGGAGCACCGGCATCTATGGGTGCGGTCGCAGCGGCAGGCATCCATTCTGCGTGTACGCGCCGAGATTGTGAAAGCCGTGCGTGACTTCTTTGACGAGCGCGGCTTCACGCTCACTGATCCGCCGATTCTTACTCCGGCTGCGTGCGAGGGCACGAGCACGCTTTTCCCCGTGGATTACTTCGACGAGCAGGCCTACCTGACGCAATCCGGCCAGCTTTACATCGAAGCCACGGCGATGGCGCTGGGCAAGGTGTATTCGTTTGGTCCGACATTTCGAGCCGAGAAATCGAAGACGCGGCGCCACCTCACCGAATTCTGGATGGTTGAGCCGGAAATTGCATATGGCGAACTCGACGACCTGATGGAGCTGGCCGAGGGGCTGATCAGTTTCGTGGTGAAGCGGTGCCTGGAGCGGCGGCACGCCGATCTGATTGCGATTGGCCGCGACATTTCAAAACTGGAAAAGATTGAGCCTCCATTCCCGCGAATCAGTTACGACGATGCGGTAGAGAATTTGCAGGAAGGTTACGCGAAAGGCTCGCTGGAAGCGAAGTTTGAGTGGGGAGGCGACCTGGGCTCGCCCGACGAAACTTATCTTTCGGCACAGTTCGATAAGCCGGTAATGGTGCATCGCTATCCGGCGAAGGTGAAGGCTTTTTACATGGAGCCCGATCCGCAGCGGCCGGAGTTGGCTTTGTGCGTCGACGTGCTGGCGCCAGAGGGTTACGGCGAAATCATTGGCGGCTCGCAGCGTATGGCGTCGCACGATTTGCTAGTGCAGCGCATTCATGAACACGGATTGCCGGAGGAAGCGTTCAAGTGGTATCTGGACCTGCGCAAATACGGCAGCGTGCCGCACGGCGGCTTCGGCATGGGCATCGAGCGGGCCGTGGCCTGGATCTGCGGGCTTGAGCATGTGCGGGAAACGATTCCGTTCCCGCGAATGCTGCACCGGCTGTACCCGTGAAGAATTTTGTAATTGTGTAATTGGGTAATTCAAGAGCAAGTATCCAGCACTTTGGTTTTCATTTACAAAATTATCTAATTACCAAATTCCCAGACCCTTATGACAACGATAAGCGCCACCAACATTTCTCCCAAGAAGATTCGTGTGATTGGCGTGCCGCTTGATCTGGGGCAATCGCGGCGCGGCGTCGATATGGGGCCTTCGGCCGTGCGCGTGGCGGGACTGGAAGCGCGGCTGGAAGCGTTGGGGCATCAGGTGGAAGATGGCGGCAATGTCGCCGTAGCTATTCCGGAACAGAAAAAAGAAGGCGACACGCACGCCAAGTATTTGAAAGAGATTACGGCAACCTGCACCAAGCACGCGGAGCTGGTGGTTAAGACGCTCGAAGCCGGGAAAATTCCACTCGCTCTCGGTGGAGATCATTCGATGGCGGCTGGCACAGTATCGGGTGTGGCCGAATTTTATCGCCGCCAGAAGCAGGGGATCGGCCTGATCTGGATTGACGCGCACACCGACATCAATACACCAGAAAGCTCACCGAGCGGCAACGTGCACGGGATGCCGCTCGCTGCCCTCATGGGTCTGGGACCAGCGGAACTCCAGAACATTTTCGATTTTTCTCCTAAGGTGAAGCCGGAGAACTGTGTACTGGTGGGCGTGCGCGACATTGATGCGATTGAAAAGGAAAACGTCCGGCGCGCCGGCATTGGCGTCTTCACCATGCGCGATATTGACGAGCGCGGCATGCGCACGGTGATGGAAGAAGCCTTGCGCATGGCTGGACGCGGCACCGCCGGCTATCACATCTCTCTGGACATGGATTGGATCGATCCTGAAGACGCGCCGGGCGTGGGCACTCCGGTGCGCGGCGGCGCGACGTATCGTGAAGCGCATCTGGCGATGGAAATCATTGCCGACCACGGACGCATGCTGAGTTTCGAGATCGTCGAGGTAAATCCGGTGATCGACGAGCACAACCGGACCGCAGACCTGGCGGTGGAATTGGCGCTGTCGGCGTTCGGGAAAAAGATTCTGTAAAAACGTTATGAAGAAACTTCGGGTCGGAATTCTATTTGGCGGGCGCAGCGGCGAGCATGAGGTCTCACTGCTCTCAGCCGCGTCGGTTCTTAGGGCTATCGACAAAGACAAATACGAGGTGGTGCCAATCGGCATCACTAAAGATGGACGCTGGCTGACTGCGGATGATGCCGAGAACCTGCTTCAGGGAAAGCTGGTGCTCGAGCCGCGCCAGTTGCGGGCGGGCGACCCCGAAACTACCCAAGCTGCGGCGGTGTTGGCTCGCGGAGAGTCCGTAGTGGTGCCGCCGGAGCCAGTGCACCGGCAGAGCGGACTCGTCCCCTTTCAGACGGATGCGGCGCTCACACGGCGCGCCAGCGATCGCGCCATCAACGTCGACGTGATTTTCCCGGTGTTGCATGGAACTTTCGGCGAGGACGGAACGATTCAGGGTCTGCTCGAACTCGCCGACATCGCGTACGTGGGAGCAGGCGTGCTGGGCTCGGCTGCGGGCATGGACAAGGACATCATGAAGTCTTTATTCATTGCCGCGGGACTGCCCATTGTGAAGCACGTAACGATTCTGCGCGGTGCGTGGGACAAGGAGCCGGGGAAGGTTCAAAAGTTTGTGGAGAGCAAGCTGAAGTATCCCGTATTTGTGAAGCCGGCCAATCTGGGATCGTCGGTGGGAATCAGCAAAGCGCATAACCGCAAGGAACTCGGCCCTGCGATCGAGGAGGCGGCGAGATTCGACCGCAAAATTGTCATCGAGCAGGGCGTGGGCGGCAAGAAGGAGAAAGCCCGCGAAATCGAGTGCTCAGTGCTGGGCAACGACGACCCGGTGGCTTCCGTCCCCGGCGAAATTGTTCCGGTCAAGGAGTTCTACGACTACAACGCCAAGTATCTCGACGAAGGCTCTGAGCTGATTATTCCGGCGAAGCTCACCAAGGCCGAAACTAAGAAAGTTCAGGAGTTGGCCGTGCGGTCTTTCAAAGCGGTGGACTGCTCCGGCCTGGCGCGCGTGGATTTTCTGATGGATTCGAGCACGCGCAAGATTTATGTGAACGAGATCAACACCATGCCGGGATTCACAGCAATCAGCATGTATCCCAAGCTGTGGGCGGCGTCGGGGCTCGAGTACGCGGACTTGATCGACCGGCTGATCCAGTTTGGGTTGGAGCGGCACGCGGACAAGAAGAGGAACCAGTACAGCCGGTAAAACCCCGAGCGTCAGCCCAGCCAGACTACAGGTCGTTCCTGTCTTTGCCGATGTCACAGGCATGGCCAGTAATCGCCTTCACTACCTAACCGTGGATGATTGGGTCTTGCTCCAGGGGAAAGCGGTGCGGCGCACCTTCAAACTGGGCGACGAGATCATCCGGCAGGGGGCTTGGGGCGACAGCATCTACATCATCCGCCGGGGGGAAGCGTCCGTGGAACTTGCGGGGACTGGCTCGCGCGCTATTGTGGCAACGCTTGGGCCCGAGGACGTTTGCGGCGACATGGCTTTTTTGGAACACGGTAAGGCTACTGCGGCGGTGATTGCCAGGGAAGAAGAAGTTGAAGTCGACGAAATCAACTCGCACGTACTGCGGGCGCTCCTGGAAGCTTTTCCCCGCCTGGCATCCCGCTTTTACCGGTCGCTGGCGCTGGTGCTGGTGAAGCGACTGAGAGTCACTACCGGGGAATTGGCCCGCGAAATGGCGCTCCGCGACAGGCGCGTGTAGACGCACTCTCCCTAGTTTGCAACGATCAATTTCTGGTTGACGAACCCAGTTTGGCTGTGTAGCATCATAAGGACAAGTTTGCCTTTCGGGGCAGACTGAATTTCATGCAGAGTGGCTGAGGGACGAGCCCTGTGACGCCACGGCAACCGGATCGGGATCATATATCCCGACCGCCAGGTGCCAACTCCCGCCCGGAAACGGGGAACATGAGATTCGGATGCGAGCCTTAATTTCTATTTGCATTCCGATACCTCTTTTTCCTTTTTCTTGGGAGAAGAGGATTTGTATTTTAGGACTCTTTTCTCCGGCTCGTCCCCAGCTATTCGCGGGTGCTCCACCCTTCGCGGTTTCGAAGGGTGGATGACTCCAAAGAAAGCGAGTAGCCTCATGCCGAAATACCACGGTCAACAAGACGACGCCCAATGTCACTACGAATTACGCTGCCGGGAATGTGGCCGCCGCTGGGGAAACCAGCCCCGCTCGATCTGCGACGAGTGTTTCTCCGCCCTCGAAATCGTTTACGACTACGACTGGATTCGATATCTGCTGGGCGAGGGGTCTCTGGACCAGCGGAGGTCCAGCCGCGAGCGCATTGCGCAGCGGCCTCCGAACATGTGGCGCTATGCGGAACTTCTGCCGCTGCCCGAAGGGTTCGAGCCCCGGCTGCCGGTTGGATTCACGCCCCTGTTCCAAGCACCGCGCCTGGCGGCACGGCTGGCTGGCAGCAACGACCCTGAAACTGCCGCGCGGAATCTCTATATCAAGAATGACGCTGTCTGCCTGCCCACGCTGAGTTTCAAAGACCGCGTGGTAGCCGTGGCGCTCGCCAATGCGCAGGCTTTCGGCTTCGATACGGTCGCGTGTTCTTCCACCGGAAACCTGGCTAACGCGGTGGCCGCGCATGCAGCGCGCCTGGGTCTGAAAGCCTGGATATTCATCCCGTCCGATCTCGAGCCCGCCAAGATTCTGGGCACACAAGTGTTTGGCGCGGACGTGGTGCGCATCAATGGCAACTATGACCAAGTGAACCGGCTGTGTTCGCAGATTGCTGAAGAACGGCGCTGGGGATTCGTCAACGTGAACCTGCGGCCCTACTACGCCGAGGGATCTAAGACCGTCGGTTTTGAAATCGCCGAGCAACTCGGCTGGCGCCTGCCGGACAACGTGGTCGTCCCCATGGCCGGCGGGTCGTTGATCACCAAGATCAAGAAGGCGTTTGACGAGTTGATCAAGCTGGACTTGGTCGAAGAAAAGCCGGTGAAGTTCTTCGGAGCGCAGGCTACGGGATGCTCGCCGATTTCAACCGCGGTGAAGACCGGCAGCGCTGAGATCGATCCGCAGAAGCCGGCGACCATCGCGCGTTCGCTGGCCATCGGCAATCCCGCGGACGGGCACTACGCCATCAAAACCATCAAACACAGCGGCGGATGGAGCGAAGACGTGAGCGATCCAGAAGTGATCGATTCGATCCGCCTGCTGGCGGAGACCGAAGGCATCTTCACCGAAACCGCCGGCGGTGTGACCGTTGGCACGGCGGGCAAGCTCTATCGTCAGGACCGCATCCTGCCCGAGGAAACCACCGTGTTATGCATCACCGGAAACGGATTGAAGACGACTGATGTGTTCGCCGGCGTCTATGAGGTCGAGCGGCCGATCGCGCCCAAGCTGGCCGAGTTCGAACAATATCTGCACGAAACGCTCGACACCGTCGAGGTCGCGAAAGAAGCGGCGGCCGTGGGAGCGTAGCGAAGGATTCAGATGGTAATCACGGTACAAATTCCAACCGCACTGCGGAGGCACACGGCGGGCGTAGGCACGATCGCGTGTGCGGCCACGAACCTGGGCGAACTATTCTCCGTGCTCGATGAGAAGTTTCCGGAACTCAAGCCTCACCTGCGCGACGAGGCGGGAAGGTGCGGCGATTCCTCAACATCTACGTGAATGAAGAAGACATCCGCTTCCTGGGCGGACCGGACTACATCTTCAGCGACGGAGATGAGGTGCTGCTGGTGCCGTCGATTGCGGGCGGAGCGCGGTAGGTCTCGACGCCCGCCCCTTTTGTCTAGACTGTTGCAACTTCCCCTTCTTGATGTATAATCAATCTAACTAACTGGTTAATTAGTCATGGCCCGCCTGCTCCAGCATCGCCTTCAGCCTCCCCGCATGGGTTCCCGCGGACAGCCCGAGGAGAGCCGCGCCGCCATCCTGCGCGCGGCGGCAAAAGAGTTCTCCGAGAACGGCATTGCCGGGGCCCGCACCGACGCCATTGCGCGCGAGGCGCGGGTCAACAAGGCCCTGCTCTATTACTACTTCAAAGACAAGGAAAAGCTTTACGGCGCGGTGCTCGACGATGCCTTCTCTGGGATGAAGTCAAAAGTCTTCGAGGCGCTCGACAGCGACCTGCCGCCGCGCGAGACAATCATGGCCTACGTCGGGGCATATTTCGATTTCATTGCCTCGAACCAGATTTATCCGAAGCTGATGCAGCGCGAAATGATGCGGGCGCGCGAAGGCCATTCGGAGCATATCGACCGGCTGGTCAAGACGTACTTCCAGCCAATCTACAAGCGGGTCGGCGAGCTGTTGCACAAAGGAATCGCGGAAGGCGAATTCCGGCAAGTTGATCCCGCGCACTTCGTTCCTTCCATGGTGGCAATGATCGTTTTCTATTTCAGCAGCGCCCCAGTGATGCAGCGGATCGTGCGCTTCAATCCGCTAACGCCGCAGCGGGTCGCCGAGCGACGGGCCGCGGTCCTCGATTTTATTTCCGCCGCGCTGTTTGAGCCGCACCCCAGCGCGCGGCCGGTCAGCAAAGCAGGAGCACGCAAATGAATGCCCGTAACAAGTTCTTCATTCTTCTAGGCATCATCTTCGTGATCGCCGCGATCTATTACTTTTTCTCGGTCGACCACTCCAACGACCTGGTGCTGATCGGCACCGTCGATTCGAACCAGGTGATCGTCAGCGCGCAGGTGGAAGGCCGGATCCAGAAATTGCTGGTGGACGAAGGCACTTCAGTCAAGGCCGGAGACCTGATCGCCGTGCTTGATCCTTCTGAGTTGCAAACGCAGGAGGCCGCGGCGGCCGCGAATATTGCCAGCTTACAGCACAAGGTTTCTGAGATGCAGCACACCGAGGAATCCACCTCAGGCTCCACTTCCAGCGATGTCGCGAACGCGCGGGCCAAGCTTTCGTCCGCCCGGGCGCAGCTTCTGCAGGCGCAGGCCACGCTCGATCGCACCGCGAGCGACAGCCGGCGCGCCATCGAGCTGGCCAAAGCCGGAGTCGCTTCCGATCAAGAAAAGGTGCAGGCCGAAACCAACTTGCAGGCGGCGCAGGCGACCGTGCAAGCGCAACAGGAACTGGTAAAGGCGGCGGAGGCAGACTTGAATTCCGCTGTGGCGCGCACACATCAGGCGAACGCCGCGAAGAGCACCGTCGAGGCCACTCAGTCTGATCTCAAAACCGCGGTTGCGCAGAAAAATCAGGCCGCGGTGCGGTTGGGCTACACCAACGTTTATGCGCCGGTCAGCGGCACCGTTTCGGTGCGCGCGGCGCGCCAGGGGGAAGTGGTGAACATCGGCGCTCCCATCGTGACTATCGTCGATCTGACGGACACCTGGGCGCGAGCCGCGATCCCTGAGACCTACGCCGACCACATCGGCTACGGCGATGTGCTGCGCGTGCGGATGCCGGGGGGAACCATCACCAGCGGCAAAGTGTTTTTCAAAGGAGTGGAAGGCGACTTCGCCACGCAACGCGACGTAAGCCGCCGTAAGCGGGATATCCGGACCATCGTCTTAAAAGTCCGGCTGGACAATCCCAAAGGCGCGTTTGTGCCGGGGATGACGGCCGAGGTGCTGGTTTCGCCGGAACAGTTGAAAGGTAACCCGCAGAGCGCGGCGGCAGCGGGGCAGCAATAATGGCAGACGTCAAGGCCAAAACGAATGGCGGCAGTTCTCCTGTGGCTGGAGCCGCGGTCCCCTACGCAATCGAAGTCGAGCACATCGTAAAAAAGTATGGCGACTTCACCGCGGTCGACGATGTTTCGTTCAATGTGACGGAAGGCGAAATCTTCGGACTGCTCGGGCCGAACGGCGCGGGAAAGTCGACGCTGATCCGCATGATGACCACGCTGATTCCAATCACTGCGGGGACGGCCCGCATTTCCGGCCACGATGTTGCAAAAGATCCGGACGCCGTGCGGCGGACGATCGGCGTGATTCCGCAGGCGCTGACGAGCGATCTCGATCTGACAGTGGAAGAAAATCTGAATATCTACGCCAAGCTTTACGATGTGCCGGCAAAAGAACGGAAGCGTTCGATCGAGGAGTTGCTGGGTCTGGTGGATTTAACCAAGTGGCGCGATGCGCAGACCAAGACGCTCTCGGGCGGCATGCGGCGGCGGTTGGAGATTGCGCGCGGCCTGGTGCATCATCCAAAAATCTTTTTCCTCGATGAGCCAACCACCGGCTTAGACCCGGTTTCGCGCGTCGCGGTCTGGGAAATGCTGGGCAACATCAAGAGCCAGAGGCAGCTCACCATCCTTATAACCACGCATTACATGGACGAAGCCGACAGACTCTGCGACCGCATCGCCATCGTGGATCACGGCAAGCTGGTCGCGCTCGACGCGCCCATGGCGCTGAAAGCGAGCGTGCCGGGATCGAATGTGATTGAAGCACAGTTCGAGAATCCTCCGGACGATTGGGAGCAGCGCCTGCACACAATGGACGACGTCACATCGATCCAGCACGAAGGCGCGGGAATGTATCGAATCCTGACCGGCGACGGCTCCCGCACCACCACGGAACTCGTCGAGATGGCCGTCGAAGCTGGCGTCGCGGTGAAGTCGCTCTCTGTGCAGAACACGACCCTGGACGACGTCTTCGTCCATTACACGGGCCGGCAGCTGCGTGATGAACTGCAGAAAGCATACGCATTCACCATGCCGCAGCGGCCGGGCCTGCAGCCATGAAGCGATCGAGACTGAATTTATGAGTCGCCCGGAATTGAAGTTATGAATCGAATGATGGCCATTGTCGAGCGCGAAATGCGCAAGTTCTTCCGCTCGCCGGCGCTGATGCTGGCGTCGATGATTTTTCCTCTCGTGCAGCTCATCATTCTGGGCAACGCGTTCGGCGGAAAGATTCGCGATGCCCGGCTCGCCATTGTCGATCAGGATGGCGGCACGCAAGCGCTGAGAGTTCGCGAGGCATTCGATTCCGTGCGCGCCAATATTCGCACCTTCGTCCCGGTGAATTACGACAGCGAAAAGCAGGCCGTGGAAGATGTGCGCAATGGCAAGCTCGAAGGCGCGGTGATTATCCCGCCGCAGTTCTCGCAGCGAGTGTATGAAGAAAACCATCCCCGCATTGCTGTGGTCGTGGACAACAGTGACAACTTCATGAGTTCCGCCATTGAATCGGAGCTGACCGAACTCACCAACGCGCTGAACCAGCCCACGGTCGATCCCAGAATTCTTCAGAAGACCGCGCTCGATATTGTCGAACTCTACCCTTACATTGAATACATGAAGTATCTGCTTCCGGGATCGCTGGTGCTGGCCATGTTCGTGTCGGTGATGATCGGCGGAGGAATGCTGTACATCGACGACAAGGCGCGCGGCGTCCATGAAGGCTATCTGGTCACGCCAATCACGAAACTCGAACTTGTGTTGGGCCTCAACCTTGCGGGCGCAATCAAAGCGGTGATGACGGGCGTGATCATTACTGTAATCGGATCGTTGATCGCCGGAGTGCGCACGATCTTTAATCCGGTCACAGTCATCGGCCTGCTGGCGATGATCGTCCTGACGGCGCTGGCTTTCAATACGATGATGTTCCTGCTGATGGTGAGGATCGAAGATCCGCTGGTGCCTCGGGCCATGTTCGGAATTCTGAACACGCTGCTGTTTTTCCCCAGCGGCTCGGTCTACCCCATCCAGGCATTTCCGCGGTGGCTGCGGGGGATCGCGAAGGTCGATCCCTTCACTTACGCGGTCGACGGCTTCAAATGCCTGCTTCTGAAAGAAACAACCCTGTCGGCGGTCTTGCCCGACGTGCTGTACCTGACGATCTTCGCCGCCGTTACCCTTGGGATCGCGATTCCGCTGTTCAAGCGCACGCTGTAAGCATCTACCGCCGAGCACGCCGAGGCCGCCGAGAAAATCTGGGCTCGCTCAATTCAATTCTTCAGTTGCATTTCTCGGCGCTCTCGGCGTGCTCGGCGGTAAATCAGGTTTTGGAACTTTTGACATGTGGGAAGCGTCCGGTATTCTAGGGGGGTATGACCCTACTGGACGCGAGAGAGTACCATCCCGAAAAAGAGCGGAAGAAGAAGGGCCGAATTATTTGGGCAGTCGGTCTTGTGCTTGTCCTGGCTTTCATCGGCTGGTACAACCGGTTCTGGCCGGAGAAGCACGTTGCGGACAAATTCTTTTCTTCTCTGCAAAAGCAAGACTTCGAGACTGCCTACGGCATTTATTTTCACGATCCGGAATGGAAGCAGCATCCGCAGAATCACAGCCAGTATCCGATCGGCGAGTTCAAGCGAGACTGGGGCCCCGGTGGAGAGTGGGGCATCGTGAAGACTTTCAAAAATTACGGAGAGAGTAACTGCCCCGGCGGCGGAAGTGGCGTGGTCGTCGACGTGATCGTCAACGACCGCGCGCAACATGCCCAGTTGTATGTAGACAAAACGGATAAGACGATCAGCTCGCCGCCCTGCGATCTGGAGTTTCGCTAGGACTTAAGCTGCGCACTGCCCCAGCGCTTTGGTAAGAGACGCCTCGTCCCCAACATTCAAGCAGGTCTTCGACCGGTCGATCTGACGCATTAACCCGCACAGAACTTTTCCCGGCCCGATTTCAACGAAGGTCTGCACGCCCTCTCCGATGAGCAGCCGCATACACTGCTCCCATTTCACCGAGCCCGTCACCTGGGCCACCAGTGTCGTGCGCGCCCGCAGTTCGTCGCTCACCAGGGACGCTTCCACATTGCAGGCGACCGGGTACACCGGCTTCTGCATCTTCAGCGCGTTCAAGTCCACTTCCAGGCGGTCTTGCGCGGGCTTCATCAGCGAACAATGGAAGGGCGCGCTCACGGGGAGCAACTTCGCGCGCTTGGCTCCACGCTCGTCGGCAAGCTTCGCTCCACGCTCAACCGCGGCGGTGTTGCCGGAAATCACAATCTGCTCCGGAGAATTAATATTCGCGGGGGAGCATACTTCGCCCTGCGCCGCGTCCTGACAAACCGCGGCAACTTTCTCGAACTCCATTCCCAGGATCGCCGCCATGGTCCCAACTCCGACCGGCACGGCCTCCTGCATATACTTGCCGCGACTGCGCACGGTACGCACCGCGTCGGCAAAGCTCATCGTCCCAGAGGCGACGTGCGCCGAGTACTCACCCAGGCTGTGGCCGGCCACAAAGCTCGGCCTCGGGATGCGGTCCTCAAGAACTCGCAACGCAGCGATCGACACAGTGAGAATCGCCGGTTGGGTGATCTCGGTCAGGCGCAACTGTTCTTCCGGGCCTTCAAAGCACACTTGCGACAATTTGTATCCCAGCGCCTCGTCGGCCTCTTCAAACGTTGTTCGCGCGATGGGATACTTCTCGGCAAGATCCTTGCCCATGCCCACGATCTGCGAGCCCTGGCCAGGAAAAATGAATGCGATCCTGCCGTTATTTGATGTTGATCCGTTCGTTGATTCCGTCATGATTTTGCGAGAGCTAGTGAGCCGGTGCGACTTCCACCTCGCGCGGTGTGGGATGAAGCGCCGCCAGTCCCCGCTCGATCGACTGATTGATGTGCCGCTCAGCGAACTCCGCAGCCACTCGTACCGCGTTCTTGATCGCATTGGCGTTCGACGAGCCATGTGTGACGATGCAGACTCCCTTCAACCCCAACAATGGAGCACCGCCGTATTCAGTATGGTCAATGCGCTTCTTGAAGTCCGAAAACGCGCTGCGCGATAGCATATAGCCTACCTGCCGCGAGATGGTCGCTTTCAAAGATTCTTTTAGCACTGTGCGCACCAGATTCGCCACGCCCTCAGAAACCTTCAAAGCTACATTGCCCACGAACCCATCGGCGACGATTACATCGACGTGTCCGTTGAACAGGTCGCGGCCTTCCACGTTTCCTACAAAGTTCAAAGGCAACTGTTTTAACAACTGGAATGACTCGCGCGTTAGCTCGTTGCCCTTGGTTTCCTCTTCGCCAATCGAAAGCAATCCCACGCGTGGCCGTTTGCCCGCGGAAAAACTGGAGCGGGGCATGGTGTGACCAAACATGGACCGGAAATAAATCTCACCCATCACCGCAAACTGTTCCAGGTTATGCGGTTTGCAATCCACATTCGCACCCACATCGAGCAGAATCGCCGCTGTACCAGGTGCCGTGGGAAAAACTGCTGCCAGTGCCGGACGGTCCACGCCGTGCAACGCACCCAGCACCATCTTTGCAGTAGCCATCGCAGCGCCGGTATTGCCGGCCGTGACAAAGCCCGCCGCCCGTCCCTCACGCACCAGCCGCAAGCCCACGCGCATGGACGAGTCGCGCTTGGCGCGCACCGCCTGCACCGCCTTGTCTTCCATGGTGATGACTTCGCTGGCGTGGACGATCTCAATCGGCAACTGGTACGCCGCAGGGTGCCGGTTCAACTCCGCTTTGATCGTGGCTTCCGGGCCGACCAGCAGCACGCGCACTCCGTAACTGCGAGCGGCATGAATCGCGCCTTCGATTTCAGGCTTGGGCGCCCGGTCCGAACCCATCGCATCCAGCGCGATCACGCTAGGCATGGTGGCAGGAAATTAGCTGGCTTCTTTCACTTCCACAACTTCGCGGCCTTTGTAGTAGCCACATTTTACGCAGGCGCGGTGCGGCATTTTCTTTTCGTGGCAGTTTGGACACTCCGAGAGTGAGTGGCTCTTCAAAGCATCGTGCGCCCGCCGGGTGGAGGTGCGCTTCTGAGAATGTCGTCGTTTTGGATTAGGCATGGTCTAAAAATTCCTCTCGCTCGAGGCTCTTCGGCCCCGCACAAATGAATCTCAATATCTCAACAGGCTCTTAATGCGCCAGCTTGCCGCGAATGTCCTTCAGCGCCGCCCACCGCGGTTCTTCCACGGTAACAGCACACGAGCACTGCCCCTCATTCAAGTTCGTGCCACAGTGCGGACACAGCCCCTTGCAATCTTCCCGGCACGTCACCTTCAACGGGACGGCCAGCAGCACCTGCTCGCGCACCACATCGTCGAGCAAGAGCCCGTCGCCTTCATAATAGCTGATCTCGGCCTCGGCGTCGGTCACCGACATCTCGTCCCGCCCCGCGTCCGCCCCCTGTGGCCGATATAGCAGGTCGAACTCCCGCTTCACATCCTGCGTAAGCGGCTCCAGGCAGCGCGCGCAGCTCGTTTCCAGGCTGGTTGCCAGCCGCCCCCGGATCCGTATGTCTTGGATTATCTTGTGCTTGCCGTGATGCTCCTCCACCAAATCGGCCCGGCCGCTGGTCTCGATCGGCGTGACTTGCCGGTAATCCGTGCCCAGGTCAATCACGCGCGGAGCGAACTTCTCCGCAAACTCTACGGGATGAAGTTCCAAGTCTTTGATCTCGAAGAACATCGAAACCTCCGCGCCCCGTCCGTTGCCGCCCCAGGCCCGCGGAAGCACGCCAAGAAGGCGCAAGTACCGCTAGGAGCAACTTCAAGGATAAAGGTTGAAAGAAACTAGTGTCAAGGCAGGATAAACTACGGTGCTGCTTAAATAGCTGTTGTAGAGATGACTCGCGAGGATAGGGACCGTTGACTGAGAATAAGGATCAGCCATTCCAGGAGCATGCCGATCTGGCCGCAGTTCTCATCACCCTGCTCGGCTTTCTGGCGCGGCTTTGGACAGCCTCCGGAACCTTCCTCAATCCCGATGAGGCTCTGCACTTCCGCCTGGCCAACCAGTTTTCGCTGGGCCTTGCTTATAAAACAAGTCTCACCGCGTCGCATCCCCCGCTTCTCACCCTCGTGCTCTATTTCTGGCGCGCGCTCGGAACCTCGGAACTTTGGCTGCGCCTGCCTTCCGTGCTCGCCGGTACAGCTTTTTGTTGGATGCTTTACAAGTGGTTAGCCAAAGCTGCCGGCAAGATTGCTGGCCTTATCGGACTTCTCTTCGTCGCTTTCCTCCCACCCATCGTCCTGCTCGGAGTGGAAATTCGACAATACGCCCTACTGCTCGCATTCCTCGCGGGCGCCGTGTACTTCCTGGATGAGGCCTTCGCGGACAATTCCACGAGCCGGATGGCGGCATTTTCCCTTTGCCTCTACCTCGCCATGCTGTCTCACTACTCGGCTTTCCTGTTTGCCGCCGCGCTTGGCATCTATGCGGTGTTCAGAATCATTACAGAGCGCCCGCCAGCCACCGTGATAGCCGTATGGAGCGCCGGACAACTCGGCGCCCTGGCTCTCGCCATCGTTCTTTATAAAACTCACCTCTCGAAGTTGGGAGTGGGCGAATCAAGAGCGGTGCTGCAAGGCTGGATGAGCGAATTCTTTCTTCGCCATTCGTATTTCGATCGTGCACACGATAATCCAGTTCTGTTCCTGGCAGGCCACACCTTCGGAGTTTTTCAGTATTTCTTCGGTCAGCTTGCCGTGGGCGACGTGATGTGCGTTACGTTTGCCCTAGGAGTTGCGCTGCTGCTGCGCGGGAAAGGTCTCCCGGAGGATCGATCTTCTTCGCGCCGCTTGGGACTCCTCCTGCTCCTTCCATTTACGATTGCCGGCGCTGTCAGCCTGGCTCATGTCTATCCCTACGGCGGCACGCGCCACATAGCATTCCTCATGATCCCCGGAATAGCTGGCGTTAGCGTAGCCATGGCCTGCCTGTCGAAAAAATGGGCCCGCGGCCTAGCCCTCGCAGCCTGCGTCATCGTGACCTGCATCGCTTTTGGCAAACCGCGCCAGCCCCGCATGAACCGCGCCGATCAAAACGCGACAAACATGGCCGCCGCGATGGAGTTTGTAAGACAGAATATAAATCCGTCCGATCTCATTTTCACCGATTACCAGACCGATCTCATTCTCGGCCACTATCTCTGCCAGCAGCGTCCCATTTCCTTCGACCCCGCCCCCACCGACTTCGAACAGTTTTCCTGCGCCGGCCACCGCGTTGCTTCCACCGACTATAAAAGCGAATGGATGTTTTGGGCAGACAATTTTCCCAACGCCTGGCAGCGCCTCGAGCAATCTTACAGTCTCAAACCGGGAACCACCGTTTGGATTTTTCAGGCTGGATGGGGAATAGGTCTTCCCGAAGACCTGCAAAAGCACTTCGCGGAATTCCACGACCTGCGTTTCCAGTCGTTCGGCAACAACATTAAGATCTTCAAGATGACGGTAGGACAGCCGATGCACGCCAAAACTATTTCAGCCCCAGCCCCCGCAAAGTGAGTTCATCCGGAACGGTCTTTCCATCTTTTTTTATCACCACTCCGAAACTTCCCGAATAATCCCACATGGTCCAGCCCATTCCGTGCCGCTCCAGAGCGGTGCGCACATCGTGAATCCACGCCTCCCGATCCTTCGGGTCGGCATACACGCGATAGACGCCGAACTCGTTGCACACCACCGGAACCCCGCGCTGCCGGGCCCATTCCGCGACTTGCGTAATCTCGGCGTCAATGCGCGCTGCATCCCAGTGGTCTTGTCCATAGCGCATGATGGCCAGGCGGTCCACTGCATCGGGCGCGCCCGCCGCCACTTTCGCCGCCGACTCCGGCGACGACGGATAATGCAGCCCCTTCACCCAATGCCAGGAATATGCACCCCAGGTCGCACCCTGATGAGTGAAGATGTGTGGATCGTAAAAATGGAAGTTGTAGATCACATTGGAATCGCGCAGGGGCTCGATAAAAACCAGATCGTCGTCGTCAGACCAGCGCGCCCCCGCTGCGATGATCGTGTTCTGCGGCGCGCCTTCGCGAATCGCCCCCGCCAGCTTCGCCTGCACTCCATACCAGCGGTAGCGGTCTGACATTTCCGGCTCGTTCAGAATTTCAAAGAACACACGCTCTGCATCCCAAGTCGAATAGTGCCGCGCCAGCCCCCGCCAGAAGTCGGCAAACTCCTGCACAAAGCTGTCGTCTTTGGCGAGGCGGCCTTTGAAGTCGCTGTCCGGATGCAGGTCGATCACCACCGCCAGTCCCCGATCCAGAATCATCTTTACCGCGGCGTCAAGATATCCCAGATACTCCGCCGGAATCTCGTCCGGCAGGTGATTCGGCATCATTGGTTGCGGATTCACGCTCAGCCGCACGTGATCGAATCCCATGGACTTGATTAGCGCAATGTCTTCCACCGTGGTCCAACTCTGAAAGTGTTCCTTGGTGTATCCGCGCTTGTCATACACCTGCGCGAACCATTCACTGACATTGATGCCCCGCCGCAGGCGGGACACCCGCGACGCTGGAACCGAAGAAACGGTCGGCACGGAAGAACTGGGCGCAGGGGTCTGAGCCGGCAGAAGACTTGCGCTCAAGCTGCAAAGAGAAGCCAGGAGCGTAGCGTACCGTATGATCCCCAGGTTTTTCATGTTCTCCTAACTCAAAATCGGCAAAGCCCGAATCCTCTTCCTGGTCGCAGCATAAATCGCATTGCACAGTGCCGGCGCCAGCGGCGGCACAGACGGTTCTCCAATCCCCGTCGGCGCCTCTGCACTCGGCACCGTATAGACCTCCACCACGGGCGTCTCGTCCATCCGGAGCGGCGCATAGTCGTCGAAATTTCCCTGCACCACGCGCCCTTTCTCGATCGTGATCTTCGCCCGCAACGCATTCGACAACGCAAAAACGATCCCGCCCTGAATCTGCTGTTCCAGAATCGCGGGGTTCACGACCTGACCGCAATCCACCGCAGCCACCACGCGATGTACTCGCGGCACATCGTTCTCCATGCGAATCTCCACCACCTCGGCGGCGTAGGTACCAAAACATCCGAAGCACGCGATGCCACGAAAACGTCCCCCGGGCAGAGGGTTCTTCCACCCGGCTTTCTCGGCCACGAGCTGCAAAACCCCGCGCATGCGCGCCGTACGCCAGGTGGTCGTGAAAAACGGAATATCCTGATCCTTGGCCAGCATGTGCAACCGGTACTCTAGGGGATCCTTTCCCGCGGCCGCAGCCAGTTCATCAATAAAACTCTCGCTCGCAAACGCAACCTGCAAAGCATAGACCGACCGCATGAACCCCAAGGGCACAGGTGTCTCCACCGCCACCCAGTCCACGGATGCATTAGGAAGCGAATAGATCAAGGCCGCTTCATCGGGCAGGTCGGCATCTGCCCCATTCACGGCGGGAGTGCCCCTCTGGCCGTTGATTGACCCCGCGACAAACCGATGCGAGAAAGCAACTGGCCAGCCTGCGTTGTCCAGAGATGCGCTCAGCTGGTGAAAACTTGCAGGACGATAGCTGGAGAATCGCATATCATCCTCGCGCGTCCAGATCACCTTCACCGGAGCCCCGGTCTTCGCATCCCCGATCTTTGAATCAAAGATCGCACGCGAAACCAGCACCGCCTCCACCGCATAGTCCCAGTCCAGGCGCCGTCCAAAACCACCGCCGATCAAGGTCACATTCACCTTCACCTGGTCAGGATCAAGGTCCAGTGCCTGGGCGGCCTGATCCCGGCAGGTTTGCGGCACCTGCGTCGGCACCCACAGCTCGCACTTCGATCCCTGGTAAAACGCAGTGCAATTCCCCGGTTCCATGGGCGCATGCGCCATCATGGGCAGCTCGTACTCGGCCGCGACGCGCCTGCCGGAAACCTTGGCCACGTTGCCGGTCGAGTAAAGATTCACGCCCTTCCCGCCAACTCCCCGCTTCAGTGATTGCAGAATGCCCGATGTGTTGAGGTTTCGATTGGGGCCTTCGTCCCACGTGACGTTCAACACGCGGCGACCCTCCATCGCTCCCCAGACACTATCCGCCACCACCGCCACCGCGGTGTCACCGATCTTGCCCACGTAACTCACACCAGAAATCTCCCTCGACTCCTTATCGTCGAAGCCCGACACTTTCCCGCCGATCGTCGGACATCGCGACAGCACAGCGTATTTCATCCCCGGCATGCGGTAGTCGATGCCGAACACCGCTTCGCCTTTCACCTTCGCCGGCGTGTCCACACGAGCCAGTCTCTGCCCAACAATCTTGTAATCCTTGCTTTGCTTCAGCGGCACGTCGGTCGGAATGGGCAGCGTAGAAGCCTTCTCCGCCAATTCCCCGTAGCTGAGCCGCCGCTTGGAAGCCCCATGCAGAATGTTTCCCTCAACCGCCGCGCACGTCGAGCGCGGCACGCCCCAGGTCAGTGCCGCGGCCGAAATCAGCATCTCTCGCGCCGCCGCCCCAGCCTTCCGCATAGGATCCCACGTCGCTCGCACGCTGGCGCTGCCACCTGTATCCTGCAGGCCGTAGAGCGTACTTGCTCCCGCCTGCTCGATCTCAATCTGCTTCCAGTCCGCTTCCAGTTCCTCCGCCAGAATCATGGGCAGCGCCGTGCGCACCCCCTGTCCCATCTCCGAGCGCGCCACGACAATTGTGACCTTGTTGTCCGGCGTGATCCTTAGATAAGCGTTAGGTGAGAAAATTTCTTTGCGGGCACGTCCCTGATGCGGCATATAAAAGCCCACCACCAGCCCCGCTCCCGCAGCCACTCCCACCGCAACGAACTCCCGCCTGCTGAGTGGACTCATCGCGCACCTCCCGTCGCAGCCCGATGAATCGCCCTCCGAATCCGTTCATACGTCCCGCAGCGGCACAGGTTGCCGTTCATCGCCTGCGTGATCTGCTCATCGCTTGGATTTGCCGTCTTTGCCAGCAGTGCCGCCGCCGTCATAATCTGTCCGGTCTGGCAGTAGCCGCATTGCGGAACTTCCTCGGCAATCCAGGCCTGCTGCAGTACGTGCAGCCCGTTCGCGCCCAACCCTTCAATCGTCGTAATACTCTTCCCGGCGACCTGCGAAACCGGCGTTGAGCACGACCGCACGGCCGCGCCGTCCACATGCACCGTGCAGGCCCCGCAGAGCCCGGCGCCGCATCCAAACTTCGTCCCCGTAAGTTCCAGCGTATCTCGCAGCACCCAGAGCAACGGAGTCTCCGGCGCAACGCTCGCTCTTCTCTCCCTGCCATTCACCCGCAGTGTGAAGTCCGCCATATGTTTTCCCCAGGTTGACCAGCAATCAGGACAATCATCCTACTCAACCCGCAGGAAAAGTGGAATGGGTTGACGTGGAATGCCTGACGTGAAGTGCCCGACGCTGGTACACCACGCTAATGCTTCGCCGGCATTGCGCCGATAAGCAATATAGAGGAAAGCGGGTCACATAGCGGTCTGCGTACGGTCAGCGAATCTAGTCGGAGAGGCGAAATTTGGAGGCCCAGAATCAGCCCGCTGCCAGCCGCCAGCAACGCGTGGTCGACGCGCGTCGCCAGCCCCGCTTCAAGATCGAGGTCGCCATCAGTATCAATTCCCGCACCTGCGGAGTGTTGAAGGGTCACACCTTGGACATCAGCGAGTCCGGCATCTCAGCCCTGCTGACCATTGAAGTCCCCATGAGTGAGGTTGTGGAGTTGGACTTCACCCTTCCCTTTGGCCCGGTGAAAATCTATGCGATGGTTCGCCAAAGAAGCGCGTTTCGCTACGGCTTCCAGTTCATGGAATTAACCGCAGTGCACGCAGCCATTCGGGCAACCTGCCGCCATCTCGCCGTTGAGCGAACCCTCTTAGGCGATCTCTAAGTAGTCCGCAAGAAACAGAGAAGGTTCAAAGGGATTGCGCATTAGCCGGCCCGCTACTTCAGTTCTGCCAGCTTCTGCGTTGCGATCTGTACCGCTTCCGGCCCGGGATTGTCCTTCTTGATCTGCTCGTACAGGCGCTTGGCATCGAGCGGCTGGTTGCTGGTCTGGTAGAGTTCCGCCAGTTGCAACTGCCCCGTCGCTTTGCTTACCGAAGCCGTAGGCTGGTTAATCAGTTCCTGATACAGGGCCACGGCTTCCTTGGTGCGGTTCATGTTGCCGTAGAGCGCGGCCAGCGCCAGCTTCGCCACTGACGCCAGTTCTTTGTTGCCCGTCGAAGCCACAGCCTTGAAGCTGCTTTCCGCCGCGCCGTTGTCGCCCGCGGTCGCCGCGGTCACTCCCAAAAAGTACCGCGCCATGTCCGCCGTCCGCGTGTGCGGATACTTGTCCACGATCGCCTGAAATTGTTTCTTAGCAGCGTCGGAGCGCTCCTTCGCCGAGGCGAAGCTGGGAAAGTCCGGCTGCGCCGGCGTTCCTGCGGGGCGAATCTGCGTCCCGAGAGTCCTAACCGCCTGCGCCAACTCGAAGCTGGCCTTCTCATCCTGCGCACTCAGGTAATACCATCCGCCCACCACGGCGGCGGTGATCACCACGACCACGATGGCGACCGCCACGAGCGTGTTCCGGTGTTCCACGCTCCAGTGGGCGGTCTTCTCCGCTGCTCCAATCGTGACTCGGCTGAATGCGTCCTGTTTAAGTTGATGGCGGGTTTCTGCGCGCACGACTACCTTCCAGTCTCAGTCTCGTGAGTCTATGTCCAGATTCTCTGCGATACCGCTCTCTGAGTATGACTCTTCTGTCTTCGGTGGGACGAACCACTAGTTTATCAGCCGGAAATCAACACCGTCAAAGCCGCGTGAGCACTAACGTCGAAGGGCGACGCTTGAATCCACGCTCTAGCCTCGGTGCGAAACCTCCTACCGTGGAGCCTCTTCCAGCAATCCTTGCTCCAGCTTCTCCTGGCACTCAATGCAATGCCGCGTCCACGGGACCGCCTCCAGCCGCTTGGCATTAATTTCTTTGCCGCAGTGGATGCACTCCCCAAAACTTCCTTCCCGGATGCGCGCCAGCGCCTTCTCCACCATTTGCAGCAACTGCCGCTCGTTGTTGCTCTGGCTGAAGAGAAATTCCTTAGTATAGGAACTCGCGGCGCGGTCGGCAATATCCTGCGCAGTGTCTTCATCTGCGGAGCGCCCATCCGCCTGGGTGCGGGATACCGTGCGGCGCAGATCCTGCTGCCGCGTCTCCAGCCGCTTCCTGAACGCTTCTAACTTCTTCTTATCCATAAGTTCACTTCTATAATCCTGCGGCGGCTCCCCGGAGCCGACCAAGGTGTAAAGGCCAAACGAAAATGATAAGCGCCCCAATTGAGATGCGTCAACCACCGCCCCCGATGCACACAGCGCGGGGCAGAACTCGACCAGGCATCAGGCGCAGCTCCATAGGAGAAAATGTCATCGTTTGTACTGCCCACTGCCCACTGTTACACCACCTCCGCTGGCAATTCCTCCGCCGCACCCTTCTCCTTCACCTTCGCGCTGGTAACCAGAATCACCGACAGCACCACAATCACGCTCCCCATCACAATAAAGCGGTCCACCCGCTCGTGCAGAATCAGCCAGCCCAGAAAGACCGCCACCACCGGATTCACATACGCATAGGTCGACACCTTCGACGTAGGCACATGCTCCAGCAGCCAGATGTAAGCCGTGTAGCCGATCCACGATCCGCAAACCACCAGGTAAAGCACCGCCCCTAGTCCGCGCGGTGTCCATGTGACGCGCGAGAAATCTCCCGCCGCAATGGCCCACACGAAGTTCGCCGCCCCTGCCGCCGTCACCTGCCATCCCGTGGCGCTGAATATGTCCATGCCGGACTGCCACCGCTTCGAAAGCACCGAACCCAGCGCCCACAAAAACGACCCGCCAATCAGCGCGATCGACGCCCACAACTCCCGCCGCCCCAGCGTCGAAGTCGAATGCAACTCCGGCCAGAACAATACAAACAGTCCCGCAATCCCCAGTGCCAGCCCCGCCTTGCCCCGCTGAGAAATGCGATGATGCCCCAGCAGCAGCGAATCCAGCACCAGAAACCACAGCGGCGTGATGGCGATAATCAAGGCCGCCAGCCCCGAAGGCACCGAAAGCTCCGCCCACGACAGTGTCAGGTTGCCGCCCATCAGCAGCAAAATTCCCACCACCGCCGCCAGCGCAATCTGCCGCGCCGAATACCAGACCCTGCGTCCGGTCGCCGCACACACCGCCAACATCACCACGCCAGCAATCGAAAACCGCACCCCACACATCAGCGCCGGAGGAATCGTCTGCACCGCAATATCAATCGCCAGATAAGTCGAGCCCCAAAACAAATACACCAGCCCGAAGGCAAGGATCACCGCGAACCGGCTCGGGCTCTGAGTTCTGGACATGTCAGTGAGAAAACCGGGGAAGCTAAAACATATCAGACGACTTCCAACACAAGTAGGATTCTAACTTTACGAAGCTCTGAGCAAAGCCTAATCGGGCCGAGCGATCTTAACTGGCCACTGACCACTGCCTTTAGGGGGTTACGCCACGCACCGCCTCAAGCTATAATGGCGTAGTGATGTCGACGGATAGCAATGCTGCGCGAGAATCCCAATTCGCATCTCCCCGAGTGCTGGCTCCACTGCCTCGTGTGTCCGCGGCGGTATCGGGCCAACTTGCCATCACGCCTGCGTCCCAGCCTGTTCGGTAGCGACTAACAACCCTCCGCCTGATTCGCCTTGGCCAACGTGCGTCTGGTACCAGAGCGCGTGACCCGAAGCCGCAGTAACTGACCACTGGCCACTAACCACGGGCCACTGCCTTACGGAGGATTCCATGACCACGAAAACTATGACCACAACAGCTCCCGAAAAAAAGGCTGCCGGACCAAAGATCAAGACCGCCCTGCCCGGCCCCAACGCCAAACGCGTGCTCGCGGGCGACCAGCGCCTCATTTCGCCGTCCTACACCCGCTCCTACCCGATGGTGGCCAAGAGCGGCCGCGGCATCGTAGTCACTGACGTCGATGGCAACGAGTTCTACGACTTCTCCGCCGGCATCGCCGTGACCTCCACTGGCCACTGCCATCCCGATGTCGTAGCCGCGATCCAAAAGCAGGCCGCTGAACTGATCCACATGTCGGGCACCGATTTCTATTACGAGAGCATGGTCACACTGGCCGATCGCCTGTCAAACATCGCGCCCATGCCCGGCCCGCACAAAATCTACTACGGCAACTCCGGCGCGGAAGCCATCGAGTGCGCCCTCAAGCTCGCCCGGTATCATACGAAGCGCCCCAACATCATCGCGTTCTTCGGCGCGTTTCACGGACGCACCATGGGCGCTCTCTCCCTCACCGCGTCCAAGCCACAGCAGCGCCGCCGCTTCACTCCGCTCATGCCCGGCGTAACTCACGTGCCCTATCCCGATCTTTATCGCGGACGCAAAGATGCCGCACAGGACCCCGACGCCTTCGCGCTAAGCTGCGCCCGCTTCATAGAAGAGAAGCTGTTCAAGACCACGCTCCCGCCCGAAGAAGTTGCCGGCATTTTCGTCGAGCCAGTTCAAGGCGAGGGCGGATACGTCGTCGCCCCTACCATCTTCATGCAGGAACTGCGCCGCATCTGCGACCGCCACGGTATCCTCCTCGTGCTCGACGAAGTGCAAAGCGGCGTGGGCCGAACCGGCAAGTGGTGGGCTGTGGAGCATACCGGCGTTGAACCCGATATGATCTGCATTGCTAAAGGCATCGCCTCCGGCATGCCCTTAGGCATCACCATGACCCGCTCCGAAATCATGGACTGGGTCCCCGGCTCCCACGCCTCCACCTTCGGCGGCAATCCCATCTGCATCGCCGCCGCGCTGGCCACGCTCGACGTGATCGAAAAAGAACATCTCGTGGCTCACTCGGCAGAAGTAGGCTCGCACATGCTGAAACGCATGTCCACCTGGCCCGCGAAACTAAAGCTGGTAGGCGACGTCCGCGGCCGCGGCCTCATGATCGGCGTCGACATTGTCAAAGACAAATCAACCAGGGAGTACGCCGCCGCCGAGCGCGACCAGATCGTCGAGCGCGCCTTCGAACAGGGCGTCCTCTTCCTGGGGTGCGGCCCCAGCACAGTGCGCCTCTGCCCCCCGCTGGTAGTCACCAAAGAAGAAGCCGACGTCGCCATGGACGTGCTCGAAGACTGCATCCAGGAAGTAGGCAAGTAAAGCGACGCGCCGGCTGATGAGATAACAGAAGGGTGGCCCACTCAAGCCGTCTTTGGCTTGAGTGGGGCAGTTGATGTCAGGGGCACGCTCAGCTCAACGCTTCTGGTACGGGTGGAAGATGTAGTCCTTCGCCTTCACTGGCGTATGGCACGCGTATCCGCAGTCTGACAGGCTTTTGGCATCGGGTGTGAACTTGTCCGATGGCGCGTCGTAGTTGAACACCGCGTATCCCCACCCCCCGCTTTTCGGAAATCTCTTGCTGTCCTTTTCCATAAGGAAAGCCTGGCTATAGACGTCTGGCACTTCCACGGCGAAGGGGGCCTCGGTGCTCTTCTTCAGCTTCCACTGAAGCTTCGCGATCATGGAGCCATCTGGGAAAGCCTGGCCGTTGCCGGGGATGCCGGACTTGTACGCCTTGATCATGGTGGGATTGGCGACGATCACTTTGAGTATTTCGTCGGTCCGGGCGGAAGAGACCACCGCCCAGTCCTCGTATCCCCTGAAGTCGGAGAACGCGATTCCGCTCGGCGATTTCAGCGAGTACTTGTCTTTGTCTTGGTCTAGTGCGTAAACGGCCGCGGCGCCGAGGACGGCGAGCGCTGCCGTGGCTATCGCAATCGTGAGCTTGCTCTTACTCTTCATGGCTGGTCCTTTCTTAATCAGGATTTCCATTTTGGCTCCTGGACTGGGGTTGCGGCGATCGACCCTGAAGTGCGTCCAGGACCGGTTGCTTTCAATCGTACTCATGTCGAGTTCCTTAAGGTGGATTGGATCACGCTACTTTCGCCTCGAGGCATGGCGGATCTTCCCTCCTGGGCAGAGCGACGAATGCGAGCATCCGTAGACACTCAGGCTGCTTTTGCCGATGGGGTGAATGTCGCCGCATTCTTTCGGACGAACTCCTGCACACTCAGCGGCTCTTGCCCCGTCAGTGTGCGCACGTCGTCCGACGTCCGGTCGAAGCGCCCCGCTCGATGCAGATCGCACAACGCCGCCAGGTGGTTCACCACGTGAATCGGCCAGCCTCGCTTGAGCAGGTCGTCCCGCCACGGCTCGACGGGAATGTCCTGATAAGCAATCGTGCGGCCCAGCGCCTTCGAATACTCCTGCGCATAGAAATGCATGTTCTCGGACTGCGGACCAGTCAGGTGATAAATCTTGCCGATGTGCGGCTGCGGATTGGCGAGCAGCGCGGCAATCGCACGCGCAACGTCTTCCGCCGCCACCGGCGAAGTCTTGCCCTCCCCGAACGGTAGCTTGATCTGATCGGATTCCCTGACTGAATCCGGAGTCAAAGTCAGGAAGAAACCTTCGAGAAACACTGTTGGCCGTACGTGCACAACCGGCAGACCGGACCAGTTCAGCGCCTGCTCGGCGAGCCAATGCAGCTTGTGCTGTGGGCTCGGAGTAGTTTCTGTGATGCTCATCTGAGAGACCGTCATCTGCGACATATTGATGAACGCCTTCACGCCGTGATGCTTCGCTACCGCCGCGGCATTGACCGTCGCGGCCAGATAGGTATCCGAAACCGACATACCGAAATACATCGTCTCGCACCCGGCAATCGCCCTATGCATCGAACCGAGATCGAGCAGATCCCCGATCATGACCTCCGCACCCATGTCACGCAATGCCTGCGCGCGTTCGTCCTCACTTCGCACCATCGCACGCACCGCTTTGCCTTGCTTCAGCAGCTGTTCGGTGATCGTGCGCCCTACTGCGCCGACGCGGCCGGCCGCGCCAGTAACCAGGATCGGATTTGGCATATTTTTTCCCTCCTACGCGTTCAGTAAATCGAAAGACAGATTTGTTGAGCGCGGGTTTCGACCAAGCCCGCGTACGCGCTGTCAACGACGATCACGTCTGAGTTCCTTCATCGCGGCAGCTCTTCGCCGGTCTGCTCCGCCACCATATTTATATTTATGCCGCTGGTTTCACAATCTTTGCGGTTCCCCAGAGCGAACCTGGATTAACGCGATTTGGATGTAACGTCAGCATCTTCTCGTAGAGTTCCATCGCGGTTGATGTATTCGCCACGCTAGTATTGAAGTCGCGAATGTAATTTCGGGTTTCCCCGATGTGACGAGGAGAACTGTCGGGGTCGAGCACGCCATGTCCGGCTACCACTGCTCGCGGATGCAGGGCTTCGATCTTATCCAGCGCGCGCAGCCACTCACCTCTGGCCTGTTCATCGCACTCAGCGAGGTAAGGGTGCGTGTTGTTGTAGACCGCATCCCCCGATATAACCAGCCCAACCGAAGGCACATGCAGCGCAGTGGTGTGCTTCGTGTCGGTATGGCCAAGTTCTACTACTTTTAGCTCTTCTCCCTCCAGATGTATGGTGTCGCCGTCGAGAACCTCTGGCGCTATCAACTGCGATGGAACCTGGCCAGGAAAGCGCGGCTCCCAGAAGGACTTTATGAAATCCGGGCTTATCTGGTTTTGCATGGCGGCAACAGAGGACGCGGTGGCAAACGCTCTTGCGTTGGGAAACCTGTCGAGCAGAAGTTTCAGACCAAAGAAATGGTCACCGTGAGCATGGGTGACGTAAATGGTTGTGAGATTCTTGCCGCTCTCGGCGACCCAATCTAATAGCTCCTTCGAATGTTGCACGGACAGAAACGTGTCCACAAGGACGGCATCGCGTTCGCCGTAAATG
>DATMQT010000029.1:0-13711 GCA_035566655.1 Candidatus Dormiibacterota bacterium
AGCTCAACCGTAAGAATGACGAGAAGGGCGTCCCTGTTTCCTCCTTCTCAATTCGGCTGCGCTTGCAGCGCTTTCACCAGCCAAGGAATGATCACTTGTTTGAAAATCAGCGGGTCAGGCCAGACCCCAACTTGGCGGCCAAGATGTCCTCCGTGAGGATTGATCCAGGCTTCTTTCGGCACGTCGCCTTTGCTCAACAGCAGATATTCATCGTCGATCGGAACCTGCGTGTCGTTGACTCCCGCGAGAATGAGCATGGGCGCCATCGGCTTGCCCAGCAATTCCTGGTGCGCCAGCGACATCTTTGGCAGATACTCTCCCATTTCCTCCAGCGTGTGAACGCCTTCCAGAATGTTCATGAGCGCGGGCACTTGATCGAATAAATATTCGCGATTCCCCAACAGCGAGTTCATCAGAAAATCTTTCTGGAAGAATTTATCTACCGGAGGAGACTGCGCGCTCGCTCCGCGCAGCCGCGCACGCTCAACAATCGCCATCTTCGTGGCCCAGTACGCTCCCCAGCTTACGCCATGCATCGCAATGCGATTCTTATCGACCTCGGGTCGCGACTGCGCGTAATCGAGGACGCGCGACAGCATGCGGTCTGCAGTCTCGCTCACCTTAATCGGATTTTGCCCCGTCCCGGGACCATCGACCGCGAGATAACCAATTCCGAAAGGAAGAATCGCGCTGAAACTTTCTGTGAGGTCTTCTTTGCGGCTATCCAAACCATTCACCGCAATCACCAGCGGCACTGGTCCTGTCGCATTCTTCGGCAGGCGCAAGTAGCCGATGATTTCTTTTCCTTCGAAAGGAATACGCACGATCTCAAGCGGCGGATCGAAGAACTTCGCATGATCCAGAAATGCTTCGAGAGCTTTCTCATACGAGCGCTGCTTGCCCGGAGATGCGGGAATCGGCCAGCGTCCGAACGAATAAAGCCGCCAGGCGCGGACGTAGTCGGCATTCGCTTTCGTGGGATCAGTCTTCTCCAGCGTCTTCGCTTCGTTGAAGTAGCGATCGGCCACGCGCATGAATCCGGCGGCCCATTCGTCCTTGTCGCTGGTGTGGATGCTCTCGAAAGCCTCTTTCACGTCCGCGGGATCAAGCCCGATCAGTGGATACCGGCCCACCTCAGCGCGGTGAATGGCCTCGACTTTGATCTCGTCGATGGTGCGCTCGCGCCGCTCTTCTTTTTGAGCGGCGGCGCCTTGAGCAAGAGCGTCAGCAGAAATGAATGCAGGAAACAGCAACAGGAAAACTGGCAAGGAAAAATTATTTCGTCTCTTCATAATGTCAGCCCTCATTTTTTCTCGCTCGCGAATCGACGCGCGAGCGACTTACGAAAAAAAGCCGGACGGAATTGCGTCCGGCCCACACTACCCCAAACCAACTCACCGCTAGAACGTGAACTTCAGACCCAACTGCACGGAACGCGGTCCGCCTGAACCCACCGCCGGATTGGCAGCCGCTATGTCTGGCGTTACGCATCCGCAGCCAAACAGTGTGGCAGCCGCAACCGGATCGTTGTTGCCATAACCGTTCTGTCCACCGTAAGGATTGGCGAAGTTGGGGTGGTTGAGAATGTTGAAGAATTCGGCGCGGAACTGTGCCTGAAGCCTTTCGCCAAAGTGCCAATTCTTGGCGATGGAGAAGTCCAGGTTGCTGAATCCTGAGTCGCGGAACAAATTGCGGCCCATCGTCCCGAACTGTCCTGCGGGCGGAGCGATCAGCACTGAATTCCCCTTCGCGAAGCAGCCGAACGTAGCGAGCGAACCGGATGCGCCTACGCTGGCCGCGTCGTTGGTGCAAGCCGCCGGTGTGCTGGGAGAGCCAGCTGGGAAAAACGGAATCGGTGTCGACCCCGACTTGAAATCAGACGGGTTGCCGAAGAAATCCCAGCGCATGGGGGCGAACTGCGGCGGGCTGAAGGGGGCGCTCCCAATTCCATCGAGGCCGCTGGTCAAGTCAATCACGCCCCAGGGCTGCGCGCTCTGGAGCGTGGCGATGGCATTGATCTCCCAGCCCTCGAAGATCTGCCCATGACCCTTCTTACCCGGAACGGCGTAAGTGATCGAAGCTGTGAAGCGATGCCGGATATCGAAATCGCTGCTGGCGTACTCGCGCTGGGGATGCGTGGAATCCTGCGGCATGCCGTAACCCGCGCCGAAATCCCAGTTGGCTCCCACATCATCCAGTGAATGCGAGAACGTATAACCCACCACCATGCTCAGCCCGTGGTAGTTGCGCGCGGTGAGCGTGGCCTGGAGGCCGTTGTAATTGGACTTATAAATGTTTCCCATCTGGAAGATGTTGCTCAACCAGCCGAACTGCGCGTTATACGGCCGGGTCGTCTGGTCGTTCGAGCCGGGGGTCTCCTGGTTGATGTCGCGAATGCCCGTCAGGTTAGTTCCATGGTTGCCGACATATCCAATTTCCAGTGACAGCTTTGGAGTGAAAGCATGCTGCACGTTGAGGTTGTAATTCCAAACGTAGGGAGTGGTGAGATTCCGAACCACGCTCATGATGGGACAAGGGCCGCCGGCAAGGGGATCGCAGTTGATGCTGCTGGTGCTCAGGTTTCCGTACAAAGGAGAGCTGCTATCCCACTGGGGAAGAATTGGGGGGATAAGCAGGTTTCCAGAAGTGATTGTGCCGCCGGCGGTTTGCTGATTGGGAAGGCCGGTATTGGCAATGATGGCGCCGGTGGGAATGTTGGTCAAACCGTAGCTGTTGTTGAAAGCCAGGAAAGATTCCCAGTTCACACTCTCGTACATCAAACCGACGCCGCCGCGGAGAACCGTATTGCCAGTCCCCATTACATCCCAGGCAAAACCGACGCGGGGAGCAAAATCCTTGGGAGCTGAGTCGAAGGGCCGGCTGACTCCGTTGATCCCAACCTGGATCACTCCCGTCGCGGAGCTGGAATCGAAGTTACC
This sequence comes from Candidatus Dormiibacterota bacterium, assembly GCA_035566655.1. Taxonomy (GTDB): domain Bacteria; phylum Acidobacteriota; class Terriglobia; order Terriglobales; family Acidobacteriaceae; genus Sulfotelmatobacter. Next base: position 2,940 of record DATMQT010000029.1, read on the forward strand.
AAGGCGGTTGTGAGCTTCCTTAGGCACCGTGCTGAACTCGTAGCGCAAGCCGTAATTAAGCGTTAAGTTTTTCGTAACCCGCCAGTCGTCCTGCACGAAAAGTCCGTAGGCCCAATCGTGAAGCTGTCGCTTCGGATCGCCGACTTGCACCGATGCTTTGAACGGATCGCCGGCAAAGAAGTCTTCCAATGCAGTCGAACCCGCTCCCGCCGTTATCGCTACTCCGCCCAGCACCGTGATACTCCCTCTGGCGTTCCCGAAAGCGCCGCCGTTGACTGCATCGCGACGCAGTTCGCCGCCGAACTTAAAGGAATGCTTGCCGAAGGTGTAAGAAACGTGATCGATGAATTGCGTGACCGTGTCCGGCCCCTGAAACTTTGGCCATTTGAATCCACCCTCGCCCGGCACGAAGGCGCCAGCAAATCCGATTCGCGGCAAGCCTCCTGTAAACAGACCGCTCACGCCGGTTGTAAGGCCGTAGGCTGATGGGGGGGTATTGATATCGCCGGGAAACGTGGGCTGATAGAGGCGGCTGTAACCGGCTCGAGCTTCATTCACCCAGTTGGTGTTAGGTGTCCAAATCCAGTTCCCTCCCACGACCTGGGCGCGGGTGTGTATCTTGGAGCGCCATTGGGATTCCAGCTCGGCGAAGTCCTCAGCCGTACCCGAATTGTTTCCGAAGAAATAAGTGCCGCTGATGGTATGGCGCGAATTCAGGTTGTAATCCACTTTGGCTACGACATCATCAGTGCCGGCTTGATTGGGAAATCCTTGAACGAAGTTGGGGCTAAGATTGTTGTTGATCGGGAAGCCAGTACCAACGCACGTGACCGGGCCGGTCGCTGCCCAGGTGCACCCCGAGATCAACTCGCTGGCCTTGCTTGGGACGATGGACTGTCCGTGGGCATCGAGAACGCCGGCCGCCATTGCGGCTTGCAGATCGGCGATCGCGTTGGGAACGCTGTTGAGGCAGTCGCCCACAACATAAGTACAGTTCGGTACGGCGGGCGTGGGCAACGGCTGCATCGAAGGAGTAGTTACGCTGTAGGTGTTTCCGATGTTGTAGCGCTGGCCTTCGTAGGCGCCGAAGAAAAATGCTTTGTTCTTTATAATCGCTCCGCCCAAGCTGCCGCCGAACTGCTCCAGGCTTCGGTCAACCTTGGCCGCCGGGCCGGTGTTGAAGTAATTGCGTGCATCCAGTGCCCCGTCACGGCCGAAAGCGAATGCGGTGCCGTGCAAACGATTTGTGCCCGATTTCAATCCCACGTTTACGATGGCACCCGGCTTCCACCCGTACTCAGCCGGAGGATTCTGCTGGAGATTGAACTCTTGAATTGAATCGATGGGCAGGATCGTGGCAGAGTCTCCCACGATTCCGGCGCCATTGAGAATGCCTTGCCCGGAAAAAGGCTCGCTGTTGTACAGGCCGTCAATGAGAAAAGCGTTGTCTTCGGCGCGCAGACCGTTGGCGCTGGTCGTAGAAAACCCTCCACCGGGGTAGCGCATCACCCCGGGCCGCAGCTGTAGCAGGTTCTGGTAGTTGCGGCCGTTCAAGGGCAGATCGTTGATCTCCTGGTTGCTCAAGGTTCCGCCCAGGGTGGACGAGGTTGTATTGAGCAGAGGAATTTCTCCGCTAACAATCACGACTTCGGAAACGTTGCCCGGTTGCAGAGTGAAGTCGGCGCGAACGTCGGTCGCGACCTCGATCGTGATGTTCGGCCTCTCCGTCGACTTGAAGCCCTTGGCAGCAACGTGAATCTTGTAGGTTCCCGGGATCAGGTCGGGGGCCACATACTCCCCAGACGAGTCGGTTGTGAGGGTTCGCGACGTGCCGCGCTCCGTGTCGGCGATTACCACGGTTGCGCCCGCAACCGAAGCGCCGCTTTGGTCGGTGACGCTGCCGAGCACGCGCCCGGCCGTGGACTGGGCCAGCGCAGGCAGAGTCATCAGACCCAGTGCGACAACAAGAAGAACAATCCTGATGGCTAAAGTCGTCTCGCGAGCTGCGGACATGGCAGTGCTTCGGAAAGTCATCGGAACTTCCTCCGTTTTGCTGGTCCGACAGCCATACCATTGCTACACGAATGAAGTCAAGCAAATTCTCCGGTCTTGCCCGCTTCTCGCGCCTCCCGAAGCTGGTTAGTAAAGTCCTCTGGAGCTTAGCTTTTCCATGACTGGACCAAGGAAATTGGCCCTTCTCGGCAGGACTTGCTTTCCGCCAAAGGAAAGTGGTAGTGTCCTAGCTGTCATACCACCATACCGAGAGACCGCAATTGCTCGCTCCCGACTCCAAAGCCGCAGAAACCGCCCCGCTTCCACTGGACCTGCGGTATAGTAGCCAGACCATCGCCGGTTCCCCCAAACTGGCCCGTGCGGGAGAAACCCCTGTGTACAAAGTTGTCCGGACCTCGCGGCTGTACGAGCAGATCGTTCAGCAGATCGAAGCCTCTGTCCTCAATGGCACACTCAAGCCCGGCGACCAGCTTCCCGCCGAACGCGAATTAGCGCAACGCCTCGGGGTCAGCCGAACCGCCGTCCGCGAAGCCGTAAAAGCGCTTCGTGAGAAAGGTTTGGTCGAAGCCTACTCCGGCCGCGGCACTTTCGTGACTGACGGAACCACGCAGGCTGCACGCCAGTCGTTTGACCTGATGGTGAAGCTCGGCCAGGTGGAAGGTTCGCCTCATCTGGCGGAACTGCGCTTGATTCTGGAACCGGGAATCGCCGCCATGGCCGCGGAGCGCGTCAAGGATGAGGACCTCGCAGCGATGCGTGAGGCGGTCGCGGTGATGGGGCGGTCGCAGAAAGATCCCGAAGCCTACATCGAGGCCGATCTCGATTTCCATCTCGCCCTCGCCGAAGCCGCCGCCAACCCGCTGATTCTTTCCTTGATCGATTCCATTGTTGGACTGCTGCGCGAGCAGCGCATCCGGATCTTTAACGTCGAAGGCGGGCCGCAACGCGGCCAGGTTCATCACAAGCGTATTTTGGACGCCATGGAGCGGCGCGATCCGGAAATGGCGCGCAGCGCCATGCGCGCCCATCTCGAGCAAGTACGTCAGGATTCGCAAGTGGCTTCCGTCAGCAAATCTCCCGGGAGACATGTGCCGGCGGGATCCAAGATCAGCGTGTAAAATCGCTGCGCGACGTCGTTGCATAGCTGTCCTCGCATCATTAAGGTTCGGAGGTTTTCAGTCGGATGGCGAAACTCGGATTTATCGGTTTGGGAGTCATGGGCAGCCAGATGGTGCATCGTCTGCTCAGCAAGGGCCACACCGTCACCGGCTACAACCGCACGCGCGCTAAGGCGCAATGGCTGGTCGCAAAAGGGATGCAGTGGGCCGACTCGCCGCGCGCCGTCGCCAGCGCGTCCGACTTTACTTTCGCGATGGTCACCAACTCTGCTGCCATCGCAGCCATCACCGAGGGTCCCGACGGAATGCTGGCAGGTTTAAGCGCGGGCAAGATCTTTATCGACATGAGCACAGTGAGTCCCACCGTGAGCCGCGCTCTCGCCGCGAAGGTTCGCGAAAAAGGCGCGGACATGGTCGACTCCCCGGTGTCCGGCAGCGTGATCACGTTGCAGGAAGGCAAGCTCTCGGTGATGGTGGGCGGACGCCGCGAGACCTTCGAAAAAGTAAAACCGCTCCTGCTCGACATTGGGCCCAAAGTCACGCACGTTGGCGACAATGGACTTGCGCTCGCCATGAAGATTGCGGTGAACCTGAGTCTCGCCGTGCAGATGCTGGCGTTTTCCGAAGGAGTGTTGCTGGCTGAGAAAAGCGGTATCGCGCGCGAGACCGCGGTCGATGTGCTCACGCACAGTGCGATCGCTTCTCCCATGATTCAGTACCGCGGTCCGTTTGTGTTGCAGCAGCCGGAAGAGGCCTGGTTCGATGTCAACATGATGCAGAAGGATATGGTCCTCGCGATGGATCTGGGACGTCAGCTTGATGTGCCGCTGCCTTCGACCGCGGTAAGTAATGAGATTCTGACCGCGGCGCGCGGCATGGGCTGGACGAAATACGACTTCGCCTGCATGTTCGATGTGCTGGCCGCCATGTCAGGAGTGACGACTCCGGTCACGGCAGGACCGAAGAAGAAATGACGACTGCTACCTCCAAAACCGAAGCTAGCCGCGAAACTGCCACTGAAAAAGAAAAGTGGCTTCACGCGTATCGCCAGATGGTGAGCATCCGTCTGTTCGAAGAGCAGGTGAATGAGGTCTACACTCGCGCGCTCATGCCCGGACTCGCGCACTTGTATAGCGGCGAAGAAGCTGTCGCGGTTGGAATCTGCGAAGCCCTGCGCATCGACGATTACATCACCAGCACTCACCGCGGCCACGGACATTGCCTCGCAAAAGGAGCATCGCCCGACCGTATGTTCGCCGAGTTGCTGGGTAAGGAAGCGGGCTATTGCCGCGGCAAAGGTGGATCGATGCACATCGCCGACCCCGCGACCGGCAACCTTGGCGCGAATGCCATTGTCGGCGGCAGTGTGGGTATCGCCACCGGCGCGGCTTTCTCCGCCAAGACTTTGGGCACGGATCGTGTCGCAGTCTGCTTCTTCGGCGAAGGCGCGCTCGGCCAGGGATCGTTATACGAAGTGATGAACCTGGCGCAGTTATGGAAGCTGCCCGTCATCTACGTCTGCGAAAACAATCAATACAACGAGTACACGCACTTCACGGAAACCACTGCCGGCACCATTCTCGGCCGCGCTACGGCTTTCGGCATCGAAGCGGCAAGTGTCGACGGGCAAGATGTACGCGCCGTGCATGAAGTCGCGACAAGGCTGGTGAAGCGTGCACGCTCTGGCGGCGGGCCCGCATTCTTGCAGTGTGACACTTACCGCTACAGCGGCCATCACGTCGGCGACATTAATCGCGAATACTATCGCTCGAAGCAGGAAGAGCAGCACTGGAAGACAGATCGCGACCCCATCTCTGTTCTATCGAAGTGGTTGCTTGAGCAGGGCTACGCCGACGCTGGGTCTCTCGATGCGATCAAATCCCAAGTCCGCTCAATCATGGAAGCAGCGGTTAAGTTTGCCATTGCGGCGCCTTACCCAAACGTCGATGAAGTAGAGAAGCACGTCTATGCCTGAACGCGAACTCACATTTGCGCAGGCAGTACGCGAGGCGCTCGCCGAAGAAATGCGCCGCGACTCCCACGTCTGCATCTTCGGAGAAGATGTCGCCGAGGCTGGCACTCCGTTCAAGGTCCTATCGGGATTAGTCGAAGAGTTCGGCGCCGGCCGCGTGGTCGACACGCCGATTTCCGAAGCCGGATTCACCGGAGTGGCTGTCGGCGCGGCGATGACAGGCCTTCGTCCCGTGGTCGACATCATGTTCGGCGACTTCATCACTCTTACCATGGACCAGATGGTGAACCAGGCCGCCAAAGTTCATTACATGTCAGGCGGGCACTGGAAGGTTCCCATGGTGATGCGCACCACGCTGGGCGCGACGCGGCGCTCGGCGGCGCAGCACTCGCAATCGCTGCACGCATGGTTCAGCCACGTGCCCGGATTGAAAGTGGTTTTGCCCTCGACGCCCTACGATGCGAAGGGCCTGCTGAAGACGGCCATCCGCGATGAGAACCCAGTCATCTTCTTCGAAGATAAAATGATGTACAAGCTGAAGGGCCCGGTTCCGCAGGACGATTACACCATCCCGCTGGGCGTGGCCGATGTGAAGCGCGCCGGTGACGACATCACGCTGGTCGCCACCAGCAGCATGGTGCAAGTCGCGCTGGGTGCGGCGATTCTTCTGGAGAAAGACGGCATCAGCGCCGAGGTGGTCGATCCGCGCACCACGTGGCCGTTGGATGAAAAGACTTTGATCGACTCGGCGAGGAAAACTTCTCGGGTGATTGTGCTGGATGAAGGCTACGGCCGTTACGGAGTAACCTCAGAGCTTGCCGCCGTGATCGCCGAAGGCGCATTCTACGATCTGGACGCGCCGGTGAAAAGAATGGGAGCGATGCATGTTCCGATTCCATTCTCTCCGCCGCTGGAAGATGCGACAGTGCCGACGGAGCAGACAGTAACAGAAGCAGCGAGAAAGTTGTGCGGTAAAGAGTAGCGCCGGCATCCTGCCGGCTGTCGCGAGGGCGTCTCGCCCTCGCAGCGGCGGACAGCCGCCGAGACGGCGGCGCTACACGGAGGATTTATGGCATTAAAAACTCATGGAACCATGGCAGTCGATTGGGAGAACCGCATCGATTTCGATCGCCTCCGCCGCGAGCGTCTGGCAAAAGCCAAGGCCTTGCTGGCAAAATCCGAGATGGGGGCGCTGCTCTGTTTCGATATGAACAACGTGCGCTACCTGACCTCCACGCACATCGGCACATGGGCGCAGGACAAGGCCAACCGCTTCACGCTGCTGCCGCAGAATGACGAGCCGATCCTGTGGGATTTCGGCTCCGCCGCCAAGCACCATCAACAGAATTGCCCCTGGCTCGATGGACGCTCGCGCGCGGGAATCTCGATGCTGCGCGGCGCCATGACGCCGGAGATGGGGCGCGCCGAAGACGTCGCGAAAAAGATTCGCATCGAACTCGAAATGCGCGGCCTGCACAAAGAGCCGGTTGGCATCGACATCATCGAACTCCCGGTTCTCTTCGCGCTGCAACGCGAAGGCATCAAGGTGGTCGATGGCCAGGCGCTTATGTCCGAGGCCCGCGTCATCAAAACCCAGGACGAAATTTCGCTGCTGAACACTTCCGCGATGATGGTCGATGCCGCCTACGACGAACTCTATCGTGCCATGAAGCCTGGCATGCGCGAGAACGAAGCGGTCGGCCTGGTCAGCAAAATCCTCTACGATCTGGGTTCGGAATATGTGGAAGCGGTGAACGCAATTTCCGGCGAGCGCTGCAATCCGCATCCGCACGTGTTCTCCGATCGCGTGCTGCGCCCCGGCGATCCCGTCTACTACGACATTCTGCATTCCTACATGGGATACCGCACCTGCTACTACCGCTGCTTTACCGTGGGCTATTCGTCCCGCGCGATGGTGGACGCCTACAAGCGCTGCCGCGACTATCTCGACGCGGCCATCGATCTGGTGCGCCCTGGACGCACCACTGCGGAGATCGCCGCCGTCTGGCCGAAAGCCGAAGAATTCGGATTTCCCAACGAAGAAGCCTGCTTCGCCTTGCAATACGGCCACGGCATCGGCCTCGCCATCTGGGAAAAGCCGGTGATCAGCCGCCTAGTTTCGTTTGAGCATCCGGTCACGATCGAGCCGGGCATGGTGTTCGCGCTCGAAACCTTCTGGCCCTCGACCGATGGCTGGAGCGCGGCGCGCATTGAAGAAGAAATCGTAGTCACGCCGACCGGACACGAAGTGATCACACGTTTTCCTGCCGAAGAACTTTTGGTGGCGGGTGCGCATTATTTCACGGTCAACGGACCACTGCCCACCGTCAGAGAAACGGAAGCTGCGCCCAGCGCACGCGTGCTCGACATGATCGAGGCCAGCGCAAAAACCGAGCGCGTAGGAGTTTCGGACTGAAGGCCATAGTCACAGCCCTTCCCCGATAAAAAGACTATGGCCTTCAGTGTTGTCATGCCCGCCCTCGAGATGGCGCAGGAAACCGGCAAGCTCATTGCCTGGCGAAAAAAGGAAGGGGACCGCGTCACCAAGGGCGAACCGCTTCTCGAAATCGAAACCGACAAAGCGGTGATGGAAGTGGAAGCCACGGCCGACGGAATCCTCGCTGGAATCATCGGTGTGGTCGGATCAGACATTCCTGTGGGTCAGACTATTGCCTGGATCGTCGCTCCCGGCGAAAAGCCGCCGACAGCGAACGAATCTTCTAATGCCGTGCCAGCCGCGCGAGGGAAGACGGAATCCCACAGCGCGCCCACAGCGGCAAGCGCTCCCGAATCTTCTGCGATTCAGACGGCGAGAATCTCTCCGAAAGCTCGCCGTCTCGCGAAAGAACTGGGCGTGGATATTACGGCCGTGCGCGGCTCCGGCCCCGGCGGCGAGATCCTTGCCTCCGACGTGCAGGCGGCGGCGACAGTTGCATCGAGCGCCGCCCCGAAGAAATCCAGCAGCCTCGAAGTCCCAAGCACTCTCGGCCGCCTGATGGCCGAACGCACCACGCAGAGCTGGACCACCGTCCCGCACTTCTTCGTCACGCGTGAAATTGATGCCAGCGCGCTCAACGCCTATCGCGAAAAGGTAGTAGCCGAGATCGAGCGCACGCACCACATCCGGATCACGCACACAGATTTGCTGGTCGCTTTGGTGTCGCGTGTCCTGCTCAAGCATCCGCGCCTGAATTCAAGCTGGACCGCCGAAGGCATTCGCCTTCATGATCACGTGAATATGGGCGTAGCCATTGCGGTGAACGACGGCGTGGTCGCTGCCGTAATCTCCAATGCCCACACCGCGACCCTGGGAGAAATCGCGCAGCAGCGAAGCGGCATAGCCGAGCGCGCCCGGGCAGGGAAACTGCGCCCCGCCGACATTGCCGACGCCACCTTCACCATCAGCAATCTCGGCATGTATAAAGTAGATCAGTTCACCGCGATCATCACCCCGCCGCAAGCGGCCATTCTCGCCGTAGGCGCGATCGCAGACCGAGTCGTTGCAATCGAGGGCAAGCCCGGAGTCCGCCCCATGATGACGCTGACTTTATCCTGCGATCACCGCGCCGCCGATGGCGCACGCGCCGCAACATTCCTGAACGATTTGGCGGAAGGGATTCGCGGGCCGCAAGAGTGGATGAGATAAGCGAAATTCTGCTCAGCAAGCCACTCACGGATCAGGAACCCTCTTCGAGGTCCGACTTCTTGAACTTCCGCCTCGCTCCGTGCCGGATGTGGAGGATCTCAACTCTTTTCTTTCTTTCCAACACGCGTGTAGATCACACGATAAACATGAGGCTTGTGGCCATAGAGCAGGTTCCGCAGCCGGCGGTTCTCAGGTGTTGCTGCGCACAGATGGGGATGTTCTTCCAGGCTAAGAATGGATTGCTTGAGGCCTTCGTACCAGCGGCGGGCCGCGTCGGAGTACGGAGCGTTGATGTCCTCATACAGCTGGGTTAGGTCTCGCTCCGCACGCGAAGTAATACTAACTGGATAAGCCATGTTCGGCTTCGAAGCTGACGAAGAACTCCCGCGCCGGGCGGGTATGGCCTTTTTTCGCGTCCTCGAGCCCTTGCCGGATTCCCTCTCTCGCGTCAGCGCGTGCGGCGACATCCAGCAGGCGCTGATAAGCCTTCGCGTCTTGGACCACAGCCGCAGCTTTGCCCTTCACCGTGAGCACGACCGGACGCTTGCTCTTCTTGAGTTGTTTCATGAAGTCGCCCGACCGCCGGCGAAAAGTCGTGAGCGAATGAATGTCTTTCGTGATGTCAAGCATGGGAAAGGCTAAAGAAGGCACCTTTTTAGGTGCCTTCCCCGTATAACCCACCCGGTCAAGCGATCACGGCGCAGCCAAACTCCCTAGTGATCGTGGTGCTCATGTCCGTGGTCATCGCCATGGTTGTCGTGGTTCTCATGGTCCCAGTGGCCTTCATGTAATTGCCAACCTTGCCGCTGGTGATCGTAGTGGGAATGGTTCCAAACTGCGCCTTCATAGGGCGGACGGTCCCAGCGTCCCGCTACCCAACGGTAATGGCGCCCGTTCGGAGCCCAATAGCCCTCCACCCAGGCATAGCCCGGACCTGGTTCCGGTCCACGTTCCTCGTAGCGCAATGCCGGGGGCGCGCTTCCAATGTATATTCCGACCTGCGCGGACGAGGGGACGCACAGAGCGGTTGCGAACAAGAATCCACAAATCCAATTCAATTTCATTTCGGTTCTCCTTTGAGTCTCGCAAGTGAGTGTTGAAGAGCTCTTACCAAACGCGTTTTAGGTTCCGGAGTCTTCCTGGTTGGGCCCGTACACATTTCTGCAGTGTGATCTTCATATTGGGTTGGCCTTATCCACCATGACACCGACGTGGCAGTCCTTCTCGGAGACCGTCGTGCTGGCCGGAACCGCACCGGCTCCGGCCAGCCATAAACTTCCGCTGACAATCCCGAGGCAATTACTGCTGGTTGCCTTCCTTCGCTTCTGCGACGCGGGCCTGGTGGCCAGCCTGGGAAACTGCCCTCACAAACGCGTCCGCGCTTGCGGGCGTTGCTGCCTTGCCTGAAAGAATGTTGCGGAACATCATGTGATGGCCGTAGATGGCTCGCGTCGAGTCGTTATCCTGCTCGATTACCGCGCCTTCCAGCGTCAGTCCGGCAAACGCACCCTTGGAGCGCGAGTAGGTGAGCACTTCCGTGTTCAGCAATATGTCAGTTCCAGCGGAAGTGTGGCGGCCTACCGGGCCCGCTGCCACCGATCCTTCTCCGGTCAGTTCGAACTTGCTCGAAAGCAGATGCTGCAGGCCGCGGTCGTTCATGATCAGCATGACCAGGTCAACGCCTTCGACGCCAATCTGCAATCCCCAGCTTCCACCACCCACGGAGACGAATGCGGGAGCGCTCCAGCCTTCACCCGTGCGGCAGGAAGCCACGCCACGTCCGTGCTTACCGCCAATAATGAATCCGCCCTTGATCAGGTGCGGTACGATGACCATGCACTTTGCGCCACTCAACACTTCTTCGGGAATGCCTTTGTCGGGCGTTGCCATGATCGACTGCAGAACCTCGACCGAGTTGTGCAAGCGGTCGACGGTTTCTTCCCGGTCCGAGCCGGCAAATGCGTTCGTTCCGACCATGCCGAGCATGCTCATCAATAACAGTGAAATTGTCTTTTTCATGAAA
>DATMQT010000030.1:0-58566 GCA_035566655.1 Candidatus Dormiibacterota bacterium
ACCCGACGCGATTGTCATGCACCCCGGTCCCATCATCCGCGGCCTCGAGTTAACCGCTGAAGTCGCCGACGGGCCGCAATCCGCAATCGTCGACGAAGTCCACAACGGCGTCCCCACGCGCATGGCAATTCTGGCGCGGGCGTTGGGAAAGGCGAGATGAGCCATGGATTTTCACCCATCCAGACGGATCTTTGCAGCCAGCACGATGTCGAATTTTCCTCGGATCCAGCCGCCTAGCGGCGGCACCTGAAAGCCCGGCACGGAAGTGCCGGGAAGAAGTGAAGGAAAGGAAAAGTCCCGCAGTGGGATACAGGCTCGGGGTGCTTCGATGTGCGCCGAAACCATCAAACTCATGCCAAACAACAAATCCAAATCGGCGTCGCTCCTGATTAAGGGCGGCCACCTGATCGATCCCTTGGCAAAGATCAGCGGGCCGATGGATATTCTCCTGCGCGATGGCCGCGTCGCCGAGGTTGCGCAGCCGAACAGAATCCGCGTTACCGGCGATGAGAAATTCGATGCGCGCGGCCTGATCGTCGCTCCCGGCTTCATCGACCTGCACGTCCACCTGCGCGAGCCCGGGCAGAGCTATAAGGAAACCATCGCCACCGGTACTGCCACCGCCGCGGCGGGGGGTTTCACCTCAGTCTGCTCCATGCCGAACACGCAGCCCGTCGTGGATACGGACGAGTGGGTCGCATGGTTGCGGCAGGCGGAGCGCGGGGCCGTGGTTAATGTTTTCCCTATCGCTGCTGCCACTCGACTCTCGCGAGGTGCGGCGCTCACCGATTTTGCCGCGTTGCAGCGGGCGGGCGCTGTGGCCGTCACCGACGATGGCAAACCCATTCTCGACGATGAAGTTATGCGCGCGGCCTTGCGGCTCGGCGCCGAATTGAATCTGCCGGTCGTGCAGCATGCGGAAGATACGCGCGTTACCGAAGGCTGCCCCATGCACGAAGGCCCGACAAGCTTTCGTCTCGGCCTGCGCGGTATGTCGGCAGCCACTGAGGCCGACATCGTGGATCGCGACGTCAATCTCGCGCAGCAGATTCGCGAATCGCGACTGCACGTCGCTCATCTCTCCACTTCGGATGCGCTCAAGGCGGTGCGCCGCGGGAAGCGCGCCAAGGCCCGCGTTACTTGCGAAGTGACGCCGCACCACTTCACTCTGCTCGACGAAGATGTGGGCGAGTACAACACGAACTTCAAGATGAATCCGCCGCTGCGCTCCGCGACCGACCGCGAAGCCATCTTGGTCGCGCTCGCCGACGGTACAGTGGACGCCATCGCCACCGACCACGCTCCGCACGCCACGCACGAAAAGCAGGTCGAGTTCGAGCGTGCCGCCTTCGGCATTACGGGGCTCGAGACCGCGTTGGCGCTCGCGATTACGAAACTTCACCGCGAGCACAAGATTCCGCTGACTCGCATCGTCGAGCTTTTCACCGCTGGTCCCGCGCGCGTCTTCGACCTCCGCAGCCGCGGATCGCTCGTCCGCGGCAACTTCGCCGACGTGACCATCTTCGACGCTAAGAAGCGCTGGACATTCGCCGCCGCCAAGTCGCGATCGCTGTCGCACAACACTCCGTTTGATGGCTGGCAGTTTTGGGGGAAAGTGGTGGCGACGATTGTGGGCGGGAAGATCGTGTATCGGGCGGACTGATCAATTCACAATCCCCATCTTTTTCCCGACTCTTCCCAGCACTTCCAGCGCCCGCTGCAACTCTTCTTTCGTGTGGGTCGCCGTCATGATGGTGCGGATGCGGGCTTTGCCTTCGGGGACGGTGGGGAAGGCGATGCCGGTGGCGAGCACGCCTTCTTTGAACAACTCGCGGGAGAAGTCCATGGTGAGCTTGCCGTCGCCGATGATGATCGGGGTGATTGGAGTCTCGCTGGCCGGAGTGGCGCGGCCGCCGATGTCGAAACCGAGCAGGCCGAGTTCTTTTTTCCAGAAGCGCGTGTTTTCCCAGAGCTTTTCCATGCGCTCAGGTTCGTTTTCCAGAACATCGAAAGCGGCGATGCACGTGGCTGCCACTGACGGCGGATGCGACGTGGAGAACAGGAACGGCCGGGCCCGGTGATATAGGAAATCAATTAGATCGTGGGTACCGCAGACGTACCCGCCGAGCGCGCCGACGGCTTTCGATAACGTTCCGACCTGGATATCCACGCGGCCGTGCACGTTGAAATGATCGACGGTGCCGCGGCCGTTTCGGCCGAGGACGCCGGAAGCGTGCGCGTCGTCGACCATCATAATGGCGCCGTACTTTTCCGCTGCATCGCACAGGCCGGGCAGCGGGCCGATGTCGCCGTCCATCGAGAACACACCGTCGGTGATCAGCAGCTTCTTGCCGGGTTTGTCTTTTATGCTGGCCAGTTGCTCTTCGGCATGAGCGACATCTTTGTGGCGGAAGACTAGAATCTGCGCTTTCGACAAGCGCGCGCCATCGATGATCGAGGCGTGGTTCAGCGCGTCGGAGATGATGAAATCGTCCTTGCCCAGCACGGCCGACACTGTGCCCGCATTTGCCGTGAAGCCTGATTGAAATACTACGCACGCTTCCGCATTCTTGAATTGCGCGATCTTTTCTTCCAGCTCGATGTGGATCTTCATCGTCCCGGCAACGGTGCGCACCGCGCCCGACCCCACTCCGTACTTGCGCGTGGCCTCGAGCGCGGCTTCGCGCAGCTTGGGATGCGACGTTAACCCAAGATAATTGTTGGAAGCGATGTTGATTACCTTCTTCCCGTCGAACGTGCAGACCGGCGCCTGCTCGTCCTCCAGCACGCGCAGCTTGAAGTGCGTGCCTTTGGCTTTGAGTTCGTTGAGTTGGTCGGTGAGATAAGAGAGCGGGTTAGTGCGGGTTGCGGTCATTAGTACCTCAGAAAATTCCTTGCCACGGATTTACACGGATCAACTCGGATTGGCACCAAGATCTTAATTCTTAATCCGTGGTGATCCGTGTTAATCCGTGGCTAAGTCCTTCAAAACATAACCGGGTTCCCGGTCGCAATGCTGGCCTCGCACAACTGCTTCATGTTGTCGAAAAATTCTTTTTCGGAGTCGGACAGGATGTCTCTGGATTGCAGGACTGTATCGACCTCCTTCAACAGCGCGGGCGATAGCTTGATGGGGATATGGTCGCCGGTGTGCGTGCCATCGTACAAGACCTTTTCCAGCAAAATGGGAAATCGCGGCCCGGGCTTACCTTGCAGATGGCTCAGAAAGCTGCGCAGATTGCCTACTCGTGTGATGTTACCCAGGAACAGCGCGAGTAGGAATCCCTCGTGCTCGCAGGACGTCGCCAGCCACTGATCATGGGCTTCCCATTCCTCTTCAGTCGGTTCGCCGGTCAGCGAGGGTTCGCCTCGCTCGTCGAAAGTGAGGCGGTCCGGGTACGGGTGCGGCTTGGCTTTGCCGTCCCGCACGCAGGTGCAGCGTACAAATCCATCGAGGGCCATGGTTCAGTTCCTGTGCAACTCTTGTTCCTTGGGTTCAATCTAGCTTGAGCGTTCGCGGAAAAGAGTGCCCGCGCCACACGGTCATTTCACTCCGTTGGGATACACCAATATTTTACTGGCTTCGCCGGTTTTCAGCCGTTCCATAGCTTTGGAAAAGTCCTTCATCGCGATGCGGTCGGTGATCACGGGATGCAGATCGAGCTTGCCCGCCTTCAGCAGCGCCGTCATCTGGTACCAGGTTTGGTACATGCGGCGTCCGTTGATGCCCTGCACCGTGATGCCCTTGAAAATGATGTCTTCAGAAAAGTTCAGCGAGATGGGCTTTGAGGTCAGGCCGAGCAGGGAAATCCTTCCGCCGCGCCGCACGATGTCGAAGGCGGTTCGAATCGAATCGGGATGTCCCGCCATCTCGAGCACCACGTCCACCCCCAGCCCGCCGGTCTTCTCCATCACAATGGCACTGGCGTTTTCCTTCGACGGATCGAGCACGTAATCGGCTTTCATCTCTCGCGCGATCTTGCGCCGGTGTTCATTCACCTCGATGGCAAACACGCTGGTGGCGCCCACGGCGCGCGCTACCGCGATCGCAAACAGTCCGATCGGGCCGCATCCGGTGATGGCTACGGTTTTCGCGGCGATCTCGCCGGCTAACACGGTGTGCACGGCATTGCCCAGCGGATCGAGAATCGAGGCGTATTCCTGCGGAATGGCCGGATCGAGTTTCCAGATATTGGACTCCGGAATGACGACGTATTCAGCGAAGGCGCCGTCGGCATCCACGCCGATGATCTTCACGTTCTGGCAGATGTGAGCTTCGCCGGTGCGGCATTGCAGGCACTTGCCGCAGGCCACATGCATTTCGGCAGAAACGAAGTCGCCTTCCTTCACGCTGGTCACTTCGTCGCCGAACGCGGCCACCTCGCCACAGAACTCATGCCCCGGTATCAGCGGGGGATGAATGCGGTTCTGCGCCCAGCGGTCCCAGTTGTAGATATGCAGGTCGGTACCGCAGATGGACGCAACCTTCACCTTGACCAGCACGTCGTTTCGGCCAAACGCGGGAATCTTTACCTCGCGAATCTCCGTGCCCGGCGCAGCAGCTGGTTTAACCACGGCAAACATTGTGGATGGCATGAAGACTACCTTATGAATTCAGACTCGGACACAAAACGTATGATTCTAGCACCGCGGAGGGGGCGTCAGTTTCTAGCTCGGGGGTTTGAGCCTGGGCGCGACCACCTTGAAATCCTCCGATTTCCCGCGCGGAATGCTTAGTGTCTTCCACTTGCCGCCGCGGATGTGTTTGGCCATAAACACGATCTGCCCGGTGTGCTGCGCGTAGTGCGCGATCTGGCGATTGATGGCTTGCAGTACGGTATGAGGCTCGCCGCGGATGGTCACTTTGCGCATGACATCGTCTGGCTTGAGCGCCTCGATCGCGGCAAACACTCGCCCCCAGCCGTCTTCCCACCATTTCGTAAGATCAGCGCGCGTGGTTTTGGCTGGGTTGAGTTCGAATTCCTGGTCGCGACGACGGTCGGGCTTCTCTCCGTCGGAGGTGAGGAAATCGGTGAAGCGCGAGCGCATGTTGCCCGCCATGTGCTTCACAATGACGGCAATGGAATTCGCTTCCGGATCGAGCGTGATAAACAGCTCGTCGTCCTTGAGTTGCGCCATCGCGCCCTCCGCCAGCCGCTTGTGGCCGCGCATCTGGCGGTGGGCTTCGTCGAGATAGTGGGTTGCGAGATCGGTGTTCATCTTCCTCCCTCAATCCATTTTACTGCGCGTCGGATTGTCCCCAGCCGCTGCCACCCGGCGACTCGATCCTGATCCGCTCGCCCTTTTTCAGCCGCGTGCTGAACTTCCCCGGCATTTCTTCAACCGAGCCACCGGCGCGGATCACGCTGGCCTTCCCCGGCGCGCCCGCGCCTCCACCGGCCAAACCCCACGGCCCACGGGTGCGCCGGTCTGCCAGCAAAGTCACATCGCAGTCGGTCAGCACTTCAATCTCGCGGACAATCCCGTCTCCGCCGCGATGCTTTCCGGCTCCCCCGCTACCCGACCGCAGCGAGTAGCGCCGAACGCGCAAGGGGTAGGTGTACTCCAACGCCTCGGCCGGAGTGTTCAGCGAATTCGTCATGTGCGTATGCACGCCGGAGACGCCGTGCTTGGTGGGCCGCGCTCCCATGCCGCCGGCGATTGTTTCATAGTAAGCAAAAGGCTTGCCAGTTTGCGGATCGATTCCACCGATGGTGAGATTGTTCATTGTGCCTGATGCCGCTGCGGGGATGGAGTCAGGAATCGCCTGGGCCAGCGCCCGCAGCAGAACATCGACGATGCGTTGTGAGGTTTCGACATTTCCTCCCGCAACCGCCGCCGGTGGCCGCGCATTCACGATCGTACCTTCCGGAGCGAGGACCCGGATCGGCCGCATCAGCCCGGCCGTTGCGGGAACGTCTTCCGCCAGCAGACAACGGAAAACATAGAAGCAGGCGGAATACGTGATCGCCTCTACTGCGTTCACGCTGCCTTCCGCCTGCGGATCGCTGCCGGTGAAATCGACCTTAACGACGTGGCGCGGGCGCCCCCGCCCGCGTCCATGCTGCGTCACAACTCTAATGGTCACTGCGATCTTGACCGGATTGTCGCTGACGCCATCATTGTCCAGAAAATCCTCCGCGCGATACCTCCCCGGCGGTACTTGACTCAGAAACGCGCGCATCAATTCTTCGGAATACTCCAGCAGTTCTCGCGCTGCGCGCTGCGCGCGGTCGGTTCCATAGCGCGCGCAGACTTCTTGCAACCGCTGGGCTCCGGTATGGCACGCCGCAATCTGCGCGCCCAGGTCGCCTTCGCGTTCCTCCGGCGTGCGCACGTTGTTAAGCAGCAACGCCAGTATGTCGCCCTCGATCACGCCTGCCCGCATGATCTTCACCGGAGGAATGCGCAATCCCTCCTGATAGATCTCGCGGCACAGTCCCATCGAGCCCGGGTAGGCGCCGCCTACATCGGCGTGATGGGCCCGCGAGGCGACGTAGAAGTCGGGCGTGGTGTGGCGCATTCGCTTGTGCGATTTAATAAATACAGGCGCCACCAGCGTGATGTCCGGCAGATGGGTCCCGCCGCGAAAGGGATCGTTCAGCATGACCACATCGCCCGGCTCCATCTCGCACTGCGCAATTGCGGCGCGCACCGACATGGGCATCGAACCCAGGTGAACCGGCATGTGATCGCCCATGGCGATGACTTCCCCGGCGCTGTCAAACACCGCACACGAATAATCGCGCCGCTCCTTGATGTTGGGGGAAAACGCGGTCCGCCGTAGCGCAGCGCCCATCTCCTCGGCAATAGAGTGGAAGAGGTTCTTGAAGACTTCCAGTTCGATCGGATCGCGACGCATGACGCGCAGTTTACCGGAAGCAGAAACGCACGAGCTGCCTGCGGCGAAAGAATTCTTCCGTTCCCTGCAAAATTGTGTTGACACTGCGTTCATACTGCCGCAATATCTTGTGTTATAGAAGCTGCTCGTACCACAAGTTGGGTGGCTTTTTGCAATCAGGTCCCGTTGTTGCAAAGTTTTGCAAGGGAAAATCGTTCACGGAGGATCCTTCTAATGGCAACCAAGAAGAAAGCAAAAAAGAAGAAACACTAACCGTCTGCGAAACGTCACTTCGCATGGGCCAAGAATTTAACCAGCCTCTCAGGAGAAGCACCTCTTGAGAGGCGTTTCCTTTTGCAGCAATTAGCAGTCGCCGTCCCGCAGCCGAATTTGCTAACTGCCAATTGCTTGCCTTCAAAATTATCGATGTCGATCCAGCAAGTGTGTGTCACAATTGTCAAACCACACCGGTGCAAACATGAGTCCCAGGAAGAAGAGCGCGGTCAAGAACAAGACGGATGAAATCTTCATCCCGGACAAACTCTATTTCCGCATCGGCGAAGTGGCCACCTTGTGCCGCTTGCCTGCGTACGTGCTGCGGTTCTGGGAAAGTGAGTTTCCGCAACTGAAACCCGTGAAGAGCAGCACCGGGCAGCGCATGTACAGGAGGCGCGACGTGGAAAGCGTTTTGCGGATCAAGCAGCTACTCTACGAACAGGGGTTTACCATCGTGGGCGCGCGCCAACAACTGCGTTCCGAGACGAAGACCGATAAAGGGCAGGCTGCGATTCCGTTCCCCGCGCAATCGTCGGCCGAAATGCAGCGCATCCGCCAGGGTCTGCGCGAGATTTTGAATATGCTCTCTGCGCGGCGCACCGGATAGTCAGGTCCTAGGTCTCAGGTGTCAGGTCTTGGGGCTTGGGTTCCTAAGACCTAACACCCAAGACCTTTAGTCTTCACGCCACGCGTTCCGATGCTGGCTTCCGAGCATTTCCCGCGTTCACAGCATCCAGGCGGATGCGGCTGACGCGTGCTGTTTCGTGAATCAGGTCGTCAGTGACGCGTGCGCCGTCGCCCGCCATCACCGATCCTGCGGCCAAAGCAAAACGCAGAGCGTCGGATTGATCGTCGAAATACAGAATGACTTGCCCGGACATAAGATTCCCCCGAGTGTGAACTTCGACCAGATGGAAAGATCTTTGACGAAAGTGCGTCGACGAGCATGACGCGATTAGAACGTTCCACGATTGTCGGGGAAAGACGCTGGCGGTCACAGTGCTTTTCTTGGTTCGCGGCGCGACACTGGTACATCCGCTTGGATGCACTGGAAAAAATGGTCGGGACGGGCAGATTTGAACTGCCGACCCCTCGCACCCCAAGCGAGTGCTCTACCAGGCTGAGCCACGTCCCGACTAGGAAGGAACCCGCTGCTTTGCATTCGCAGCAGATGGGGTTAACCAGAGGATTTTACCACCAGCGGCGTAGTTTCGCCTGACACGACGGAACTTTGGAGCCAGAAGGCTGTTACTTCCGCTTGCGTTTCGACTTGCGCGAAGACGGTCTCGCCGCCGACATCCGCGAGGCTTCTTCAAGAATGGCGAACTGGATTTTCTTTTCCACTGGATCGATACGGTCGACCAGTACGCGAATTCTTTGTCCCATACTGTAAGTCTTGCGCGAGCGCTGGCCGATGATCTGGCGCGTGTTCTCGTGATAGGTGTAGAAGTCGTCGGTGAGCGTGTTCAGCGGAACCAGGCCCTCGATGAACAAATCTGTGAGTTCGACGAAGAAACCGAATTTGGTGACGCTGGTGATGAGGCCGTCGAAATCCTCGCCCACGCGGTCCTGCATGAATTTGACCTTCTTCCACTCCATGAGTTCGCGCTCGGCCTCATCGGCGCGCCGTTCGGACTGGCTGGACTCCTCGGCGATCTCGTGCAATTCCTCGATTTTGATGGGACCGCCCAGCGGTTCGAGTTCCTCGCGATGCGCTGCATGATCGCGGCGCTTGGACCAGGGCGAAGGAGCATCACCGGAGTCCTGCTCCGCTCTATGATCGAGCGGACCTGACACTCCAATCGGCACATCGCCATCCCGCCTTTCCGCAGATTCGCGCAGTACATCTTTCAAAATGCGATGCACGATCAGGTCGGGATAGCGCCGGATCGGCGAGGTGAAGTGTGTGTAACTGGTTGCCGCCAGCGCGAAGTGGCCCATGTTCTCTTCCGAGTAGCGGGCCTGCTTGAGCGAGCGCAGCATCAGGTAACTCAGGATGCGCTCTTCTGGCTTGCCCGCGATCTTGGCGGCGAGTTTCTGGTACATGCGTGGCGTGATGTGGACATCCTTGGGAACTTCGATCGTGCGCGCCGGTTTTCCCGTGCCGCGCGCGGTGCGGCGGTCGGTCTTAAACTGCACGCGGTGAATTGGCAGTGCGCCGACGCCGAGCGAATATCCGAAAGTGGCTGCGATCACTTCGAAATCGTAGACCCGCTTGGCGTCCGGCTTTTCATGGATTCGATACAGAGACGCCACGCGTTTCGATTCAAGGTATTGTGCGACGCACTCGTTGGCAGAGAGCATGAACTCTTCGATCAGACGATGAGCGATGTTGCGCTCCGAGCGCGTGATGCTCGTCATCAAGCCGAACTGGTCGAACTCGATGACCGGCTCCGGCAGGTCGAAGTCAATCGACCCGCGGCGGTGCCGCTTCCGGTTGAGGATAAGCGCCAGGTCACGCATGAGTTCGAACGTGGGGACCAGCTCTGCGTAGCGTTGGCGCGCGTCCGAGTCACCTTCAACCACCGCATTGACGGCGGTGTAGGTCATGCGCTCCGACGATCGGATAACGCCTTCGCTCAGCTCGCACCCTATGATTTCGCCGCGAGGATCGATTCGCATGACACACGACAACACTAGCCGGTCGAGATGCGGACGCAGGCTGCAGATGTCAGTCGAAAGTTCGAGCGGCAGCATGGGCACGGCGCGGTCAGGAAAGTAAACGCTGGTGCCGCGCAGCCGCGCTTCCTGGTCGAGCGCGGAATCGGGTGTCACATATTGCGCCACATCGGCGATGTGGACCTGCAACTCGAAATTGCCATCGGCAAGATTGCGCACGGTGACGGCGTCATCGAAGTCGCGCGCGGTTTCTCCGTCGATAGTGACGATGGGCAGCGCACGGAAATCGCGGCGGTGGCGAAGTTCCTGTGCCGGGATGACGGCGGGGATGTCCTGCGCCTGCTCGAGCGTTGCCGCGGGAAAATGGTGAGGCAGGTGAAACTTGCGGATGGTGATCTCAACGTCGACGCCGAAATCGTCCGGCCGCCCAAGAATCTCAACGACGCGTCCACGCGGGTTTTGCGTGGGCGTCGGCCAGTCAGTGATTTCAACGTCAACCACTACGCCTTCCAAATCATCCCAATCAGTTCGGTGAGCGGCTTCGTCGCCAAGCACACGGTCGACAGATCCCTTGCCTTTCTTTTTTCGATTCTCAGTGTCCTCCGCGCCTGCCCTGAGCGAAGCCGAAGGGTCCTCTGCGGTTTTGGTTTCCGGACGCTCCGCCCCGGGCGGAATCACGACATCCATGGTGATCTTGCTGTCGATGGGCTTCACCGAATTGTGGCGGGTCCCGTAGTGAAAAATGCCGACCACTGTAGGATGCGCGCGCACCACTGGTCGCACAATGCGGCCCTCCGCACGGCCATCGGGGCGAACCGCGACAATGTCGACCAGCACGCGGTCGCCGTGCATGGCATTGCCGATGGCGTGCGGAGCAATGAAGATATCACCCGCCAGTCGCGACTTCAGAGACGGACTCAGCGAGCTGGCGTCGGGGATGACGAATCCGAAGCCATCGCGGTGCATGGTGAGGCGTCCGACGACCAGATTCTTGTCACTCTTGCTGGCTGCCGGTTGAGGCAGAGCGTAGCGGTCGGAATTGAGCTGAACCAGTTCGCCCGCGGATACCAGCTTCTGAAGATGCCCGTCGAGTTCTCCGCGGGCGTCGCCGTGCAGGCCCAGTTCGCGCACGAGCTGCTTGAATCCGGCAGACCGCTTGGGCTGGCGGGCGATGTGTTTCAGGATGGTGGAGTCGGAAAGCATGAAAAACCGTTGTTGCTCGTTAGTCGTTGGTCGTTGGCCAAAGCCTTCAGCCTTCAATCCTAACTTAAAAGGTGCAAGGCCCTAGGTTTACCAACCACTAACGACCAGCGACGAACGGCGGTTCCTACCAAGTGTCCCCGCCGCCGCGCGGTGGCCATGCGCCCAGCGCGCGCCGGATCATCGCGATCTGGCCGATGTGGTAGCTGTTGTGCGCGACCATTTGCCAGAGCACAGCCTCAAGCGTGCCTGCGAGTTTCGTATCTCCTTCGTGGACAGTCTTGATCTGGCGTTTCATTTCTTGCGGAGAAGAGTTTGCCAGCGCGGTGAAATTGGCTATGAAACCGCCAAAGCGCTTGCGCATCTGGTCCCAATCCCGTGCATCAGCGGGCGACGTGGCGGGTGGGAAGCTTTCTGAGTTGTGTTCCGGATACACCGGCCGCTCGCCGCGAATGCGGTGCAGCTCATAGTCCATCCAGTAATTCATATGGAAGACAAGTTGTCCGATCGAATGCGGAAAGCCTTCGAGTCGGCGTGCGGCTAGTTCAGCGGGAAGATCCTCCACGCAGATAACCGGATCGGCGTGAGCACCTTTACCATGAAGCAGTTCAGTCAGTGCGCGTGACATGGAAATCGGGTCTCAGGTGTTAGGCCTTGAGTAGTCGGTCTTGGGGGATGACTACGACCTAAGACCCGCGACCTAAGACCGGTTCACAAAGTACTTCTCTTCCAGAATTCTCCGATGATGCAACTCATGCCCCGCGATGATGTAGGCCAGCGCCCGCACGCTGACTTCATTCTTGTTCGCGATCCCGCGACGCGACCACGCCGTCTCGTCGAGGTTGCGCAGCAGCGAAAGCGTCGCACGGCGGACGGCGATGAAGTCTTCGACCAGATCGGCCAGCGGCCGCTGCGCAAACGGGCCGTTGCGCACGTAGTCGTCCTGCTCAAAGCCCCCGAGGGGCGTCGCGTCGGCACGCGCGATGCGCAGAGCGCGGTAGGCGAAGATGCGCTCGGTATCGCAGACGTGGCCGAGAACTTCTTTGGCGCTCCATTTCTCCGGCGCGTAGCGGAAGCCGCCCTCCTCATCGTCGCGGCAGGAAATCAGGAGCATCATTTCGCGGCGCTGCTGGTCAAGCGTGTTGAGAATGTCCTCGCCCTGAATCAGAGAAATGTAGCGGTCGTAATACGGCGCGTACTCGCCGGGCTGGGGCCGGGCGACAGTGAAAGCTGGCGGAGAGATCACGGCTGGTTCTAACATGTCTTGCTCCTGCAAGGCTGGATTGCGTCTTCGATAATTCTTCGATGCCAAGAGCATACTCCCAGAGTCTGTGGAACTGACCCTCCGGCCGAAATTTTTTCGGGAATCCTTACACGGTAGTGAGCCGAAAGGGAGAGTCAGACAGCCGAAAAGGAGGGCCGCGGAATCAGGTCACCACGCTCCAGAGAACACAGAAGTACGTACCAAGGTAGGAAACTCCGTTGAAAATAAAGGCTTTTCCACAGCACTCATTTTGAGACAGCGGAGTACAATTCGATTTGGTCACGCAAGTGCGGCGCGTGATCCCTAATCCCAACCAGGAAAGGAACTTTTCATCCATGTGGAAGCCGACGAATCAGCCTCAGACCCCCGGGCGGCCAGCAGAGCCGGAGCGTCCAACTATGTCTACCCCGAACGCGCCCGCAATGGTGAATGAACCCGCCGTTGGGCCGCGTCCCGCCGTAGGCGCCACCACCACTACCGCGGACCAGGCCACCATCGGCAAGTCGCTTGTGATCAAGGGCGAGGTGACCGGGTCGGAGTCGCTCTATATTGACGGCCGAGTCGAAGGCTCCATCAGCCTGGCGGGCAACCGCGTCACCATCGGCCGCAACGGAGTGGTTGCAGCCAACATCAATGCCCGCGAGATTGTGGTGCTGGGCAAGGTCCGCGGCAACCTCACCGCCAGCGACCGCGTCGATATCCGCAGCGACGGTTCGCTCACCGGCGATGTAGTCGCGGCCCGCATCTCAATTGAAGATGGCGCCTACTTCAAGGGCGGCATCGACATTCGCAAGGGCGGCACGCCCGCGCAGACCAAGCCCAACGGTGAGGACAAGGCTGTGATCATGCCCGAGCCGGCGGCGGTTGGCGCACGGGCCTAGGTTCGCTCTAGCGGCGAAGATTAGCGGCGGAGTTCGCAGAGCATGCGAATGTCCGCCGCTTTGTTGTTCAGAGATGGCGGCCCGCCCCTACCAAAGCCGTACCGCATCAACCATCGCTGCTGAGGACTGTCGCAGAAAGCTTCGCTGCAGCCATCGCGCCGCCGGGTATGCGACCTTCACCTTCAGGCTACCGGGCCGTGAAAAAGATAGAATGTCGTAACAAACCACATCGGAAGCGCGATGCCATTCCACGGTGAAGCGCTCCTCGCCTTGCTCCGCGTGTTCGGGTAGGGTGCCGTAGGCAAAGCCAAAACGCCGGACGGGACCCTCTTCGTCGATCACGTAAGCTATCTTGCAACAGTTGAGAGACCAAAATCCAAAATGCCTGATGACTACTGCGACAGCCTCTCCTGGCTGAATAGGAGTGGTCGGCCAGCAGAGTTGAATTCGTGGGACAGCGAACATCTTCCATCGGCGAAGTGCCTCCGCGGCCCGGTCGAAGGTCGTGGAGCCAAGGCCCAGATCGACGCGGCCCTGGAGCACCGCGTAGCCAGCAGGCGGTTCACCCCGAGTTGCGCCGACATCAGGGTAGGAAAAGTCGCTGGCTCGTTGACCAGCAAGAATTCTTCGAATGTGCGATTCGCAGGGTCTGGAAAGAAGAAACATGACAGGACCTGGAATTTCTACTCCCTGCGTTCGCAGCGCAGAGGCAAGATATTTGCTGGGATCTCGCTGCCGTTGACAGTCCGCCACTCTATATCAAACGAACCTCTGTAACCGAACAGCGGGCCCCATGTTTGATTTGTGACGTTTACCTCAATGTGGAAACGTTGGTCTTTCTCTTCGTACCACTCGCAGACCTCTGCGATACCGGAGAAGAGCAGGGGGAAACTGAATGCAACCCAGCCCTCGTAGAAACGCTGCGCTCCGGACCGTAAACGAAGCCCACCTCTTTCATCGACGGACAAATCAATGTCGACGGCGAGATGCTGGTGATTCCCCAGGTAATCTACGATCCGTTGGCGTTGCTCGCTGAATATCATGTAAGCGTCAAAACGCCTGGGCTTGCGGGTAGCAAAGTTACGAATCCAAGTTACGGTCTCCCGTCCGTATTCGTCTACATAGGCATAGTTCCTGATGGTGAAGGGCACAGATCGTCCGCGCTCCGGAAACATGATCCGCCGCACGCTCCCGACATAGAGAAATGGGAGCGTATAGGGCCTTCCGTGCCAAAGTTCGTCCATCGTCCCCGTGCCGATGCACGCAAGATTGTCGCGGCTGCTGAACCCGAACCTTTCCTGGATGCGAGGATGGAGAAGCTTGAACTTTTCCCCCAGCGCCTTTTCGTAAATTGATCTCACGGCTCGCTCCGAGGAGGTCTTCGAAGGCAGCGGCTCGCCGTGGGAACGTTCTCAGCCACGAGCAGGCCACAGGACGCAAGCACTGCAACCGAAAGATTGAGAGTCAGTGGATCGAAAGCCTTGTGAAAATAACTGGGCGAGCCCATGGCTACGGATGCGGTTGCAGCAATCATGCCCACAATCGTTATCCACAGAGGCCAGCGCGCGCGCCATAGAATGATCAATAACACAGCGAACCCGATCTCCATCCATCCCGCGATCGTTGTGAGCAAGGCGAATGAGGCAACGCCGAGATTGCGCAGCATATCCAACTCATCCGGACTGCGAAACCATAGCTTTGGGACCATGCCATGGTAGGAAAAGACAAACGCAATCGTTACGCGGATCAAGAAGTAAACTACAGCTGAGTTGCGAGAAGTCTCTGGGGGGACGCTTTTTTCAATCCACAAGCGGAGCCTATCGAAGCTCCAAGCAGTCGCCCAGCCGATGAGTGGCCGAAATACTAACTTGTCGACAAATCCGCCAATTGCACCGAATCGAGTCCGGTAATCATATGAGGTGAGAAATCGGATACCCCTTTCGCTCGGAGCGTACTGCCAGTAACCCGAACCCACCTCGATCAGTGATTTGAGATCCTTCGACCAGAACTTTAGCGCGGACGTGCGCTCTCCGGACACATCGTCTCGCTCGCCAGTGCTCTCCCCCTCGCCGCTGATTCGCAGGCCCGCCCCGATGCGGGTTGAGTACAGGAACTTCTGAGTTTCCCCTGGCAGACGAGGAAGATAGTCGATCTGGGAAAAGCGGAGATCCCATCGTTCGTGCAGCTTCGGATCCTGGGTTTTCTGCCAGAGATCGTCCATGTTGCCGCGGATAAGAATCTCGACGTATATGCTCACGGCTGCGTCCCTGCCCCCATGATCTCTTTGCCCTCGCCTTCAGCCACCGCGGGATATGCCGTCTTGCGGCG
Organism: Candidatus Dormiibacterota bacterium; assembly: GCA_035566655.1. Lineage (GTDB taxonomy): Bacteria > Acidobacteriota > Terriglobia > Terriglobales > Acidobacteriaceae > Sulfotelmatobacter. The sequence continues at coordinate 15,410 of DATMQT010000030.1, forward strand.
GTTCAGGTCGTTGGGCAATTGCGAGCGCAGCAGCCACAGACCTACGGCAGTCGCCGCAGCCCAGGTGATCGAAACCAATCCCAGTTGTAAGAGGTCAGCCAAGCGACTACCGTGACCTGAGACGAATGGCGTCACAGCTTTCGCCACTTCCAGACTGATGCCGCCCGCGACCACCCCGATCAGCGCCGACTTTCCCAGCTCATCCCACCGCAACGTCCTCAGCGAAACCAGTTTGCGATAGTTCAGCAGCCAGGCCAGAGCCAGCAGATTCGCTCCGATGCCGATATCGGAAGCAAACGCCAAGCCGACCACTCCGTATCTGCGGAAGAGGAACGAATACACCGGCAGTGAAGCACTGGTGATCACCGTGACGGCAACCATGGGAGTGAGCGTGTCGCCGGCGGCGTAGAAGGCGCGGGCGTAGAGTCCTTGCGCCGACCACAGAGCCAATGACAGCGAGAACCAGAAGAAATAGATCGACGTAGTTTCGGTGTCGGAAACCAGAAAGCGCCCGCGGCGGTACACGAGATCGATCAGCGGGAAGGCAGCAGCCATCATCCACCCGGTGGCTAGAAACGACGCGGCGGAGACCCGGTAGACGGAATCGTTTACAGTATCGGCGAATTCTTTCAGGCGTTTCTCGTTGAACAAGCGCGCAAAAAACGGCAGAGAAGCTTGCCCTGTAGCCTGCCCCAGCACGGCGACAGGTACCGCGAACAGACGCTTCGCGTAGTTGAGTCGGGCGATGTCGCCGATGCCGCTGGAGGCATAGTGGCGCAGTATCCAGTCGTCGGCCGTGACCAGCGATACGCCGAGCATCAAGGGAATAGAGAGCTTCACCCACTCGCGAAACGCGGGATTGGTCACATCGAACGACGGACGATAGCCCGTGCCGATGCGGACTGCGCCGATCACGCTGGCCAGAAAAGGCCCGACCACGGCTCCTGCCAGCGCGCCATAGGCGAGCGAGGCAATCCCGAAGTGCCGGCCCCCGATCACGCCTCCGGCAATGATAAGCAAATTATAAAGCAGCGGCCCGAACGCCGGAAAAAGAAACAGGCGATGCGAGAGCAGGACGGCGGAGACGACTCCTCCCACGTAAAAGAAGATCTGCGCCGGCAGTAGAATGCGGGTCAGATGGACGGTCAGGTCCACTTGCGCGGGTGAGAAACCATGAAACATCCAGCGTACGAATTGCGGTGTGAAGATCTCGGTGAGGATCGTGCCCACAATCATCACAGCCGACATGACCGTAATCACTACAGAGAAGGTCTTCTGCGCGTCGGCGTCGCGCTTTTCCGCGAGAAATCGCGTGTAGATGGAGATGAATGTAATCGAAGCCGCGCCTCCGGCCACAATGTAGTTGAGCCAGTCCGGCAGGGTGAAAGCGGCGACGTAGGCGTCAGTCTGCGGCCCCGCGCCGAAGGCGTACGCGATATAAGCCTCGCGGATGTAGCCCACCACGCGCGAGAGCATGACCGCCGCCATCAGCAGAAGCGTGGCGGAGAATGCCGTGTGCTGGTGTGAGGGACGGAAGAACCGCAGGAGTCTGGTCATGGGCCGCAGCTTTGTGTGCGATGGATTTCCTCCAAAAGCCTACCAGAGCCTTCCAATCACTCGGTGTTTTATCGCCCGAAACTTGCCCGGATGGTTCCTTTATTGATACCGGCCTTGACGGCAGGCGGATGAGCTTCGTCCGTAACGATCTATGGATAAGAGACTTGCCGGCTGATCTTTAGTTGAGCCGCGTTTGATTGCCAGTGCATTGCCGCCGACCGCATTTCGCTGCAAAGTGACCACGGTGCAGGAGCCCGGTCTTAGGTCTCAGGTCTTAGGGATGAGGCTCCGGCGCTCGGATTCTTCTAAGACCCAAGACCTAAGACCTCGCACCCAAGACCCGAACTCAGGAGGCCAACAATGGCAAGTCGATTTCTCACAAACCCCGGTTCTCAAGCCATGACGGAACTTTGCGAGCTGGTAAACCCTGGCGTGCTGTTGGAAATGAAGCGGGCGCGGTTTCCAAAGATGCGGCGGATACAGGAAAGCTGGCTCGCGGCGGCCGAAAAACGCGCGCTGCTGTGGCTGGCCGCGCGCACTCCGCCCTGGATTGGCTCCGACCGTCTGACCGTGTTAGGGCTGGTGGCGCAGATTGGGGCGGGCGTCTGCTACGCACTGGCGGCCCGGAACCGGCATGCGCTGCTCGGAGTGATTGCCTGCCTGGCGTTGAACTGGCTTGGCGACTCGCTCGACGGAACGCTGGCACGCGTGCGCCAACAATTGCGTCCACGATATGGATTTTACGTGGACCACATGGTCGATAGCTTCGGCGCTCTCGCGCTGATGGGCGGTTTGGCCTTGTCGGGGTACATGCATCCCTGGATCGCTATCGGCCTGCTCGTGGCGTTTCTCCTGCTCTCGATTCAGTCCTATCTGGCGACGCACGCGCTCGGGGAATTCCGGCTGTCGTTCTGGCGCTTCGGGCCGACCGAGCTGCGCATTCTGCTGGCAGTCGGCAACCTGGCGCTGCTGTGGAAGCCGCGAGTTCACTTTCTCGGCGGCCATTACAAGTTGTTCGACGTGGGCGGAGCGATTGGCCTCGCGGGAATGGCGCTGATCGTGGTTTTCTTCACTGCGCAGAACACCTTGCGGCTTTATCGCGAAGAAAGGATCGCAAAGTGATCGAAAAGGTACGAGACAACCTAAACTCGACCGTCTGCGTCATTGACCAGAGAGAGTGGGGACCCAGGGGGAATGCGACGGGTGCGTGGCGGACAATCGCCGTGCGCTGGTTGAAGTTCAACGCAGTGGGAGCGCTCGGAATCGTAATACAGTTGGCCGTGTTGCTCGGGCTGAAGACCGGACTTCATCTCAGCTATCTGCTGGCGACGGCGCTCGCAGTGGAGGCCGCGGTCGTACACAACTTCCTCTGGCACGAGCGCTATACCTGGGCCGACCGGGTAGAGCCGTCCTGGCGAAGTTCTTTACCGAGGCTGCTGCGTTTCAACCTAACGACGGGCGGAGCTTCCATCGCCGGCAATTTGGCGCTGATGAAAGCAATAGTGGGCTGGGGCCACGTGAATTACCTGGTCGCGAACGGAGTCGCCATCGCCCTGTGCTCGTTGGTGAATTTCCTCGTGAGCGAGGAGTGGGTGTTTGAGAAGGCAAGAAAAGATGGAGCAGAGAATTGTCGCGTTAGGCTTGCTGTGCGGCGCGAATGATTCCATACTCAAACCATGTACGGGCGTAGTCCTTCTGCGAAATGGGTGCTTTTGTTTGTGCTGACAGCGTTGTGGGTAGCGCCATCTCTCCCGCAGACGTCCTCTCCGTCTCCGCAGCACACCGCTCCCGATCACACCGCCGCCGCTCAGAAGCTCACCATCACCGTGACTGACGAAAACTTGGTGGCCGTTGGTTCCGCTCGTGTCCAGTTGCAACCGCCGCCACCCGCTCTCGCTCTGCGCTGCGGCACCGATTTCGCCGGGCACTGTGAGTTCACCAACTTGCCTTCCGGGACCTACGAGCTGCGCGTTGAGAAGCCCGGCTTTTACGCCGCGGTTCAGGCCGGGGTGCAAGTCGGCATCACCGCCAACGTGGACGTGACTCTTACCCACCAACAAGAGGCGCGTGAGGTGGTGGACGTCGTGGAATCCGCTCCGGGCATCGACATGGCCCAGGTTTCCACCAAAGAGGAACTTACCGGCACTGAGATTGTCGACATTCCCTATCCCGCGACGCACGATTACCGCAACTCCCTGACCTTTATCCCCGGGGTTACGCCCGATGCTTTTGGCCAGCCGCACGTGGCGGGTGCGGAGACCTATCAGACGCTGGTCTTGCTGGATGGCTTCAACGTGACCCAGCCGACGAACGGCCAGCTGGCGGTGCGCACCAGCGTCGATTCCTTCCGCTCCATCGACGTCACCCCGGCTCGCGAGCCCGCCGAGTTTGGCAAGGGTTCCGGCGGAGTGCTGGGGTTGAACACGCGCATGGGCGACGATCACTTCCGGATGACGTCCACCGACTTCCTACCCGGAGTGCAGACCATCAAAGGCATCTCGATTGGCCAATGGACGCCCATTTACACGATCTCAGGGCCCATTCGAAAAGGGAGGATGTGGTTCATCGACGCTCTCGACGGCGAGTACGACAACAACATCATTACGCAACTGCCATCCGGCTCCGATAATGACCATACATGGCGCGTGGACAACCTGGCGAAGTTGCAATCGAACCTGACCACCCGCAACTTCGTCACGGTCAGTTTTCTTTCGAACTACTATCACAATCAATACGCCGGACTCTCCCTTCTTCAGCCTCAGCCGACCACCCCCACAGACGCCGAAACCGCCTACATTGGCTCGCTCAAGGACCAGTACTACTTCCGCGGCGGAGCGCTGCTGGAAACCGGATTCGGCGTGGACCAGTACAGCGTGGCGCTGACTCCGCAGGGAAATAGTTCGTTCATTCAACTGGCTCCGTCGTCTGCGAACAGCCAGCTGTTCGCAGGCAACTACTATTTGCACGAGAACAATTTAGCCCGCAGAGTGCAGGGCCTGGCAAATCTCTATCTGCCGCCTCATCAGTGGCACGGACGCCACGACCTCAAATTCGGCACAGACGTCGACCGTCTGAACTACAACGCGCAGTTCCTGCGGCAGCCAATTTCCTTCCTGCAGCCGGGTCAGCCGTCGGCGGCGCAACCGCCGCAGCCGTGTCCCACCGATTCGAACGGCGTTCCGGTGGTGCCCTCCACGTGCACGCGATACTCGGCATTCTCAGCAGGCAGTTACTCCACACTCTACAATGCCGAGGCCAGCGCCTACGCCGAAGATCGCTGGCTGATCACCAATCGTCTGCTCATCGAACCGGGTCTGCGTTTCGACTGGGATGAAATCATTCGGACTTCGCTTTTCTCACCACGCCTCGCGGGGACCTACATTCTCGACGATGAAGGCAATGCCAAGGTCTCGGCGGGAATTGGAATTACTTATGACAACACCACCCTGGGACTGATCCATCAGCCTTTGGAAGGACAGAGGACTGATTATTTCTTCGATCCAAACGGCTGCCCGCAGGACACGAACGGCAACGCTGTTACCTGCATAAACCTGCCTCCGGGGACGCCGGAGCCCGCGGCCATTCCCGTGCCGACCACCTTCACCGCGAACCGGAACACGCTTTCCGCTCCCCGATACTTGAACTGGAGTATCGGCCTGGAGAAGAAGCTGCCATACGCCATCTTCCTAAAACTCGAGTTCCTGGAGAAACGCGGCACGCACGGCTTTGCCTACAACACGCTGAATGGCGTGGTGGACGGAAACTTCCTGCTGGGGAATGGACGCGACGACCGCTACGACGCCTTTACCGTCAGCGCACGCCGCCGCTTTCGCCAGCACTACGAAATCTTTGGCGCTTACACGCGCTCCCGCGCCCATACCAACCAGGTGTTCGATTTCAGTCTGGATATTCCGCTGTTGAGCCCGCAACTGCCCGGGCCCTATCCATGGGACACTCCTAACCGCTTTGTCGGCTGGGGCATCCTGCCATTTTTCAACCTGCCCCTCATCCATAAACTGGACATGGTTTACTCCGCGGAAGCGCGCACAGGTTTACCTTTCCTCGCGACCACCGATCAGGGGCAGATCTCTCCGGGCACGACTCCGGAAACCTACCGTCTGCCAACGTATTACACCTTCAATCTGCAATTCGAAAAGCGCTTTCATCTTTTCGGGCGCTATTGGGCCATACGCGCCGGCTTTAACAACGTGACCAACCACGGGAATGCCCAGCTGGCGAACGGAATCATCGATCCAACTCACCTGTCCCCGACTTTCATCGACGCCAACGGGCGTGCTTTCACCGGCCGCCTCCGCTACCTGGGGCGGCAGTGATTCTCATCCTGATTTCTCGGATGCTATGACAACCGTTGCCCTCTAGGGGCTGCAGATGTTTTCTTGCAGTTCGGGGGCGATCTGAAGAAAGTGGCGCAGATTGAAGGTATAAATTCGCTTGCAGCGGTTGCCGGTGGCGGCCGCGAGGTGCAGCGCATCGTAGACGAGGCCGCCCGTCCATCCCTTTTCCGCCGCCTGCCTCAACACGGACCTGTATTGCGCGGCGCTAAGCTCGGCCACTTGAAAATAAGGCAGTATGTTTTCGGTAAGCAGTCGCCAGGCCTCACTTGGATATATCGGAGGAATCACGGGCGCTCGGGTGAGCACAGCATAGAACTCTGCCGCGCCGTGCGTACTAACGACCCCTTCGAGCTTCCCTGCACGAACCTGTGTAAGCAGTGCCAAAGACTGGGTGTGGTGACGATGCGCCGAAACTGAGGCCGCGACCAGCACGGACGTATCGCAATAGACTTTCATTGGCGGATCAACAGTGCCCGATCTTCAATGGTCAAAAATGTCTCGCACCCTTTCTTGCTCCAGATCGTCGGAAAGCTGCTGCCAGTCGAGGGTGTGCTCCGCCTGGCCCGTGTGTACCAGGAATCCACTACGCTCAACCAGCGACGGCCGATGCGTAATGGGCCGTAGCAAGACCCCTTCTGCGGCCTCAGTTGCTTCGAAGGTTGAGCCTGCTTTCAGCCCAAGGCGCTGCCGCAACGGCTTTGGTAGGACTATCCGGCCCGATTTGTCGAGACGAAGCTTCATGCCATTTATCATACCACTTGGCATTACAAATGGCACTTTTTTGTTAGCTGACGGTCGATCGGTCTATCCGATCTTCAACACGACCTTGCCGTAGTTCTTGCCGTCCTGCAACAGTTTGTAACCTTCCACTGCACGGTCGAAGGGCAACACGTGACCGACCACCGGCGTGAGCTTCCGACCCGCGATCCATTCCGAGAGCTGCTTCCAGGCCCGTTCCATGATCTCGCGCTTTTGCGAGAGGTAGCTCAACCACAAGCCCTGAAGGCTGGCCGACTTCGCATAAAGGGCCCGCACATCGAGTTGTGGCTGCTTGCCAGTGGCGGTGCCGTATTGGATGACGCGACCGAAATCGCGCAGCGAGCGGAGGCTTTTCGCGGTGTTCTCACCGCCCAGCATTTCGAAGACGGCGTCCACGCCTTCGCCTTGAGTCAGGTTCTTCACGGCTTCTTCGTAGTCGTTTTGTTTGTAGTTAATGCCGTGTTGCAGTCCCAGTTCTCGCACGCGCGCCAGCTTTTCGTCGGTTGAAGAAGTCCCATACATCTCAATGCCTAAAATGTGTCCGATCTCCACCGCTGCCGTACCCACGCCTCCGGCCACAGCGTGTATGAGCACGCGGTGGGTGCGTCCCGCCGCTGGCGGCAGCGTCATCCCTGCCTGCCAGTAGGCCAGATACGCGGTGAAGTAGTTGACGGGGAAGGCGGCAGCTTGCTCGTCGGTCCAGTGATCAGGGCTGGGCCAAAGCATATGGGGATAGCCGGCAACGTTCTCGGCGAAAGCTCCCCACTGGATATAGCCCATCACGCGGCGTCCGCTGCTCTGTTCCACGCCGGAGAATTCGCGTCCGGCAATTAGCGGTGGCGCGGGCGTTCCGGGATAGCCGCCATGGGTAGTCATGAGGTCGGCGAAATTCAGGCCTCCGGCGGAGGCGCGGACCTGCGTCTGCCCTGGCTTCAGGGTAGGTTCAGGAGTGTCTTGAACGGAGAGCGCGTCCGGGCCAGACAGGCTACAGATCACTAAGGCTTTCATGCAGGAGAGTCTAGCAGGACGGCAGTCCCTGGATCGCAGTTTCGGAGGAGCAGTCCCCTGGTTTCTTCGCCGTCGTTTTGCCTTCCGGTATATACTCTTGGCGTTGGTTTACCGAGGTCCTTCCGGCCACGCCTCCATGGGCCGGGACGGGGCGTACATTCATTCCCCTAATTCTTGCGCGCCCCGCATAAGCTGATTTGCCGATTCCCGCCCGGGGCGGCGAGGAAATGGCACCGGAGCTTTCCGCCAGATGTCTGCGGAGCTGCATCCGGGGGAGGTCATACTGTGGATTTGATTTTTGTTCGTCTTATTTTTGTCATCGTAGTTTCGGCTACCTGTTACGTCATTGCTCCCTTCGGATTGTCTCGCAACCTGGACGCCGCTATCGGTGCGCTCGTAGGGGCAGGCATCGTTCTGTTCGAATGGAAGCTGCGCGCCGTGAGCCTGAAGCGGCTGATCGGCGCCGCTATCGGGAGCATCCTCGGCATCTGCGGAGCCTACCTGTTTGCCCTGGTTATTCGCAGTAGTGTGCCCGCCGGCAGCACTCAGAGTTTCCTGCAAATCCTGGTAATGCTGCTGATGGCCTACGTAGGCCTGATCGTGGGCGCAAGTAAGGGCGACCTGCTGAACCTGGCCGCGTTGGGCGGGATCTTTGGCGGTGAGAAGCAAGGCAAGAAGAGCTACAAGATCCTCGACACCAGCGTCATCATCGACGGCCGCATCGCCGACATTGCCGAGACCGGCTTCCTCGATGGCATCATCGTCACCCCGCAGTTCGTGCTGCGCGAGTTGCAGCTCGTCGCCGATTCTGCCGACTCGCTAAAGCGCAACCGCGGCCGGCGCGGCCTCGACGTTCTACAGCGCCTGCAAAAGATGGCAACCCTGTCGATCCAGATTGTCGAGGACGACTTCCCCGCGGTCCGCGAAGTCGATCTGAAGCTGATCGAGCTGGCCAAGGTCTACGAGGGCAAGATCATCACCAACGACTTCAACCTGAACAAAGTGGCACAGCTTCAGGGCGTCGAGGTACTCAACATCAACGAACTGGCCAACTCGCTCAAACCCATCGTGCTGCCGGGCGAGATCATGAAGGTCTTCATACTGAAAGAAGGCAAGGAATACAACCAGGGCGTCGCCTATCTCGATGACGGCACCATGGTGGTCGTCGACAACGCGAGAAAAATGATTGGCAAAACGATCGACGTATCCGTCACTTCAGTGCTGCAGACTACTGCGGGAAAGATGATCTTCGGCAAGTGGGACGAACGCGCCTTCAGTAGGACAAGCGTTGCGGTGTCGCCGGCTGCGCCGGTGGTCACGGGCACGGTGGTGCCCGCGGCAGTAATTCCGAACACGTTGGTGGAAACGAAGCCGCAGCCTTAGTCGCGACCAGCAAGCTACCGCCAAGGGACCTCCTCGCGGTTATGGCTAATGTTCTTCTCAGCGATCTCGACGTCCTCGGCGGTGTAAAGCTCTCGCATTTGAACTCCTACCTCTGCACTCGTATACTTACAGCCCGCTATGAAGGTTGTGGTGATTATTCCGGCTGCCGGCCTTGGAACCCGTATGGCTCCGATGCCCGTCGGCGCCAGGGGCAAACTGAAGAAGACACCGCCCTCGAAGCAGTTCACCGAGCTTGGTGGCACGCCGATTCTCATCCACACGCTGCGCAGGTTTGCCGCGGTCGATTCGGTGCGCGAAATCTGGATTGCTCTGCGGGAGAGCGAAATTGCAGGCTTTCGCGCCCGGCTCGAAGGTGAAGCGAAAGATGTGCTGAAGAAGAAGGTGGAACTCGTTGTCGGCGGCGAACATCGCCAGCAGTCGGTGGAGAACGCGCTGAACGCGGTGGCAGCGGCGGCGAATGATATTGTTCTTGTGCATGATGCGGTGCGCCCGTTCGTGACCCGCGAAATCATTCAGGAAGTGATCGACGCGGCACAGAAATATGGCGCGGCAATCGCCGGCCTGCCGGCAGTGGACACGGTGAAGCAAGTCGAGCGCACGGCGGAAGGCGCGCTGATCAAAGCCACGATTCCGCGCGCGGGCATTGTGATGGCGCAGACACCGCAAGGCTTTCGCTACAGCGTGATCAAGAAGGCATTCGATGAAGCGTCCGCCGACGGATTCCTCGGTACGGACGAGGCTTCGCTGGTGGAAAGATCAGGGCACGACGTTGCGGTTGTGATGGGTGCGGCTAGGAACATCAAGATCACAGCTCCGGCAGACATGGAACTGGCGGAGTTTTACCTAAAGACTGCGGACCGGCGCTGACACGTAATGCCAACCACCAACCACAAACCACCAACGACACGCATCGGCTACGGGTTCGATTCGCACGAATTCCGCGAAGGCATTCCGTTGAAAATGGGCGGCATCGCTCTTGCGCATGATAGAGGCCTTGGCGGGCATTCCGATGGCGATGTGCTGATGCACGCCATCACCGATGCGCTGCTCGGGGCCGTGGCTGCGCCCGATATTGGAGCGCTGTTTCCACCTTCCGACCCCAAGTGGAAGGGTGCGGACTCCGTGGTCTTTTTGCGCGAGGCGTTGAAACGCGTGCATGACGCGGGCTATGGCCTGGCGAACCTCGATGCCAGCCTGATTCTGGCTGCGCCGAAGATTGGTCCGCACGCCGCATCGATTCGGGGCCGCGTGGCGCAGTTGCTGGGAGTTCACACCCATTGCGTCGGGTTGAAGGCCAAGACTCCGGAAGGGCTGAATCTGGAAAACACTGCGGTCGCGCATGTGGTCGTCTTGCTGGAGAAGCTAGCGACTCCGAAGAAGGCGCGGAAGAAGGCCACCAAGAGCAAGCGGCGTTGAACTACTTGCGCCGTGCTTCCGCCGCTTGTATCAGCGCGCGGAAGATGGCACGGGAGGGCTCGTCTTGATCGACCGAGCGCTCCGGATGCCATTGCACCGCAAGCACGAAATGATCTGGGGCGGTTCCTTCCAGCGCTTCGATGATGCCATCGTCGGGGCAGCGCGCGGAGATGCGCAGGCCGCTGCCGATTCCGCCGGCTGATTGGTGATGCGAAGAGTTCACCGGCACCAAGAGTTTGTTCCCGTCCGGTTCCTTCCCGTTCAGGATTTCTGCGAGCTTGGAATCCTTCTCAATCTCGACGGCATGCGCGACCGCGACCTTCCTTCCCGCCTCGTGATCGACGCACGCGCGTAAGTCCTCGGGCAGAAAATCCGGGATGTGCTGGATCAGCGATCCGGCGCGGTAGACGTTCAGGCTTTGCAGGCCGTAGCAGATGCCGAGCACGGGCTTGCGCAGGTGGTAAGCGTCCTCGAGCAGGAGGTCGTCGACGGCGTCGCGTCGCGGGTCGGCGGCCGCGGTGTGAAGCGAACGCGGGGCGCTGAATCTTGCTGGGTCGACATCGGCGTTGCTGCCCGGCAACAGCACGCCGTCGCAGTCTTTGATGAGCTGCACGACTTCGGCTGAAGGCTGGTCGAGCGGGATGCGGACGGGCTCACCTCCGACTTGCTCGACTGCGTGCTCGTATTGCGGGATCGCCCGCTCGGCGTACTCGCGGTCGAGCGAGTGCGGCATGGGGATGGCGATGCGGGGCCGGGCGTTACTTGGCATTGTCAACTCACCCTCTCGATCGCAGCCAGTGTTCTCGACTGGCGGTAGTGGCGGATCTCCATGGTGAGTGCGAGGACGAAAATGATGCTCCCCGCGACCACGGCCGCGGGAAGAGCGATGAGGCGGTAAGCCACGGTCATGTTGGGATTGGCGTGGCACAGCGCGGACACGGTTACGATCCCGAGGATGCCGAGCAACAAGCTCACAGCGAATGAGATGAGCGTGCCGATGAACGTCACCAGCAGGACACGCACCGGAATCGCATACCAGCGGGGCGGGCGCGGGGTCGGCGGCATGCTTCTAAGCTAGCCCGGTAGTGTATAAAAGAGCAAGAATGTCGCAGGCAGCGCCAGCAATTACGCGGAGCCCCGCGGATGTGGTCCGGATGACGCCGGTTTCGCAGGCGGCGAATGGGGTGTGCTATGCCGCGGCCGGGGAAAGCTCCATCAGTTCGTTCGATCTGGAGCGGATGATTGCGGCGGTGCCGGCTAAGATTGCCTCATCTCTTAAGCGCAAAGCTTATTACTTTGTGCCGCTGACGGTGAGCCAGGGCGACGAGATCCTTATCGCCGATCGTTACGACGTGGCGCTCAGCGACAATGCAGTCTGCCATCGCAACCTGAATCTGGGCGACTCGCAGTGTGTGTTTATTTCTACGCGGCTAACGGACGACAAGTTCTCCGTGGCGTTTGAGTTCTATATCAACGTAGGGCATGCGCTGGTGGAGATTGCCGGAGTTTCGCAGGAATTCAGTGATCTCGCGTGGAAGCAGGTGGAGGCGGGCACGCGCGGCGAGACTTCGCTGGACGCCTGGGAAGCGCGCAAGCTGGCTACGGCTGGCGGTCCGGATGCAGAACGCTTCAAGAACGAATACTTCGAGGCGACGTTTTCCGACACGATCTCGATTTATCTACTGTCGCTTTACCTCGATGTGGACTACTACGATCTGCGGGAGCGGGACTATCCGCTGCTGGCGCCTTCGGCGCTGGCGGAGCGCCTGAGGAAAGTGGCAGAGTTGTTTCCGGCGAATTCGGGGTATGAGTTCGCGGTACTGTATAAGCGGCGGAGTTAGACCCGTGTTTCTAGTTTCCGGTTTCGTGCTGGGCCTCTTGACCAGATCTCTACTTGTTTCCGATCAGGAAATTTACAGAGCTCGGCTGATTGGCGTTTACCGTTACTGATTTCTCCCACGTCTTGGGTTCGGTGAAGACCGGCCGCTGAACGGTGTGTTCGGTCAGGACGTCGTAGGCTTGCTCTTTGCCCGCCAGGCCCCAGCCCTCGTGCCAGGCAACGATTTGATAGGTGCCGGGGGGGACGCCGGTGAATTCGAAGCGGCCGCTCTCGTCGGTGACGGCGTAGTAAGGGTGGCGAACGACCATCATCTCGGCGTTCATCCAGACATGGCCGCCGTTGCAGCGAAGGTTGACCAGACCGGGGGTGGACATGTTGCGCGAGTTAATCTGATTGGGGAACGGAAAAGGCAGGTTGTAGCTGGCGGCTCCATCCATGTGGATGGTGTGCAGCGTGGCGTCGGAACTTTTCATCTGCAGCGCGGCGTTCTGGGGCACGAGAAGAATGTGCGGGACGTAGCGGCAATGGCGCTGGTCCAGGTGACGGCGCTGCTCGGGGAGTTCCAGGGCTTTGCCGGCGGAGATGTTCTTAAGATAAACGATGGTGTTGGCGACGCCGCCCTCGGGCCCGACGATCAGGCGGTCGAGGCTGACGGTTTTGTTGCCGTCCGGGGCGCAGATCTGGGGATCTTTGGTGACGGGGAAGTCGAGTTCGTGGGGGACGGGGCCAGACCATTTTATGGTTCCTGAGATGGTTCCAGCGTCGGTGACGGAGACGACCTTATAGTCGCCCTGCGCGGCGGCGAGAGTTGCGGCCGCCAAAAGCGAAACCAGCAAAGAACAGCGAGTGATCAAAGTCCGCATACCAAACCTCTGAAAGCCCATTGCCCGTTGCTTGCGGCTTGCGAGTCGCGGCGCAATGCGGGCCAAACTTGGGTCGATCTGCTTGCTTGTCCGCAAGCAACGGCTTACCCCAACTTGCGGGATAGCTCTCACAGGGTCCCGCTTAGGGGCGGGAAGCGCTCGTGTTTGCGGTCGTACTGGATTCCAACCGGGAGGAGCGTCACCGGCTCATGTAATTGGAATCACCACTAGAGTGCTCGAACTTGCGGTAGGGGTCGAGATTACCAAGGTCATGCATCAGGCGGGGGGCAGCTGGCTTCGGTTAGGGTCAGGCAAAATCTCAGTGGAGCTTGAGGCACAGATGCCCCGCTCCTTCTTGCGGGATGGCTTACAATCTTGCTTCCATGACGGTACAGGTGCGATCCTTCGCGAAGATTAATCTTGGGCTGAGCATTGGCGCTCGCCGCGAGGACCGCTTTCATGAGCTGCTGACCGTTTATCAGACGATCGGGCTGCATGATGTTATTCATGTGAGCGTGGGGCGTGGGGCTGGGATTCAGATTCGGTGTACCGATCCGCGAGTCCCGAAAGATGAATCGAATACTTGCCATCGCATCGTCGAGAAAGCCATGCAGGCTCTGGGCGCGAAGGGGCGGGTCGTCATCGAGATTGAGAAGCGGTTGCCGGTGCAGGGCGGGCTGGGCGGGGCTTCGTCGAACGCGGTAGCTGCGGTGCTGGGGTTGGAGCGGGCGCTGAAGAAGACTTTGCCTGCGGAGGAGAGGTTGCGGATTGCGGCGGAAGTCGGCTCGGACCTGCCGCTATTTCTGGTGGGCGGGACGGTGCTAGGGGTGGGACGCGGGGAGCAGGTGTATCCCGTGCAGGATTTGCCCTCGACGGCGTGCCTGGTGGTGACGCCGGAGGTGGGAGTTTCTACGCCGAGGGCGTTTGCTGAGTGGGACCGGAAATTGACGGCTCTGAATGCATCCGATAGAATGGTTGAGCTTGGCCGAGGGCTTTCGGCGTGGCTGAGCGAGATGTACTCCGGTGCTCCTCGTCAGATTTCCAGGAGGGGCCGGGCCGAGAATCCGCTTCTCGCGCTTGTCCGGGCCGGGATCAAGAACGACTTTGAAGAGGTCGTCTTTCCTGAGTATCCCGAGCTGAGTGAAGGTAAGAGTGCGCTGGAGCGCGCGGGCGCGAAGTACGCGTCGCTGTCGGGCTCCGGGTCAGCTTTGTACGGGCTGTTCGCTTCGAAAGAGGCGGCGCGTGTGGCGGTGACCAGGCTCCGGAAGCAGGGGTGGGCGGCGCGGGCGACCACTACGCTGACGCGAGGCCAGTATTGGCGGCGACTTTTTGATTGTTGATTTCTGATTGTTGATTGACAATAGAGATACCCGATTTTCGGGATCAATCAAAAACCAGGAATCCTACTGGGCCGTCGACTAATGGTAGGTCAAGTGCCTTTGGAGCACTTTGTCTAGGTTCGAATCCTAGCGGCCCAGCCAGAAAACCAGCTTTTAGCTGTTAACCTTTAGCTCTTGGCTTGATGCTGGGAGTCAAGGGTTGTGGCTAAGAGCCAAAGGCTAAGAGCTGAAAAAACTATGGCCACTCTAGTCACGCCGGCGGAAAAGACGGACAAGGTCGAGAAACAGACCCCACCCATGCCCGAGGAGAAGCCAGATCGCAAGCAGCGTCCGCGGGTGGATGAGAAGTTCAAGATTTTCAGCGGGACGGCCAACGAGCCGCTGGCGGACGAGGTCTGCCAGTTTCTCGGGATGCAGCGCGGCCAGGCGCAAGTGATCCGCTTCGCCGACGGCGAAGCGTATGTGCAGATTCAGGAGAACGTCCGCGGCTGCGATGTGTTTGTGATGCAGCCAACATGCCGCGCGGCCCACGCCAATGGTGCGAAGAGCACCAGCGTGGACGAGCACCTGATGGAGTTGCTGTTGATGATCGATGCGCTGAAACGCGCATCGGCACGGCGAATTACGGCGGTGATGCCTTATTTCGGATACGCGCGGCAAGATCGAAAAGACAAGCCGCGCAGCCCGATTTCGTCAAAGCTGGTGGCGGATTTGCTCACCACCGCAGGAGCGCACCGGGCATTGATTGTTGATTTACACACGCCGCAGCTGCAGGGATTTTTCAATATCCCGGTGGATCATTTATTTGCTTCGCCGGTGCTGGTCGACCACTTCCGCAAGTTGAACTTGCCGAACCTGACGGTGGTTTCACCGGATGCCGGCGGCGTGGAGCGGGCGCGGTTCTTCGCGAAGAAGGTGGATGCGGCGCTGGCCATCGTCGACAAACGACGTACGGATGTGAACGTGGCCGAGGTGATGCACGTGATCGGCGACGTGAAGGGGCGGACCTGCTTGATCATCGACGATCTGATCGATACTGCGGGCACGCTGGTAAAAACGGCAACGGCCCTGATGGAGAACGGCGCCATCGAAGTCTATGCCTGTTCTTCGCATGCCGTGCTGTCGTATCCGGCGGTGGAAAACATCGCGAAATCGGTGATCCGCGAAGTCGTGGTCACCAATACCATCCCGCTGACCGAAGAGGCCAAGCGGGAGCCCAAGATCCGCGTGTTGTCGATCGCGGGATTGATTGGGCGGGCGATTCAGGCCAATCACGAAGAGACATCCGTCAGCAAATTATTTATCTGATTTGAGAAGAAAAGTAAGGAAGCGAAATTATGGCAGCCACATTGGAACAAAATACTCTGGAAGCACAACCGCGGGAGGCTGGCACCAAGAACCAGGCCCGGCGGGTGCGGCGTGAAGGCAAGATCCCGGCAGTAGTGTATGGCGCGAGCAAAGACGCGGTGGCGGTGAGCGTGGACCCGCGGCATGTGCTGCGCATCCTGCACTCCGACAGCGGACACAATACGATCTTCGATCTCACGCTGACTGGCGGCGAGAAGACCAAGGCCATGATCGTGGATTGGCAATATGAGCCGATCAAAGGCCATCTGCTGCACATCGACCTGAAGCGCATCGCCATGGACAAGGCGTTGCGAGTCAGCGTGCCGATCGTGCTGCAAGGTACGGCGGAGGGCGTGAAGACCGAGGGCGGAATTCTCGAGCAGATACTGCGGGAAGTCGAGATCGAGTGTCTGCCCGGCGATATTCCCAGCCACATCGATGTCGACATCAGCCACCTCACCTTCGGCAAGGTGCTGCGCGTATCGGATTTGCCGCACAATCCCAAGCTGAATTTCCTGTCAGACGCGAACCAGCCCGTGGCCCACGTGACCAGCGTGAAGGAAGAAGTTGTGGTCACGCCGGAAGCGGTGGCGGCGGAAGCGGGAGCAGTTCCGGCTGAGCCCGAAGTCATCAAGAAGGGCAAGGCGGAAACGGAAGAAGAGGGCGAGGCTGCTGCCGAAAAGCCCGAAAAGGCAGAGAAGGCAGAGAAGAAGGCCGAGAAAAAGGAGAAGAAATAATGCTCGTGTGGGGACGGGCACTCTTGCCCGTCCGCCGTGCGCAGCGCGGCTTTTGGCTGCATGAGTTCGGGATGGTAGCGTGAAACTGATCGTTGGTCTCGGCAATCCCGGCGACGAATATCGGTTAACGCCGCATAACCTGGGCTTTCTGGTGGTGGATCGCGTCGCCAGTGAGCATCGAGTAGAGATCAGGAACCGGCAGTGCCGGGCGCTGACCGCGCGAATTCAGGTTGGGGACGAGCCGGTGCTGCTGGCCAAGCCCGAAACCTACATGAACCTCAGCGGTGTGTCGGTCCGGGAGCTGGTGGTGGAATATGAAGTGAAGCCGGACGCGGACCTGATCGTCGTCCAGGACGAACTGGATTTTCCGCTGGGCACGTTGCGGATTCATACGCGGCGAAGTTCAGCGGGGCATAACGGGATCGAGTCGATCATCGGGGCGCTGGGCACACAGGATTTCTTGCGCATCCGGATGGGCGTGGCTCCGGAGCGCAAGGTGGAAGACGGCGAGCGATACTTACTGTCACCGTTTCGCAAGGCCGACCTGGCGGTCGTGGATGGAATGCTCGACATCGCGACCGATGCAGTGAAGGCGATTGTGACCGAAGGTGCGGCGGCGGCGATGAACCGCTTCAACCGCAAAGAAGAGCAGTGATCAGTGGCCGGTGGTCAGTGATCAGAAATTCGGAGTTTGTTAGACAAATGGTTTTTGCGGTGCTGGGGTTACTGGTCACTGACCACTGATCACTAGCCACTGCCTGGAGATGCAAATGAATCGTACCTATGAACTGATGTTTATTGTCCGGCCGGATATGGCGGACGAGGATCTCGAGAAGCTGATTTCGAACCTGGAGTCTACCGTTACTGCAGCTGCCGGTTCGATCAAGAGTATCGACCGCATGGGCAAGCGGCGTCTGGCCTACATGGTGCGCAAGTTCCGTGAGGGCGTGTACATTTTGATGACGATCGAAGGCGCGGGCACCGTGGTGCATGAGTTGGAGCGCCGCCTGCGCGTCACAGAGCCGGTGATCAAGTTCCTCACCGTGCGCATCGACGAAGAACAGAAGCGCCTGGACAAGATCAAGAAGCTGCGCGACGCGAAAAAGAAAGTAAGCGCGCAACCCGCGGTGGTAGCGGAAGAAGCCCCAGCACCTCCGGCAGCGGAAACTCCAGCAACGGCTTAAAAGCACCGGCCACTGAATTAAGGAGCATTATGACTGACGAGACCAAAGCACCATCCGAGCGGCCAGAGCGGCCTGCCGGTGACGGGCCGCGCGAGTTCCGGCCTTCGGGAGATCGTCCGCGGTTCGGCGGCGGCGGTGGAGGCCGTTCCGGGCCTGGCGGTCCGCCGCGCGAAGGTGGACGCAAATTTTTCCGGCGCAAGAAAGTGTGCAAGTTCTGCACCGAGAAGATCGCCGACATCAACTACAAAGATTACCGGCTGCTCGGCCAGTTTGTGGCTGAAAGCGGCAAGATTGTGCCGCGGCGTTTGACCGGTGTCTGCTCGCCGCATCAACACCGGCTGGCGGCGGCCATCAAGCAGGCCCGCAACATCGCCCTGCTGCCGTTTGCCGGGCGGGCATCGTAAAGAATTTAGCCACGGATGTTCACGGATAAAGCTTTTTATATTTCTTCTTTTATCCGTGTTAATCCGCGTAAGTTCGTGGCAAAAGAATTCCGAATCGGAGTCATATCATGGAAGTCATTCTCAAAGAAGACGTAAGCAAGCTGGGATCGCGCGGCGACGTGGTGAAGGTTGCCGAAGGATATGGGCGCAATTTTCTCCTGCCGCACAAGCTGGCCATTGAAGCCACCGCCGGCAACAAGGCAGTCATCGTGCAGATGAAGGCTGCGTCGGTGCGCAAGTCGGCCAAGGAGAAGACGCAGGCTGAAGAACTGGCCAAACAGTTTGAGGGATTATCGGCTACGTTCCAGAAGCGGGCGGGCGACCACGATCAGTTGTTCGGCTCAGTCACCTCCGGCGACATTGCCGATGCCATCGTAAAGAAGGGAATCAATCTGGACCGGAAGCAGATTCAGCTTCACGAGCCGCTGAAGACCCTGGGCGAGTTCACCGTCCCGGTAAAGTTGCACAAGGACGTGACCGCGCATTTGAAAGTGGTGATCGAAAAAGAAGCGGTCGCGGAGTAAGGTTACCAAATCTTTGCGCCGGCACTTGCCGGGACTTTTCTTACACTGTCTCCGGGTCCCAGCTCTGGGACCTCAATTACTGGCAGGTGAGCGTAAGCCTGCGCAACTCACCGCCCTTCCATCCAACACCGCTAGTCGGCAAATGTGTGAAGTACACGTAATAACTCTGGCCCAGCGTGTGCGGATCATCGCCCAGGCCGACGGCGGTGGGATACGCGGCTATCGGGCCGAAGGTACCCAACAAAACTGGCAGCGACCAGTTCAGCCCGTCGACGGATTCGGCGTAGCCGAACGTGGTGTCGTTCGAGATGATCATTACATAGCGATGCAGGAAGCTGCTGAAGTGTATATCGAGATAGCCCTGGAAGGAGGAGTTGGCGCTGAGGTCGGTAGAAGCTCCGCCGATCGCGGGCTGGAGAATCCAGCTGCCGTCATAAAACTTCTGGAAGGCAATGGAGTGCCGGGGCTTCGATCCGAACGCAGCCTCGAGCACATCGGATACCAGGGCGCGCGCCACCGAGACGTTGGTGGTCGTATTTACGCCTTGAAGGTTCGTGATGTGAAGCGTGCCGTTGGCGATCCAATCGGGAAAATACAGATAGAAATATTTTCCGTCGGGCGAGAGCACGAGCGGTCCATCGCCGATTTCAAAACCATCGAGCCCCAGTTCATAAGCCTGATTGAGGCGAATGATCTCGCCGAGATCGGTCCAGGTCAGTCCGTTGTCGGCGGAGGCGGCGAGCCCAAGGGTCGCGTAGAGAGCGTCGACGGGGAGTTCACCGTGATAAGTCGCGAGCAGGTTGCCGGCTCCGGGCATACCGGCGGGAACTTGATAAACCGGGCCTCCGCCCATGTAGCCATAGCTGGGATAGATCGGGTTCACGGCGAGATTGCGATTCGAGGAGACGCTTACGTCCTTGGGATCGCCCGATCCCAGGGGGTTATCCAGCGTTCCCGCCGTGGTGACGAATGATCCGTACTTGTTGTTGCCCACCCAGTGACCTTGCCACATCTGCCGGCTGTGGTTTCCGCCATCGCTGGCGAAAAATTCGTAACCGCTGCTCGTTTTGATTATTCCCAGGGGCGTATCGGGCCAGGCAAAGCCGTTGGCAGTATCCGTGATTGGCGGCTGAGCCTTGGCGCCCGCCGCGACGCGTTGCTCAGGGGAAGCGACGATGACCGCCGAGGTCACCGTCGGCTTGCACACGGGACTAACATCCTGGGCGACGCCAAGTGCAGACAAGAGCTGCAAGAGGCTGACAAATGCGGCAAAAGAGGCGAGCGGGGCGCGGAGCAACATAGAGCATCCTCGAGTTTCATTATGCGGGCGCGGACGGTTCGGAAGACGAATGCCTCCAAAACCTGGCAGCCACACCGCTTAGAAACACTGGGATCTTTGCAATGTTGCTTTTCTGGACACGGGACTCATTTGCACTGATGCCGATGCACTTGTTATGCCAAATTCGTGTTCCTCACCGTGCGCGACTGTTTCTGTTTCCCGCTAACTCATTCCAAAAGAATCACCTAGGCCCCATAAGATTCCTCCGTCGGCCTATAATTTCTGCTCACGGTTCCATTGACTGACCGTCTATTCCTATGCAAGCCCGGGTACGGCATTGACACCGGGCTGCGGGGAACGACACGAACATGCCGGCCGATGTTTTAGCGGTAACACTTGCGGTTGGTGAACGGGCGCTCGCGAGAGCCAAGTATCGAGCGGAGAAGGTCAGCGGTACCGGAGTAAATCAGAACCAGGACCCCACGCGGGGCCGCATGGCTGGGCAAGAACGCCGCATCGACGATACGATCCTCATCCGCGAGGCGCAACGCGGGAACCGCGCCGCCTTCGAGGAATTGGTGCGTCACTACGATCAGGCGGTCTTGCGGCTGGCGCTGCATCTCACCGGCACCGAGCACGACGCCCAGGACGTTTACCAGGACGCCTTCCTCAAGGCTTACAAGAACATTGGAAGCTTTCGTTTCGAGTGTTCTTTCTATACGTGGATTTACCGCATTGTGACCAATCTTTGCCTGGATCACTTGCGCAAGAAGACGGTGCGGAAGGAAGATGCGCCGGTGGTGAAAGACGCGTCCGGCGGGGAGTATGACCTGCTGGATCAGGTGCCGGATGTAAGGGCGGGGGCGAATCCGGAGCGCGATTTGATGCGGCGGCAGTTGGGAGCGCGGATTTCAGGCGCGCTGGAAAAGCTGACACCGCGCGAGCGCATGGTGTTTGAGTTGAAGCATTACCACGGACTGAAGCTGCGCACCGTGGGCGAGATTCTGCATACGACGGAAGAGACCGCGAAGAACACTTTGTTTCGGGCCACGCAGAAGTTGCGGGGCCAGTTGGCGGATATGAGGTAAGGAAGGGTTTCAAAGTTTAAGTGTTTCAAGGTCTCGAAGACCTTGAAACCTTGAGACTTTAGAAACCTTGAAATGGGGTTCATATGAAATGCGAATGGGTACGAGAAAATATCACGTTGCAGGTTTATGGAGAGCTGGCCGATGACGCTCGTCATGAACTGGAGCAGCACGTGGAGCGCTGCGCTGACTGCGCCGCTGAACTAAAGGCGGAACAGGAGTTCCACACGCTCCTGTCGCAGGAGCAGGCGGGCGAGCCTTCGCCGAACTTGCTGGCGGCCTCGCGTATGCGGCTGCAGGAAGCCCTGGAGACGGCCGAACAAGGCCGCTTCTGGCATCGGCTGGCGTTCGATCCGGCAAACTGGCTGCGGCAGGTACGGTTCTCTCCTGCACTTGCATCCGTGATTTTGATTCTCGGCTTCGCTGGTGGCGTGGGAACTTCTTACAAAGTACTCGGCCGTCAGACTCCGATCATTGACCACCCTCCGACTCCCGCCGAGGCTTCGATCACAGGCATCCAGTCCATTACGCAGCAACCGGGGACCAATCAAATTGACATCAAGTACAACACGGTTTCCACACAGGAAGCACAGGGATCGATGAATGACCAGCGCATCCAGCAACTGCTTCTGTTCGCCGCCCGCAGTAACTACAACTCCGGTGTGCGAATGGATTCCGTCGATCTGCTGACCCAGAAGCCCGATGTTTCGCAGGTGCGCGAAGCTCTGGTGTACGCGCTGCGCTATGACACAAATCCGGGAGTGCGGCTGAAGGCTCTGGATGGTCTGGGCGGCTTTGTGAAGGACGATACTCGAGTCCGCGACGTGGTGTTGGAAGCTCTGGTGAACGATTCAAACCCGGGCGTGCGCACCGAAGCGTTGCGGTTGATCGAGCCGGTCAAGGCTGATGGGAGCGTGCGCGGCGTGTTGATGACGCTGGCGGCAAAGGATCAAAGCCAGTACATCAAGTCGCAGGCGCGGACGATGTTAGCGCAGTTGCCGGAGATTGACTGAACGGCGCAAGAAGCGCTTGTTCGGAATGACAGACAGAAACTGAGGTGTTTATTTTGAAGCGTTCGCTACTATTCGTCGGCCTGCTGTGCGTTATGGCCGGACTTGCGCCCCTGGCCCTCGCGCAGGAAACACATGGATCCCACGAGGGCGTCTGGAGCCAGGCTACGTCGGGCACGCTGGCTGCGGCCAAAAACGTAAGGGTCAAGCTGGACATGGGCTCGGTGGTAGTGCACGGTGGATCGCAACAGGGCATTTCCTACGTCGTTCAAAGCCATTCTTATTCATCCGAGAGAGAGTCGCGCCGCCAGTTTGGTTCTTTCAAAGTCAACTCCTACGTGAAGGGCGACACCGCCTGGATCGTGGGGGAGTGGGATGGTGGAAGGCCACGTAAATTCTCCGGCGAGTTCGTGATTAATATTCCGCGCGACACCGCCTTGCTCAAGATCGAAACCGGCGGAGGAGGGGTGGAAGCCGCGGGCATCACCGGACGTGTGGAGATCGAGAGCGGCGGCGGCAAAATTCGATTGGATGATATTGGCGGTTCGGTGAATGTGGAGACTGGCGGCGACTCGATCGATGTAGGTACGGTGGGCGGAGACCTCAAGCTCGAAACCGGTGGCGGTAACATCTCGATCGGGACGGTGAAAGGGATGATCCACGCGGAAACGGGCGGAGGCAATGTGGTTGTGCTCTCTGGCGGTCAGGGCGCCGTGATCGAAGCGGCTGGCGGGAACGTGGAGATCAAGCATTGTGCGGGCAGGGTTAAAGCGTCGACCGGCGGAGGCACTATCTCCTTAGGTGACATCGGCGGCCCAGCGGAGATCGAGACCGGCGGTGGCAGCATTCGCCTGACCTCGGCAAAAGGGCGGGTGGGCGCGACCGCTGGCGCCGGCACAATCGAACTCTTCGGCGTTCCTTCAGCCCGCGTGGAGACCGGTGCGGGCGGGATTGCGGTGAAGTTCATCAACACTGGCGCGGAGCGCAGCGATTCCATGCTGGAGACTTCGGCAGGCGACATTACGGTCTACATTGCGTCAGATGTTGCCATCTCCGTGCGCGCCAGTGTGGACCTGGGCAATGGGCACCACATTACTTCAGATTTCCCCGACATCCACATCGCCAGCGAAGGCAGCCAATATGGTCCGCGGACGCTGAGTGCGGAGGGGAAGTTGAACGGCGGCGGCCCTTTACTGAAAGTTCGGACTACGACCGGCGACATTTGCATCAGGAAGGCGAAGCAGTAAGCACGCGAATCGAACGCGGGATTCATCGCAATTTCAAATTTTCGGGAGGCTGGCCATGCGGAAACATATTTTGACAACGATTGCCTTGCTGCCTTTGCTGCTCAACCTGGCGCACGCCGGACAAAATTGGACGGTGGACTCCGGGCCCTACGGCGTTCCCAGCGAAGATCCCGGCACGAATTCCTATCTCGGGGTGGACATCGTGGACATCACCACCGACCGGCTCGGCGCCCTGAAGCTGAAGGAAGAACAGGGCGTTGAAGTCACCATGGTCGACCAGGACGCTCCCGCGGGCAAGGCCGGCATCAAGGAACACGACGTCATTCTGACGATGAACGGGACGGCCATCGAAAGCAAGACGCAATTGCAGCGCATGATCCACGAAACTCCAGCGGGACGCGTGATCTCGCTGGGATTGAGCCGCGATGGACAGCCCATGACCATCAAGGTGCAACTGGCCGACCGGCGCAACGAGTTTCCCCATAAGGGTATGAAAGACGAGGACTGGGGCAAGAATTTCCACGTCGAGATTCCCCCCATCCCGAACCTTCCGGACTTCGACGTCCCGAATATTGGCGTCGTGGTGGTGCATTCCTCCATGCGCAGCGGCCTGATGGTGGAGAACCTGACGCCGCAACTAGGGGAGTTCTTCGGCGCCAAGAACGGAAATGGAGTCCTGGTACGATCGGTGGAAAAGGGCAGCCATGCCGACAAGGCCGGACTGCGCGCGGGTGACGTGATCACTCGCGTCGGCGACCAGCCCGTGCATGACACCAGCGATTTCACGCATGCATTGCACGCCCATAAGGTCGGATCGGTCGCCCTGGGAGTGATTCGCGACAAGAAAGAGCAGACGCTCACCATCACTTTGCCCGAGCGCAAGGAATCCGGCGAGCTGATCGAGGAGAGCATGGATGCGCCTGAACTGGATGCGGAAACTCGGGTCGAGCTAAGTAGAGTACAAGCAGAGGTGGCCAAACTCCGGCCCCAGATGGATCTGATCACCGAAGAAACCAGCAAAGCCTCAGCGGAATTGAGCAAAGCGCTCTGTGGTCACATAAAAGAACAGACCGAGAAGCTGGAACAAGAACTCGGGCCCAAGGTTCGAGAACAGCTAGAAAAGGGGCGCGAAAAGCTGCAGCAGGAGATGGAACAGTTCCGCTTCCAGATGTCGGGTGACTCGTTCGACATTTAGCAACGCAGTGGTCAGTGGTCAGCAAGGGGGGCGCCAAGATGATTTACTGGTCACTGAATACTGACCACTGATCACTGACCACCGCTTTAAGACCCAGCCGCGTGGCCGCGTATTGCTGTCCCCAGACAGACTCGGTTCCGACCCGCCTGCTTGGCGGCGTACAGGGCGGCATCTGCGGTCCTGACCAGATCGTCGCGGGTGGTGCCTTGTTCAGGAAAGGCAGCGGCTCCGGCGCTGATGGTGACCGTGCGGGGCACGCCCGGAAACTGCCACGCTGCCACCATCTTCCGCAGTTTCTCCGCGATATTCATGGCGTGCTGGGCGTTGGTTTGCGTCAGCAGAATCCCGAACTCCTCGCCGCCGTAGCGGCATACTACATCAATCTTGCGCAGTTGCTGGTGAAACAGGGACGAAACCTGCCGTAGCACTTCATCGCCCAGCACGTGTCCAAACTCGTCATTCAAGCGCTTGAACTGATCGATGTCCGCCATGATGACCGCCATCCCGGTGCCGTAGCGCCGGGCGCGCTCAATCTCTTCCATGATTCGCAATTCAAAAAACCGTCGGTTGAAAATGCCAGTCAGGCCGTCAAGGTAGGCAAGCTGCTTTACGCGCTCCACATAGTGTGCGTTCTGAATGGCGGTGGCGCAGATGTCGGCAACCGATTCCAGAGACTGCAAATCACCGTCGCGAAATGCATCCGGCTGCGAGCTATCCAGCGCGAGAATTCCCAGCGTCTGTCCGAATGAGACCAGGGGGATGCACATGCGCGACGCCGATTCCGCGAAGAACTTGGTGTTGCCGGGTGTGAGGCGAAGATCAGCATCCATCGCCGTGGTGCTGTTGGCCAGGATGCTGGCCCAGGGTTCGGTGCTGGCAGGAAAGCGGCCGCCTTCCGGAACGCGGGGGGTAAGCGTTCCGTGATGTGCCCGCAGCACCAGGTCGTGGTCCTCGCGCAGGAAGAGAGAAACGTGCGACACACGGAATGCGTCCTGTATCAGCTTGCAAACCCGGTCCAGCAACTCTTCCAGGTCCAGAACAGCCGTAGTTTGCTGGGCGATGGCATTGATCGCCTGTAGTTGCCGTCTTCGTTGTTCCTCCAGAGAGTACAGCCGCGCGTTTTGCAGGGCCACTGATGCGTGGGTGGAGAACAGAGTCAGCAGATCAATGGTCTCAGGGTCGAAGTGGTCGACGTGATCGCTCTGGCAGTCGAGCACGCCTACGACTTCGTCGCGCACCATCAACGGGATGGCGAGTTCGGAACGCGTGGACTTGGCGGAGCAAAGGTAGCGGGGGTCTTTGCTGACGTCCGGTGCATACACGGGCTGTTTCTTCAGTGCCGCCGCTCCCGTGATTCCCTGGCCCAGGGGGAACCGAATCTGGTCCTGGCCTTCATCCCAGCCAATCTGCGAGCGGACGTACAACTGCTGCGACTGCTGGTCAAGCAGCACAATGGCCACATTCCGCAGATGAAAATAGTCGTGCGCGATGCCCAGAATGCGCTGCAGCACCTCGTCCGGATCGAAGGTGGAAAGCACAGCCTGGCCCGCGTCGTACAGGACCGCGATTTTATTCATACTTCAGGGGATATCGTAACGTGGGGGAGGAGAGGCTGAGCAGGTTCCTAAAGTAACGTAGGAAGGCTTATTTCCACCTTCTGGCGGTGCGGATCAGGCCATAGGCGACAACACAGAACCAGAAGTCGACGAGCAGGCCTACGTCGAGTTGGAAGGGCCGGTGGCGCGGCAGCGGAAGGGAGGGCGCGAGAAAGAAATAGGCGACATTGCCGAGGACGATGGCGAGCAGGGCTTGGAGGAGATTTAGGAGCACCGAGGGTTTAGACACCGGGATCATCGGGGTCGGGCCGGTGGTGATTCGGACGAATTAGCGAGCCCTATGGTCCTTTGCCCACTCGTCGGCCAGTGTTTGGGCCTGTGTGATTTGCTCTGCGGTCATCTGAGGTTTCAGCCAATCAAGAGCCTGCTGACTGTCCCGATAGCCGCTTTCTTTCGCCAACGTCAGCCACTTGTAAGCCTTCACAAAGTCCTTCGGGATTCCTTGGCCGTTTCCGTAAAGCGCGCCCAAGTTGTGCTGCGCCTTTGCGAATCCCTGCTCCGCTGCCTTCCCGTACCAAATGAGGGCATCGTTGAAACTCTGCGGCACGCCGGTTCCAGTCTGATACAGAATCGCCAGGTTGCATTCTGCTTCCGCGTTACCGTGCGCAGCGGCAAGCTGCATCCACTTTGCACCTCGGACGGCATCCTTCGCCACTCCGTTGCCAGATAAGTAGGCACCGGCAAGATAGCTTTGAGCGGTGAATACACCTTTCTCAGCCGCCAAGGTATAGAAGTTGATGGCTTGTTGCTGGTCTTGGGGTACTCCTCTTCCGTACTGATACAGCGACCCTAGGTTGCTTAGCGCCGGGGCAGATCCATGTTCAATGGCGAGGTGATAGTAATCAGCGGCCTTTGCGAAGCTACGCTCCACTCCCTGGCCGTGTTCGTACATGAGACCAAGGTTGAATTCTGCGTCCCCGTTCTTTTGACTAGCGGCTTTCTCGAACCACAACATGGCTTGCGGGTAGTTCACCGACGTGCCGTCGCCATCGTGAAAGATAATTCCCATTTGAGTCTGTGCCTCCGCCATGCCTTGCTCAGCGGCCTTCGTATACCACCTGAGAGCCTCGCCCTTGTCCAGCGGGAGACCCAGGCCGTTTGCGTAGCCCGCAGCCAGCCCAAGCTGGCCCCGTGCGAGCCCCTGTTCTGCGGATTTTCGGAACCAAGCGGCGGCTTGCCTGTCGTCCTTAGGTACACCGCGACCGTACGCGTAACGCACCCCCATGTTGTACTGCGCCTCCGCGCTGCCGTTTTCTGCGGCCCTCTGGAACCACTTCGTGGCTTCGGCGTCGTCACGCGGTACAGCGATGCCAGTCGCGTATAGCGAACCGAGAGTGTACTGCGCATCGGCGTTGCCCTCGTCTGCAGCCGTTCGGAACCACCTAACCGCTTCAGCGTTGTTTTGAATGACTCCGCGTCCGCGTAGGTAGGCGTCTCCGAGCTTGAGCTGTGCGTCTGGCTTGCCTTGGTTCGCCTGGACGGTCAGTGCAGCGATGTCGTCCGGGGGATTGGAGTTCGTTCCTACGGTCGTTTGGGCTAGGCAGGTTGACGCGAGGAGGAGGACCACAATGGTACGCACGGCCATAGTCACAATTCTAAAGCGCCGAAACAGTCTTATGCGAGGGCCGAAAAGTAGATACGGCATTTAAGGGCCGACTTACTGCTAACATTCTTGGGAACCACCAACATGCTGGAACTCACCACGCCGGTGCAGTACGTCAAAGGAGTCGGTCCCAAGCTGGCGGAGGTTCTTGCCACCAAAGGCATCGCAACCGTGGGGGATCTGCTCAACTATCTGCCATTTCGCTACGAAGACCGGCTGAATCCGCGGGGAATTGCGGAATTGCGCGCCGGCGAAATGGCCACCGTGATTGGCGAGGTCCGCAACTCGGGATTGTTTCGCACCCGCAAGATGCCCATCTTTCAGTTGACCGTGGGGCAGGGACGGTCCAAGCTGAAATGCCTCTGGTTCAATGCGGCTTACTTACAAGACAAGTTCAAGGCCGGACAGTTGATCGCGCTGTATGGCAAGGTGGAGCAAGACTCGCGCAGCGGAGAACTCCAGATTATCCAGCCGCAGGTTGAGATGTTGGGCGATGCCCCCGGAGACGCCGCGGATGACAAAGCCGCCGCATCGCTCGAAGTAGGGCGAATCGTTCCAATTTACGAGTCAGCAGGGCAAGGCCGCGTGACCGCACGCTGGTTTCGCCGCGTCATTCGTACGGCGCTCGAAGACCTGACTCCAGAAATCACAGAGGCGATTCCGGCGGGAGTGCGTGAGCGACTGGCGCTGGTTTCGCCGCGCGAGGCGCTGTGGAAAGTTCACTGGCCCGAGGCTGGCGAGAGCTTCGAGGATTTGCAGTCGTCGCGCACGCCCGCACACATCCGGCTGATCTTTGAAGAGTTGTTCTTCACCGAACTGGGATTGGAACTGAAGCGCCGCCAGCAGAAGGCGCAGACCGGCATCGCCTTCCGCTTGGATGACCGCGTACGCCAGGCTATTAAAAAGATTCTGCCGTTCCATCCCACGGCGGCGCAGAAGCGGGTGTTGAAAGAGATTGCCGATGACATGCAACAGCCGCATCCCATGCGGCGTTTGTTGCAGGGGGACGTAGGCTCGGGAAAGACCATCATCGGCTTTCAGGCGGCGATCATCGCCATCGAAAACGGCTATCAGGTGGCGCTGATGGCGCCCACTGAAATTCTCGCGCAACAGCACTATTTTTCCGCACGCAGAATTCTGGAGAATGCTGGATACCGCATCGTCCTGCTGACCGGCTCTTTCGAAGCCGACCGCAAGCGCGAAATCCGCCGCCACATCGCGCAGGGGAACGCGCAGCTTGTCATCGGCACGCACGCTCTGCTGGAAGAGAAAGTCGAGTTCGCGAAGCCGGGATTGGTCATCGTCGACGAGCAGCACCGCTTCGGCGTCTTGCAGCGGCTGAAGTTGATGAAGAAATCGGGCGAAGGGAGTGACAACAAGGATCCCGCCGAGCCTGATGTTTTAGTCATGACCGCCACGCCCATCCCGCGAACGCTGGCGCTTACGCTTTACGGCGATCTCGATCTTAGCGTGCTCGACGAGCTACCCCCGGGCCGCACGCCCATCGTCACGCGAAGAATCACTGACGACCGCTCGCCGGAAGTGTGGGACTTTGTGCGCAAGCAGGTGGCGAAGGGGCATCAGGTGTATGTGGTCTATCCCGTCATTGCCGAAAACGAAGAAACCGAACTGAAAGCTGCGGTCAAGATGTATCGCGAACTCAGCGGGAAAGTGTTCGCCGATCTGAAGGTCGGATTGCTGCACGGCCGCCTCGATTCTGAGTTGAAAGATCAGGTCATGCGCATGTTCCAGAAAGGCGAGTTGCAGATTCTGGTGGCGACCACCGTGATCGAAGTCGGCGTAGACGTGCCGAACGCTACTGTGATGGTGATTGAACACGCGGAGCGCTTTGGCCTGGCGCAGCTTCACCAGTTGCGCGGGCGCATCGGTCGTGGGGCCGCGAAGTCCTACTGCGTTTTGATGACTGGCGGCAAAGTATCGGAAGAAGGCGAGCGCCGTCTCGACGCCATGGTCCGCACCAACGACGGCTTCCAGATCGCCGAGCTCGATCTCGAACTGCGAGGGCCCGGAGAATTTTTCGGCACCCGCCAGGCCGGGATGCCGAGCTTCCGCGTGGCCAACCTGATTCGCGACCGGAAGTTGCTGGAACTGGCAAAGCGCGAAGCCGCGGCAGTGATGGAAGGCCCGAATTCCGAAGTGACGCAGGTGGAAATCAGCCGCGCCCTGGTCGCACTGCGCACGCGCTGGCAGCATACCTACGGACTGGTCGAAGTGGGCTGAAGAAGTAAGCTGAACTGATAGAATCGAAAAGATGGCCGGATCTTCACAACTAATCCAGATTGACGTTGGACCGCAGGTACGAATGCCGAAGCCAGACTGGCTGCGGGCGAAAGCTCCAGTCGGCGACAACTTTCACGAACTCAAGAAGTTGGCGCGTGGACTGGGGTTGCACACGGTCTGCGAGTCTGCGCAGTGTCCCAACATCGGTGAGTGCTGGAATCACAAGACTGCGACTTTCATGCTGCTGGGCGATATCTGCACGCGCCGCTGCGGATTCTGCGCCGTGCCCAAGGGTCGGCCAGGGCCGATCGACTGGGGCGAACCACGCCGCGTAGCTGAAGCTGTTGCAACTCTTGGCCTGAAGCATGCCGTCGTGACTAGCGTGAATCGTGATGATGACAACATAGGCGGCGCAAAAGTTTTCGCCGAGACCATACGCGAGATTCGCGAGCTGATTCCGGATTGCCGTGTCGAAGTGCTGATCCCCGACTTCCAAGGCCTGGAAGAGCCGTTGAGGATCGTGCTCGAAGCGCAACCGGATGTCCTCAATCACAATACCGAAACCGTGCCGCGTCTCTATCGTGCGGTGCGCTCCGGTGCGCGCTACGAGCGCACGCTCACGCTGCTCGAGAACGCCAAGAAATTCTCTCCCGGCATGGTGACGAAGAGCGGCGTGATGGTTGGCTTGGGCGAATCCACGGAAGAGTTGATCGAAGTATTCCGCGATCTCGGCAGTCGCGGCGTCGACATTCTCACGGTTGGCCAGTACCTGCGTCCCTCCCGCGACCACTTGCCCATTGCGCGCTTCTACACGCCCGAGGAATTCCGCGAGTTGCGTAGTGAAGCGCTGCGCTTCGGCTTCCGCCACGTTGAGTCTGGCCCGATGGTCCGCTCTAGCTATCACGCACACGAGCAGGCCGAGTCCACCGCCACGCCGCGGGTGGTGTCCTAGACGCGGCATGCTGAGCGCGCTCCTGGTGCTGCTAGGCTTCTTCGCAGGACTGCTGGGAGCGATGACCGGCATCGGCGGCGGCATCATCCTCTCACCGATCCTCGCCCTGCACTTTGGTATCCCCATTCGGCAGGCGATCGGCACAAGTCTAGTTGCTGTGATCACTACTTCGGCGGCGAGTTCCTCCGTCCACCTTCAGCGTCACACCACCGACATTCGCCTCGGCATGACGCTAGAACTGGCAACCGCTTTCGGTGCCGCAGTCACCGCGTATCTCGTGGGATATTTCAATCGGAACCTTCTTGAGGGACTATTCGCCGGATTCTTGCTGTACAGTTCCGTCACAATCCTGCTGCGTGGCGGCAAGGTAAAGAGTGAAGATCAGGAAGAACTGCCCGCGCAAAACAACGGTGAGACCGTCATTCCTCCTTACGAGCCGAAGCGCTATCCGCTGGGTCTCGGAGCATCTCTGGTCGCGGGCGGACTCTCCGGCTTGCTCGGCATCGGCGGCGGCCCCATCAAAGTTCCGGTGATGTATATCTTTATGGGCATTCCGCTGATGGTAGCCACGGCCACATCAAATTTCATGATCGGAGTAACGGCCGCGGCCAGCGCCATCGTCTATTACCGCCGCGGAGACATCCTTGTCGAGATCGCCGCCCCGCTGGCTGTCGGTGTGTTCCTGGGGTCGCTGCTGGGCGCGCGACTGGCTCCGCGCATTCAAACCAAATACGTCGTCTACCTGCTGGTCGCGATCATGCTCTATCTCGCCGGGCATCTGTTCGTTCACCTGCTTGCAGGAGGCGCCGCATGAGCCAGGTCCGCGAGCCGGCCTTCGATCGTATAGTTGCCTTGGTTTTGCGCGTAGGCGCATTCGGATGTTTCTTCATCATGCTGACGGGATTGCTGGTCGGCCTCTTCCTCCCGGGACGAATTCCGCTAGCCATCGAACGCGCGGGCGTCCTGCTGATGCTGGCCACACCGGTGGTCCGCGTATTGGTTACGGGCGTTCTCTTTCTACGCGAGAAAGATTGGAAGTACGGCGCAATTTCGTTTGGAGTTCTCACGATCCTACTGCTAAGCGCGGTTTTCGGCATCGGAGAGCACTAAGGAGCATCCCCTTAGAGTGTCATCCCGAGCGAAGCGAGGGATCTTGGTGTCTGCTTGCAACTGCAACACATGCGGCAGGCAAGAACCAAGGTCCCTCGCTCGGGATGACACTCGTCCGCGTGGCATTTCACGAACGCTGTGCTAGAAAATATGCAGCTTGATGCTGAGATACTTCTTGGGATTTTCCCGGATCGCCTTGATCAACCCTTGAGTCTCTTCCAGCACGTGGTTGACATTGGTGTACAGCGTGTCATCCTTGAGGAGCTTTCCCGCCGTTCCCTTGCCGGCCTCCAGGTCGCTGGTCAGGGCCGCCAGCTTGGTCATCGTGGTATCGATCTTCTTCGCCAGTTCCTCGTCCTTGAGCAACCTTCCAGCTGTGCCCTTGCCCGCATTGAGGTCCGCGCTCACCTGTTTTAAGTTGGCGACGGTTTCGTTGGCATTGTTGTAAAGAGTGGGATCTTTCAGGAATTTCCCGGCCGTGCCTTTTCCTTGTTGCAAATCGTCAACCACAGCATTCATCTTATCGAGGGTGCCGACGAACTTCTTATAGGCGTCATCGCTGTTGATCAACTGGCCCAGGCTGCCTTGCCCCTTGGAGATCTCGTCGACCACGGTCTTGAGTTCCGCGACTGTCTGCGATAGCCGGTCATACAGCGTGGGGTCGTAAATCAACTTGCCCAAAGATCCCTTGCCACTCTCCGCAAAGGCCAGAATACGGTCGGCACGCTTGAGCAGCGCGTCCATGTTCTGCAGCGTGCTCTGGCTGGAGCGCACCACCTCATTAAAGTCGGGATGCACGCGGGTGGGAAGCGTGTCACCATTTTGCGCCGGGGGACCAATGGCCTGCGAGCTATCCATATCCATGAAGGTTTCGCCCAACACGCCAGCAGTTTCGAGAGAAGCAAGGGTATCGCGGCGCAGATTGAAGTCGTATTTCGTACTCACCTTCATAACCACTTCCACGGGAGTAGTCGGTTTTTCGCGGACGATGAGAATCCTTGTGACGTTGCCGATATCGACGCCACTGAGCCGCACCGGAGCGCCCACGCGCAGCCCTTCCGCATTGTCGAAATATGAGACCAGCGTGATTCTCTTCGAGAACAGGCCGCTGATCCCGCCCGACATCAGAAACAAAAGCAGCGCCAACACCAGACTGGCGAAAATCACCGTGATGCCGACGCGAAGTTGCGACCACTTGACCTGCTTCTGGCTCGGCAAGGAATTTCCTCCGACCGCCGTCTGCGTCGTCCGCGACGGCTATGGAACAGCCACACTCCTGGCCGCTCCCCTCGCATCATAACAAAACGCGAGCCCGGTTAAGCGTGTCGCGTGCGAAGGGCTGGCAGCAGCAATAAAGCGGCCAGGTAGGCGGCAACTCCGCAGGCAAGGGTCACCGTCAAGCCGAATTGGATCGCTATCACCATGGCCAGCACTGACCCCAGCACGCTGGCGGCGGCATTCATCGCCCAGGCCCACTCCACAGCGTTGTCCTCATCTTTATCATTGTCGGTACCGCTGCCAGTCGCGCCGCCGAGGACGTCAGAGACTGGGGCCATAGCCAGCGCACGCAAGCCGGTCGGGAACGGCATTCCCATCACGAAGCCGAGCGGCGCCAGAAGCAGTCCGCTGATCGCCAGCCGATATTCAAATCGCAGCCCTACCCAGGCAGTCAGAACGCGAGGAAGAAAAAATACCTCGGCGACCAGCGCGACCATCACCAGCACGAGAGGCATCCAGGCCATTTCGGTGCGCGGAAGCCAGCGGCGCGACATCAGGCTCCCCGCGCCGCTCGACAGCATCAACAGAAAGATGACCACGGTCAGTGCATAGGTCGGGTGTCCCAGAAAAAGCACGAAGCGCTGGATAAACGCAATCTCCACCAGGATGTAACCCAGACCCACGGCCACGAAATAAAGCAGCGGAAGCGGCGACTGGCGGCCGGTCTGGACCGCCAGTGGCAGAATCAGGAAACCCATTACGGCTGCCAGAGAGATGACGAGCACAAGCAGCAGAACCAGCACTCCCAGGTTTACCTTCCAGTCGATGCCCTGCCGCAGCCCCTGCTCGCCGAGAATTTGCCGGGCCTTGAGCGTGAAGAAGAAGAAGGGTGCATTGTCGGTGACTGGAGCCACATTGTAGGCATAACTCTGAGCAAACCGGTAAGGATCGTTGCTCGCGATCAGATCGGCAAAGGGATTATGACCCGCTTGCCCGTTTGCCGTCTCCGAAGGCAGATACAGCGGATCGAGGTCGTCATATCGATCGAAGGTCTCCTGCACCGCGGCTTCTTCATCCGCGGTAAAAGCAGTTTTCTTGGCCAGCACCACCACTGGAATCCCATCTTCATCAAGCGCCCCTTGCGAGGCCACGATAAAGTTGCGCGCCGGATTCGCCTCGCCCAGACTGTGCAGCGCTTCCATCGCCACCGAAACCACACGCAGCGCCTCGCGCGGCTGGCGGAACTCCCAGCGCGTGATCGCGATCATGCCATCCGGCTTGAGGTGCTGAAAATATTCCCGGAAAGCCTGCACCGTGTAGAGATTGTTTTCGCTCAAGGCGAAAGCACCCGCCGCTGTGGAAGCCCATGTATCCACCAGAGTCATTTGGACAACGTCGAACTGCTGCGGCGTGGAGCGCAGGTAGGAGCGGCCGTCGGTCACATGAATGTGGACCTCGGGGCGTTCATAAAGATGCAGCGCGTAGTCGGCGTAACGTCCGCGCATGATCGTATCGGCAATGATGGGATTAATTTCGATGCCGGTCACGCTGGGGCTGCCGTTGGCCACGGCGCGTAGCACATCCACTCCACCACCCGGCCCGATGATTGCGAACTCCCCGTGTGGACGCAGCACGTTGGCCAGCGCCGGCGGGGCTGACATTTGATCTCTTTCGCACTCCGACCCATGCCAGCGCGTCACATCACAATTCATGATGTAAGTGGAAGCGTCGGCGTCGATGACAATGACCTTGCCTTGGTCCTGGCGATCCACTTCCACCCGCGACAGCGCATTCCACCGCGCGAACTCCACCCAGGCCGGGTCGCGGAACAGGCCCTTGGCGTACACCACGTCAATCAACTGGTTCGAGTGGTTCGCCGCGATCAGGACCACGAACGCAATCATCAAACCACCCGCGACCCTGCGCGCGGCAGACGATGCTGCCCACACCATGGCAGCTGCGGCCATCACCACGGCGGCCGCTAGAATCGTATTCGGCCCGCCCACCCAGTTGAGCAGTGGAACCACTGCCAGGCACGCGAGCGCTCCGCCACTCAAGTCTGCTCCGTAAAGCCGGGAGACGCGCCAGGTCTCGCGCGCAAAGACCACCGAGAACAGCAATCCAGTCAGGAAGAACGGCAGCGCCGCGGCGAGATAAAGAACGCTCAGGTGCAGAAAATTCTTTCCCGTCACGGTGAGCGCGACCGGCACATGCAGAACGATTTCCAGAACCAACAACACCAGAACCGAATTCACCATGCACAGCAGCGCGGCCAGGGTACGGGTGGAGAAGCGCGCCAGGCGGCCCTTCAGCAGATAGGCAAATACTCCACCGGCCCCCAGTCCCAACAGCGCAATCGAAATCGCCAGAAACGCGAAGTGATAGAAGAGCACCACGGAGAATAATCGCGTGAGCGCCAGCTCCAGCAGCAAAGCAGCAAAGCTGGTCAGCCCCAACCCAACCAGAAGAGTGCGCTCCGGGATCTCTCTGCGCGAAGACACCTGCGGAACAGCCTGAATGGTAGCGGACATGATGACAGGGAATGCGACAGTCTAGCAGAAGCGCCACCAGAGTTGCCGGACCACAACAAACGTGTCATCCCGAGCGAAGCGAGGGATCATGGTGTTTTGCTCACAAGCACTCTAGCTTTCCAAAATCACCTGCGCAATCGCCTGCTCCTCCGTGTGCGAAATCGAGAGCGCGGCATTCTTCACGCCCAGGCTGGCGGCAATTTCCCCGGCCTTTCCGTGAAAGGTGATGCTGGGACGTCCGCCCGGCATGCGTATCACTTCACAATCCCGCCAGCGCACGCCATGGCTCCAGCCCGTGCCCAGGGCCTTCATCGCCGCTTCCTTTGCGGCAAAGCGCGCGGCGTAGCGCTCAACCCGGTTTGCTTTCGAGTCGCAGTAGCGCATTTCGCCCGCGGTGTAGATCCGCTGCAGGAAGCGCTCGCCAAAGCGTTCGATCGATTGCCGGATGCGCGGAACCTCCGCAATGTCTATGCCTGTGCCGACGATCATCTTTTCGACACCTAACAGTAGGTTTTCGACCTTTACAGCAGACGGTCTCCACGGTAAATCAATTCGCCTTCTATCATGCGAGCTTCTGCGGTCAGGCCATGTGGTTTGGCGGGCCCGGTCTCATCAATGTGCATCACTTCATGTCCGTGCGCGACCAGCCAGTCGGAGACCAGCATGCGATGGCAGCGGAAGTATACGCGCTCGGCACACATGTAGGCGGTCCGCGAGCCCTCGGCAAGCGCAACCATTTCGGCCATCGCGTTTTCAAATTCCGGGGTCAACATGTAGTCGGCATAGTTCCGGAAGCTCGCATTGCGAAGCCCAATGTTCGGAGAGTCTTCACGACTTTTCTTGCGATAGCCGCCAAGAGCCTTCATCCAGAGATACCGGATTCCCGCAGCGGGTAAACTTTTTTCAAGAGATTCCCGATTGAATTGCGGCAGCCGCCGCGACATGGGGAAGGCGCGGATATCCACCAGCGTTTCAATCCCGTGAGCCCGAAGCGTCTCGATTAACTCGTCGAGTGAGCGGGTCGAATGTCCGACAGTGTAGAGGAGAGCCAACGCCTTTTCGATGCGTGAAGATCATGCAACGATGCCGCTGAACGCGGCTTCCACCGCAGCATCCTGTTCCGGAAAAACCGTCCGCAAATCCAGCAACACGCGGCCTTCCTCGACCCTCGCGATGATCGCAGGTTCTGAACCACGCAGGCGTGCGGCCAGCTCGTCAGCACTCAGGCCTTCGCAACTCACAGCCAGCAGTCGCGTGGGTAGAACCGAAGACGGTGCCGCGCCGCCGCCGAGAATCGATTCGCCATCCACGATTTCAACCCTCCACTTCGGCGTAGCAATCTTCGCGGCCAACGCCTCGGCCCGTTCGCCGATCGCTTCCTTCGAAAGCCGCATCATGCGAAGCGTGGGAACCGCGTCATGATCATGCCGGACATACTGTAAGAGCGTGGCCTCCAGCGCGGCGTAGATCAGCTTATCCACGCGCAACGCCCGGAACAGCGAATTGGATCGCATGCGCGCGATCAACTCCGTGGCACCGCTGATCAACCCCGCCTGTGGGCCGCCGAGCAGCTTGTCGCCGCTGTAGGTAACGATGTCGACGCCGTTGCGCAGGCTGTCGAGCACTCCCGGCTCGCCGTTGATTCCAATCGAGCGCAGCTCCAGGAGCGCGCCGCTGCCCAAGTCTTCCATCAGCGGAATGCCGCGCTTGCATGCCAGGCCCACCAGTTCAGCAGTGGTCGCCTGTTCAGTGAAGCCGGTGATCTCGAAGTTCGAACGGTGAACGCGCAGCAGCAGCCGCGTTCGCTCGGTGATGGCGCGTTCGTAGTCGGCGGTGCGGGTGCGATTCGTAGTGCCGACCTCGCGCAGGATCGCCCCCGACTTCGCCATCACGTCAGGAATGCGGAACGACCCGCCGATCTCCACCAGTTCGCCGCGGGAGACGATGACTTCTCCGCCGTCGGCCAAGGTGTTCAGCGCCAGCAACACCGCCGCCGCATTGTTGTTGACCACGATGGTGGAAACGGAAGCTGGCGCTCCACTTCCTAGTTCTTCACTCAGCAGCTTGCGAAACAACCGATCCACGTGCGCATCCCGCGTGCCACGTTCGCCAGCCGCGAGATCAAACTCCAGGTTGGAATAACTCGCGGCCGTTTCGCGAATGTGTTCGATCGCCGCATCGCCCAGCGGCGCGCGGCCAAGGTTGGTATGCAGAATCACGCCGGTAGCATTGATTACGGGCCGCAGCGAGTAACCCAGCGCCTGCCGCAGTTGGCTTTCGACTGCCCCCTCCAGGCCCGAGAGCGCAAGGGGCAGCGCCTCCTCGTCCAGCAATCCCGAAGTGATTTCATGCCGCAGACGGGCGAGCACTACGCGAACCGCGTCCGCGACGGAATCATGGCCATAGCTAGCCGCGAGTGCGCCAACGGCGCGTCCGCGCATCACATCGTCCACGGAAGGAAGCTTGCGAAAAATCTCCGACAACACGCCGCGTTTCACGGGGAGA
Source organism: Candidatus Dormiibacterota bacterium (assembly GCA_035566655.1). Lineage (GTDB taxonomy): Bacteria > Acidobacteriota > Terriglobia > Terriglobales > Acidobacteriaceae > Sulfotelmatobacter. The sequence goes on from DATMQT010000030.1 coordinate 53,779, forward strand.
TTATCCCACGAAGGGCCTGCAAAGAGAATCAACCTGCCTCCGTCAGCCACTACAGCGTGTGCATATAGGCCAGCAGGTCCTGCATGTTTTCCGAGCTCAACACCTGGCCATAGCCGGGCATATCCGGCCGGCCGTTGCGGATAATGTCGGTCACGCGTTCGTCATTGGCGGGCAATCCAGTCTGGGGAAGAAATTTATTCTGAAACACGCCCTTCAATCCCGGGCCTTTTTTCCCCCTGGTGGAATAAGGCCGGTGACAGCGGTCGCAGTAGTTATCGTAAATCCTGCGTCCAGCGGCCTGCTGCGGACTGAGCCCGAGTTCGGCGTCTGACTTCCGCCGCTCCACATCGCAAGCGGCGAGTGCGGCGAACGCGAGGCCAACAACCAGCCCAGCCGCAATCACTCGCTCCCGCGTTGTCATTCCCGTCACGCGATCCGCCTCATTTGAGCCCAGTTTCCCACAGCCCGCCGCAATCCCGCGGACTTACAATAATAGTGGAAAGCCATGCCAGTTGCCGTGAAGCGGGTTTACGAATCAGTGTCGCGCTCTGACGGAGCGCGCGTTCTCGTCGATCGCCTGTGGCCGCGCGGTCTCAGCAAAACTGAAATCGCCTTGCAGGAATGGCTGCGCGATCTGGCTCCCTCCGACGACCTGCGGAAGTGGTATCACGCGCAGCCCGAGCAATGGCTGCTCTTTCGCAAACGTTACCTGAAAGAATTGGCCCGTCCAGAAGCGGAAAAAGACTTGCGGAAACTTTACTCCCTCGCCCATAAGAGAAAACGTCTCACGCTCCTTTATGCCTCGAAGAACGAAAAGCGCAACAATGCCGTTGTGCTCAAAGATCTGCTCGACGGAATGCGCAAACCGCCCACGGGCACGGGCCCCGGCGCGCTTCGAAACATGGGTGCGCGCGAAGCCGCGGTCCGGCGCCGGTAGCGAAACTTATCGCGGCCCCTCTGAACCTTCTCCTTTCATTTAGAATCATGCCCGCATGAGAGCTGTCTTTCAGTGGAGCCTGGGTACACGCACGCTGGAACTGGGCAAGCGCACGCTGATCATGGGCATCGTCAACGTGACGCCCGACTCTTTCTCTGACGGCGGCCTCTACCTCGACTCTGAAAAAGCCGCCGACCACGCTCTCAAATTGCTCGGCGAAGGGGCCGACATCATTGACGTCGGCGGAGAATCCACCCGCCCCGGCGGCAAAGTCGCCGTGACCGAGAAAGAAGAGCTGCGGCGCGTGTTGCCCGTGATCACCGCGCTCAAGCAGCAGCGCCCGAATGCGGTCATCTCCGTCGACACCTACAAGGCCAGCGTGGCACGCGCCGCGGTTGCCGCTGGAGCTGAGATCGTCAACGATGTCAGCGGGCTGCGCTGGGATCCGCTGATAGCCAAGACGATTGCCGAAATAAAATGTGGCGTCGTGCTGATGCACATGCGCGGGCGTCCCGAAGAGTGGCGTACCTTGCCGCCGTCCGGCGACATTGTTCTGCTGGTCAAGCGCGAACTCCGGGAGTGGGCGGAAGCTGCGGTCCTCGCCGGGGTGCGGCGGGAGAGGATCGCGCTCGATCCTGGCTTTGGCTTCGGAAAAAACTTCGAGCAGAATTATCCGCTGCTGGCTCGCTTTCAGGAATTGCAAGAGCTGGGATTTCCGCTGGTGGCGGGGACGTCGAGAAAATCGTTCCTCGGGCGCACTCTGGCGAAAGATGGCAAAGACGCTGCTGTTGCGGACCGGCTCTACGGAAATCTCGCCGCTCACACCGCCCTGATTCTCAAGGGCGCGCACATCTTGCGGACGCACGATGTGAAGGCTGCCGTGGAAGCGGCGCGGGTGGCGGATGCGATTCTCGAAGCGCGCTAGCCTTGCGGAAGTCCCCTGAAAACAAACTTGCAGCAACAGTCTAGGGCCGGATTCCTGGGGTTTAGTCATTGATTATAGGGTACCCCCCCCTCCCCACCCCCCTCGATCTCTAGAATCATCGGGTTGGGCATGTTTTGGCCCGCAAAATCTAGATGTCAAAGAACTTAGATACTAAGATCTAGATAGCACAGGACTTACGGGCCGATTCTTGGCCGGGAGCGTCTTTGTCGCTACTGCTCGCGCGTACTGCCCTTGCTGGGACAATGATGGACCGAAAAGTGGTATGACCGCAAGGGCAGATGTCACAAGGGGGCTGTGGAAAACTGCCGGTGCAATCTGCTCACCCGGTAATGCCGTCGGCTTGTTGCAAAAAAGCCCTCGGTTGCATTCCAACGGAGCGTACGTTTTCGGCTTCACAGTATGCCAGAAGTAGCATATTCTCCAGTTTGATGAAAAAGGGTGGGTACGTGGAGGGCAGCGGGAACGTTTACGCCGATCTGGGCGTAGCTAATCCTCAGGAGGCGCGAGCCAAGGCGGACCTGGCGCACCGGATCGTTGACATCATCGAGGAGCGCAACCTGACCCAGGTGCAGGCCGGAAAGGTGTTAGGCGTGGACCAACCCAAAGTCTCCGCTTTGAAGCGGGGGCGGCTTGCTGATTTCTCCGTCGAGCGGCTGGTTGGGTTTCTGCTCTTGCTGGGCAATGATGTGCGGATTACGGTTACGCCCAAGCCGCGTTCCAGCCGGAGACCGCCGACGTTGGAAGTGAGCGCGGTGGGGACCATGGCCGCGGCTCGCAGGTGAAGGACCGGGTGGGACATTCCCCCGATGCGATCCTTGAAGCACGCTGACGCAGGAGCTTACCGCTGCGCAAAGGTGAGGATAGTCGCCACCATGTCCGCTCCCACCGAGACTGAGCCGTTGGGGATGAGTGTCCCCGTACTGCTGACGGCGAACTGGGAAACCGTGCCGTCTCCGTTTGCGGTGAAGAAGAACTTCCCGGACGGATCGAGTCCTCCCCAGTTGGCGCCACTCGTCATTGGTGTCGTGCCATTGCTCGTGAGGATTCCGGTTGTCCCATCGACCGTAAACTGTGCTATTTCAAACAAATTGCCGACGTACGCATAAGTTCCCGCAGGGTTGAAGCTAATCCACATCGCCCCGCCAAGGCCCTGTGGCATCACAAAGTTGTCTACCAGAGCGAGCGCTCCGGTGGAAGCGTCGATCGAAAATGTGCTGAGCGAACCCGAATTGGCGTTTCCACAGTAGAGAAACCCTGCTGGAGAAATTGCCAAAACATTTGGAGTGTACCCTCCAGATGGGGCGGAACCGTTGACCGTAAGTACACCGCCGGCGGAAACTGTGTACTCAGAAATCGTGTCATCGTTCTCATTCGCGGTATACGCGAACCTACCCGATCCATCGACGACTACGAATTGTGGGTACCAGCCGGTTGCCACCGTGCTGATTGGTGTCAGCGTTCCTGAGGCGCTCAGTTCGTATGAATCCAGCGTGTTGTTAATCACATTCGTAAGAAAGGCAAACTGCCCGTTAGGTGCAAAAGCGACCGCGAAGCCGGTTTCGCCCAGACTTGTGGGCGCTTGGAGCGTTCCATCGCCGCCGATCGCGAACTCGGTCATCAGGTCGTCGGAAGCGAGAAGGTACTGGTTCCCCGGGGAAACTGTAGTCGTAAAGGCGCGGAGGTTGGGGCCGGTAGTCGATGTGTTGATCGCTGTAAGCGTTCCATCGCTTTCCACTCGGAGCTGGAATATGGAGCCCGTCACGAGGGTGCCCGGAGGGTCTAGGAACGGGTTGTTGGCCCCTCCGACGTAGAGATAAGTATTCGGCGGTGTGGTCGGGGTAGTGCGGCCGCCGCATCCAATCGTAAGTAGCAATGCGCCAGTTAGACCAATCGATATCGCAACTCTTGTGCGCGAGGAATGATTCTGCACAGCCGCCCTCTCCAGACGAATGCATCCGAAAAGCCCCGTATCGGAGCCTTCCTTTCCTTATTAAAGTTAACGACTGGAATGAGAAGCGCCTAATTACGGAAGTACTCAGAGTCACTGAGGATCATCGATTTGCTCAGAACGCCTTTCCCGAATCCAGCAGAATCGTCACGGGCCCCTCGTTCACCAATTCCACCCGCATCATTTCCTGAAAGCGTCCGGTCTCGCAGCGCAGCCCGGCGGCGCGAATCTGCTCCACAAAGAACTCGTAAAGCTGACGCGCTTTTTCCGGTGGCGCCGCCGCGTCGAACGACGGGCGCTTGCCGCGCCTCACGTCGCCGTACAGCGTGAACTGCGAAACTGCCAGCACGCTGCCGCCGACGTCCTGCACGCTCAGGTTCATTTTTCCTTGGGCGTCTTCAAACACTCGCAGGCCAGCGATCTTTTCTACGAGGTAGGTCGCATCGGCGTTGGCATCGTCCCGGCCAACGCCCAGCAAAACCAGCAGTCCCAGACCGATCTGGCCCGTGATCTCGCCATTCACCGCGACTTGAGCGCGGCTTACTCGCTGCACTACGGCTCGCATGTGGTTTGACCGCTGCAAGCGGCCCATTTAGGATGCTGAAGGTATACCACAGCGCCGGACTCACAGAGCCCTGTGCTTCCTTTACAGTCATTCATCGAGACTATTACACTACACGTTCGCCTTTTTTCCGTGAGCAGGGGCATCTGAGAGTTGCATCCGGCAATCTTGAGTCCCGGACATCGAATTTAAAATCTATCTAAGGTTAAGCGAGGAGAAACATGGCAGCCGTTGACGAGAAGGTAAAGCAGATTATCGTAGAGCAGTTGGGAGTGGACGAGGGCGAGGTCACCTCCAGCGCGTCGTTCGTGGACGACCTGGGCGCCGATTCACTGGACACGGTCGAACTGGTGATGGCTTTCGAAGAAGGCTTCGACATCGAGATTCCCGACGAG
>DATMQT010000031.1:0-61574 GCA_035566655.1 Candidatus Dormiibacterota bacterium
GCAATTTGTTGAAACTCGGGGTGGAAATCTACTCCTATAATGATCATCGTTCGGCTCCTTTCTCCCGAGCCTGTTGGTTGGCTTTAGCAACCACCAACTCTACTCGGGCGTAGGAGCCGACATTGTCATGGAATCAATTACACTCGTTGATCTCGGCGAAGCAGAAGCTATCCAGAAACGGGCTTATGGGGAAAGGCGACCTCGGTTTCCAAGGCGCCGACAGAAGTCAACTCGCCAGGGCCGAATCGCCAGCTTCTGATCGCATTGTATTCGGCTAATCCCCTCCTTGAAACCGGACTGCGCATGTGCCTTCCGGAGAAAAACCAGGACAGGGGCCGCATTCGATGCAGAGGAGTCCGTCATCCGCAGTCCGGTTCCTCGGGGATTAATCGCGAAATACGGGCATTTTCTGCGTATTTTAGAGGACGAGGAGCCGACTTTCTCTGCAGTCCAGACTGCGTGGCGGAGGGAGAGGGATTCGAACCCCCGGTACCCTTTCAGGTACAGCGGTTTTCAAGACCGCCTGTTTCAACCACTCACACATCCCTCCGCGGGAAGGGTGGAGACGATTCATTACGCCTTGCGCTAGTTTACAACAGGTCTTTCGTACTCATGAAGGAGCCGCCCAGCTTTTGGTAACCCGCTTGAGAGTAGCTCAACCCCTGCCGCTGAGCCGATTTTTTGGCAAATCCCTTTCGGAACTATTTGAAACCGAACGCACGGGAATGAAACTCCATTACCTCGGTAAAGTGAGCAAGAAAATAGGAGAGGCTGTGGTCACCGGGATAAAGATGATACTCATGTCTCACGCCTGCCTTCTGCAGTAGCTCGTGGAGCGCGGCTGCCCCTTTTTCGAAGCCGTAGTTGTCATCTTGGCCGCAGTTGAAATAAATGTTGAGCTTTCGCACTGCCGCTTGATTTCTGGCTGCTAAAACGAACGGACTGTTCTCCTTCCAGTGCGCGACTTCGATCGGGCTTCCGAAGACCGCCGCCAGCACCTTTCCCAGCGGTGCGCCGGAGCGGGCAGCGGTATCGAGTTCTTGAGGGGATTCCGTGATCAGAGCAGCGCTTTGTGCGCTTACGGCCGAAAACATTTCTGGATGAGCGAAAGCGAAACGCAGAGCACCATAACCACCCATGGAGATGCCACTGATCGCGCGATTGTTCCGACTCTTGCTGATGCGGTATTTGCTTTCGATAAGGGGGATAAACTCTTGCAGAAAAAAGTCGCTGTAGCGGGTCGAGCCGTCGGCAGAATTAATGTAGAACGAGCGTCCGCCTTCCGGGGCGACGATAAGAAATTCTCCTACCTTGTGCCGCTGGCGCAGGTCGTCGAGCAACGTCCATCCGCCGCTGTTAAAGAGGGTTCGCTCGTTGTCGCCGAGGCCGTGCAGGAAGTAGAGCACCGGATAGCTCTGGGCCGGATGTTTGGTTGCACTGACCTCGTAGCTGGCGGGAAGGTAGACGCAGTAGTGAACCGGGTGTTTCAGGATCCGGCTGTTCAGCGCGTCGCAATCGATCCGGCTCTGGGCGTCAACCGGAAGCGTAACCGTCAAGGCCGCGAATAATAGGAGGAGTCGGAGACAGCGATCCATCGATTTCAGTTTACTCGTAGCGTAAGGCCTGCACGGGATCGAGGCGGGCGGCTCGTCCCGCCGGGTAAAGGCCGGCCGCGAGGCTCACTAGGAAAGAGAACAAAAGGGCGAACCCTACCAGCCACCACGGTACGGACCAGAAATGCTCCGGTGGAAAAGACTGACTCTTGAGGTAAATGTTCGTACCCGCGTTGATGACCTGGCCGATAGCCCAGCCCAGCGCCACTCCAGCGACGCCGCCGAGAATGCCCATGGCGCCCGCTTCCGCAAAGAAGAGCTTCTTCACATCACCATCGCTGGCACCGACGGCTTTCATAATGCCAATTTCGCGGCGGCGCTCGAGGATCGCCATTACGAGCGTATTCACAATTCCGATGAAAGCGACCGCCAGAGCAAGGCTCCCGAAGATTCCGAGAAACACGTCCAGCACCTTGAAAAACTGCTGTATGCTCTTGCTGGCATCAAGGATGGAGAAGGCGTTAAAGCCCATCTTCTTGACGGCGTCTTCAACCTGTTGTATCTGGCTGGGATTTTTCACGCGCACACTCACCGACGAATAAACCGGCTGGTCGCTGGCCGCGCGAGAAATTTCCCGCAAATCGGTAGGCTGCATCACGTGCAGGCTTTCCGCCATCTTGAGCGGAAGAAAGACTCGCGCCCGGGCTGGTCCGCGCATGCTCTCAGGATCGAGATCGGCGACGCCGACAATCTTCAGCTTCTGCTCACGCGAAACCACGGAGTAGGCGGCGCCGGCGAGACTCGCGTCCCCGCCGGCGGCATTCTTGGCACCAGCGTCCGCCGAAAGTGTATTCGCCGTGGCGTCGCGCTGGGCGTAGTGCATGGTCAATTCCTTGCCTAAGAGCGGAGCCGCCAGGTCTTTTACATTCGTCTCGTCGATGCCGGGTTTCGGCGTTTTTCCCAGCAGTTCTTCGGCAAATGCCTTCTGAAGAATTGCTTCCGGCGCTGTATCGGACGAAAAGAAACGCCCCTGCACGCTTTCAAAAGCATCGTTCGATTTTGCGGAAGCGGGCAGCGCAGCGATTGTCGTTAGATGGGGCTTGTCGTCGTAGCGCAGTTCGGTGATGAAGCGAATGTCTGGATAGGCCTCAGCCACATTGGGTAAGTGCTCGATCTCCTGACGCGTGGCTTCGTCGAGGATTCGGCTTTCGGCGGGAGCTGGACCACTGCGTTCTTCGTCACGGTTGAAGTTGCGCAAATCGCGGCGGGAGGTGACCACCACAGTATCGAATAAACCGGACTTCATCAGACGGCGCGACGCGAGCTGTTGCAGCCCGATCCCGAGAGAAAGCATTGCGACCAGAGACGCCACGCCCACCGAGATGCCGATGGTGGTTAGCGAATTTCGCAAAAGAGATTCGCGCAAGTTACGCAGCGCGAGTTCGGTCAGATCGGGAAGCTTCATGGCCGCTCTCTCCCGGCTCTCGAAGTTGCAGCTGCGGTTGAATTCGACTCGTCCCCAATGAGCTTGCCGTCCGCCAGGAAGATGAGGCGTTGAGCGTAGCGTTCGGCCAAGGCACGCTCGTGGGTTACCATGACCACCGTCATACCCAATTGCTGGTTGAATTCGCTGACCAGGTTCATGATTTCGGTTCCGGTGTGGCTGTCGAGATTGCCGGTGGGTTCGTCCGCAAGCAGCAACTTAGGCCGGTTGATGAGCGCACGGGCCAGAGCAGCCCGTTGTTGTTCGCCGCCAGAAAGCTCGCTTGGGCGATGGTTCATGCGCGCTTGCAGCCCAACTCGCGCGAGGGCTTCTTGCGCCAGACTGTCACGTTTGCCGCGATCAACCTCAGCAAAGCGCATCGGCAGCTCCACGTTTTCCGCCAGCGTCATGCTGGCAATCAAGTTGAACGACTGGAAAACCATTCCCACCGTATGCAGGCGATAGCGGGAAAGTTCCTCGCGGGAGAGTTGCGCGAGATCCCGCTCGTTAACCACGACGCTGCCGGAAGTTGGACGGTCGAGGCCAGCGATCAGGTTCAGCACTGAGGACTTGCCGGATCCAGAACTGCCGAGCAGCGCAACGAACTCGCCCGCGCGTACTGTGAGGGTTACGCCATCGACCGCGCGGATAAGCGTCTCGCCCATGCGGTAATGGCGGCAAAGCTCTTCCGCATGAATCGCTGGAGCGTCGCTTGCTGGGGTGCTCTTTTGGGGAGCTTTGTCCGTGTCGCTCATCACGCTAGCGGACCTCTCCCCGGAGCACACGCAACGCGTCAGAGGTCTTCGCATCGCTGTCGCGCGCGGGGCCGGAGCTGCCGTTTCCGTCGCCCTCCAGCGTGTCGCCCTCGCCGGGTGCGAGAAATAAGTTATCTTCCAGGCCCTGCTGCGTGGTGTACAGATCGTAGTAGCGCCCTTGCGCGGCATAGAGTTGCTCGTGCGTGCCGCGCTCGACGATCTGCCCCTGCTCCATCACCAGAATCTGGTCGGCGCGCCGAATTGTCGACAGCCGGTGCGCGATCACAAATGTGGTCCGCCCCTGCATGAGATAAGAAAGTCCATGCTGGATCATCTGCTCTGATTCGGAGTCGAGGCTTGATGTCGCTTCGTCAAGAATTAAGATGCGCGGCTCGGCAAGGATGGCGCGTGCAATTGAAATCCGCTGCCGCTGGCCGCCCGAGAGTTTCACGCCACGCTCACCAACTACTGTGTCGTATTTGTCGGCGAAAGATTCGGCGAACTCATCCACGCGTGCGATCCGGCAGGCCCGCAGAAATTCTTCTTCACTCGCTCCGGGGCGCGAAAACATTACGTTCTCGCGAATGGTGCCGTCAAATAGAAACGATTCCTGCAACACGACTCCGAGACGCGTGCGGTAGGAATCGAGACGAACCGTGCTCAGGTCCGTGCCGTCCACTCTGATTTTGCCCTTGGTGGGAATGTAAAAAGCTGAGATCAAGCCGATCGTTGTGGATTTTCCTGAGCCTGAGGAACCCACCAAAGCCGTTACCGTGCCCGGTTCGGCGCGGAAGGAAATGTTCCGCAGCACCTCGTGAATTCCGTCGTAGCTGAAGCTCACGTCGTCAAACTCCACAGTACCGCGAATGTCGCCCAGTACGACGGCACGTCTCGGATCCTGATCTTCGGGCCGCTCGCGCATGATTTCCTGCGTCCGCTCGAGTCCAGCCAGCGCTTCCGTGAGTTGCGTGCCGATGGAAACGATCTGCATGATGGGCGCAACCAGAAAACCAAGCATCAATGTATAGGAGAAGAAACCACCGGGTGTCAGGGTGCCTGCGGCAATCTGGTGGGCGCCAACATACATCGTGACCGCCCCCACACATCCCAGCAGCACGCTTGCCGAAAGGCTCATCACAGATGTCGCAGTCAAGGTGCGCATCACGTTGTCCAGCAGGCGGCGCACACCAGTGGCAAAGATTTTCTCCTCGCGTTCTTCTGCGTGATATCCCTTGATTACGCGCACGCCGCCCAGCGATTCTGTGAGCCGGCCGGTGACTTCAGCATTAATCTTGCCGCGTTCGCGAAAAATCGGACGGATAGTCGCGAACGCTTTGTTGAGCGCCACGGCAAAACACAGCAACGAGCCGACAGCGATCAGCGTCATCTGCGGGCTGGTGCGGAATAACAGGACAAGCGCAATCCCTGAGGTGACCAACCCTCCAGCGAAGTCCACCAGGCCAGTGCCCAGCAGGTTCCGCACACCCTCAACGTCGCTCATGATGCGCGACACCAGATTGCCGGTCTTGTTCCCGTCGTAAAACGCAACCGGTAGACGAGAAATGTGGACCTGCACCTGCTCGCGCAACTCGGCAATTAGTCGCTGCGCCGCCTTCGACAGCAACTGCGTCAGCGAAAAGGAGGTGATGCCCTGAACGAGAGTAGCCGTCAACACCAAGAGAACCAACTTATTCAGTTGATCCATGTGATGATGGAGGATGACGTTATCGAGCAGGAACTTACTGGAATAGGGCAACACCAGTGCCGCGACCCGGTTGATCACCATCAACAGAAAGCCCAGCCCGAGCAGCCAACGCCGCGGGCGCATCAGCTTCCAGACTTCCGGCAAAACGGCCTTCAGTCTTTGGACTTTCGGGGGTTTCGGCTGTTTAGGGTCGGGACTCAATCTGTAATTGGACTCCGGTAAGCCCGAATTGGCTTCATTATTACTGCATTGTGACATGCCGGGGCCAGCCGTTGTATCCTCGGGACGTGGCACGTCCGCCTTCGCCGGAGCGCTCTCCAACCCTGGGCCTGTTGCTTGGCCTGATCATCACCCTCGCGGCGGTCGTGGCCTACTCCGCTTATATCACCTGGCAAGTGGCAGGTTTGCGCAAGCTTCAGGCTGATCTGATCGACCGTGATCGCAAAGATTCCCTCCAGTTGCTGCGCATCCAGAATGATCTGAACCTGCTCGCGGTCGCCATGCGCGACATGCTCGACAATGACGAACCGTATCCGCTGACGGCGTGGGCGGCGCAGTTCCGGCGCATCCGCACTGACCTCGACGATGCCGTGCGCCGGGAAGCGGGGTTGGCCCCAACGAGCCGCACGAGCGAGCAGAACGCTTCGCTGAGCAGTTCGCTGGCGCAGTTTTGGGACGCAGTCGACCGGGTATTCACGATGGCAGGCGAGGGCAAAGAAAAGGATGCGCGAGGGCAGATACAGCTTTCGCTGCAGTCGCGGCAAGCGGCGCTGAGCACGGCCGTGGCCCGGTTGCTGGTGCAGAACAGTGAGAATGAAGAACAGGCGGCGCAGCACATTGTCCAGATTTACGACCGCGTGCAGCGGGAAGTCTACGTGTTCCTGGCGGCAACGCTGGCCGCGATCCTGCTGACCGGATTTTCCATGATTCGGTGGAACCGCCAGTTGTTCGCACGCATGACCGAGCTTTCGGAACGGCGCAGTGAACTGGCGCAGAAACTGATCGCCACACAAGAGTCAACGCTGCGTTACATTTCACGCGAGCTGCATGACGAGTTCGGCCAGATACTGACGGCGATGGGTTCGATGCTCGGGCGTGCCGGAACGCACGCACCGGAAGGCTCATCCTTGCGCGCCGACTTGCAGGAAGTCCGCCAGATCGCGCAAGACACGCTCGACCGCGTCAGGAGCCTCTCGCAGGCGTTGCATCCCGTGATGCTCGACGAGGCTGGTCTGGAGACTACACTCGATTGGTACATTCCCACCGTGGAAAGACAGACTGGAATTTCCATATCCTATGAGAAGCAGGGTGCGCCGTTTGCGGTGGAGGGCAGTGCGGCGGTGCAGGTCTACCGCGTGCTGCAGGAAGCGTTGAACAACGTTGCACGGCACGCTGGGACAAAACAAGCTTGGGTGCGATTGCGGTTTCTGCCTGACGCGCTTGAGTTGGAAGTGGAAGACCACGGCGTGGGCTTCAATGGACGGCCCGCAAGGCAAGGCATCGGACTGGTCGCGATGCGCGAACGCTCGGAGTTGATGGGCGGGAGAATTTTATTTTCTACTCCCGCCACGGGTGGCACATTGTTGCACCTGACGGTCCCTCGCGAGAGAATTGAATCTCGAGCTGGAAGCTGAGCGGCCAAGTGTTTCACTAACACGGGGCGCTTTAGATTCTTAGTCCTTGACGCAATATGAACGTCAACTTGGTCTTAGTAATAATGGCCGGCGCCTTTCTTACGATGATGCTCCTGCTTCGCGTGTTTGCTCCCGGCCTGTACGTCAGGTATGTTTCGCGCGGTGCACGACCGACAGCTAATTCTGCCGGGAAATCATCGAGGGTGCTAGCGGCAGCCATACTTGCGGCTCTCATTTTCATGGCGGTGTATTCTTTTCTTGCGCGCGGTCGCAATCCAGCTGTCCGCCGACCCGTCGCCCCCAACATCGCGGCGATGCGCATCGAGAACTGGATCGGGTTCCTATTTGTTTTCACCACTGGAATCCTGCTTTGGCTATTTCCCGTGGCTGCCTTGACGAAGCTCTCGCGGGGGACAATTGATTTTTCTCGCGCGGACGAAAAGGGCAAGAGAAAGGCCAAAATGATCATTCGCTCCTTTGGTACGGTTTTTCTTGTGATCGCCGCAGTGATCGCGCGACGTCTTATGTGATTGCGGTCCAGTTCAAAGATAAGAACCGAAGATAGCAAAGATAAATATGAATATAACGAAGAAGATCTCCGTATTCCTGGTGGATGACCACAGCCTGGTGCGGCGGGGTTTCCGGCGCATGTTGGAAGATGAACCAGATATGGTCGTCATCGGCGAGGCCGGCGACGGGGAAGAGGCCATCAAGCTGGCGCGTGAGTTGAAGCCGCAAGTCATCGTGATGGACTGCGCCTTGCCCAAGATGAACGGCTTGGACGCAACCCGGCGGATTCTTCAACACTTGCCCGGGACGGCGGTGCTCATGCTCAGCATGCACTCGGAAAACACCTGGGTGCGTCAGGCGATCGAGGCCGGGGCCAAGGGATACATTTTGAAGAACGCGATGAACCTGGAACTGGGACCGGCCGTGAGGCGCGTGGCGGGTGGAGAAACCATTTTTGATCCGCAAGTGGACCAACCTCAGGTACTCAAGGGTGAGCGCAGCACTGGGCTGACTCCACGCGAACTGGAAGTCTTACAGATGATCGTCGATGGCAAGTCGAACAAGGAGATCGCCACCGTGCTTGATCTCAGCGCCAACACGATTGCGGTTCATCGCGCGAACATTATGAACGCACTCGGCATTCACAAGACGGCCGAGCTTGTGGTTTATGCCATTCGCGCCGGGCTGGTAAACGTCCCGTGAATCGCAGATCCTTCCTGCGGGGCATGGCGGGTCTGGCGTCGATGGCTCAGGTGCCTCTGCTACGGGCTCTGGGCGCGGCAACCGGGACACCGGCATCGCCTGGGTTTCGTTTTGTTGACGTAACCGCGAGCGCCGGAATTCAGTTTCAGCACAACAGCGGCGCCTTTGGCGGAAAGTTTCTGCCTGAAACTCTGGGCTCTGGCTGTGCCTTTCTCGACTACGACCGTGACGGCTGGCAGGACATTCTGCTCATCAATGGGATGGATTGGCCCGGCCACAAGCAGCGGCACTCCACGCTCCGCCTTTATCACAATAATGGAAACGGTACTTTCACCGACGTCACTTCCCGCGCCGGGCTGGATGTTGAAATGTACGGCATGGGCGTGGCCGTCGGCGATTATGACAACGACGGATTCCCGGACATTCTGGTAACCTGCGTGGGGCAGAACCGGCTGTTCCACAATACGGGCAAGGGAACTTTCACGGATGCGACGAACGCCAGCGGCTTAGGGAAACGCCTCGGGTTCGGTACATCCGCTCTATGGTTCGATTACGATCGTGACGGGCTGCTTGATCTTTTTGTCTGCAACTACGTGAAGTGGTCGCCGGAGCACGACGTCTTCTGCAGTCTCGATGGCAAGCACAAGTCTTATTGCACGCCGGAAGCGTATCGCGGCGAGACCTGCTGGCTATTCCACAATCGCGGCAACGGCACCTTTGAGGACGTCACCGCCTCCAGCGGAATTTTTGACAGCAGCTCCAAGTCTCTCGGGGTTGCGATGCTCGATGAAAATCAGAGCGGCTGGGCGGATCTGCTGGTAGCGAACGACACGCAGCCCAATAAACTATATCGAAATCAACGCAATAGCACTTTCAGAGATGCCGCCGTTGATGCTGGGCTCGCCTTCAGCACAGAGGGCAAGGCGCGAGCCGGCATGGGCGTGGACATTGGCGATTTCAGGAACTCGGGACATTCCGGAGTGGCCATCACGAACTTCGATAACGAAATGACCGGCCTGTACGAGTTCTCGGGGAAAACCTACGAGGACGTGGCAGCGCAGGCAGGTGTAGGCCTGGCTTCCAAGAACAGTCTCGGCTTTGGATGCGTTTTCCTCGACGCCAATCTCGACGGCTGGCTCGACCTGGCCGTGGTCAACGGCCACATCGACGAGACGGTGCGCAACATTCGCGGCAACGTGGGATACGCTCAGCCGCCGCTTTTGTTTCTCAACGATGGCAAGGGAGGGTTTCACGATATCGCAGCGGAAGCCGGTGGCGGATTCGAGCAGCCGAAGGTCGGACGAGGACTGGCCTATGCCGACTTCGATCGCGATGGCGACCTCGACCTGTTGTTGACTACGAACAACGGCCCCGCCTATCTATATCGCAACGATCAGTTCGTAGGAAATCACTGCATTCGGTTTCGGCTGGTCGGCACCAAGTCGAATCGCGACGCGATCGGTGCCACCGTACGCATTTTCTCCAGCGGCTTGAACCAGTCGCGCATGGTGAAGAGCGGATCGAGTTATTTATCGCAATCCGAACTCCCGCTTACATTTGGTCTGGAGAAACGCGCTCGTGTCGAGCGCGCGGTCATTACCTGGCCCAGCGGCAGAACCGAAGAGTTCAAGAACCTGGCGGCGGGACGATCCTACGAATGCGTGGAAGGCAAGGGAATCTCGCCACAGGATGGATACTGATCGGGCACCTGCCCTTCTAAGGCCGTGTGAGCGTGCCCGCAGCCGTCAGGTCAATGTCGACAGATCCGGTAACCCGCAAAAACAGCGTACTCGGATTCTTCATCCCCCAAGCAGCATAAGGCACCGTGAAGTGAAGCGTCGCGGTCCAGTGGTCCGACAATATTTCTACTTCAGCGGGCGCCGTTAGTTCATGGTCTGATCCATGGATGGAAAATACTCCATGGACATGCACTGAAGACTTTCCCGACAACGATACAGCTCCCTCGACGCGATCGGGCCTGAATGCGATTTCCGGATAGCGCTCGCTTTCCAGCACTTCGCGGTGCATTTTCCGGTCACGCATTCCGCTGCCGCTTTCGCCACTCTTGGCGTCCACCACGATTTCACCTGTGAGCTTGCCCGATGCCGGATCAAGTCGCAGAGAACCTTGCTTCAAGCGGAAGGTTCCTCGAACTGTGTGGAGTACATCGCCAAGCGTGTAATTGATAGTCGTGTGCTGAGGGTCGAGTTGAAATACCAGATTCTGCGGGGTCGCCGCGGCGCTGGCAATCGCGAGAAATGCAATCGCCACGACACATTGCCTGTACAATCGGCGGTTGTGAAAAGCAAAACTGGGTTTTTCCATCAGCTTAGGCCGTTAACAGTCCCCACCCCAGAGTGAACCCGTCGAGAGCGAGGTGAAAAGGCGAAAGACTTCCAATGTGCAGGGCCAACAGTCGGCGAAAAACCTCGGGATACTTGCGAAAAGCCTGAAGCGTGCGTTGCTGAAAGCGGGGACGACCGTCAAGCGTGAGCATCATACGCGCCATCAACAGAGGGCGCTGTGCTAAGCGGCGATGCACGGCCTGGTACTCATCGAGATTACCTGACCCGAGGCAGTCAGCCAGCACCACGGCCTGGCTAAAGGAAAGCCCCAGGCCTTCGCCGGTAATCGCATCCACGGTGCCCGAAGCATCGCCGATCAGCACAACGTTCCCTCGCCAGACCCGGTGCAGTTTGCGATTCGCAGTTACTGAGCCTCTTTCGGCGGAGGACGTCTCCACCCCGCGCAGCCGTGCGCCGAGTTCGGGAAACGCGAATAAAGATTCCTCCAGCCGAAGTTCGGGATCGTGCGAGGCCACTGCCACACAAACTTCATCGCTGCCAACCGCCGTGGCATAACCCTGGCTGTGCTTTCCCCAATATATTTCCATGCGGTCAGTCCATGGACGCATGCGATAGTGCCGGCGAAAAGCGTACCGAAGGCCAGTCCGCGAATAGGAATCGAGATGCGCCCAGCGCCGTACGCGTGAGTTTGCGCCATCGGCTCCTACAATCCACCGGGCGCGAACCTTGCGCCCCCGGAGCTGGACTTCTCCGCCGGTTATCCCAGTGACTGCGGTCTGCCAAAGCAAATCGATTCCCAGCGCGGTGGCGCGTTCGATCATGAAGCGATGCAATGCAGTCCGGCGAATCGAGAGGCCACACCTGCCGGATGGAAAGGCGGCGTCCGCGGACAATCCAGAACTGAGAAAACGTACGCCGCTAAGAATACTGGTATCAGCTGCGGGCACGGCGAGCCCCAGACTTTCAAATGCTGCAATCGCATCGGGCATCAGAACTTCGCCGCAGGCCTTGTCAATCGGCGGCTTGGCTCCGTCGGCAGCTATGACGCGGAATCCCTGTTGGCGCGCCGCGATCGCCGCCGCCAGTCCAGCTGGCCCGCCACCAATCACAAATACATCGGTCGAATCCCGCACTGCGCCTCACCATTGCAAAAGTAAAAGTTCGGAACAGAATCCGGGACCCATGGCGGCCAGCAGTCCTAGGGTGCCCGGCTCAGGGCGCCGGTTCTTCATCACGTCCTCGAGCACACACAGCACCGATGCCGAAGAAAGATTCCCGACCTTACGCAGGCAATCCCAGGAGGCATCGAGCTGGCCATTGTGCAATCCCAACGCGTCGGCTGAAGCGTCGAGCACTTTCGGTCCTCCAGTATGGAGAACGAAGCTCTTCAGGTCGCTGCGCTGGCGCCCGTTGTCCGCCAGAAATGCGTCCACGTCCCGCCCGAGGTTTTGCCGAATCAAGGTGGGAACCTCAGTAGACAATATGATGCGGAAGCCTTTCTCAGAGATGTTCCAGCCCATCATCTCTTCTGTGGCGGGATAGAAAACCGACCGCGTGGCGAGAATCGTTGGACCGTCGATTTCACGGTCGGACGATGGTTCAGCGCGGGATGCTTCGAACTCCGGACCGGTCACAATGACTGCGGCCGCGCCATCGGCGAAGAGTCCCGACGAGATCAGGTTCGCAACCGACAAATCCTCACGCTGCAGAGTGAGCGAACAAAGCTCAACCGATACCAGCGCCGCTGCTTGCTTTGGATAGGCGCGAACGTAATCGGCGGCGCGCGCGATTCCTGCGGCGCCAGCCACGCATCCCAGACCAAAGATCGGAGTGCGCCGAATGTTGGCCGGAAGCTTCATGCGGTTGATCAGCAGAGCGTCGATGGAGGGGCTGGCGACTCCAGTAACCGTCGTAAACAGCAACGCTCCCAAGTCGCTCGTCTCCAGTCCTGCCTTGTGCAGGGCGAGGCAGAGGGCCTGTTCCCCTAGTTCCTGTGCGACCCTGATCCAGATGTCGTTGGCCTGCCCCCAGGTCTTGATGTCCACGTACTGCTCTGCGGGAATCGCGAGGTAGCGGCCGTCCACGGTCACGTTGCGGTGTAGACGAGCCAGTAACAGAGGATTCTTGAGCTGATCTCCCCAATAGTCCTGCAGGCGTTCGAGGAGTTGCTTCTGAGAGTAGTAATGCTTCGGGAACGCGCTAGCTGCGCTTGCAATCCTCATGGTTTCTGACTCCTGGGTCAGTCTCGGCACAATGGCTTTGAAAGCAGATTAAGTCCGGGAAGGTTCTCCCGGGTCGTTGTGAACTCCCATGATAGTACAGGGGGCAGATGCCGGCCCAGCTATTGTCGCAGAGTTCGGAAGTTTTGTTTGCCAAATGAAGGAGAAGACCCCTCGTACCAGCTCATGCCGATTGCCATCCAGCCGCGCCGCTGGAACGCTCCGCTACTGCAAGACGGCGATCGAGCTGGGCGTATTCCCCACGCTATAGGTGGTGAGCGCGTTCAAACTGCCGCTGCTGACGCCAAACGCCTGAATCCCCGCACCAGTGCCTTGGTTCCCTACAAACAAGTATTTCCCGGTCGGGTCTGCCACCAGGAAACTGGGGCTCGATTCGGTCCCGAAGGCATTCGTCGTCGTGGAAGTCGTGAGCGCAGCAGGAAGCCCAGTGGAGGTGATCGAGTATGCTGCAACGTTGCTGGATCCCTGGTCCGCCACGTAGAGGTAATTCCCGGAGGGATCGAAAATCATTGCGATCGGGTTCGTATAGCCGTTGGCGATGGGAGAGCCTTGAACTTGCGCCGATAACAAACCAGACGAAGCAATGGGGAAGACAGCGATGGAATTTGATGGGCCGCTGTTGGCCACGTAAAGATAGTTGCCGCTCGCGTTGATTGCGAGCCCGTACGGATTCATCCCATCAGTGCTGGTGGTACCCAGCGGAGTGAGTTGCCCTCCGGTCACGCTAAAGGTTTCGATCAACCCGTTCGGCTGACTTGCGAGACTGACGTAGAGAAAGTTGCCCGATGGCGTCAATTGCATGTTCAGCGGCAATGCCCCCGTCGAAACTGGAGAGTTGGGAGGTTGAAGCTGCGTGAGCGTGCCCTTGGTGCTGTCGATCGAAAAAACCGAAATGTTGCTCGATCCGGCATTCAACACATAAAGGAATGCGCCGGCAGGATCCATAAGCAGAAGGTGCGGCTGGGAAGCGAGGGGGGCAACTGAGGCCCGGGGAAGCACTTCGGTTAACGTGCCGTCGCTGGCGATGGTGAACAGGGAAATATCGTTCTCCTGGGTTCCCCCTTGACCCGGATTCGCCACATACAAGAACTTTTTGGAAGGATGCAGGACCAAAGAGATTGCTCCTTCGCCCACCGTGTAAGGACTCCCCGAGATTTGCGTGAGCACGCCGGAGTTGGGATCTTCCCGGTAGGCGATGATCTGATTGGCAACCGGAATGGTCGCGTACACATAGTGGCTCGAAGTGCTGCCGCAGCTGATACAACCGGCTATGCTGGCGAGAACAAAAACCAAGACCAATGCCTTCTGAAGCATCCGTGACTCCTGAGAGAATTTGAAAGCAAAAAAAATGAAGAACACTAATAATACTGGGTAGCCGCGAAATCGGCATGGAAACCGGGTACCCTCTATCATACGGTCAAGGCCTGGAAAAAGGGGCGCTGCACCTGTCCTGCGATGCGACCCTGCTCAGATCAGGTTGTACCAGACTGTGGGCAGGAGTCCAAATCAACCTCTCCGCAACGCGTTCAATCTTACCGGCACAAAGAATCGAGCGGCTCAGTGCGCCGGGCTTGGTGCAGGGGAACTAGAACTCTTGGCTAACGATGTGTCTTCGCCGCCACGCAAGAACATCCGCAGGCGGTCGAGATACACATAGACCACGGGCGTGGTGAACAGGGTTAGCGCCTGACTCACGATCAGTCCGCCAACGATCGTGATCCCGAGCGGGCGATGCAATTCGGAACCGGTCCCCCTCCCGAGTGCGAGCGGCAGCCCCCCGAGCAGCGCGGCCATCGTCGTCATCATAATGGGCCGGAAGCGCAGCAGGCAGGCTTCGTAGATGGCCTCGGCCGGCTTCTTCCCCTGCGTGCGCTCCACCTCCAGCGCCACGTCGATCATCATAATGGCGTTCTTCTTCACTAGCCCGATCAGCAGGATGATGCCGATCATTCCAATCACGTTGAGTTCGAGGTGCTTCCACCGCAAGGCCAGCAGTGCGCCCACGCCGGCGGATGGAATCGTCGACAGGATCGTGATGGGGTGAATGTAGCTCTCGTAAAGCATACCCAGCACGATGTAGACAGTAACCACGGCGGTAATAAGCAGCACCACTTGGCTCGAGAGCGAATCCTGGAAGGCCGCCGCCGTGCCCTGGTAACTGGCTTGGATTGTCGATGGGAAGCCAATTGTTCGTTGGGCGTTATCGATGGCCTGCGTTGCCTCTCCCAGGGAGACTCCCGAAGCCAGATTGAATGAAATCGTGGCCGACGGAACCTGGCCCTGGTGATTCACTGCCAGAGCAGTGTTGGAGGGAACGAAATGGGTGAAGGCCGCCAGCGGAATGGGATTGCCGTTGGAAGCGCGCAGGTAAATATTCTGCAAAGCCTCGGTCGTCTGCTGGAACTGCGGTGCAACCTCCATTACGACGTGATACTGGTTGAGGGGACGATACATGGTCGAGACCTGGCGTTGCCCGAACGCGTCATAAAGAGCGTTGTCGAGGTCCTGCGGACTCACACCCAGGCGGCTCGCAGTATCACGATCAATCACCAGTCTGGCCTGCAGCCCCTTATCCTGCTGGTCCGTGTTTACGTCCTGCAATTCTTTCAAACTCCGCAATTTCTTCAACAACTGGGGCGACCAGTTGTTGAGATCATCGAGGTTCGCGCTCTGCAACGTGTACTGATACTGTGCATTGCCGTAGCGTCCGCCGATGGTAAGGTCCTGGGCCGATTGCAGAATAAGTGTCGCTCCCGGCACCACCGCCAATTTGCCGCGAAGGCGGTTGATCACTTCGTCGGCAGTGACATTGGGACAGGATTGCCAGAAATGCTGATTTGGGCAGGTGCCGCGTTCCGCCAGAGGCTTCAGCATGATGAAGAACCGGCCCTGATTGGAGGTCCCACCTCCCGCGAAGCCGGCGATGGTGCTCACCGCCGGGTCGGTCATCACAATCTTAACGAAGCGCTCCATCTTGCCGCGCATCGCCTGGAATGAAGTATCCTGGCTGGCCTGTACCGATCCCCCGATCCGCCCGGTGTCCTGCTGCGGGAAAAATCCCTTAGGGACGACTTTGTACAGGTAGATGCTGAGACATGCCACCAGAATGGTCACGATCAATGTCGCAAGCTGATATTTCAAAACCCACTTCAGAGCATGGTCATAGGTTGCCAAAGCCTTGTCAAAGACCCATTCGCTGCTGCGGTAAAAAACGTTGTGCCGCTCATCCTTTGCTGGCGGGCGCAGGAATTTGGCGCACATCGTAGGCGTCGTGGTCAGCGAGACTAGCAGCGACACCGCGATCGCGATGCTCAGCGTGACCGCGAACTCGCGAAACAGCCGCCCCACAATTCCGCCCATCATCAGCAACGGGATGAAAACCGCGACCAGGGACACGCTCATCGAAAGCACGGTGAACCCAATTTCCGCTGCCCCTTTGAACGCCGCCTGAACCGGATCCATCCCATGTTCCACGTAGCGTGTAATGTTCTCCAGCACCACAATCGCATCGTCCACCACGAATCCAGTCGAAATCGCCAGCGCCATGAGCGACAGATTGTCCAGGCTGTAGCCCAGCAGATACATGCCTCCGAAGGTTCCCACCAGGGAAAGCGGCACGGCGATGCTGGGAATAATCGTCGCCCGTACCGTCCGCAAGAAGGCAAACACAACCAGGATCACAAGAATGATGGAAAGAATCAGCGTGAACTCGATGTCTTTGACCGACGCCCGTACCGTGACCGTGCGATCCATGGCAACGGTGAGCGCAATCGCCGGGGAAATCGAGGATTGCAAATACGGCATCAAGGCTGTCACCCGATCCACGGTCTCGATGATGTTGGCTCCAGGCTGCCGAAAAATAATGATGAGGACGCTGGGCTTGCCGTTGGCCAGGCCGAGGTTGCGAACATCAGCAACCGAATCCTGCACATCGGCCACGTCCCCCAGTCGCACCGGCGCACCGTTGTGGTATGCAATGATCAGCGGCCGGTACTGGTCCGCGGTAAAGAGTTGATCGGTGTCGTCGAAGGACCAGGACGTGGTCTCGTTCGATACCTGCCCCTTGGCGCGGTTAGCATTGGCCGCACTCAGCGCGTTACGCACCGTGTCCAGTCCGACGCCCAGTTTGTTGAGCAATGTGGGGTTCACTTCCGCGCGCACTGCGGGCTGTGCCGCCCCGCCCACGTTCACTTGACCCACGCCCGACACCTGGGCGAGTTTCTGCGCCAGAATAGAATCGGCTGCGTCGTACATCTGGGGCACACTCATGGTGTCGGAAGTCAGCGCCAGGATCAGAATGGGCGCATCCGCCGGATTCGACTTTCTGTAGCTTGGGTTACTCGGCAGGTTGGCGGGAAGCTGGCTGCGGGCGGCGTTAATCGCGGCCTGTACGTCTCGGCCCGCGGCATTAATGTCGCGGTTCAGGTCAAATTGCAAAGAGATGCTCGTTGAGCCCAGTTGACTGCTCGATGTCATCTGGTTGACGCCTGCGATGCGGCCAAACTGCCGCTCCAGAGGCGTGGCCACGGCCGACGCCATGGTTTGCGGATCCGCGCCCGGCAAGCCGGCATTCACGCTGATCACCGGGAAATCCACTCGCGGCAGGGAGGCGACGGGCAGAAAATTGAAGGCAAGGATCCCGGAGAGCAGCAGAGCAGCCGCCAGCAATGACGTGCCGATCGGACGCCGGATAAATGGAGCCGAAATACTCATGCTTTCAGTGACAAAGCCTAATCCGCCGACGCATCTCCTGAAGCAGCTTCGTGCGGAATCGAATTGCCGATCCTGTACTTCTCAAATCGATGCGCCAGCCGGTCAAACCACAGGTAGACCACCGGCGTAGTATAGAGCGTGAGCAATTGACTGAGAATCAGGCCGCCCACGATGGTGATGCCCAGCGGACGCCGCAGCTCCGCCCCCGTCCCGGACAACAGCGCCAGAGGCAATCCACCAAGCAGCGCCGCCATCGTCGTCATCATGATGGGACGGAAGCGCAGCAGGCAGGCCTGAAAAATTGCTTCTTCCGGCGGCTTGTGTTCCTCGCGCTCGGCTTCGAGCGCGAAGTCGATCATCATAATGGCGTTCTTCTTCACGATCCCGATCAGCAGAATGATGCCGATTAGGGCGACTACAGTAAGATCGTTTCCCGTAAGCATGAGAGCCAGAATCGCGCCTACGCCCGCGGAAGGCAGCGTGGAGAGAATTGTGATGGGATGGATGTAGCTCTCATACAAAACTCCCAACACGATGTACACCGTGATGATGGCTGCGAGAATCAGGAACGGCTCGCTGGCAAGAGAATTCTGGAACGCCGCCGCCGTCCCCTGGAACGCGGCGTGGATGCTCGGTGGCAGCTGAATATCTTTCTCCGCTTGCTGGATGGCCGTTGTCGCCTGGCCCAACGACGCTCCGGGCGCAAGGTTGAACGAGAGCGTCACAACTGGGAATTGTCCCTGGTGGTTGACGGAGAGGGGAGTGCTGGTCGATTGCATGCGTGTGAAAGCAGAAATTGGAACCGGCGCCCCGCTGGTTGTGGGCGCCGCTGCGTTGGCCGTCGGCGCCCCGGAATTTGGCGTCACGCTGCTGGGCCGAATATAAATATCGCTGATCGCGCTGGGGTCCCGAGCGAAATTTGGCATCACTTCCAGCACCACGTGGTACTGATTCAATTGCGTGAAGATGGTTGACACCAGCCGCTGTCCGAACGCGTCGTAGAGCGTATTGTCGATCGCCTGCGGCAGAATGCCCAGCCGCGATGCGGTATCGCGGTCGATGGTGATGTTGGTCCTGAGCCCGCCATTGAGCTGGTCGGTGGCCACGTCGCTCAGTACTGGCGAGGCGCGCAGCTTGTCCACCAGCTTCGGAGTCCATTGCGCCAGTTCCTGAGCGTCCGCGTCTTCCAGAGAATATTGGAACTGGGTGCGGCTGACGCGGTCCTCCACCGTCAGGTCCTGCACCGGCTGCATGTAGAGCGTGATGCCATCCACTTTTGCCAACGCGGGTTGCAGCCGCCGGATAATCGCGGAAGCATCGTCGCTGCGCTCATTGCGGGGCTTCAAGTTGATCTGAATCCGGCCGCTGTTCGGTGTCGTGTTGGTTCCGTCCACCCCAATGAACGAGGAGAGACTGTCGACATCCTTGTCTTTGAGAATCACCTTCGCCAGTTCCTGCTGGTGCAAAGACATCGCGTCAAACGAAATGTTGTCCGGCGCCTCCGAAATCCCCAGAATTACCCCCGTATCCTGCACCGGGAAGAATCCCTTGGGCACAACCACGTAGAGGACCAGCGTGAGAATGAGGGTTGCTACGGTCACAAACAGGGTTGCAGTTTGGTGCTTCAAAACCCATTTCACGGTGCGCCCATAAAACGCAATGACACGGTTGTAATAATCCTCGGTGACCTCGTAGAACCGTCCCTTCTCGCCTTCCTTGCGGTGCTTGAGCAGTTTGGCGCACATCATCGGGGTCAAGCTCAAAGAAACTGCCGCCGAGACCAGGATGGTCACCGCCAGAGTGACCGCAAACTCGCGGAACAGCCGGCCCACAATGTCGCCCATGAACAGCAACGGAATCAGCACGGCGATGAGCGAAACCGTGAGGGAGACGATGGTGAATCCAATCTGTTCCGAGCCTTTCAGTGCCGCCTCCAGCGGCGAATCCCCGGCTTCAAGGTAGCGGTCAATGTTTTCGATCATCACGATGGCATCATCCACCACGAACCCGGTGGAGATGGTCAAAGCCATCAGCGTCAGATTGTTGAGGCTGTATCCGAGAAGGTACATCACGCCAAACGTTCCCACGATCGACAGCGGCACAGCTACGCTGGGTATCACCGTGGCCCGCAAATTTCGCAGGAAAAAGAAAATGACGACGATCACCAGCACGATGGTCAACACCAACTCGAACAAAACGTCCTTCACGGATGCGCGGATGGTTATGGTCCGGTCAGTAAGGATCTGAACCTTCACGGCAGCGGGCAGCGACGCCTGCAACTGCGGCAGCAGAAGCTTGATCCGGTCGACCACGCTGATGATGTTCGCCCCGGGCTGGCGCTGGACGTTCACGATCACCGCCGGAGTCAAGTTCATCCAGGCAGCCAGGTGCGTATTCTCCGTGCCGTCGATCACGTTGGCCACGTCGCTCAATCGCACCGGCGCGCCATTGCGATAGGCGATGACGATTGGCTTGTACTGGTCGCTGGAGAAAAGTTGGTCGTTGGCGCCGATGGTGTAGGACTGGCGCGCGCCATCGATCACGCCCTTGGCTTGGTCCACGTTGGCCTGCGCCATGGCCGTGCGAATATCTTCAAGACTCAATCCATACGAAGAGAGCGCCGTAGGGTTTACCTGAATCCGGACCGCAGGCTTCTGTCCGCCGCTGATGGAAACCAGTCCCACGCCCGGCAGTTGCGAAACCTTCTGCGCCAGAGCGGTGTCGGCGAGGTCCTCCACCTTCGACAGGGGAAGCGAGTCCGAGGTCATAGCCAGCGTCAGAATCGGCGCGTCCGCCGGATTCACTTTGTTGTAAATAGGAGGATTCGGCAGATCCGTTGGCAAGTAGGTGGATCCCGAATTGATCGCAGCCTGCACCTGCTGCTCTTCGACGTCGATGTTCTGGTCGAGGCCAAACTGGAGGGTGATCACCGAACTGCCAAACGAACTGGTCGAGGTCATTTGGCTCAGTCCTGGTACCTGCCCGAACTGCCGCTCCAGAGGAGAAGTCACCGACGATGCCATGACATCGGGGTCGGCGCCGGGATAAAACGTGACCACCTGAATGGTCGGGTAATCGACCTCCGGCAGGGCGGAAACCGGCAGTTGCAGGTAAGCGACTCCCCCCACCAGCAGCACGCCCACCATCAACAGCGTGGTCGCCACCGGCCGGAGAATGAATAATCGGGAAGGACTCATGGAGCCTGAGTTCCTGAAGCCGGGGTTCCTGAGGCTGGGTTACCTGGTGGCTTGCCGGCGCTGCCGCTATTTTGGCCGCCGGTCGAATTGCCGGGGTTACCGCTGCTTCGTGGTTCGATCGTGCTGCCAGTTTGTAGTTTGTCCTGACCGTCAGTTACCACACTGTCGCCGGGATTAAGGCCGCTCGTGATGGTCGTGAGGTTGCCCTGCGTAAGCGATATGGTCACATTGCGCGCTTCGACGGTCTTGTCTGGCTTTACCGCATAAACGTACGCTCCCTGCGGTCCGCGCAGGATCGCAGCCGTCGGCAGCACCGTGCTGTTCTTTCGCGTTTCAAGAAGCAGGTTCGCGTTCACAAACTGGTTGGGCCAGAGTTGGTTGTCGATGTTGTCGAACACCGCCTTCAGCTTGGCTGTGCCCGTGGTCACATCAATCTCGTTATCGATGGTCTGAAGTTTGCCTGTTGCTAGTTTGGTCTGATCGTCCCGGCTGTAAGCCTCTACTTGCAGCGTCGAGTTTTTCATGTGCTGCGAGACAGCCTGCAATTGGTCCTCGGGCAGAGTAAAGATCACCGCAATCGGCTGCAATTGCGTAAGCACCAGCATGGGGTTAGTATCGGATGCGTGTACGATGTTGCCCTTATCCACCTGCCGCAGCCCGACCCGCCCGGCGAATGGCGCTGTGATGTGGCAATAGAGAACTTGTAGCTTTGCGTTATCGATCTGGGCTTGATCGGTGCGCACCGTGCCTTCGAGCTGGTCCACTAATGATTTCTGTGTGTCCACTTGTTGCTGGGCAATGCTGCCGGAGGGAATCAGCGTGGTGTAGCGTTGCAGATTCAGTTGAGCGTCGCGCAACGTTGCCTCGTCCTTGAACTTTTGCGCCTGCATCTGGTCCAGTTGCGCCTGATAGGGACGCGGATCGATTACGATCAGCAACTCCCCCTGCTTCACATTCTGTCCTTCTTTGAAGTTCACTTCTACGATCTGTCCGTCAACCCGGCTCTTGATGTTCGCCGTGTTGAACGCGGTTACCGATCCCAGGCCGGTCAGGTAGACCGGAACATCCTGCTGTTGCACCTTGGCCACGGCAACTGAAACCGGACGCGGCGCCGCCGCTTGCGCTTTCTGCTGCTTGGAGTCGGTGCTGGTGCAACCCGAAAAAGATGCGCCCACACCCAGAGCAACGGCCAATGCCAGCCGCGGAGAGCGGAGGAACGGAAATTGTTTTTCCACAAAACCTGAAGCGATTGTTTTCAACGTTTTAGTCCCTGGCAGCTCTGCACACGATCGGCAGTGAGCTTGCCATTTCTTAGACGTATTCATCTTCAACTCGGTTGCGGCACCCCTGCCCGGGAAAGCCAGCAGATCGTTACGCCAAGATCCCCCACTCGAGGGGCTCAGGTAGGAACCGGAACGCAGCTGTAATAGTAGAACCGTACGCATACAGCATCAACTGTGGGTCGGCGGCAGGTCAAGGCCAGGGCGAAGGTTTTACAAATCTTTACCCGCCTTTGACTATGTTTACTGTCCAGTCGATTGCAACGCATGCGGCGCAGGATGTCGTGTTTCATAGGCGGCAATCTCCGCCTCGTGTTGCAGCGTAAGCCCGATATCGTCCAGCCCATTCAGCAGACACTGGCGCACGAATTCGTCGATCGGGAACTTTGCCCGAAAGCCCTGATCGTCACGCACCTCGCATTGTTCCAGGTCAACGGTGAGTTGGTAGTCGCGAACCTCGCGGGCTCGCCGCATCAGCTCCGCCGCCTCGTCGTCCTTCAATCGCACTGTGAGGAAGCCGTTCTTCGTGCTGTTATTGGCAAAGATGTCGGCGAAGGAAGACGAAATCACGGCGCGGAATCCGAAATCCGCCAACGCCCACACCGCGTGCTCCCGCGATGATCCGCAGCCAAAATTCCTTCCCGCTACCAGAATGCTCGCGCCCTGGTAACCCGGCTCGTCCAGAACAAAACCAGCGTTCTTCCTCCCCTCGGCGGAAAACCGCCAGTCATAAAACAAAAACTGGCCAAAGCCGGTGCGCTCAATCCGCTTCAGAAACTGCTTGGGGATGATCTGGTCGGTGTCGACATTCACGCGGTCGAGCGGTGCCACGCGGCCGCGATGGGTACGAAACGGATTCATAAGACGTTCCTCGTCGTCATCGCAATCGTCGTTGTCACCGAAATTTCCAATCCCGAATATCCGTGAAATGCCCGGCAATCGCCGCCGCTGCCGCCATCATCGGACTCACCAGATGCGTCCGCCCACCCCGTCCCTGCCGCCCTTCAAAATTGCGGTTGCTGGTGGAAGCGCAGCGCTCGCCCGGCTGCAAAATGTCAGGATTCATACCCAGACACATCGAGCATCCCGACTCGCGCCACTCAAATCCTGCATCCAGAAAAATCCGGTGTAGTCCTTCCTGCTCCGCCGCGCGCTTCACCGTCTGCGATCCCGGCACCACCATGGCCCGAACCTTCGTGCTTACATGATGCCCTTTCGCCACGCGCGCCGCCGCCCGCAGATCCTCAAGCCGCGAATTCGTGCACGATCCGATAAACACTCGGTCGATCCCGATATCTTCAATCCGCTTCCCCGGCTCCAGCCCCATATATCGCAAAGCCAGTTCCGTCGCGCGCCGGTCAACATCGTTCAAACTCCCAACTTCCGGCACCCGCCCCGTCACCGGCGCCACCATGCCGGGATTTGTCCCCCAAGTCACAAACGGCGAAAGCTGCGCCGCGTCGATCTCCACCACCTTGTCGAACGCCGCGCCCTCGTCGGTCGGCAAGCTTTGCCAGTACGCAACCGCCTTCTCCCACTCGCCCTCCCGCGGAGCAAATCGCCGCCCGCGAACATAAGCAAACGTAGTTTCGTCCGGCGCAACCATCCCCGCCCGTGCCCCGCCCTCGATGCTCATATTGCACAGCGTCATCCGGCCTTCCATCGAGAGCGCCCGCACCGCCTCGCCAGCGTATTCAATTACATGTCCGGACGCACCATCCGTCCCAATCTGCCCGATGATTCCGAGCGCCAAGTCCTTCGCTACCACGCCCTCCGTCAACCGACCGCGCACATCAATCTTCATCGTCTCAGGTTTCTGCTGGGCCAGGCACTGCGTCGCCAGGACGTGCTCCACCTCCGACGTTCCAATGCCGAAAGCCAACGCTCCAAAAGCCCCGTGCGTGCTGGTATGGCTGTCGCCGCACACAATCGTCATCCCCGGCCGCGTTAGCCCCAACTCCGGCCCAATCACGTGGACGATCCCCTGCTCCGGCGAATCCATGTCAAACAGCCGCACGCCGAATTCTTTGCAATTGGCTTGTAGCGCCGCAATCTGCTTCGCGGCAATCAGGTCGGTGATCGGAGTTCCGCGCGGCTCGGTCGGAACATTGTGGTCAACGGTAGCCACAGTCCGCAAGGGCTGCCGGACCTTTCTTCCTGAAACTCGTAAGCCATCAAAAGCCTGCGGCGAAGTCACCTCATGCACCAGATGCAAATCGATATAAATGATCGGCGACCGTCCACCCGGTTGCGCCACCAGATGCGCGTCCCAAATCTTCTCGAAGAGTGTTTGTTTAGACATCGCTTTACATGGTCCCAAGCAGCGCTCAGGCAGGGCCAAGATCCTATCGTGATCTTCTAGTTTTTCACAGCGCGCCGAAGGGAGCAAGCCGAGCACAGGGGCGCCGCTCTCAGGTATCATGAAGGCTTCAAGTCATGATCAACGGCAAGCGCATCGCGGTCGTAATGCCCGCCTATAACGCGGCGAAGACCCTCGAGGTCACGGTGGGAGAACTGCCGGACCTGGTGGACCTCAGCATTCTGGTGGACGACCACAGCTCTGACCGCACCGTCGATCTGGCACGCCGCATGGGCCTGCACGTTTTCCAACACGACCGCAACTACGGCTATGGACGGAACCAGCAGACTTGCTATCGCGAGGCACTGGCCGCGGGCGCTGACGTGGTCATCATGCTTCACCCGGATTATCAGTACACTCCGCACCTGGTCACGGCCATGGCCAGCATGGTGGCCTACGAAGTTTATGACGTTGTGCTCGGTTCGCGCATCATCGGCGGAACAGCGCTGCGCGGAGGCATGCCACTCTACAAATACATCTCCAACCGGCTGCTTACGGCGTTTGAAAATCTTTTCCTGCGCGCGAAGCTTTCCGAATACCACACCGGATACCGCGCCTTCAGCCGTAAAGTGCTCACCGAACTGCCGCTGCTGGAAAATTCCGACGACTTCGTTTTTGACAACCAGATGCTCGCCCAGTGCGTCCACTTCGGCTTCCGCATCGGGGAAGTGTCCTGTCCCACGAAGTACTTCGAAGAGGCCTCATCCATCAACTTCCGCCGCAGCGTGAAGTATGGTTTCGGCGTGCTGGCGACAACGTTGCAATTTGGGTTGCAGAGGATAGGCTTGGTCCACTTGCCCCGCTTCAGCGACAAAGGCCGCAAACTAGAGCCTGGCTATCCCACGTACTACGCCCGCAGAGACGCTGCACGCCCCGCGTAAAAGAATCTCAACAAAAATTATCCGGATCAAGAAAATCCTTCAACAAAATATTCTGGCGAGGATGGTTCTCCTGGTATTGCCAGGTGAGCGCAGGAAGCGGAGATCCCCACCTTTCGTGGGGAATAGCCGGACGGGAGCAGAGCAGGTGTAGACTTGGTGTGGCTTTTCAAGCCAGAAATAAGATTCGGATGAAGGTCACGAAATCCGTTCTGTTCGTAGCGCTGGGGATCTCGGCTGTACTATGCATCGGTTCAGCCGTCGCACGACGCGCCGCTGCTGCGTCAATTTCTTCCTCCAGTACCGTTACGAAAGGCTATTTGGACTCCGTGGGCAACTCCATCCTCATAACGGCTCCTTCGCCCAGCTGTTCGTCTTGGCTCGACCAAGGGAACGGTTGCTCTCAGCGAGTGTGCGTGGGCGACGACGGTCGAACGTATTGCGAGGAAATCTGCAAAGGTGGAACGTCTCACGGGATAAGCTGTAAGTAGAAGCATCCCATGTCCACTCTTCAAGCACGATTGCCGCGCGGGCGATTGCTGTTCGGCGCCATCGGGTTTGGCTTCGCATTCTTCGCATCGCAAAGAGGGCACGTATGAAATTTCGCATCGCTCTTACAGGCTTTCTACTCTGCTTTACGCTGGCACACGCTCAACCAACTAATCTCACTTGCACGTACGAGAATACTGGTAGGGACGAGCACGCGCTCACCTTCGACGAGAGTGCAGGTACAGCTGCGTTTGATTTTGAGCAGCAAGCTCAAGCTCCTGCTCATGCAACTTTCACCGACACCCAGATAACTTGGGAAGTGAACCAGGAGAACAACAGCAGCCGTTTCTGGTACACGCTTTCTCGAACAACGGGTCAGTTGAACCAGAGAGCACGCGGGAGGAAGAGTGGTAACGAGGGGACGTTCGTGTGGCAGTGCTCCGTCGCTCAGAAAAAGTTCTAGCGCTACTTCTTCTTGGAAAGAAATCCCAGCACCTTGCTGGCGAACTCATCGGAGAATCCAAACCGCGCCTTGGCCCGCGAGTAAAGATCGACGGCCTTCTTATCCAGCCAGATCATCGCCGATTTTCCCCACCCATCCTGCGGCCGCGCAAAATAGTCGGTGGAATGCCCGGTGAATTTCCTGTCTCCCTCGAGTGTGTAGTAGTACAAAGCCAGGCTCTTGCGCGACTGACCGTCAGGGCACGTCAACGGATCAGGAAACCCGTGCAGGGACCGTTCGTCAGTCGTGAAAACCAGCGCATGATTCAGCAGCGGCGCGTACTTCGCCGCACATCGCGCCATTTTCCCATCCTTCCGCTCCCACAATTCAATCGCTCCGCCCCACTGTTCCTGCCATCCCGGATTCAGATACAGAATCAGATTCACGCGCCGGTGCCAGTGCGTGTGGAAGTGGTGCATGGAAAAATCCGTATGCACGTTCAGATAACCGCCCGGCCCGGATTGATGCAGGCCGCCGCCTTCTAACATTGGGTCCGCCATCAGGTTTGGGATTCCAGTCAATTCTGAAACCCAGGCCACGAACTCCGGCGAGTTCAGTTCATCGGTCACTGCACCAATCGTGGCCGGAAACATCTGGCGCTTGGCCATTCCCACTTTGTTCTCGTTGGCGTGCTTGTACTGTGTCCACGCATCGCTCGCCGCGTGCGGAAACTGTCTCGCCATGTCCAGCGCCATCGCGGGCTCGAGAAAATCCAGCAACAGAATATGCGGGCAGGGTTTGTTCTCCCGGTATTGCCGGGCCAAGGCAGGCAGGGAAGATCCCCACCTCTCATAGGGAAACAGCCGGACTGGGGCTTGAACAGCCGATGCGGTAGACATTACGTTAAATTGTAACTGATCGCCGGTCTGGGGAAGTCGATTTTCACGGCAAGAATCTTCGCGATTATTGCTCCTAAGGAATCCGGCAAACGCGCACTGCGCTGTTCTGGTAAGAACAATCAAGCCCCGCAACCCCGGGCTGCTGCCCCACCACCCAACTCACGCCGTATTTCTTTTTCAGCCGCGCGAAATCTTCCACGCGGAAATTCTTCCATGGAGTCTGCGCCCGCACTTGCGTCCACCATTCCTCGGCCAGCGGAGGAAACATGCTGACCGCGCCGCTGTCCTTGGCTGTATCCGCCAGCCTGCTCCTCTGCGCCAGACACCGGAAGCCGATTGCATCTTCCCCACGCACTTGCATGAAGTCTGGATCGAGCGCAAACACCGCATCGACGGACGTGTTCTCGCGGACCCAGACGAATGCCTGTGCCCACTCATTCCTCGGGACAGCCCCGGGCCACTCGATGTGAGCGCTCGCCGGAAAGAGCGCTCGCTGGGCAACAAACATCCCGGCCCCCAGCGGCACAAACAGCACGAGCCAGCGCCAGATCCGGTTCTTCAGCACATACTCGCCCAGCAATCCGCCCATGATTAGAAACATCAGCATGTAGAGCAAGTGCAAGCTGCGCAGCGGCTGCAGGCGAGCCAGACTCTCAAACCGCGCCGGCAAATCAACCACCAGAGCGGCAGAAAAATAAATTAAGTCGTAGATGATCAGCGCCCGGCACACCAGTTCCAGTCGAGGCCATTGCCGTGCCCGCGCAATACAGCCAAACCACCAGAGCAACGCAACCGGCGCAAGAATCCCCAACTGCTCATACCACTGCCACAGCTGAACGTAGTGAAACCCGTGCCGCATCGCCGCCGCGTGATAGGCGGGCGAGGTCGGAGGATCCAGCGAAATTCCAAACGGCAGCAGACAGCACAATCCAGTCACCAAGCCCAGTGCAGGCGAGGCAGCGGTTCTCTGATCGAGTCTCTCCATCACCACCAGCAGAACGCAGAATGAAAACGCAAATGCCGCCATCAGCGGATGGACGCTCCCTGCAAACGCAAGCCACAGCCCGGCCCGCACATACTTCTTCTCCAGAGTCCCGGCAACCGCAAAGATGCTCGCAAACGCCGCCAGATTCCGCGGGTTCAAGTACTGGTCCATGATGTAGAGCGCGGTCCCCGCCACCGGAATCGTCAACAACGGCGCAATCAGGCAGACTCCGCCCCACCTCGCCCGCGCGCTGGAAAAGAGCAGCCCGCTCAACTCCCAACAGGCGAGCAGCAGCAGAAAGATGGACGCCGCATGCCACAGGAACAGCCCCGCCTCCATCGGTAAGTGAGTGACGCGCAAAGAAAATGCAACCAGGTTGGGAAAAATCGTCAAGCTGGCATGTGACGCAAAGAATTCCTGTCCCGTGGGAAACAACTGCGGGTTCAGGATCCTCTCCACGCCGGGCAAATAAATTTCCGCGTCCTCGGCGAAGGGATGGTATCCATGCACCAACAGCGCGCCCGCTGTCAGCAGAAGCAAGAACAATCCCGTCTTGTACTTTTCGAATTGGATTTCGCTCGCTCGATTCTGTGCTGTGCGTAGCAGACCCAACACTTTCAAATCCGCAAATTTCAGCGCGCCACTGCCCGCGTGCCGCGCTTCTCCGCACGCTGCTCCAGCCACCCAATGACCGCATAGGCCGCCAGAATCACGAAAACAGGATCAATGGGCCGCCGGTAGTAGTCCTGGGGGTGCGTAATGTAATACACCACGGGGAAGAAGAAGAGCGCGATCGCATACGGCACGCCGATACTCGCGCCTGTTTGAAATGCACGCCGCAACCCTGCCAGCGCCAGCACCGTCAGCCCCGTGCACAGAAATATGTTTGGCGGGTCCAGAGGTTCGGCTTCCATATAGCGCCGGCTAAAGCTCCAGAAATTCGTCCACATGTAAACCGCCCGCCGCAGGCAGAGCGTAACGAACTCTCCGGGATGGGCGTTGATCTGCGCCATCGCCTGCGCTTGTTTGTGCCTCATGTAAGGCAATTCACCCAATTGCCGGTATTCATTCATCTCCCGGTCCGTGCTCGAAGGATGAAATCCGTCTGGCGTAAAATGCCAGGTGTTTCCGTTGTTGCCAACGTAGAGTTCCAACCCAAAATTGTCGCGGAAGGGGACGAAGGCGTGAAAGACCCTGTAGTTGCGAACCATCCACGGCGATACTGTCCCTCCAAACGCAAGAAGCGCGGCTAGGGCTGGCACAAACCAGCTTTGCTTCTTTTGAATTCGCCGCCAGCACATCCAAAGCGCCAGCAGCGACGTCACCGACAGCACCACCGGGTCGGTAAGCGCGCCGATACCCGCCAGAACGCCGAAACTACCCCATGTCGAGACTCGCGACGAATCTTCAAGGCGTAACGCGGCAAGAAACATCAATGCCAGCATCAACGTGGCCAGCGTGGTGACCCAGATGAAGTCCGCCGAAAAATAGATTGCGTAGGGAAAGAAAGCCCACCCCCAGCCCGCCCACACCGCCGTCCGCCAGCCAAAGTTTTTTTGCGCGATCAGAAAAACGGGGATGCAAGTCAGCGCCGAAAACAGGCTGTCAAGTGACAGCATTACCAGCGCTGAAGCCTTCGTATAGGTTCCGAACACCCGGAAAACCGCCGCCAACAATAAGGGGTAAATCGGAGGCATGATTGCCGTCGGTCCAGTTTGACCGAAAAACGGGCTGCTGAATCCTTTGCCTTCGACAAGCGATTGCGCGATGCGTCCAGTCTCGCCGGCAAACCTCCAATGATCGCGCTCCGGGTTCAGACGCTCCGGATAAAGAAACCCCACAACCACCAGCCGGATCGCCAGCCCCACCAAAACCATCCACAACACGGAACGCCGCGAGTTTCCGTTCGTGCGCAGGTTCCCTTCGCTCACCGCCTCGGAAGTCGTCATCCGTTCCACTGGAAATCTCTGAAATTAAGGTGTGTGACCTTCTACTGTGCCACATCAGGGTGAAGAGCAGTGCGCTTTTCCTGCGTCTGCTTTACCCCGTGTAACCTCGTGCCCCCCGTGGTAATGGTTTTTGAGCCCGCGAAAGCTTGCCTGTTCATCCCGCTCAACGTAGCATCTAATCTGAGATGGCTGCCGCCTTCATGCCCGAACGCCTTCGGCCCAGGATGGCCTTCGGCGAGATTATCAGTTTCGCTTACGATACTTTCTGCAGCAACAAAGTGCGATTCATCCTGACCGCGTTGGGTATGGTCATTGGCACCGCGTCCCTCATACTGGTCGTCACCATCGGCATGACCGGCCGGCAATACGTCCTCAGCCAGATTCAGGCCATCGGCACCAACGAGATCTGGGCCGAATACCTTGGCGGTGCCCCACACATCAGTAATTCCAACCCTGACCCGCTCACCATTGACGACCTTCTGGCCGTACAGCAGCAAGTCCCCGGCATCGTCGCCTCCTCCCCCGTGACCCAACTCTCCGACCGCGTCCCCGTCGGCAACGGCAAAGAGAAGGATGTCACCATTCTCGGCGTCAACCCCGAGTACATGCGCGTCCGCAACCTGGTGATTCCCTCCGGCAGATTCTTCGATCGGGAGGACGCCCAGGCCCATAACAAAGTCGGAGTGATCACCGAGAAGATGGCGATTGAAGTCTACGGTTCGCCGCAAGCTGCCGTGGGCAAAGTCATCAAGCTTACCGGACTGCCCTTCACCATCATTGGAACTTTCAAGGAACGCGTGGAAACCTTTGGCCAGTCTGAGATCGTCGACAACACCATGCTCATCCCGTACTCCGTCAGCCGCTACTTCATGGAAATTCCCAGCGTGAAGCTGCTGTATTTCTCGATGGAAGACCCGTCGATGGTGATCTCGGCAAGCGCGCAGATCAAGCGGGTTCTGCAGTCGCGCCATCGCTCGGAGTCGGTGTACGACGTAGCCAATCTCACCGCCCTGCTGGCCATGGCGGATCGCATCGCCACTGGCCTCACCTGGGTTTTGCTGCTGATTTCGATGGTCACCCTGGTGGTCAGCGGCATCGGCATCATGAACATCATGCTGGCGACCGTCACCTCCCGCATCCGCGAAATCGGCATCCGCAAGGCCATCGGAGCCACCAACCGCGAAATCCGCTTTCAATTTCTCGCCGAGGCCATCCTTATTTCTCTCATCGGAGGTTTCGCCGGCATCGTCATTGGCCTCGCCATCCCCTGGTCGGTTCGCTTCCTCACCGAATACCGCTTGCCTGTCTCCGGCCTGTCCGCCATTATCGCCATCGTGGTGTCTTCGGTAGTCGGCGTAATCTTTGGCACCGTCCCAGCCTCCCGAGCCGCCCAACTCGACCCCGTAGAGAGCCTGCGCTACGAGTAGGGATGGCCCTTAAGGGATTGAAAGCAAACACGTTGGCTTGGATGCGCTGAGTCGCGAAGCGACCCCATTCATTAGGCCCGGACTTAAGTCCGGGGAAAGCGCCAACCAATGCAACGAGTCCCGGAGGGACGGCACTGACTCACTCGCCCGTCCCGCGCCGCTTCCAGCCCGCACCCGGAAACCGCCCACGGATGCCTCCTGCCACAAAAAAGTTGCATTTCCCCTCCACTCCGAAGTAATATCCACTACGGACCTTTGCAAAAAGGTTTTTCCCAGTGTTGCAGACCCTGTACCGCTAATAACTAACTTCCAAACTGCAGTTCGGCTGTGCAAAAAACATAAGAGGCCGCCCATCAGCCTCCGTCCCGGTTCGGAGAGTTCAATATGGCGTGGTACGCGTACTGCCTTACCGAGCATCAGACCCTTCCCAACGGCACCCGTTCCCGTCGCCCATTCGTTATTGAAAACGTTCAAGGCGTGAACGGAGCCCCTGTCCTCAGCTATCCCAGCGGCGAGTTTGCTGTGATTGTGAGCGAATACGACCCGAATGTTGCCCCACTTGATCACAAATCGGCCATCGACCATGCCCGCGTGGTAAGTGGCTGCTTCCGCAACTCCACTGTGCTTCCATTCCGTTTTGGAACTATCTTCGAAACCGACGACGCCCTCCGCCAAGCCGTCCGGGTGAACCGGCGCGCCTTCGGCGTCAGTGTCGCCAAACTTCGAGGCAAATCCGAAATGCACATCAAGCTGACCGTCACCGACGGCTCCCTGCGCGAAGCCATGATCGACGTCATCCTGCCCGACACCGTCGGCGGCGACTATCTTTCGAAGCTGCGCGTCAAAGCCAGCCGCGAACGCGAACGCCAGACCAAAGCCCGTGCCCTCTCGGTGCAGGTCCACAAGCTGTTCAACCCGCTGGAAGAAGAAGTGAGCTGCAAAAAGGTCGCCCCCCAAGGCATGCTCATCGACATCGCCCATCTAATCGACACAAAGTCAGTCGAGAAATACCAGAACCGCTACAGCACGGCCACCAAGCAGCTAAAGAACTGCGAAGTAGCCATCAGCGGCCCCTGGCCCCCGTATCACTTCCTACCAGGGAAGCTGCGGACGGTGGCAGGCAACAGCTAGATCGAGCCTTCAGTAGGGTGCCCCGTTCGAGCTTCGCTTGAGCGGGGCTTTTCTGTTGGCGGGGCGAAGGACCTATGCATTCCCGTCCTTTACCGAATCGCCGGTCGTCTGTAAGGACTCGATCAGGGCGGCGTCGTTTTCTGCCGGCCGCGCCGCCATATTGAACATAACAATGGCAACGATCAGCGTAAAAATGGTTTCCGCGATCATCGCTCCGATATCGTTGACGGGGTGGCCACTGGCCGTGTAGGTCCAGATGGACGCATCAAAAGCTGTGTGGAAGAAGACGCACGGGGTGAGGGCGCGATGGCCCATCGTGAAAAGTGAACACAGGATAATTCCTATAAAGAAAATCTGCGGTAGGAAGATCGCTAAAACGGTGACTTTGACACCAGAATGATAGAGGAAATACAAAAAGCCGGCGTGCCAAACTGTCCATCCCGACGAGGAGATGACGATCGCCGATTTTGTCCGCAGCATCGAGCTTATTTTGTTGAAAAAGTAGCCCCGCCAGATTATTTCCTCCCAGAGCGGCGTTAGAAAGATGTTGATCAGAAAAACTTCTGCAAGGATTGGAACTGTACGGGCGTTCCATGGCAATGGATACATGTTTCTCGCCCCAAGATAACTCGAGAACGGCAAGGTAAAGCCGAGGAGGACAGCTGCAATGTAAACTCCAGCGCCTGCCCTGAATCGGAGGGTAGATGCCCTGCACTCTTTCGACCCGGCGAGTAGAGCCACTCCTGGGAGAAAGCTCGCCAGCAGGATCAAGGCCATACCGAAGCGTATCGTTAGATTCAATGGCGGGATCGTTGCGATGACCCGTGGAGCGGCTAGGGTGCCCGCAACCGAAAAGGCCAGGTTGGCAATGCAGACACCCGCTGCAAGAAGCGAAAGCCTGATCCAACTCGATTTGGCCACGGTTCCGCGCAAATTGTTTTCCCGCGCTCGACTGCAGAGTTCGTTGAGTATATGCGATGGAAGAGGGAGCTGGCCGAGCCTTCTTTAGCCGACGCCCTCCCTGACACGCTAGCCCTCGATCCGCTCCACCGCCTCCCGCGCCGAAGCAATCGGAATTCCCTCGATCGATCGCAGCCCAAGCAGGTCCGTCTTGTCGCCGCTGACCAGCAGCGTCGCCCGTCCATCCACCGCGGTATTCAGGAACACATCGTCATCCGGATCAGCACTCATTCTTATCTGCGACCGCAACTCGACCCGCTCGGTTTGATAAACCAGATAAGCGGCGATGTCCGCGACGAATGCATCGGTGATGTTTCTGAATTTCCGTATGCGGGGATAGTCGAGCACCCGCAAATACTCTTCCACAATCGGATCTGAAACCAGGTGAACAGCTCGCTTATCGCGCACGGCACGCAGGATCCGCGCCGGCGGACCTTCCCCCGAAATCAATCCGCTGACAAAGACGTTGGTGTCGATGACAAGACGAGGTAGGGCTCCTCTTTCCACGTCAGATTCTTGCTTTCTTTAAATCAGGCCCGCGCCGGGCTTTCCTGACAGCCTTCACGGCCTTGGCGACCGTGTTCTCGACTTCCGCCGCAGGCACTCCCCGGTTGGCAGACTGCACTTCCTCGATCGATTTCCAGGGATCGACGTTCCGAAGCGCCCGCCGCACGATCAGCGCCTGCGCGAGAATGCCGCTGATGGACGTGCCCTTGTCGAAAGCTTCCTTCGCCACTTCCTCGTGAACGCTGGCCGGAACTCTGACATGAATCTGGCCGTTGAATGCCCGGGACATAAGTAAACTCCCCTCGCTTATACCACTATACCATGGTATATTCATGCTCGGGCCTGGCGTTCACTGCCGGGCACGGTGCTGGCCCAGACTCCCCGGCACCTTACTGCCGAGGGTCGACCTTGGCATAGGGTTGCGCTCTTCAGATGCAACCAATGTGCAGCCTTGTGCACTTGCCTACTCCATCCCCGGTCGGTCCTGAAAACCGCTGCTGACGGCCCATCTCGCCCTAAGCCTATCGCCATCAACCACTTATAGATTCGGGCAGTTCCAGTCGCTGACTCCACGACCTTTGGCTCAGCAAGTGCTCCCTCCCCATGTACTAAGAGGCCGCAAACCCAAAGCAATGACCTTCACTTTCTCTAGTCACCATTTCCCGAAGTGCCGCTTCGCCGTGCGGAACGGTAACTTGCATCGCCTTTCCTGAAACCTTCCAAACCTTGACCTCTTGAAACGTGGCCCCAGCAATGGGGCCGCTTTTTTGTCTGAGATCAGGATCCTGCTGGGGACCGCCGCCTCGGCTGTCCACTGGCCTCAGCCCAGTTCCGGCCTGCCGCACCGCGGAAGTCTAGCTTTCCCGCATCTATCCTTCTCAGATACACTGCCTACTCTATGACCAAAGCCGCCCGCTCCGTCGCAACCTCATTTGCCGCACTTCTGCTGACCTTACCCGCGTCCCTCAGCGCCCAAACCCAGCCTCAACAGCCGCAGCCCATTCCTTCATTCATGACCGCACCGCAGACCTCTCAGGCCGCGCAGCAGAATTTCCCTCCACTCCTACTCCAGCAACTCTCCGCCATCAAAGCCGCCGCGCTCAACGACGACTACGCCTACCGCCAACTCGCCCACCTGACCGAAAACATCGGAGCTCGCCCCACCGGCTCTCCCCAAGCCACCGCCGCCGCCGAATACGTAGCCGCCGAACTCCGCAAGCTGGGCCTCGAAGTCCGCCTCGAGCAGGTCACCGTCCCACACTGGGTCCGCGGCGCCGAAACCGCCGCCCTCACCGAATATCCCGGCATGGTCCCCAACACCACACAGAAAATTGTTCTCACCGCATTAGGTGGAAGCACCGCCACTCCCGCAGACGGTCTAACCGCCGACGTAGTAACCGTCGACACCTTCGAAGAACTCCAGGCTCTAGGCCGCGACAAAGTAGCCGGCAAGATCGTTCTCTTCAACGAACCCTTCGACAAACAAAAAGCCGCCGCCGGACTGGCCTTCGCCTCCTACGGCGAAGCCGTCCGCTACCGCGCCGCCGGCCCCAAAGCCGCCGCCGATCTAGGCGCGGTAGCCGCTCTGGTCCGTTCTGTAGGCAGCGCCGACTACCGCCTCCCTCACACCGGATTCAGTTTCCCCGCCGCCATCCCCGCCGCCGCCGTAACTGCCGAAGACGCGGACTTAGTAGCCCACTTATCAGCCCAGGGCAAGGTCCGCATGCGGCTCACTCTGACACCCCAAAAGCTTCCTGACGAAACCAGTTACAACGTAATCGCCGACTTAAAAGGTTCCGAACATCCCGAGCAGATAGTAGTAGTCTCGGGCCACTTAGATTCCTGGGACCTCGGCACCGGCGCCATCGACGACGGAGCCGGCGTAGTAATCGCCATGGAGACCGCCGAACTCCTCCAGCGTCTCCACCTCCGCCCCGCCCGCACTCTCCGAGTAATCGCCTGGATGGACGAAGAAACCGGAGGCTCCGGCAGTCGCGCCTACTCCACCGAATACACGAATGATTTCCCCCACCACGTAGCCGCCATCGAAAGCGACGCCGGCGCCGCCCATCCTCTCGGCTTCGACGTAAAAGCCGCGCCCGCCGCCCTCGACGCCCTCCGCCCCGTCCAATCCGTTCTCCAAAGCATCGGCGCCACAGTCCTCCAACCCACAACCTACGCTCCCGGCGCCGACATCGAAGCCATGTCCGCCGCCGGAGTCCCCACCTTCGGCCTCCTCCAGGACGGCCGCACCTATTTCCACTACCACCACACCGCCGCCGACACCCTCGACAAAGTAGTCCCCACCGAACTCCGCGAAAACGCCGCCGCCATGGCCGTCTTGGCCTATGCCCTAACGAATATGAAAGATCCGTTGCCAAGATGACGACGTCGATGGGCGGGTGGCCCAGGCTTTCGATCTCGCTTGCATCAGTGATGCAGTGGGTGCCCCGTCCTTGCGTTTTTTGCAAGGGCGGGCTGCGATGCTGCCTGCACCATTTTGTTCGGAACTTAGAAACGTACGCGCAAGGTACCCTGGGTTCACTCCACCCGATTCCGAAACGAAATCTTCGTCCAGCCTTCATTCACGCGCACCGGCCCGGCTTCGCCCAAAAGATAGAAACGATAACTGCTCCACCGCCACTGCTCCGGTGCGCAAACCAAGCCTCGCTTCACTGGATTCCGATGCATATACCGGAGCTTCTCCACCCGCTTCTTCGTCGTCCACACGTTGAAGTCGTAGGAGCGCGCCTGCCAGAACGCTCTGCGCTTCGGCTCGTCTCCAAACAGATTGCGTTGCGGCGGGTTCCTCCGTTTGCGTTTGGGCAACAAGGCGCGCGCCGTGCGCTGTTTCAACACTTGCATCACTGTCGAGGGAGTCCCAACTTCTGCTTCCGTCAAAAGCAGGTGAATGTGTTCCGGCATGACCACATATCCCACAACTACGAAGCGGTGGCGCTGGCGGGTCTGCTCCAGAATCGAGAGAAAGGTGTCGCGGCTCCGCGCGGTGCGTAGAAAAGGCAATCGCCGGTAGCACGAGGTAGTGATAAAGTGCAGGTGGTGAGCGCCGTAGGTGCGATGCAGGCCGCTGGGCATAACAAACCCCATGGTACAAGCAGCATCGTACCCGCCCTTGCAACAAACGCAAGGACGGGGCACCCAACGTTCCGGAACGGGAAGGGAAACACGGAAAGCCGGGCCACCCGCCCATGGACCCAAACGACCCGAACGACTAAGGGGATTACTAGAACATGAAAACTACCATTCTCACTCTCACGCTGATTGCCTTAGCGGGCTTGGTCGGCCAAGACCGCGGCCACGAAGCTGTCTCTCAATCGGACACCATTGAAAAAGAGCAAGCGATAGTCGAACGCGCCGAAGTCCCACACTACCCCTTCCTTGCCAGAGCTGCGGGGCTGACGGGCACGGTACATCTTAGGGTCCAAGTAAAGGACGGGGCCGTCGCAGATACCGTGGCAGACGGCTCGGCGCATCCAATTCTTGAGAGCGCCGCCTCGAAGAACGTGAGGACTTGGCGATTTGGAGCAAGCATCAATAACGTGTTCGACGTGCAGTACGTGTACGAACTGGAGGGTGATGCGGTGAGCTTTCCGCAGAACCCTCGTATCGAGATGCAGCTTCCCGCGCTAGTCAGAATCACGGCGCGGCCGACGAAAGCTTCGTGCCAGGACTGCGAACCCAGTTCGGTCCCGCGGACACCGAGCCCCCCGAAATGACCGGCCCGACGGAATCAACCGGCATGGGACGAAACCGAGAAACCGGGGAGAAACCGGGGGGGGAGAAACCGGGGACGGAGAAACCGGGGACAGACGGGACTGTCCCCATTTCCCGCCGCTACGCAGCAAAGACAATTCCATCTTGCCGGGAGTCGCCTGCGGGCTTCTTCGGACGTCCCACCTTCCGTGCGCTAAGCGCCCGCAAGGTGGAATGTTCCAGCGCCGCAACGAACTCAGCGGACCCCAGCGGCCGTCCTGTGTGAGTGTACTGGCGTAGCGCCCTTACGTCAGTCGCAGATTCTCCCGCCCCGAGATGCGCGCGCCATTCTGCCTCCGTCCAGCGTTTTCGCCATCGCTCCATTTCCAGCACAGCCTCCGGGACGCCGCTTCCGCAGTGGGCCGCCGCGCTCGACCATCGCCACTGCTCCGCCGCTGTCGCCATCCTCGCCCGCACCGGATTCAATTCCACATAGCGCAGCGCTCTCCACAAATGAGTCTCGTCAAGCGGGCACGAGTAGAATCGCCCCTGCCACACGTGGCCGCTCGACGAGTTACGAGCGTTCCAATAGGCGGCGTAGCGCCCGTGGGTGTGCTTGAGAGTCTGCGCCAGGGCTTCGCC
Source organism: Candidatus Dormiibacterota bacterium (assembly GCA_035566655.1). Taxonomy (GTDB): domain Bacteria; phylum Acidobacteriota; class Terriglobia; order Terriglobales; family Acidobacteriaceae; genus Sulfotelmatobacter. Next base: position 38,461 of record DATMQT010000031.1, read on the forward strand.
GCTGCGCGGAACCACGATCAAATGCACATGATTCGACATGAGACAGTAGCCCAGCAAAGAGAGGCTGTGAAGCTCAGAGTATTGCCGCAGCAACTCAAGGTAGGCGACACGGTCGGCGTCGTCGGACAGAATTACTTGCCGGGCGTTCCCCCGCTGCGTAACATGATGGGCAACGTCAACCACGACGACGCGAGGGAAGCGGGCCATTCGCAAAAAATATCAGAAAGGACTCGAACTTGGCAGGACTCCCAACAATTCCTGGATCGCGGGAACCGACTCCATTCCCACATTGGGCTGGAAAAAATGGGGACAGTCCCGTCTGTCCCCGGTTTATCATCCTGGGAAGTCATTCAAAATCGCGGGGAAAGATACAGGCGTGACGCTCACAGCGACGGTCGGCAAGATAGGAACCAACAACAGTTGCGCAAACATGAAGCCCAAATAGACTTCTGGGCGGACCACTGGCTTGCGACAAGGAAAGGGGGTGACTTCGTGATCGGGCGGGGAACCAGCCTGTGGCTAACTGGCTTTTCATCGTCGGGGCTTATCGTGTGGTTTCTGCTGCGAGGACGTTCGAGAGCCCGCCAGTACAATCGAGTTGCGGGGGAACTGGGATTCACGTATCTGGGCAATGCCCTTCCGGAGACTCTCAATCTTTCCAAGGCATCTTTCTGGAACTCATGGGACATGGCCACGAATGTCATCGCGGGAAATTTTAAGGGCGTCGAAACCGCCGTCCTTCACTTCCATGCCAATCACGGAGAAGTGGGGTACAAACAGACAACAGTCGCCATGAAGTCAAGTGCCCCGGTGGTGGAATTGTCGAGCCTGTGGCAGAGTTCCGGCATACGTGCCGAACGGATCGGGGAGTGGATCGTCATGTTTAGGGAAAAAGAGACGCTTGCGACCGCCCAGATCCCGGGTTTTCTGGACGATTGCAGAAGCCTAGTTCAGTATTTCGAGGATCGTCAGGGAAATCCGGGGGCAAATCCGGGGACAGACGGGACTGACCCCATATCCCGCAAGTCTATGTAATTGGCACTCCCCACCGTCGAGTGCCAGCCGCTTTCACAATTCGGCCTACCCACCCACTGCCCCTCCCAACCCCAACAATCAGCGCCACTTAAAGCAGTTTGTACATACCTCTGGGTACGCACGCCAATGCATGCACAAATGTTCCAGTTGGAACATATCTCACTATGTTCCGGTAAAACCGCTCCAATGTTCCAGCCGGAACACTCAAGCGGTTCGCCCCCCGGGCAGCCCCGCCAGGATTCTCCCACCCCCACAACAGGTTTATAATCTTCAAAGCGGTATCCCATGCAGACAGATCAACTTAAGAAGAAACTTCAGGAAGAAGTCGACGCGCTCGAGCACGAACTCGTCCACGAGCTGCCCAAAGAGATCAAGCGCGCCGCAGCTCTCGGAGACCTCAGCGAGAACGCCGAGTATCACATGGCCAAGCAGCGCCAGGAGTTCGTCAAGGCGCGCTTCCGCCAGCTCGGCAAGCGCCTCGCCGACCTCTCGCTGACTAACATGAACAACATCCCGAAAGACAAGGTGGGCTTGGGTTCCACCGTCAAGGTCTTCGACAGCTCAAAGAATGAAGAGATCGAATACAAGCTGGTGACCAGTGAAGAGTCGGACGTGGGCGCGGGAAAAATTTCGACCACGTCGCCTATAGGCCGCGCGCTGCTGAATAAGAAAGTAGGCGACGAGGCCACCGTGATCACGCCCAACGGCAAGCGCGAGCTGGAAATCCTAAGCCTGAGCACGATCCACGACGAGGCCGAGCCCGAGAAGGCGGACGCCTGATGTCGTGGCATAGTTGGACGAGCGCGTTCGGCCGCGCCTGCGGCGTGCTGCTTGATACCATCGTGCGCTGGCTCGCGCTGTCGCGCATCAATCCCAACGTGCTGACCTTTATGGGCCTGGTGGTGAATACTTGGGCCGCGATTCTTTTTGGGTCTGCCACAGCGCTGACGCAGCGGCGCATGTTTTTTTATGCTGGCCTCGTGATCATCTTCTCAGGATTTTTTGATCTCGTGGATGGGCAGGTGGCGCGCGCGACGAACCGGGTCACGCGCTTCGGCGCGTTCTTCGACTCGGTGGTCGACCGCTACAGTGACGCGTCGCAGTTCCTGGGGCTGCTGGTTTTCTATGCGCGCGGGGATAAGTTTTTCTACGTTGTGCTGGCTGCGTTCGTGATGGTGAGCGCCATCATGGTCAGCTACACGCGGGCGCGGGCGGAGTCGCTGATTGGATCGTGCCGCGTGGGATTCATGGAGCGTCCGGAGCGGCTGGTGCTGGTGATCATTGGCGCGCTCTTCAACCGGATGGCTCCGGTGCTGTGGGTGATCGCAGTGCTGTCGACGCTGACCGTGATCCACCGCATGCGCTACACCTGGACCCGCACGCAGGACGCGCCGGGCGTGGTCAAGGCGGGGCAGGCGGCTTAGCTAACCTGCAATACACAATATTAGCTATAAGTTACTGTAAGCTTGCTCCATATCTTCAGGGGACGATGCGGAAAGCGCGTTTGTGGGCGGAGCGATAGACGGCGAAATCCCGCCGGTCGAGGGTGAAGATGGTGTCGATGCCTTCGCGATTCGCCAGGTAAACCAGCGCGGCGTCGGCCAGTTGAGGACGGATGTCCTGATACTCCTTCATCACTTCGGCAATAGCGCTGGCCTCGGAGCCGGCCAGGGGAAGCAGTTCGAGAAAGCCGCCGGGCTTTTCGGAGAAGCAGCTTCTTAGAAGTTGCTGGATGGCTGGCGGATGGGAACGCAAGAGCCACACGGCCTCGGTGATCACGGGCCAGCAGGAAAACAGCGGGCCGGGCAGTTGATGAAGCGCTTGGACGCAGGCAGCGTGGTGCTGGTCCACGCTGGAGAGAATGGCGACCAGCGGGCCGGTGTCTACTAGCACGCGGCGTTTCATTTTCACTTGGATTTCCCGAAACCTTCGAAGTGGCGGCGACTGGTGCTGAGGTCTCTTGCCGGAGATTTCGGGCCGCGCCCGATGCAGCCAATCAATCCCGCTTCCTCGGCCAGTTCGTAGGCTGGCCGGGCCTCGGAGGGCTGTCCCAGATAGGTTTCCAGAGCTTCGCGGACGAGCGCCGACTCGGGCTGCCCCTTCATGCGCGAGCGGTGGCGCAGGCGCTGCCCCAGAGTTTCCGGAATGCGAATGGTGATACGGTCGGATGCCATGTCAGACATTATAGCATGAGTGTCGGACAGGCTGACGGCCGAGCGTTTTCCGCGTTAGCGCATTCTCATTAATCTTGACATCCCCGAACCAAGGGTTAGTCTGGAGATGCTTGACGGGCGGTGTTCCAGTACCAACCGAATGACCCCGAATGACTACTGGGGCTTTCGTATTCCAGCGACAAGGATCGCGTACTAGTGTGGGCGCCCATCGTAAAGTCTGACTCAAGAGCAGGAGCTCATCATGCCGTGGATTTGTCCGAACTGCATAACCGGCGAACTTCATGTCTTCAATGTAAGGGCAGAGGTGCGGATCGCCTCCGACGGAGAGGTCGACGACGTGGTGGGTGACTTGGAATGGTTTGCCGACAACCCTGTCGAATGTTTGGGGTGCCGATGGAAGGGAGTCGCGGGCGAATGCGCAGCAGCTAAGGTCTCAGGGAGCAAAGACTATGTTTCGGAACGAGGTCAAGGATCGATGCCTGAGTCCGGGGCGTAACGCGGAACAAGGAGAGTGAGTCAATGCCTAGCTTAGGAGCGGTACCGCGCCACACCTGATGAGGAATTCGGCTGTGCTGTCGAGCTCAAAAGCCAGACGGCTTGCGTCTCCCGCTTCCGGTTGCGGTACATAAATCACCATGCCCAGCCGTGCTCGGGTCATAAGAACTCGATAAGCGTTAACTAAGTACATCCGCCGACGAGTGTCAGTCGGCTTGATCAATTTCCAGTGCTTGTTATTGAAACGTCGCGCTACCCACTTCGAGCCGTCCCATGTCAGGTCTTCGCCCCAACAAAGTCCAATCCAGTCCAGTTCGAGGCCTTGAATTTTAAACTGAGTCGCTGCAACTTCCAAGATTGAACTGGCGCGAACGTCATTGCAGTACTTGTGGTCGCAGTCTGGATCCGTGCAATCATGCACATCGAGAAACCAGTGTTCCCAATCGAAGCGCTGCTGAAAATCGAAGGTCGGCTCTAATCCGTCCGCTCTCAGTCGGATTGCGGAAGCGCTTGCTACTAACCCCGAGCGGGTTCGCCCTCGTCGGTTTGCGTTTAGCCATGCCTTCGTGGCATTGAGGCTTCTTGCGATAACAGGCTTAACATCAAGGCCTTGCGCGATCCGAACCGCTTCTACGTGCCCTCCGGACAATACGGCGTCCACCCACTCCGAAATCCGCTGCGCTCGAATTGAGCGCGTGCAGATATTCAAATGCAGCATCGCGGATTCGACGATTCGTCTGGGGTAGGGATCTTCTGCCGTCTCAAAAAGGCGGAAGCCCGAAGCCCCTCCGGCCCGAGTCAGAACAAGGGGTGGCGCATGTACCTGCCAGTGCGGAAATCGCGCCAACGCCCGGCCCCATTCAGCCAGGCCAGCTTCTCCCCGGTTAATCTCCTGACCGCCTCCGATTAACGCAATGATTGCAGCCCAGTCAGGGTGACGATCCATTACTTCAAGCATCATCTCGGGCTCAGACACGCGCGGGCGACCCGCTCGCGCGTTCTCGGCATCATCCCAGGCGCGCTGTGCTTCGTCGAAGACAACCACCTTCGGCACTGGTTGTTGCTTGCCCTCGCCGTAGTACTGGTCTGCGAAGCGATGAACGTTATGGACGAATGCCTGTACCTCCAGCTGAGCTTGTCGACGGTTCATCGGCTGGCTGTGAGCATGACTGCGTTTCACAGTGTCACGTACGAGCGCCTCTTGAATAACCTTCACTAGGGGGCCATTGCCAGACAAGAATGAGGCAAAGTTCTTGATTTCTGGTCGGTGTACTGTATTCAGGCCTACCAGAGTCTTTCCCGCCCCGGGGACGCCGGTAGTGAAGCAGATAACCTTTTGGCAACGGGTTTGCGCTTCGAGCACGGCCATAACCAACGCATTTGTGGTTTTCTCCAGGTCTTCCCGAGCCGCACAAGCGTGGCCGATTTCGAATACGTCCATGTCTGAATAGAGAGCAACCGCCGCATCGATGATCGGTGGTATCGGCCTGAATCGACCTCGATTCCAATCGTCAGCGTCGATCTGCAATTCACTTTCCCGAACGTACTGCCGACATATCGATTCGAGAACAGAACCGAGGTTGGCAGTCGAACTGAACCAGCATTTCTCGATCAGGTTATCGAACGCCGTGCCTGTTGTATTCACGGCGGTCGGTGCGTCAGCTACAACTACGGGTACGATAGTTCTGTGGCTACTGTGCTCGTGAAAACAGGCGAGACTCAAGGCATAGTCCTCCACTTGGCGTGCAGCCGAGGTCGGGCTGACGCCGGTCTTTGTCTCGATCACGATGATTACATTACCCGCTAGTAGAACGGCGTCAATCCGCCGGCCAACAATCGGGATCGGATACTCAATCAGGATGCTCCAATCGCGAGCTCCTGCGAAGGAGTGCAGTAAGTGATTGATGCCGTTAGTTAGTATTGGCAGCTGCGCACGCCAGGATTCTATCGCCTCAGGGGTTAGAGGAAATCTTGCCGCTGCGTTCTCCTGGGTGAGTTTCCAAAGGATGCCAGCAGGGCTCTCGCGTGTGAATTCGGACATCGTGGCTTGGTAATACGCGGGCATGGCAGCCCAGGATATTAGGAAGTTGGTTTTTGGTCCAGCGTGAGACTGATTCTCCTAATCCTCGGCCAGTCGGCGCCGATATCAAGCATTATGGGGAGGATCATGTCGAACTATTTCGTTACTGTTAGGCTGTCGGGTCAAACCCAGTCTCAGATCAAGGACCGGCTGCGAGCGGCATTCGGCAGTGCCGTCGCGCAGGGAGCTCAGATAGTCAACATGCGTACGGTGCCAGATTACTATGAGGCCTGCCGGGCTAATAGCCACTTCGGGTGCGTCCATTGGACGGATGAAGACATCAAGAGCAGGCTCAAAGACTTAAGGGTTCCTAAAACTCCGCAAATTGTGAACGCGGCAAAAAGCAGCTACGCTCTGCGGCACATTGGTGATCGAATGGTGGAGCTGGGATGGGAGGTCATTGAGGAGGCGATACTGGAGGCGCAAGTTGACCGCGTTAAGGTCGGCTAGCAAATCGAATGGCGGTTCGCAAGGAGTGATCGTTCCGGCCCTCAGTGGATAGGGAGAATTTGCGCGGGTATGCCTTAAATTGGCATTGTCTGGAGGCGCGCCTTCGCGAGCGGGGCCCCGCGCCCGCACCTGCTATCCTATTCAGTCATTTTTCTTATTGAGGAATTCTCTTGGCAAACGATCCTGTACTGGTGGTTCACGGTGGGGCTTGGGCCATGCCTGATGACATGGTTGAAGCTCACATCAATGGAGTTCGCAATGCGCTGGCTGCTGGCTGGAGCGTGCTGGCGCGCGGCGGGGCGGCGCTTGATGCCATTGAGGAGGCGGTCGTCGTCATGGAGGACGACGAGACGTTTGACGCTGGACGCGGCAGCTTTCTCAACCGCGACGGCCGGGTGCAGATGGATGCTTTGATCATGGACGGGGCTACGCTGCGGGCGGGGGGAGTGGGGTGCGTGGAGCGGGTGCGGAATCCGGTGCGGGCGGCGCGGAAGATTTTGAGTGAGAGTCCGCATGTGTATTTTGTGGCGGAAGGGGCGGAGCGGTTTGCGGAGGAGCATGGCGTGGAGATGTGCGCGAATGACGAGTTGGTGATTGCGCGGGAGGTGGAACGGTTGCGGGAGTATCAGGCGCTGCAGGCGAAAACCCCCACTTCTCGCGCACAGAACGCGCGAGAAATGGGGCACCCGGATTCGGCGCCGGGGAGTGAGATGTTTGCTCCGGAGATTTCGCATGACACGGTTGGAGCGGTTGCTCTAGACCGCGACGGGAACATTGCTGCGGCTACTTCTACGGGCGGGACTTTGAATAAGGCTCCGGGACGGTTGGGGGATTCGTCTTTGATTGGGTGCGGGTGCTATGCGGACAATTTGAGTGCTGCGGTGTCGACTACCGGGTGGGGCGAGCCGATTATGAAGCTGGTGTTGGCGAAGTGGACGGCGGACCGCGTCCTGGCGGGGAACTTGCCGGAGTGGGCGGCGCAGGAAGCGATGAATTATCTGAAGCAGCGGCTGAATGGGCATGGAGGGATTATTGTTTTGAATGCCGCGGGGCAGGTGGGGATTGCGCACAATACTCCGCGGATGGCTTGGGCGGTGAAGACGGTGCTGAAAGAAGACGCGGGCGCGGAGCGCGGCGCGCTTTAATTCTGAATTTACCTCGTTATCTCAAACACTACGCCTTGACTAGCGGAACCGCCACTGGGAGTTGATCCATATACATTGCCGCTGGCATCTACGGCCAGGGTTCCGAATTGGGGGAAAATTCCGTCGACTCCGTTGGGCTGGAAGCGATAAGGAATTTTTTCGCTCCACGAACCATTGGCGCCAGGCGACAATCGGAAGACCGCGCCGCGATGAACGCCTCCGCTGTTCGTGGTGCCGTAAAGGTTGCCAGATTTGTCAAAAATCACACCCTCGGGATAGGCTCCGTCGGGATTGCCGGGGAATGTATGGAGCGTCTTCTCGGTCCACGTCCCATTTGTTTGTGGCATGAGTTCGAAGACGCCGAAGGCGTAAGCGGAGTAGAGATTACCGGCGTTATCCAGAACTAAGCCGCCGAATGGGCCAATCAGGCCGTTTGCGCCGGTAAACGCGTAGATGATTTTCTCCGACCAGCTACCGTCCGATTGAGGCGCGAGTTCATAAACGACGCCGAAATCGTGTGCTCCGCCACCCGCGGTTGCACCGTAAATCTTCCCTGAGGCGGACATGACTACAGGGTTGGAATATGGATTCGAGCCATCAGTTCCACCTTGGAAACTGTGGAGAACTTTTTCCGTCCAGGTTCCGTTGGGGCCGGCAACGATTTCGAAAATTGCGCCCAATCCGTAAGCGCCTCCGCCGTTGGAGTTGCCGTAAACGTTTCCAGCATTATCGACAATCAAACCACTTGCGAAAAGATTGCCGCCATCGGCTCCGCCGGTAAAGTTATAAATCACCGTCTCAGTCCAGGTTCCATCCGAAGCGGGCGACAACTGGAAGACAAGTCCGGCGAAATTCGCTCCACCAGTGAGGGTGGTGCCATAGAGATTACCTTTACTGTCAAAGACGACGCCGCCGAAAGGAAGGAAACCGGTAGGGTATCCGCCAAGACTGAAGTCGTAAATCAGTTTCTCAGTCCATGTACCATTTGAAGAAGGGCTCAATTCGAAAACAGTGCCGCAGCAGCCGAACGCCCCTCCAGAAGTGGTTGTGCCGTAGACGTTGCCCTGGCTATCGAGAATTACGCCACCCCAGGGCCCGCTGCCATCGGGACCGGTGAAGGTATGAAGGATTTTTTCTGTTTGTGCCCAGCCAGTCGAAGATAGCGTCAGCAAGATGAGGGACGCGGTGAGAAATCTGGCGACGGTTGAGCGCACGCTAACGGTCATAATTCACCCCTTACAATCTGCAATCCGATTTCAGGAAAAGCATAAGATGGTTCGACGAGCCTTCGCGAAACTTTCTATCTACCGCGTAATCTCGAAGACTACTCCGACCTTTGACGCTCCCCCGGCCGGGGTTGTGCCGTACAGATTTCCGCTGGCATCCATTGCCAACGACGACGAGTTTGGAGAGACACCATCCGTTCCGTTGGCCGTAAAGCGATGTAGGACTCTCTCCTTCCAACTGCCACCGAGTCCGGGAGCCAGTTCAAAGACTGTTCCATCGTGTGAACCTCCGGAGTTAGTGGTGCCGTAGAGATTGCCGGCTTTGTCGCTGATCAGCGCAGACTCGGGATAGGCGCCATCAGGCGTGCCGGTAAAGGAGTGAAGGACGCTTTTGGTCCAGGTTCCATTCGATCCATGAACAAGTTCGAATACGTCATAGGCAGCCCCATATAGATTGCCTTTGCTATCGAGAAGCAAGCCCCCTACCGCGTCGGCCTCCCCGTCGGCTCCAGTAAACGCATAGAGGACTTTTTCAGACCAGGTTCCGTTGGACTGAGTCAAGCCGAAAACCAGACCGTAGTCGTGGGCACCGCCGCCGCGGGCCATCCCGTAGAGGTTGCCCGCGCTGTCCAAAACAAGAGAACTGGCATAGGGGTTCCCGCCGTCATTATCTCCGGTGAAGCTGTGTAGAACTTTTTCGGTCCAGGTTCCATTGGATCCGGGGATGAGCTCAAAGACGACACCGAATCCATACGTTCCTCCCGCATTGGTCACGCCATAAAGGTCTCCGGCGCTATCGATAGCCAAGCGGGTGCTGTAAGGAAGGCCTCCATCGGCGCCGTTGGTGAAATTGTAAATCACGGTCTCGGTCCAGGTTCCATTTGCCCCGGGAGAAAGTTCGTAGACGGTTCCTTGAAAGTTTGTGCCACCAGACACCGTCGTGCCGTAGAGGTTGCCTTTGGAGTCGAAAACCGGTTGACTAAAAGGGCTGGTACCGTCACCGGTTGCTCCGAAGGAATGAAGCACTGATTCGGTCCAGGTTCCGTTCGATCCGGGACTCAACTCAAAGACCGTGCCGCAGCTGCAAGGCGTGCCGGATCCGCCGTTTTGGGTCGTGCCGTAGAGATTGCCCTTACTGTCGATGGCCAAGCCGGACTGAGGGAAGCCGCCGTCGGCTAAACCAGTGAAGCTGTAAATAACTTTTTCCGTGACTTGCGCCCATCCGGAAATGGTAAGGATGAATATGACCGCAACAACGGAGATAGTTTTCGACGCAGTGGTGATTGAGCTGGTATGCATAAACTTGCACTCCGGTGAAGGGCAGAATCGGGGGACGAACAAAAACGGGCTACAACATATCACAGGAAGGCAGCGGACACAATTCTTATATCGCCCACACGGCGGGACGCCTGCGCTATAGCCAGCCTTTGGTGCGGGCCATCCTTGAGGCTTCGATGCGGTTACTGGCGCCCATTTTGCTTATGGCTTCCGAGAGATAGTTGCGGACTGTGCCTTCGGATAGGTTTAGTTCGGCGGCAATGTCTCCGCTCTGCATGCCTTCTCCGGCTAGGCGCAGGACCTGGCGTTCGCGGTCGGTGAGCGGATCCATTTCGCTCCAGGCCTCGGTGGCGAGATCGGGATGGATGACGCGCAAGCCCTGCTGGACGCGGCGCACGGCTTCGGCGAGTTCCTCGGCGCGCATGTCTTTTAGCAAGTAGCCCAAGGCTCCGGCTTCCATGGCGCGGCGCAGATATCCAGCGCGGGCGAAGGTGGTGAGGATGATGACTCGCGTGCTGGCGCGGCGGCGTTTGAGTTCGGCCGCGGCGTCGAGTCCGGTCATGAGCGGCATCTCGATGTCGGTGATGAGGACGTCGGGTTTGTGCGTGAGAACGGCTGCCAGCGCCTGCTTGCCGTCGCGCACTTGAGCGACCACGGAGATGTCGCCTTCGATCTCAAGCAACGCGGCCAGTGCGCCGAGGACCATGCCCTGATCTTCGGCGATGACGACGCGAATGGTTTTCCGGCCTTCTTTCGAGGTGGGACTCAATTGTTGCCGTCCTCGGATTTCGGCGCTACTTCTTTGATGGGCACGGTGATGGTGAGTCTGGTGCCCGCGTGAGATTCGCGGGTAAGGGTGCCGCCGAGCATTTCGACGCGTTCGCGCATGCCGCGCAATCCGTTGCCTTCGTTCTGAAAGCCGCCGCGTCCATCATCTGCGATCTCGAGTCGGCAAGAACCGTTCTGCTGGTTCAATCGCAGAGTGCAGGTGCGAGCCTGCGCGTGGCGGACGACGTTGGTAACGGCTTCCCGCACCGCCATGCTGAGCACGCCCTCTTGCATGGCTGGAATTTTTATCGAGGTGGATGCATCGTAGTGAACCGCGACCCCAGCCGTTTCCAGCGTGGACTTGGCTTGCGCTAGCTCGGCGGTCAATCCCCTGGAGCGGTAACCACGGATCGCATCGCGCACATCCGATAGCGCCTGGCGCGATATTTCTTCCACTTCACGAATCTCTTTTCCGGCGCGTTGCGGATCGCGGTCGATCAGCTTGCCAGCCAGTTCCGACTTCAAGGTGATCACAGAGAGTGTGTGCCCGAGCACGTCGTGCAGGTCGCGGGCGATGCGCTCGCGCTCGGCCACTGTAGCGAGATGCTCGATTTCCTCGTTCGCTTTACGCAATTTCCGGTTCATCCGGTTGCGCTCGGCAAAAAAAGTATTTCCCGCTCCAATGATGACGGGGAAGAGGGCCGAGTAGAAGAGCTGCCAGCCGTGGATATGCAGGAAGAGTCCTTCAACCGCTGCAATCGCTCCAATCGTGAGCAAGCCAACGACTGCGGCGGCCTGGCTTTCGACGCAAAACGGCAACATCGCCGCGGCGAAGATGAAGAACGTACAGGCGCCGGGGTTGATGGGTTGGTACAGAAGCCCGAGCAACATCATGCCGGCGATGTGCGCCAGGGCGCGTGGCTTCACCAGGACAAACAGGCCAAAGTAGAGGCAAAGAAACAGCACTGCCCCGAGACCATTGAGGAGCCACATCTTCAGGCTGACGTGATCGTAGATCGGCTGGACGAAAAAGAAGCCAAGATAGACCACCCAGAGCAAGGGACTCCACCCATGTTCTCTGTCCCTGAACATCGTGTTCCACGACTTCAGTTTCAAAGGGCCGGCCGTTTCGCATGTTGTTTCAGGCCCGAGAGGCATCAGTGGCATAGGTCTATTCTCACCCTTGCGCTCAATTCCGGCCAGTGCGCCATGCGGAACCCGCCCGGTACCATACCAGGACCGCGGCGGGAATAAGCACGGCAAGCCATCTGGCTCCGCCGAAGAAGGCGGCCAGTCCTAGAATAATGAGTATCACCGCGGCGCCCGTCGATTTTTTCAGATCTGCGCTCATAAGAACCACCAAAACAACTGCTGACTAAGAAACGCCAATGAGAAATCAAGCTGCCCCAGCCCTTAGCCGTAGAGTTTGCCCTGATCGCGCTGGAAGCCGATACGGGCCACGCCCAGGCAAATCAGGGTGAAGGCGAACAGCACTTCCCAGTGGCCTGTGGTTGATTGGTGAAATCCGGCGCCCACGGTTCCGAGCGCCAGTTGCGACAAGTGATATGGGGGCAAGGCCAGTGCGATTTGCTGCACGACCTTGGGCAGGAACATGTAAGGCACCCACAACCCGCTGCAAAACGACATGGGCAAATAAATCAGGTTGATGGCGGCGGGCGCGGAGTTTGGTCCGACGAAGTAACCGATGGCTAAACCCATGACAGAAAAAGGAATCGATCCGGCTACGAGTGTTCCGACCAGCTTGGCCGTTTCCGCAAGCGGCATGCGCACGTTGCCGAAACTGATGCCGAGCACCATGAGCAGCGCAACCACGATGGCGCTGAATCCCATGCTCACCAGCACCTTGGCCGCGAAGTAGGCGAACGGAGGCATGGGGCTGGCACGCTTCACTTGCAGCCATCCCAGGCCGCGGTCGGAGGCTAGGCCGGAGGCGGTCCCGAACAGCGAAGCTCCCATCACCCCGAATGTGCCGTAGGTTGCGATCATGTAGGTCGGCACACCCATGCCTGAAATCGCTTGCTTGCCGTTCAACACCAGGCCGAACAGCACGTAGAACATCAACGGGAAGCTGAGCACTGACGCGGTATACACGCGCAGGCGAAGACTCTTCAGGAATTCATACTTCGTTTCCTTCAAGTAGATGGTGACGGTGTGGCTTGGGGAGCGCTCGATCTGTGTGTTGCTTAGAATCGCTGTGGCTGTGCTCATGATCGTTTCCTCGTTTGTCCTTGTTCTTAATCTCTAGTTTTTATCTCTGGCGCGGTAGCGCATAACGCAAAGAGGTAAATCAGTTTTTACGGTTGCCGTTTTCGCCGTTGTCCTGCGTGAGAGCCAGGAACGCTTCTTCCAGACCGGCGCTAGTGATCTCGAGCCCCGAGAGTGAAGCATCGCGGGCCAGCAAGGCGCGCACGACAGGCTCGGCTTCACGGGCGTGGATCTCTATGGCATCGCGGTCCTGCCGGGCATCGGTCACGCCGGGAATTTGCAGTAGGGTGGCCAGGCTGAGAGCAGTGATGCAGCGGATGCGCTTGCCGCTGGTCTGCGCCTTGATCTCGGCCGGCGTGCCTTCGGAGATGATTTCACCCTGATTGATGACGGCGATGCGGTCGGCGAGCGCGTCGGCCTCTTCCAGATAATGCGTGGTCAGCAGGACGGTCTTTCCTTGATCCACCAGCCTGCGGATTTCTTCCCACAGTGCGCGCCGGGCCTCCACATCAAGTCCGACAGTGGGTTCGTCGAGAAACAGCAGGTCGGGATTGCCGCAGATGGCAAGCGCAAACAACGTGCGCTGGCGCTGCCCGCCGGAAAGGTCGCCGAACTTGCGGTCGCGCAGTTTCTCGAGGCCGGCGGCGGCCAGCACTTCCGCGAGCGGCAGCGGATTCGTGTAATAGCTGGAGAACAGATCGATGTGCTCGCCGACGCGCAAAGTTTCCGGAACGCGGCCCACCTGTAGCATGGCGCCGGTGCGCATTCGATTCTGCGGGTTGGTGGGATCTCCGCCGAAAACGCGGGTCTTGCCGGAGTTGGGCTGGAGCAGCCCCAGCAAAAGCTTCACGGCGGTCGTCTTTCCTGCGCCGTTCGGTCCGAGCAGCGCGACCACTTGCCCAGCGTGTACGGTGAAATTCACATTCCGCAGGGCGCGGACTTCTCCATAGTTCTTGCTGACGCCTTCCAGACTGGCCACGACCGCGCCAAAATTTGCGCGCTGCCGGCTCGCCGTTTCCTCCAGGGTTGCGATCATAGAAGCCTTCTTTATGCTGTCGGATAAATTGCCAGGCAACTGACCTCGCCCGGTAAATTCATCATCGTGGAGCAGCAGACTGAGCACCAGTGCCGTTCATCACGCGGTGAGCGTGACAAATGTCATGGCGGAAAGCCTCTAGCCGAAGGGCAGAGTTTTTACAATTTTCGATGGGTCCGTTACGAAATCCGAAAAAATCGGCTCGGGCGGATCCAGAAATAGGTACGGGCCGGACGCAGCCTTTAAACCGCTATATCAGCGATTCCATAGGCTGGACGCGGATCGCAGCCTGTTCGGATTTCGTAACATGTCCCGTGAACTTAAAATTCTTGCAGGATTCATGACACAAAACTGTACGTCCTGCTATGATGTCGAGCACTTCTACATGGAGGCCTGTCATGCTCCCGGCCGGTAAGAGCCTTCGCACCCTGCGAGAAAAACTCGGGTTGACCATGCGCGACATCGAGATGTCCAGTGCGCGCATGGCGGAAAAATATCGCAATGAGGAATTCTCCATCCCTCCCAGCCGTTTGTCGGACATCGAGACCAAGGGAGTGCTGCCCAGCATTTTCCGCCTCTATACTTTGGCGGTGATTTATCGCCGCGATCTGCGCGAGTTGCTGGCCTGGTACGGCGTGGACATGAACAATGTAGCTGCGGACCTCGGGCTTATTGCTCCGCCGCGGTCGCATGTTTCTGAAGCTCTCTCCGGACTGTCTTCCGTGCAAATGCCGGTGCGTATGGATCCCGGCTTTGACCAGCAACGCACCTCCAATCTGGGCCGCATGGTGGAACAGTGGGGCCTCGTGCCTCTGGCGTATCTGGCCCAATTCGCGCATAGCGATTTCACATACGGCTACATCGGGAACCAGGATTTCACGATGTATCCGATTCTTCCGCCGGGCAGCTTCATTCAGGTGGACGAAGCAAAGAATAAGGTGGTGGATGGGTTATGGCGGTCCGAGTACGAACGCCCCATCTATTTTGTGGAAACCCGCGACGGACACACCTGCTGCTGGTGCAGCATGGGGAAGGATGAGGTCATCTTGCAGTCGCATCCGCTATCGCCGGTTCCGGTTCGAGTCCTGCGGCATCCGCAGGAAGCCGAGATCATCGGCCAGGTGGTAGGGGTTGCGATGAAGCTGACGGAGTGGCACGCTTTTGGTTCTTCTCCAGGCTCGAAAGCGCAATCAGTACTGAATTAAGATGGTGGGCCGAAGCCGCGTCCTGCGGCGAGGGAAGCAGTTCGCTGAACTGTTCGCGCATCTCTTCGACGTAAGCTCCGGCGGTTTTCTCGCTGTCCTGGCTCGACTCTCGCAAATCGTCCACCAAATCCGATATTGGAGTGCGCAATACGGTGGACAAGACCTCGGAGTGGGCCGCCTTCAGAGCGCGGTCCGACGCGTCCTCGCCATGCACCAGTGACATGCCCCAGTGCAGGTAACCGCCTTCGCGGCGGCGCAGGGAGCCCAGGTAGGCCAACCGCGCCAGCAGCCCGGAAACGGCGGCCAGCGTGGTTTCTCGCAGATCTTGCAGGGCGGATTTCAGAGTCATGGGGTCACGAATTCTTGTTACGAATTCCGAACACTCTTAGGCACTAGAGTGACCTTTCCTGCCTGGGGGAAGCCATGAAAGTATCACGGTTCGCTTTTCCAAAACAAGGAGAAAACAATCGTGAAACGCGTCCTACTCGTCGTTGCAGCAGCTCTGATGTTTCTCAACACTTTAGTAATACCCACCGTGGCTCATGCTGACGGCGGATCGGGCACCACCAATTGTGGCGGAAACACAATTTGCAAGCCGTAATTTCTGGGTAGCGTTACGAAAAACGGACAGGGCCACCTCCGCTATTGGCGCCTGCGGCAAGTCGCGGTATAGTACCGAGGCTACGGCTATGCTGCAGGCGCACTCATTTCTCTGGCATTATCTCTGGGTTGCCCCTAATGTTCTTCTTCTCGTCTTAGCGGTCCTTGCTTGGAGACGTAAGGTTCACGAGCAGTTTCCGGTCTTCCTGATTTTTGCGGTTGTGACTGGGATTGAGCAACTTACGCTCTACACCGCGGATGTCCTCCCATCCGTTAATCCGACGGCTTGGTGGAAAATATTCTGGGCGGGCCTGCTGCTGGAAGCTCTCGTAAAGTTTGCCCTTATTGGCGAGATATTCGGACGTGTGTTTGGCCAATATGCTTCGGTAGCCAAACTCGGGAGATGGCTCATCAACGGAGTCGGCGTGTGCCTTGTGATCTTGGCCGCCGTGGCTGCCGCGTACACGCCCAAGGACAACGTTTTCTGGATTGTTTCCGGGGCCCATCTTCTTGAACAAGCGATTTACATTATCGAGAGCGGATTGATTTTGTTCCTTTTTGTATTCGCGGCGTATTTTAAGCTGCGTTGGAGCCGTGCCGCCTTCGGTATCACGCTCGGGCTGGGCATATCAGCTTGTGTACACCTTGCGACGTGGGCACTGGCAGCCAACGGTAGTCTCGCCGCTCGCTATCGCGCTCTTCTCGATTTCCCGATCATGGGGACGCATCACATTTGCGTGTTGATCTGGTTTTACTATCTCCTCGTGCCCGCAAGAAACACTAGAGGTCCCAGACCTAAAGATCCTCCTCCACCTGAGCACGACCTTCAAGTCTGGAACGAGGAATTGGAGCGACTACTACACCAATGAATCTGGCCATCGTTCTCGTCATCGCCGCGGTACTTGCGCTTGCCACTATCCTGAGCCTGGCCGTATCACGCAGCCTGCAAGCCAACGGAAGCGCTGCCCTGGCCGGAAGCATTCGGCCGATCGACGTCGAAGCCTTCCGTAATCTGATCAACCCCATCGAGGACAACTATCTGCGGCACCGCTTGCCGCCCGCTAAGTTCCGCAGGGTCCGCCGCGAGCGCTTGCGCGCCATGGCCGCTTATATCCAGGTCGCGGCTAGCAACGCCGCGGTGCTGGTGCGTGTGGGTGAAGCCGCACTCGCCAGCGGCGATCCGCGGGTCGCCCCGGCCGCGCACGAATTGGTGAATGACGCGCTGCTGCTTCGTCGCAACGCCACGGTGGCGCTGGCGCGCATTTATCTGGCGCTGGCATGGCCGAACTCCAGGTTCGCCGCCGTGCGACTGGTGGACCGTTACGAGCAACTGAGCGGCGCGGCCATGCTGTTGGGCCGGCTACAGAATCCAGCGGTGCCGGTTCGCCTCTCCGTTCAGCGCTAGACCGGTCGCCTTTTCCCCGCGTCGCCGCGCCTCAATCGCCCTGCTGGTTAACTCGCGGACCACTCCGGATCATTCCCGCCTTGTTTTCGCTACCCGTTATGGTGTAAAAACCAGCGGGAACCTGCCTTCCACAAAATTTGTGCGCATGTCGGCCCATGATCGGCCGTTGAACTTGTTTCTCCCGCCACTGCGAGGTGGCGGAGTCAAGGGAGACTCTATGATCCGCGAAGTAGGCATCGGCAGCGTGAAGGTCCGCGGCCTGAAAGCTTTCTCCATCTCAATCCTGGTCCTGTTGCTTTCCGCGATCACCTTCGCTCAAGGAGGCGCCGCCACGGGCGATCTCCACGTAACCGTGAAAGATCCCAAAGGAAGTCTTGTGACCAACGCCACAGTCACCGTCAGCGATGTCGCCAAAGGCGTGGAACGTACTGCCACCGGCGATGGACAGGGGGGCTACAGCGCTCAACAGTTGCCCCCGGCCAACTATAGGGTGACCGTGGAAGCGCCGGGCTTCGGCAAAGCCGAAGCCAAGGATCTGAGCATCACGGTGGGCGGACTGGTGGAGCTTCCAGTCGCGCTCGCGGTCGCGACCGGCAGAGAAGTGGTAGAGGTCAGTTCGCAGGCGGAGTTAGTGGAAACCTCGCGCACCTCGACGACAGACACGATTGGACAGCGCCGCATCGACAATCTTCCCATCAATGGCCGCAATTACATTAACTTCACGCTCACGGATTCTCAGGTGGTCCGCGACAACGCGCCGAATACGGGCGCTGCGCCAACCTCAGGGCTCAACATGAGCGGCCAGCGCGGCCGGTCAAACCTGGTCAATGTAGACGGCGCCGACGCAACAGACAACTCAATCAACGGGGTGCGCTCCACAGTCTCTCAGGAAGCAGTTCAGGAATTTCAGATCATTACCAACGGCTATAGTGCTGAATACGGCCGTGCCGCGGGCGGAGTCGTGAACATCATCACTCGCTCCGGATCGAATGATTTCCATGGCGACGTCTATGGTTATTTGCGCAACCGGAACTTTCAGGCGGTGAATCCGTTCAGCACGGTGCCGAATCCAGCGTATACGCGCGTGCAGGCGGGCGCAGCTTTCGGCGGTCCAATCAAGAAGGACAAGACGTATTACTATTTCTCTTACGAAATTACGCGGCGGCATGAGACCGGGTTTGCTTCGATTGGTGAGGACTGTCTGAAAACCGGGGGCGCCACCTGCTGGGGCCTGATCAACAACGTAGATCTCTCGAATGCTTACGCTCTGCCTCCCGGAACGATTCAGCAGGGCGTTTACGCGACCGGAGGTCAGCAGCAGTTCTTCCAAAACTTGCCGTCCGCGGAGGCAACACTGGCGGGTATTAGCCCTGCCTTGGCGGCCGGCTACGCCCAGGAAGCGGCCCTGTACGCGACATTCGTCGGTGGTTCTTCGGGGGTTTCGCTGAACGGTGCTTATCCTGCCCCTTTCACCCTCCTCGAAGGGTCGGCGATCCCGATTCCATCCAATGGTTCCAGTCCGCTAACTCAATTTCCGACCTCCTGCAATCAAGCGGGTAACGCGCTGTGCAATTCGTTGCCCTCCAGTTTCCTCACTTTGAACTCACAAATCGGAAACTTCCCCGTTTTTGAAGGAACCAGCCTCTATTCATTCCGCCTCGACCACAATCTTTCGAACAACCACCGCCTGACGTTGCGTGCCAACGTCAGCCCCAGCACCGTCACAGGAATCGGGGTCAATGGCGAGAACCAGGTCTTTGGCCAGAACGCCTATTCCCGGACCTCGTCGCAAACTTACCGCGACGTGGCCGGAGTTTTTCAGGACACCTGGACCATCGGCAACAACCGCGTGAATGAATCCCGCTTCCAGTACGCGCGACGCGGCAACTACTATTCTTACAATACCGCCATTCCCGCAGGGGCTGACGTTGCTGAAGACATTCCCGGGTTCGCCTTTTTTGGCAGGGAACCGTATTCCATCGTCAAACGCACGGAGCAGCGCTATCAGTTCACCGACAATTTTTCCTGGTCGATCGGCCGCCACAACACCAAGTTCGGCGGCGACTTTAATTACATTCCACTCGACGCCACCTTTACGGTGAACTATGGCGGCCTTTACAATTTCGGCTCGACCGATCCGGCTACCCTGGGCTTTACCAACCCGTGCCCGCCGGCCATCGCCACACTCTGCCCAGCCTTCCCGCTTTTCACCCCGATACAAAGCTACGGACTCGGCTTTCCCAATGAACTGGTGCAAGGATATGGAAGTCCCACCGATAGTTTCAATAATAAAGCGCTGGGAGTTTTCTGGCAGGATTCATGGCGGGCTTCACCGCAAGTCACTTTGAACTACGGCGTGCGTTACGATGTGGAATTCCCGCCGCAACTCAGCCCACTCAACGCAACAGCAAAGGCCGCATACAACGAACTGGGCCTGCAAAAAGGCATTCAGACCGATACCAACAACATTCAGCCACGTTTCGGTATTGCAGTGGATCCCAAAGGCGATGGTAGAACCGTGTTGCGAGCATCGTATGGCATTTTTTACGATCATCCCCTGCTTGCGTTGTATTTTCTCGGTGACGCTTCTGACGGTTCGTCGAGCGGGCAGCTGTTTTTCGGTCCGGGCGCTCCCTGCGGCACTTCGGGAGGCGGCCCGGGCAGCCTGAATGCGGTGAACACTTTTCAGGGCATCCTGACGACTCCCGGGTGCTTGCCCACGGTCCCGGGCTACATTGCAGGACAGCAGCGATTTAACCCAGCTCCGTTCAGCCCATCTCAGGCATCCGATCCTCAGTTCCCTGGATTGTTCGTTAATCAGAACTTCTTGAATCCGGCCACCTTTTTCCCCATGGGATTTCTACCCTTCGGCTACCCGCAGGCCAAGAATTTTGTGTACGCCTATGCGCAGCAGGCGAACTTCAGCATTGAACGCGACCTCGGCCACGGCTTTGCCCTGAATCTTGCCTACAACTTCAATGGCGGACGTCACCTAAACCGGCCGATCAACGCGAACACAACCCGGGGTGACATTGTCATGAAAAACTACTTCGCGGCATTTACCGATCCCACTTCTTTTGCGGCGCAAGGTGGACCATTGGGCGTTGGGGCTGGATCCGCCGCTCAGGGTTTTGCCCCTTGCGGCACCAACTCCAGCGGACAACCTTGGGTGTCGGCGGCGCTCACAAACTTCTTCCGCCCCTCCGCGGTTAACCCCGCTCTTGCTCTGGCGTATTTATCGAACTCGGCGTCGGCCCCTTGCGTGACCACGGTGTTGCCCGCTGTCCTGGCGGAGTATGGGCTGACTTCCACCTGCAATCTCACCACATTGGCGGGCTGCATCCCCTTCAGCGACATGGATGCCAACTATTCGAATGGCAGTTCGGTCTATCACGGGTTTACCGCCAATCTGCGCAAGCGCTTTAACAATCACTACGAATTCCTTGCTTCTTACACCTGGTCGCATGCCATCGACGATTCCACCGATCTACAGGCTCCTCTCGCCCCGCAAGACAGCTACAACCCCGCCCTGGAGCGTTCCAATTCGCTGTTTGACCAGCGTCACCGGTTCGTTTTTAGTGCGGTCTATCAGACCGGGAAACTGGGCAACAGCTTTGTCCGCAGGTTCCTGAGCGACTGGACCTTGGCTCCAATCATCGAGTTTTCTTCCGGCCGTCCGTTTAACATCCTCACCGGCAACGCCGATAATTTCCAGTTCTCGCCTGACACCGGACGCCCCAATACGTTTGTGAATCCCGCGTGCACGGCGCTGGGAGTTCCCGCATATAACTCGAAATACTCTCCCACGGGAGTTTTTCAAGAGCCTTGCCCCGCTGATTTCAATGGCACGCTGATCTCGCTCGACGGCAATTTCCCACGCAATGGCGGGATTCAGCCCTGGACCGTTTTCGACGATATGCGCGTCGCCAAACGGATTTACTTCGGCGAACGCTACAACATGGAGTTGATCGCTGATACTTTCAATATTGCGAACCGCTTCAACGTGGCGGCCGTCAACCAGCTCATCAGCAATGCCGGGCAGGCCACCGCGGCGTATGATCCACGGCAGTTCCAGTTCGCCGTAAAGTTTAATTGGTGATCTCTGGACGCGAATCGAGGCAATACGCGGAACTTCGCTCCTGTTTTTCGCGTAATTTAACTACATGTCAGAACCAGCGATAAACCTTCCGCAAGAACTGCCCGGGGGCCAGAGCACAGTTCCTCAGCCACCTTCCTCGGCGAGTATTTTCCGCGGGCCGAATGGCATCCGTGCCGGGTGGCGAGCGCTCACATTTCTGGCGATAGTGGTCGGCCTTGTGGCTGTGGTGAACCTCGTCCTCTGGTTAGTAATGCATTTTGTGCTGCACCGCCCGCTTCAGTTCGGGGCGGCTTCGGCACTTTCACCCGTTGCCGCCGTCCTTAGCGACGGCGGGATTTTGCTCTTCACCAGCCTGGCCGCACTGATCATGAGCCGGATCGAGCACCGCAAGTGGGGACAGTACGGCTTGCCGCTAAGATTCGCGTTTCGCAAGGACTTCTGCATTGGGACTCTCGTCGGTTTCCTCGCCATCAGCACCAGCCTTCTTGCCATCTTCGCTCTCCACGGATTTCACCTCACCGGCCTCGCCATTCACGGCAAGACCATTCTCACGGCCACGGCTGCCTGGACCGCCGCGCCTTCGTGATCGTCGGCCTCGGCGAGGAATTCGCCTTCCGCGGTTATCTTCAGTTCACTCTCACCACGGGCATGGGTTTCTGGCCCTCCGCGGTTGTGATGTCGTTGTTGTTTGCTCTGGCGCACGCCGCCAATCCTGGAGAGACCAAGTTTGGATTGTTCTCCGTGGTTTGCTTCGGCATGCTGTTTTGCCTGATCCTGCTCCGCACCGGCAACCTCTGGTGGGTCGTGGGCTTCCACGCAGGATGGGATTGGGGACAAACTTTCTTTTACGGCGTCGCCGACAGCGGCTTGCCTGCCTATCACAACCTGTTCAACTCCGCGTTCAGTGGGCCGGTTTGGCTGACCGGCGGCAGCGTCGGGCCTGAAGCCAGCATCTTTACACCGCTCACCTTGCTGCTGGTCGCAATTATATTCACTCGTTTCTATCGCGAGAGTCGGTACGCTCCACTCGGCAAGCAGACTTAAGAGACTTTCGGTAGTTTAGGCCCAAGCCCGGCGCCCTGAGCTCGATCAACTTTTTTTGCAACTGCGCCACCGCGGTCTGAGTCTCAATAGCAGGAGTCAGCCGTGGATCGAAGACATTTCCTCAAAACCGCCGCAGCCGGAACTCTTATGACTTCACTGAACCGCAAGCTTGCATCAGCCGCCGATGCTTCTTTTCCTACGCGCACTCTCGGCCGCTCGGGCGAAAAAGTTTCCATCGTAGGGCTGGGCGGCTACCACATTGGCAACCAATCGGATGAGCAGGAGAGCATCCGCATCATTCGCACGGCGCTCGACGCCGGCATGAACTTCCTCGATAACTGCTGGGACTACAACGGTGGCCAAAGCGAGATCCGGATGGGCAAAGCACTTCGGGAAGGTTACCGGCAGAAAGCGTTTCTGATGACCAAGATTGACGGACGCACGAAAAAAGCGGCCGCCGCGCAGATAGAAGAATCGCTTCGCCGGTTGCAAACCGACCGCATCGACTTGTTGCAGTTTCACGAAGTCATTCGTGACACCGACCCTGACTTGATCTTCGCGGCAGCCGGCGGCATGGAAGCGGCGCTCGAGGCGAAAAAACAGGGCAAGGTCCGATACATCGGATTCACCGGGCACAAGAGCCCTGACATCCACCTCAAAATGCTGAAGACCGCATCCGCCCACCAGTTCACTTTTGATGCCGTGCAAATGCCGCTCAACGTGATGGACGCGCACTTTGACAGCTTCGAGAAGAAAGTCCTGCCCGTGCTGCTGAAAGAAAACATCGGCGTTCTGGGCATGAAGCCGATGGGTGACAAGATTATTCTCAGAAGCAATACGGCCACGCC
>DATMQT010000032.1:0-50601 GCA_035566655.1 Candidatus Dormiibacterota bacterium
CAGCTTTCTCCGATTGAAGGAGAGCTTTGCAGGTCGAGGTGACTTCATCTTTCGATTGTTGGCTCAGTTGCGTCTTTGCCTCGTCGTAGCCATCCTTATATTCTTTGGTTTCCCGCGCCTCAGCGACTTCTTTCTCGGGAAGACCCTCCACCAGGGCTTTCTTCTTGGCCTCATACTTCGGAGCCGTCGGTGGATCGACCTGCGAGCAGAAATCGAGTGTGCTTTCGACTTTGCCGAAAACCGAATTCTCAAAAGGAAGTTTCGCTAGAGCCAACTCAGGGATTGCGATGGCTAGTCCCACGCAGATAACTGGAATGATCTTCATAGCTAAATCTTACTTCTCCTTTGTTGTGCCAGCCAAGATGCCGTACTTGACTAGCTGACACCGGAACCTTTGTAACGAAATTTGCGCTTATAAACAAGCTGCTCGCGGGTCTCCCCGCGAGCAGTGTTGGTGTATCGAGGAACTAGCGGGTTCCTCTCAGTGTGATCGTTAGCGGCGGCACGGCGTCGATATCGTTCAAATTGAACGTCGCATTGTAGGTACCCGTGGTTGCCGCAGTAAACCGTACGGTGATGGTGCACGAGGTGGGGAAGAAGCCAGGAAGGAAAGTTCCGGCAAGGCTTGCACCACAAGTGCCGCCCGTCCTCGTGAAGTTCGCAGCATTGGTTCCAGTGAAGGTGACAGAGTTAAGGCTAACTGCAGCCGTTCCCCAGTTCTGAACCGTGATGGTGCGAACCTGGTTGTTGGTGAAGGTGAGAGTTCCCGGATTGCCCGGCCAAGTGGCGACGATCTGGAAGATCGTACCGCTGAGTTGCACCGGCGAATTCGTGACCGCCGCTGCGTTCCCACCGGCGTCCATCCCGGTCACGGTGATTGTTCCAGGATAAACGCCTCCCACCATGGATCCGAACCTCACACGAATCGTACAGCTTGCACCTCCGTTCACAACCGTACCGACGTTGCAGTTTATTGCTCCACCTCCTGCGGCCGTCTGTACATAGGCACCGCCCGCGAGTGAGATCGTGCTGACGGTAAACGGACCAGCACCGGCTGCGTTGCTAAGGACAAAGTCGTGCGTCGGACCGATGCCGAAGAACGGAACTCGGATTGTCCCGTAGTTGAAGCTGGCCGGGGTGATGGTCACATTCGGCGGAACGGCTGGTCCGTTGAACTCCACCGCACCAGCATCCACAGCATTGTTGGTCTTCCGCGGATTACCGAAGAAGTCCAGATTCGGAGCCAGCGTGTAGGCACCCGCGTTACCGCCCGCGGTAGACGGGATGTAATCGCGAGTCGGCGATCCGCTCGTCGGAGTGTAGTTTCCGAGGAACGTATCCGAAGCCGTGCCCGTGCCCTGGCCGGTCGGACCCATCAAGGCCAGCGGACCCCAACTGATGTTGATCCAGTTGTTGCCTTCGTCGACGGTTGCGACCGGGGTCAGGTTGAAGACCGGATTCGGGACAGTTGCATCCGAAATTCCCGGAGGCACCTGCCAGCCGAACCCTACCGCACCCGGAAGCTCGGGTGGAACGCGCGAACCATTGCAGTACGACCTCGTCACTGCTGGGTCGCTGGTTGAATTGCTGCCACCATAGGTCCCGGAGCTCAGGAATGAAAACACTGGAGTCAAAGTGAGCGTCGAATCATGGCTCGTCGGACTCTTGTCGCCGCGAACGCCGATGTCCCAGTAGCTTGCCGTATTGCAATCCCCGGTGTGGGTTTGGGTCGGCGCCAGGTTCGAACCGAACGCGTTATACAGAGCTACCTGATTCTGCTGGTTGAGAGTTCCGGCGCCCAAGCCTGCCACGCCGATGTAGTACGAGCGGTTCTGCCAGAACAAGTCGTTATACAGCAGCGGGATTGAGTAGTTGGCGCACAGTCCACTCGCACCGTGGCCGGCCGGACAGACGACGGGAGTGTTCGCGGGTAGAGCCGCCAGGTTCTGCGCGAGCACCGCACTATTCTGCATGCTAACCAAGCCCGCGACTTGCGGACAGGACGCCGTCGTGCTGCCTTGTTGGATGCAATTGGACCCCTGGGTACTAGCCAGAGGTGCTCCGATCGTATTGAACAACACGCCGGACGAGGCCGTGCTGTCGTTGTGCATGACGGTGTTGTTGACGAAGTTCACCGCCAACGAATCCAGCAGGGAGACTCCGCCACCGTCCCAGCCGGCTACGTTATTGACGATTATGTTGTTGGTGACGCTGACCGAGTTCCACGCGCAGTTGGAAAGATTGAAATCGTTGTTGCTGTTGCCGCCGCAGCGCGAATTCGGGAAGGCGACCACGTCCGAACCGTTTACTTGCTGCAAGGCGATACCGCCACCGCTGCCACTCTCTGCCTGGTTACCCATGATCAGGTTGGCATTGATGATCAAGCCGGGACCTGTTCCGTCACTCGGTCCGATGGTGGCCGGGTTCGGCACGCAGTCCTGGTCCGTGGTGGCGCCGCAAGTCGGATCGACGTCGGGCGCACCCTGGATGACCATCGCACCGCCATTGGTTGCGATCGTCGGGTTCGTGCTCTGGTTGAACAGGAACGCGTTGTGCTCGATGTCACCGTTGTAGCTGAATCCAAGGTGACCGAGACCGCCGCCGTCACCCGTGCTCAGGTTTCCGCAAACCCAGTTGTAGTTGAATTTGTAGAAGTCGGAGCCGGTGCAGAAGCTGATACCGCCCGCGCCCGCCGGCGTGGCCGAGAACAACTCGTCACCGGTGGAAGAGTTGAAAGTGATGTAGTTGTGATGCACGTTCACGTTCAAGTCGTGGCAGTACGGCAACTGCGAGTTGGTTCGATTAGAGAAGCTCCTGGTTTGGCAGGAACCCGGAGCGGCATTAGTAGTGCCCCCCTGGATATACGCGGGAGGAAATTCGCCCTGACCGATATTGATGCCACCCGAGAGCGTACCTGCATTGTTCTTGATACGGTTGTTGGCGATCTGAATGTTATGCCCCCACCCGTGTACGAAGACGCCGCCACCACCTTGCGAGCTGTCGGTGATGGTCAGGCCATCGATACTCGACGGGTTGCACCAGAAGTTGCTGGTGAAGCCGCCCTGCACGCTGCCGCCTGGGCAGTATCGGTTTTCATTCTGTCTACTATTAGTAAACAGAACCGTATTGTCGGGGAACCCCGCGAGCAACGTCGAATCGAACGGATTCGATGGGAAGAACGCGCCCTTGGACAGGACCGTAATGGCGGCTCCTTCGAGTGCACCCATCAAGCTCGGCTCTTGCAACAGTTCGGCCAGGTTGCCGTTGAGGCTGGCTTGCCAGCCCACAGTGGCTTCCAGAGGCAGACGGTCGACTTGCGGATTGTTCGTACTCGGGTTGAAGCCAAACCAGCCGGATCCGCAGCTCGACTGAAAATCCTTCGGAGAGCCGTCGGGGCCGAGACCGAAGAGGCAATCCACCCGTGCGCGCCAATCGTTCAGCTTGCCGGCCGGGTGAGTGTTGGCATTGATAACGCTGGAGGCAGCGCCGACGCCCTGCAGCCGGACCGGCTTCCACATCAGGATCAGTTCGACGTGGGCAGCCTGGCTAGCGTTCTGAGTGGGAGCTCCTGCTGCCGGATGCAACGAACTGGCGCTGCAAGCAGCGGCGCCACCATTCGATACCGCCGTGCAAGTCGGATCGATCATAAGCAGATCGCCTGGCTTGGCAAGATCGATTGCGGCCTGGATGGAGGCGGATGCAGCAACGTGGGTTGGGGCCTTGCCACCGATGGTCACAGTTACGGTGTCAATCGATGCCTGGCCGCCGGCAGTCGTGATCGCCAACTCACCGCAATGCGCAGTCGAGCCGCCATACACGGCCTGTTGTTGGATCGCGCACAGTGGCACGCTTGGCGGGTTGAGACCGGTGCCGACAAGGTTCACGGTGCCCGTGATGGTGGTGTCGGACCAACTTACGTTCGTAAGCGGCACGCCACCGACCGTGACGGTTCCCACGGTATTCCCGAAGCCATAGTGCCTCAGGATGGTCTTCTGGTTGTAAGGAGCCGTAGATGCCGCCGGCCCGGAATACGCATTGTTAGTGGCAGGTTGATCGCCGAGCGCTGTGATCGTGATGGTTTTTCCGGCTGCGCTCACCCACGGTCCGATGCCATCGCCATCGACTTCCTTGACGGCGGGCGTGAGATTTGGATAGTCGCAATCCGGGTTGTTGTAACCCGCACCGGCGAAGGCCGACGTGGGCGTGACGGGGGTATCCATGTACTGGGTCTGCCCAGGCATGAACGGAATTTCGTAGCAGAACTGGCTGTATTCGGGATTGAACAACGGATCCGTAATCATCGTGCCGTTGGGCCCGGGGATCGGTCCAGGATCGTTCATGCAGGTGATCATCATCGTCGGCGCATAACCAGTCGGGTTGGGCGGATTGACTTCCCAAGTCGAGTAGTTCAAACCGTCATACGTTCCCCAATGGTCAGCATAGGTGCGGCTGATCTCGGTGCCGGTCCAATCCTTGAACGAGATTGGGAGATCCGGCGGCGAGAACTTCTCACCGAACTGCGGTGAGAACGGATCGAATTCCGAGGTGTAGTCGTCGGTGATGACACCGGTGAAGTGAGCGGCGACGTGGGTCGAAGAGAAGACCCAGAACTTCGCCAGCGCTGACGTCTGGTCGGTGAGCGTGACTTCTTTGCGATCGCAGAGGTGGCGTTGCGCTCCCGCGAACGGAGCCACTTCGCCAGATTGCGGGAACAGGCTGATGAAGTCGGGAACCGTGCGCAGCGCGCCCACGCAGGGCCAGAAGACCTCGATGCTGCCCGTGTCTCCCTCACTGCTGGGGAAGGTGGTGCGGCCCAGAGTGTTAGTCGGGTTCTGCGGGTTGTTGGCGTTGAAGAGAGCGCTGATTTCGGCCTGGTCAGGCAGGATGAAGATGTTGCCCAGACCTGCGAACTGCTGGGTGGCCGGCGCAATGTAGTTGTCGCCGATCAGGATGTTCTTGTCTTCTTCTTTGACCAGCTCGTAGCCCGGAGGGACAACCACCTCAACCACATACTTGCCGGCTGGCAGCATGGGAGTGTTGTGACGGTAAGGATCCGTTGCGTCGGGATTGTTTACGCAGATCGTGCAATTCGTACCCGCGGGCTTTCCAGTCGTCGGATTGAAGCTGGTCACGCTGGGGAACGAGTACATGCCGTCGTACGGAGCCGGCTGGAGCTGGTTCCAGTTGTGCATGCCGTCGTAGCACTTGAACTGAGAGTTATTGGGGACGGTGTGAGTCGGCGTTCCACCGTTGTTGTATGTGTCCAGCCACATCGGCTGATTGAACAACGAGAAGAAGAACAGATCGGCGTTCGTACCGGTGTCCCTACCCTGACCCGGGCAGTTCATGTTGGGCATGCCGTCGGTACGGAAGCCCTGAGCCCAGTCGTCCCAGCTGCTGGTCTTGGTGGTGTCGACCAGGGTGAGGGACTGGCTGCCATCTGGCGCCGTTCCTTCCTGGTAGAGGTTGATGGTCACATTGGGAACGTCCGGAGTCCAGCTGGTGTGGATCAGGAGCGCGGGATCATCGAACGGCCGAGTCGAGGCATAAATGACCTCGCCGTGGATGCCGCCGGTCTCGCCGGCGACAAACGGCTTCTTGCCGAACTCGAGGAAGCTGTTCTGGCCAGAGAAGCCCTGCCAGCCTTCCGTCCCGAACCAGAAGGGCGGATCAATTCGGCCAGTGGTGCCACCAGGGCCACCCGGTGCAAAGGGAACTGCGGCGTCTGTGCAGTCCGCATTGGCGCAATAGTACGCTCCGGGTACCCGCAATGGTGAGGGCACGGGAACCGCTTCGATGGAGTTCGCATAATTTCCAGCAATCGTGGAACTTCCACCGCCGGGCGTTCCATCCGCCGGACCACCTGCGTCATAGACCACATGCACGCCGGTGCTCTTGTAACGAGTTGTGTCGGTTTCTACCACGTACCAACTGAATAGCGGGAACACCTCGTTGAAGCCGGCATTACCGCTCAGGTCGGTGTTGTTGAAGTTGGAGTAGCTGCCGTCACGGAACCGAATGTTGGTTGCAACCAGCGTCAGGCCAGGCTCGGTCCCATCCTGAGTACCGTTGTTATTCAGGTCCAGGAACGTTTTGGTATAGATGTTCGCCTGCCATTGGTTCATGGCAATCTGGCCGATTTTGCCAGAGTTGGGATTGTTGTGATCGAGCCGGACAGGCGTTGAGAGGCCGTCCACCAGCATGTCGTTCCACTGGTCGAAGACCGTGATTCTCCAATCGCCATCGGGCAGACCAGAAAGGCTGAAGGAACCATCAGAGGCGCACTTGGTAAAGGCAAAGTCCAAGCCATCCGCGTCTCCGAAGCTCACGTAGCACTGGGTGAAGCCGAAGCTGCGGTTATCCCCGCTGCTGTACAGGCGCTCGTCGGGCGTGCGGCTCATACGCTCGGTCGTGACCAGGCCCGTCACGGTGTTAGTGCAATTCGTGCCCGTGATGTTGGCGTCGGTGCCGTTGCAGACGTATTGTCTGCGGGCGTTGATGATCGCCGGATTGGCGAAGCCAATCGACACGTGGAATCCGGCTGGACCGTACTCCTGGAAGAAGCTCGGTTCGCCGATGCGGAGGAAGGAGTCATGCGCCTTCTGGCCGTCCAGCGTATTGGTCTGGAGCCACTCTTCACCGCGTGCGATTCGATCGGCTGCCGGTGTAGCCACCACGCCGTATCTTCCCGGCATCAGGTTGGCAACCACCGCCTGGCCTGCGAGCGGGGATAAGGTCGTGCCGTCCGCTTCGAACTTCGGACAGGTCACGATCTCACCGGTGATGCCCAGTTGGGTACCGTCACCGCCATTCGAAGGCATACTTGCGGTCGCTTGCGCGGAAATCGGGCATGCATCCAGCCCTGTTTCCGGATCGAGGGTTCCGGCCAGGCTGTTGGACAACGGCATGTTGAACATGTCGTAGCTCATCTGCCCGGTCGCATCGCCCGAGCCGCCGGCATCATCGAACAGCTTGATGTTGAAGCCGCCTAAGCCAGGCTCGTTGGGTGACAACACGTCAATTCCGCCGCCGCCATCCTGCTCACCGTTGAGCGGGAAGTCATCTTCGAATACGAACACCGAAAGCTTCGAAGGCGGGAACGGGTTCGGCTGCACGAGCACGTTAACTGCTGGGAAAGTACTGTTCGCGCCGCACGCTACAGAACCGGCAGTCAGAGTACAAGCGATTGGCGCTCCGCCCATGCCGTGTCCGCAACTTGGAGTTGCGTTGCCTAAGCAATTGTTCACATTCTCAAACGAGTTCGCGGCGTCACCCGGCAGAACTGAGATGTAGTACCGCTTGGTCGGATCGAGATGGACCTGGCTGGGATCAAGTGTTGCCTGTTGCGAAGCGTCGGTATGGCAAATGCCGTTGCCAGCATCGCAAACTGCCGGTACGCCGAGGACGGTCTGGCCTGATTCGCAGGACAGTGGACCCGTACAACCTGCCGCTACAACGGGCATGTAGCTGGTGTGGAAATTCGTTCCGAAGGTGGCAACGATTCCGCTGCTCTGGGTCGGGCAGCCCGCGGGTGGGGGATTGGTCGTGCAGAACGGGTTGATATAGAACGTGCGGTCTTCTTCAATGATCCAACGGTAGTCGCCGATCGGTGACTTGTTGCCGCCGTCCAGAACCTTCACGACTAAGCCACTTGCGCTCTGGAACGTAATCGAAGCAGTGTAAGCGGCTGAACCGGTGGTTCCCTGGGAATTCTTCGGCTTGAATTGGAAGGTGTAAGTGCCGGAGGAAGGAACGATGGCATTGAAACCGCCGTTCGCATCGACGGAAAGAGTGGTAAATCCAGTCGACGTGATGCTCGCCGGATCTACCGTGAGCGGGTAGCCCGCCGCATCTTTACAAGTCGAGAGCACGCCCGGGGGCTTGATGCTCAAAGTTGTGGCGACGTTTGAAGTGTAGGTGAAGGGCCCGGCGCAGGTAATACCGGTGCCTGCTTCCAGGGTTGCGGCGCCGATGGTCACCATGGCGCAGGCGGCTCCAGAGGTAGTGCCGTTGCCGCAATACGTAAATGATGTCGGACTACCGGTGTAGCTGAATGTCCCGTTCTCGTTCAGAGTCAGTCCGGCGACAGTACCCACGACCTTAACACCGTACACATTAACGTCATTGGCAAGGACGCCCTTCGCTGGATCCGAGACGGTGAGAGTCTGGCCGGCAACTATGCTGTAACTGTCGGGGTTGGCTTGCGCACCTGTCGCGGTGTTTGCGAAGGCGCCGGTGGTGGGAAGGGTTGCACCGTTGATGCTGATGTAGGCCAGCATGCCGCCGTCACGTCCGATGGAGTTGCTCGACAGGCTCAACTCGCGGTCGAAGATGGGAAGGGCGGGAGCCGTCGAAGTGAGCGCCGGCGCATCGATCATCACATCATAGGTCTTGCCCGCAGCCATGAAGACTTCGCTCTGTACGCGAGAAACACCAGGCAGCGGATTGCCGTCCTCAGCCACCAGGCTGAAGCCCGGAACTGGAGCCGCAGTGGCTCCGGTCGGAACGACAGCAGGTGTCGTCATCGAGCCCACGATCGAGGGCACGTGCATGCGCAGGCCAGCATTGACCATGCGCACCAGCACACCACCGGTCACGCCTGAGGTCGGCGAAGCCGCAAATAGCGAGCCCATTGCGTTGGTCTTGTTAAACGCTTGTCCGTTAATGAGGTAGTACAGGGGCGTGTAATTCACGGCCGGCGGATAGCATGCTAAGGCAGTTCCGCACGGAGCGCCCCCAACCAGTACCAATGTTGCGGATGCGGTCGCTCCAGTGCCACCGCCGCCACTGAGGATTACGGACGGATTGGAAGTGTAGCCGGTTCCACGGTTGGTAACATTGATGGCAATCACTTGCCCAAAGGTCGGACTTCCGGAAGTCGTATCAATGACCGCTGTAGCTGCCGCGCCTGAACCACCTCCGCCCGCAAACGAAACCGCCGGTGGAGTAGTGTAGCCCGAGCCTCCGGCAGTCACCGCGACGGAGACGCCATCGGCCATCGTGTGAGTCGCCGTTTCGCTGAAGCCGACTGTAACCACCGCTGCCTGCACCGCTGCGTTTTGGGCTGGATCGATTTCGCTCATCAGGAGCGGAACCTCAGCACCATAGGAAACGCCCGGATATGCTTGTCCCGCGGTCCCATTGGGGACGGTCGTCACCACCAGGATTCCGTACAGACCCATGGGGCCCTGAATCGAAGGGTGTGTTCCCGATTCGATCAAGTAGGTGCCGGGGCGCAGATTGCTCCAAGTCAGAGCCGTCGTAACCCCTGCCGCGACCTGGGTGGCGAACGATTGCACACGATCATCCTGGGGAGGAGGATTGAACACTGCCCCGCTATTGTCGCCGGCG
This sequence comes from Candidatus Dormiibacterota bacterium, assembly GCA_035566655.1. Taxonomy (GTDB): domain Bacteria; phylum Acidobacteriota; class Terriglobia; order Terriglobales; family Acidobacteriaceae; genus Sulfotelmatobacter. The sequence goes on from DATMQT010000032.1 coordinate 9,352, forward strand.
ATGGGCCACGTGGCTCCCTGCTGGAGATGCTGTGGGCTGGGCACCTTCGTCGCAGTATTTCCCAGACCACCACCGAGCTGGCCCACGATCACGAGTGAGGTGGGAATGTTGTTCGCGCCGGCGGCAAACGTCAGGTTATTCGTAAGATTAATTGTGAGGCTGCCCGGAGGCGTCGTGATGACGATCGGCGACCACCCAAGGCCCGCGTTCGGGTTCAACGCCCTGCAAGTAGCAGTAGCATTCGCAACCACAGCTCCGCAGGTATAGCCCCACATCGGCACGGAGGAACCGTCGGGCAGAGGTGCATTAGCCGCGCCCGCCGTCAAATTGACTTGGGCGAGGGAGACGCTGGCTCCGAGGAGGAGAACAGATATCGCCAGGACCGCTGTCTTCAAAGTTTTGAGATAGTTGGATCGCATTTGTGCTCTTCTCCTCAGTTAGTTCGACTCGTCGATCTGAAATTCCCGGGAATCAACCAGCATCATCATCATCATTCCGCCGGGGAAAATATTGTTGGTGGTGATTTCGCGCTCGTTGTGCGAGTGCCACATGAAAGCAAAGCCCGCTTCGCTGCCGGGGGGATTGGCAATGGTGCCGGAGGGCGGCGTGGAGCCAGTGCTGCCGCAGTTGGGAGCATTGGTCTGGGGGCCGTTGGTGCCGAGGCAACCAGTCGCGCGAGTGGTCGCGTTGGGACCGAGATAAGGGCTGCCTCCGTACCAGGCGCCGTTGGTCAGAATGTTGGCATCCGGCAAGGTCACCGGTCCACCGCCCGCGACATCGCCGAAAGGAGCCACCTGCACCGGCTTGTTGTGATCCTGGCACCACTCGTAATAGTTCAAATCGGTAGTTACGGAGTGATAGCCGTTCAGCAGTCCGTCGCATTTCATATTCGTGTTGGCCAGCGGGTCGGGGGACGCCGGATTGTGGCCGTACGGGTCCCAGTTCAGACCTCTACCGGTCCAGTAGAAGATTCCGTCCATCGCTACTCCCGGCGTAGTGGTCGTGGTGAAGAGCAGCGGTCCAGCCAGGCTGTTCGCGTCGCTTACGCTCTGGATCAGGTTGCCGTCACGACCCAGAATGCGTACGTGGTTGCCGTGCTCGTGGAACGGATGTTGCCAGCGGCCCTGGCCGATGATGCGAAGCAACACCTGTTCACCCGGATGCATGTGCGGATTGCCGTTGTAGGGCTGGTGCGGATACTGGGGCGCGTAGTTCGGATCCATGTCGTCGGGCATGGAGCGGCCGTTGATCATGAAGTAGGCCGGATGGTAGGGCTCGGTTGGGACGTCGAGTTGGCAAGTTACCGTCGCCAAAGCTGCGACCGCCCCCGTTCCCGTCCCACCGGTCACCGTTGGGGCGGATGTGTATCCACTGCCACCCGTAAGAGTGACGGCGGTAATAGCACCGCTGGTGGCGTCGACGGCGCTCACGGTTGCCGCAGCACCCGAACCGCCGCCGCCCGCGAGGGTAAGCACATCGCCTACGGCGTAGCCGGTGCCGCCCGAGACACTAGCAACCCCGAAAGTTCCCGCGCAGCTCTTGGTGTTGACTTGCGCCAGCGCTTGGGCATGGATGTTCGGATCGATCTCGGAGAACTGGAACAGATACTCGCGGTCGTAGCAGGTTTTGGCACTGTCGTAGGCAGCTGCCGCCAGCCGGAAATCCACTTCGGCGGTGTTCCCGGGCGCAATGTAGTGAGCAGGCAGAGATCCTACGGTCGTGCAACCTGTGGGTGTGGTGCTGGGCACCACGATGATCGCGCCGTAAAGACCCATCTCAATCTGCAGGTCGCTTTGAGTTCCGCTGTAGTAAGCGCGTGTTCCGGGCGTCGAGGCGGTAAATGTATAGCTCACGCTCGAGCCGGGCGCGGCTTCCCGAGTCAGGAGACCTTGCAAACCGCCTGAGGAGGTCACCGTGAACCCGGGGAATAGGATCGAGGTGTTGCCCGCTGCGACCGGCAGGTTATTCGTGAGGCGCACGGTGTAGGTCTGGCCCTCTGTCAGAACCAGCGTGGGTCCCGGAACCTGCATCGCCGTGCAGGCATTGCCGGACATTGCGGGAGCAAACGTTGGCGTAAAACCGGTTGCGCAGCCGTATCCCCACGAGTAGACCATCTGCCCGTCAGGCTGGCTGATATACGCAGGCCCAGCGACCAGGTCGAAACTGGGGGACGTCGCCGAAGTACTCGCCGTTCCCTTGATTCCAGGAGCTGCCGCAAAGGCCGTGGCGGTGAGTAGCAAGGCCATTGCCACCATCGGCGCCAGAAGTCGTGTCTTTAAAATCGCTTTTTTCATGTTCGTCGCCCTCATGGCTGCGCTCCTAATTAACGTGAACTTCGGTCATCAAACCGCCAAAGTTCTCCGCGTCATTCGATAGGTGATCGAGGTTGGGGGTGTAGAGGTAGTAGGTGCCCGCGGGCACGCCTGTGGTGTCGAGAATTACGTCGAGCGACTCGCCGCCCCCCAGGGTGATCGAGTTGGTCGTGTAGTACATGTTGTTGCCTGCCTGATCGCGCAGCAGCTTGGCGTTGTAGCCGACAACCTTCATCGGAATGCCGAGCGAAGCGAGGGTTTGATACTCGGTCACATCCAGATCAGAAATCCGCAACAGCGCTTTCTTGCCAGCCGGAATATTGATAATCGTCGGCAGGGGCTGCGAGTAGTGCATGGAGCCGTCTACCGTCTGCGTGAACATGGGGCCGGATCTAACTGTGTCGGGATAGCTTCTTCCGTTCAGCAGGAAATACTTGTCTTTCATGTCCGTGAACCCTTCCGGGTTGAAGGTCATGCCGACAAAGTGGAAGTTGGGATCGAAGCCGTGAATCTGAATCGGGTACTCGACGTCGTACTGAGTTGATCCGTCGCCGTCGTTGTAGGCATAGAGACCCGGTCCAGACTTGCCGGTTTTGACGAGCGGTAAGGGATTGCTGCAGAGAATATCGCCAGAGTTGCAGGCCGTGCGTAGATCCCCCTCCTGCGCCTGAAGTCCAGCGTAGAGGTCTCCTGAGTAACGATCCTGTCTCGGGCGGACATAAATCTGACCCACCATGCCCATCTGCAAGTGTTCCGGTGGCGTGATGTGGCAATGCCAGAAGTAAGTGCCTGCATCTGGAGCCAGGTAGTAGTACGTGAAGCTGCCGCCGATGTTGATTGCCACCGAAGCATCCGGCACGCCGTCATAGAAGGAGGAGGCGTTCGGATATCCGTGGAAGTGAACCGTGTGCTGCTCGAACAAGTCGGGGCGCATGATCATGCCCACGTTGGTGAGCGTCAGGAAGTACTCGTCGTCTTCATCGATCGCCATGAGCGGCGCGGGAATGTTGCCGTTCATCACGCCGACATCCAGGATCGGGCGGGTCTCGACGTGCCCGTCAATTCCGGCGGGAATGGAAGCTGTGGCGCTGGTCGACTCCAACACTTCCGCCAGCCCAGGAGTAGGGTCGGAATACTGGAAGGCAAGGTTAGCGGCGAAGAACGGATTGACAACATTGACAGCCGTCACCGTGAAAGTGCCGTTATAGCCAGTTGTATCCTGGCCCGCGATCGTCACCTTCTGGCCAATTGCCACCCCCAAGGGGGCATTGCCGACCACCGTAACCACGTGCCCAGATTCGCTGATGTCGTAGATTGTCACTGCATTGGCAATGTCGTTGGCCAATCCGACTGCACCATTGAAACCAAAGTTGGCGAGGTTCCCCGCAGAATAAGGAGAGTCAGTCGCTCCATTGGTGGTGGCAGGGTCGCCAGGCTGCAGCGGGTTCGCACCGGAATACAGTGTGTTGAACTCGCTCGGGAAGTCTGTACCAGGTTGTCCGCTGGCGATTTTTGCCAAGCCGGAGAGTGGTCCGAAGGAGAACATGTAAGTCTGCGTGCCATCGGCCATCGTCGCGTAACCGTCTCCACCGGAGATCTGCTGGCACTTGATGGCACCGTTCACATTCGCGCTTACATACCTTCCCCATGCTGAGCAGGTCGACCCGTCCGGAAGTGTCTGTCCCGGTGTACACGCGGTATAAACAGTCGGGCCACTGTAAGCAGGCTCTGAATTGTTGTCGTGCAGAGCCTGGGGGTGTGTGATCGTGCTGGTCGGGCACTGAACCCGGAACGACTGGGCGTTCGCGGCGACGGTTACTAGACAGACGAGAAGTATTGGCAACCAGACTTGGTGCGCTCTTTTCATAACGGTACGGTCTCCTTCCGAACCTGGCGGCGCAGTTAGCGCCTTTTGAACTTTGGGGGAGGGTTGAAGTGAAGGAGTTGGGAGATGGCTGCCCGCGAAAAATCCATATTCAGGATCGAGCTCTTGAGCAACAGCACCACTTGCGCATGCGAAGGCGCGCGGGCGAGCGTTGATGTCCTGTTTTTCGGACAAGCGGGCGCAATTCAGGGCCAACTGGAATCCTCCACAGAATTCCGAAGCAAATGTAGGTTGTGTCGCCAGGGCGAGGGAGAAAAATGCCCTGGTTTGCCATCTCTCTTTTAGGGGGAGGACTCAGACTAGGGGGAGTCTGGCGTCTTCAGAACTTGCAGCAGATTAGGCGACTTACCAATCGCTGTCTACGTTCACATGAATGATAGGGTCCAAAGATTCGCGTGAAATATACGAGAATTTGACTCCCACTTCATTTGCTGCGCGCCGATGCCTAATATCAAGCATTGCCTATGGGTCGTGCTGGCTACGAAGTTCTCAGAACGTAATCTGCGATCTACCCACACGCTGCACGGCCGAATCTTCCGCCGGCAGCGACTCCACAGACGCGAGCTTCGCGCCCAGACCGCCGAGGTATGCGAGGCCAATACTCTTTAGTAACAAGGTCACCAGTTGGCTCTGCCGATGCACCCCGGTCTTCTTGAAAAGCCTTTTGAGGTGTGTGCAACCGGTGGAACGACGAATAGCGAGTTCCTGGCAGCACTCCTCGAGTTCATCCCCCTGCATCAGGAGCATCGCCAAGCGAGCTTCCATCGACGAAAATCCGAAGAGTTGTCTGAGCTCCGATTCGATGGGCCTCACCGGCAGCGCAGAATCCATGACCATGACGAGAACATTGCGTTCTCCCTCGGATGCCACCGTTGCATGGCTGGCGCGTATTAATAATGTCAGCGGGCGCTTACGCTTCCTTTTCACGGCGAGAACCTCGCTTACGAGGCCACCATCCCGTGTACGATTCCCCACCTGCTGCACCAATTGCAGGAGCGGGCGTTCGCCTTCCTGACTCGCTCGCAAGAATCCATCTTGACTAACCTCTAGGCCGTCGCGCGTCGAAAAGATTTCGTCGGCAATCTCGTTTGCGCCAATGACTCTTCCGTCTGCTGCGCATAACACCAGCCCGATGTGAAGCAGCGCGAGCGCGTCAAACCCCGCGTCCAGAACTCGAGCATCTCGGTTTACCGATTCACACGTCAACGCTGCCGCCGTTTCCCGCGTAAGGTCCTTCTCCATCCCCACATGGGCGGCGATGCAACTGCCGGCTTCTTTGCAGCCGCCGTTTGCCTCCGAAGCGCCACAGACCGGGCACTGGATGCTTTCGTCCGAAATGGGAGCACGCTGGCTGGTCGCCATGGATCGAGTTCTTTTTGAATAAACCCGTCCCCTTCTAATACAGGGGGATTCTGGTCGTCAGCTTGTAGGCGGTTGGGCGCAAGATTCGAATCATGCCTCGCGCCACCCGAGGGAGGAAAAACTACGCTAAACGCAAATCAACACGAACAGCCATCGACAGTCGCTAGGTTAGGAGAGAGCCGGGCGCATGTCTACGTTCACATGAATGAATCGCAAGTGATGGTTTCACGTGAGTGTGCCTGCGCGTACAAACAGCAATGAACATGATGGGAGCAGAATGCAGGATGCAGTCGGAATGGACGGAGCGCGCCGTTATTTCAGGCGCGGACCAAGTCCAATGCTCTTGAGCAGCAATGCGACCAGCTCGCCTTGGCGGCGCGCACCAGTCTTAGCAAAAATGTTTCGCAGATGCATGCGCACCGTCGTGCGACGAATCCCCAACTCGTCGCCGCAATCTTCCAGAGCCATACCTTCCATCAGCAGGTTCGCCAGTTGCGCTTCGGTGGATGTGAATCCATAGAGCTGGCGCAGCTCTAATTCGGTTGCTTCCACTGGGAGTGCGGCATCCAAAATCATCACCAGGGCTGCCGCTTCGTGATCTGCCGGCGGTTCGGCCTTTGCATTGACAGCCCGCACAAACACGGTCAGCGCACGTTTGCGGGAGGGCCGCCGCACAGCGAAAGCACTATCGACATTATTATTGCCCACGCCGTTTCGCGTCCGGGCCACCTGTTGTATCACTCCGGCAAGCGAGGCGCCGCTTTGGCAGGTTGCGCAAACCACACCCTGCGCATCCAGTTCGAGTCCGTCGCGGGCACGGAGGATTTCCTGGGCGGTGTCATTCGCAACCAGCATCTCACCGGACGACCCACATACCACGACACCGATGTTCAGCAGGTCCAGAGCTCCGAACCCTGCAGTCAACAAATCACTCACGTTGTTCTGAGGCATGGCTACGATTAGTGGCCGGAACGCGTCTTGTTCGGAAGAGATTGCTGACGTGCTGAATGTGGACACATTGATTCTCTGTAAGCGAGTTTGCGTGCGCAGTTTCTGATCCCAATCAACGCTCAAACAGACCACCCCTAGCGAGTTGCGGCATGGTAAGCGGGCAGGGGGAAATCGCAAGGTTTGCGATTCTGCGCTCAACTCCACATCCGAGATGGCTTAGAATGTTCAATTCTTGGGCGGAATGGAATCGTATCTTTCAGTTCTGAACAGATCATGCGGATATGGATTCCCTATCTTTGGGGTACCCTTTTGAGGGGCACCGGATGGAAGGGCTCCTGGCGACTGACGCGCCGGGAAAGAGCGTAACGCGCAGGGAATGTCACCGCGAGCGCTAGACGAAGCAGCAAAAGGGATTACACGGCCAGCGTCGCATATCCATCGAGGCTATCTTTTGGGCAGTTCATGCAAAGACAGTTCGCACATGCCCTAAAACTGCGCGAGAATTAAGGTTCATGGCTAAAGATCCCTTATCCCTCATCTACGCACCTGCCCACCGCAAGAAGCTACTCGCGGTAGCCGGGATCCTGTTTGTTGCGATCGCGGTGGTGGATTGGCGTATTGAGCCATACATTTCGCTCGGCTTCCTGTACTTGTTTCCCATCATGATTGTGGGAGGCTTTCTTTCCCGGCCGCAGATCGTCGTCGTAGCGCTGGCATGTGCCATTCTTGATTGCACCAACTTTCCCCGGAGTGAGACGCTCGTTCACCTTAGCTTCAGTTCGGCGGGATTCGTAGGAACGGGGCTATTCATTTCCGAGCTCCTGCGAAATCGCCGCATGATGACGCGCAAGCATCTTGGCGACTTGATGAAGCTGCGGCGGGAAGCGGAAGAACAGCTCCAGACGCTGGTGGAAAGCAGCCCGGCGGCTATCGTCACCATCGATCTAAGCGGCCAGATCCTGCTTGCCAACGAGGCTGCCCAGCAATTGCTCGCACCCGACTCCCGCAGTTTGCAAGGTCAGGACATAAGCTCCTACTTGCCCGCGCTGCGAACTGTCATACAAACGCAAGCGACGCGCGTGTTTCGCACGACCTTGGAGTGCCGGGGACAGCGCAGCAACGGTGAGGCGTTTCTTGCGGGTATTTGGTTTTCTACCTACACCGGTCCTTCCGGCCCGCGACTGGCCGCCATCGTCGTGGACCTGTCGGAAGATTTGCGCAATCGCGAAGAGCTCAGCCTCGATCATCTTTTGAAGAGCAGCCGAATCCTGATGGCTGCAGTCGCTCACGAAGTTCGCAACATATGCAGCGCGATGCTCGTGGTTCACAAGAATCTTTCTGCCGTTCCGGAGCTGGGAAACAACGAAGACTTTCATGCGCTCAATACGCTCATTCAAAGCCTTGAAAAAGTGACTGCCCTCGAGTTGCGTCCTTCCTCCGTGCAAAGTGCAACGCCTGTCGACTTGACCTCTGTGCTGGACGAGTCCCACGTACTGATTGACTCCGCGTATCGCGAATCCGAGATGGAGGTTTGCTGGCACGTTCCATCCACTCTTCCCGTTGTCTTGGCGGACCGGCACGGCCTCATCCAGGTTTTTCTCAATCTCGCCAAAAATAGCCAACGCGCCATGCGGACAGCCAGCACCAAGCGGCTGGATGTTACGGTCGTCGAGGAAGAGAATAAGAACGTGGTAATTCGTTTCGAGGACACGGGCCACGGCATTGCCAGCACAGAGAACCTCTTCCGGCCCTTCCAGAGGGGAGCGGAATCCACCGGTCTAGGTCTTTACATGTCCCGCGCTATTATGAGGAGTTTTGGAGGTGAACTGCTGTACGAACCGCGCCCACGCGGATGTTGTTTTGCCATCGTGTTACATGCCTATTCCCCGGTCGAAGAAAGCGTGCATGCCTGAGCCCGCGCAAAAAACCATTTCGATCCTGATCCTCGACGATCATGCACTCTTTCGAGAGAGCGTCGCTCGCTTGCTCGCAACCGAAGCCGGCTTCGAGGTCACGGCGCATTGCGGATCGATTCAAGAAGCTCTGGAAACACTTCGCCTCACGCACATTGATATCGTGCTCCTCGATTTCGATCTGGGAGAACGAGACGGGACGGAATTCATGCGGCTCGCGAAACGGCAGGGCTTCAATGGCCGAGTCCTGGTGGTGACTGCCGGAGTCGATGAGAGTAAGGTGACTGAGCTCATCAGCACGGGCATCAGTGGAATTTTCATGAAACACAACTCGGCGGCTTCGCTTCCCCAGGGTATTCGGGACGTCATGGCAGGCAAGGTGTGGTTCGATCAGGAGTTGCTACAAGGCGCGATCGCCGGCAACGCGAACCCACGCCCGCAACCGCGTTTTACACAGCGCGAGCGCCAGGTTCTTTCTTTCGTTTTTGAGGGCCTCGCCAACAAGGAAATTGCCGAACAGATTGGCGTCTCCGAAAGCTCCGTCAAGGCTACCCTGCAGCAACTCTTCTCCAAGACCGGCGTGCACACGCGCAGTCAACTGGTGCGGGTCGCACTGGAACAGTACAAGGACCAGTTTTAATTGGCCGCGAAGGTCGCAACGTTCTACACATTACTTACTTGTCCATGAACAAACGATGCGCGGACCTGCGCATCGAATTGCGAGGGCGAGGGCAGACCTGTCTGCTCTGACCTTAGCGTCTGCCACTCCCACTCCCTTGCCGTTCGTGTTCGATGGATCAGCGAATTCAACGCGTCTCAGGTCGAGTCAGCCCAACGTACATTTGAACGACTCACTCGCACCAGGGGCATTTTCGGTCGTACTAGCGTGCGCAACCCGTCCAGGAGTTCATCCAGAGTGGTCCCGGAGCCGAAGTGAGCATCCACAAATGCCAATTCCGTTGGCGGAAGAGCTCCTTTACCCGAGATCAGTACGATTGGAATATCAGGAGTCAAGAATTTGATCTCCTGCGCCAGTTGCGAACCTGTCATTTTTGGCATTTGCTGGTCCAAGAGAGCGAGGTCAAGGGAAATTTCCTTGCAAACTCCAAGAGCTTCGAGCGGATCGCTCGCGGTGATCACTTCGAAACCACTTTCTCTTAGAATGCTGGTTAGTAGTCTTCTGGATTTGGCATTATCGTCTACGTAGAACACAATGGTTGCTTCATCACGCATTTCTTTTCGACCTCCATCCACACTGACGGGAAACTCGATAACCTTGCTCCCGTCCTTTGGAGAATGAATGCCAAAACCATAGCGGACTTGCAGAGAGAGTTGTAAAGAGTTGTAAAGTGCTCGCACGGTTTGGTGTCGTGCTGGCGCTGACGATATCCTGCCGCGGCGTTCAGAATGTCACATCTGGCGCGAGTGGTGAAGATGAGGCAAACGCAATGGGAAAAACGGACTCTGTCGGCAAGCACGGTTTCTCGTCCCCACGAATCGCCTGTGTTGATTCTGGTTCCGACCGTGCAAGAACCAGCCGCGACGAACTGGCTGGACTATACGAACTCGTGGCGCCGGAGGAAAGCGATGTGATCGTCGCGTTAGGCGGGGACGGATTCGTGCTACACGTAGTCCATCAGTACCTGCACCTACGACGCCCGATCTTTGGGATGAACTGTGGAACTGTGGGGTTTCTGTTGAACGTCTATCGGCCAGACACGCTCATTGAACGAATTCGGGCAGCCCAGGAGGTAACGCTCCACCCACTCCGGATGACAGCTAAAACCATGGATGGAAAGGTTGAGGAGTCGCTGGCCTTCAACGAAGTATCCATCCTCCGCCGTACGCGGCAGCAAGCGAACGTGCGGATTTCTGTTGACGGGATCGTTAGGATCGCTCTGCTTGCCGCCGACGGAGTCATGGTGGCAACACCCACCGGCAGTACAGCTTACAACCTTTCAGCACGCGGACCCGTCATTCCTCTCGAGAGCAATCTGCTCGCTCTTACTCCGGTCAGCCCTTTCCGGCCGCGACATTGGAGGGGAGCTTTGCTATCGCACACATCGGTCATCGAGTTTGAGAACCTCGACCCGCACAAGCGGCCGCTGAGTGCAGCGGCAGATTTTAAGGAGTTCTTCGACATTGTCTCTGTGAAGGTGCTGGAGGATCGGTCAAAGCCAGTCAAATTGCTCTTTGACCCCGACCACTCCCTTGAGGAACGGGTCAGGGCTGAGCAGTTTGCGAGCTGAGAGAAAAATGAGCTTGGTGCGCACGCGCCAAGCTCGCATTCCGCGCTTTCAGCAGCCGTTTTTTTTTGAGACCACTTCCAGCGTTCGCGATGTTAACCTATCGCGTGAGGTGCGAGTGACGTGTCGGTATGGAAAATCGTCAAATGGGTGGCGTATAGACTTCCAATACTGGCCACCGCGGTTTTTGCAATCATTTTCCTCACGAAGGACGAGCTTTCCAAGTCTCAGTCTCCAACCCTGCTGCTGATCGTTAACACCTTTAAGGACCACCTCGCGCTCGTCTTAGCAGGCCTTTTGATTTTCCTTTTCCTATGCGCTGCCTTGTGGGGCCTCGCTGATTACTTCGAAAGACCTGATCTCTGGCGGCGTCACAAGTAGATATTCTCACCCCTTCCTCAGAAGGATTTCCCTTTGCATTGCGGTGACCTTCTCGTCAAGCCGTAGCCACCAGCTCGGTAATCATGTTTTCAAAGATTTGTGGTTTTGAGGACGCGCCGTTCTGGAGCATTAGTTTTATGACGAGGCCCGTCCAGCCCGTCTGATGGTTAGCACCCACCCCAATTCCGGAATCGCCATGGAAGTATTCGTGAAAAAGCAACAGGTCACGCCAGTGGGGGTCGGTCTGAAACTTCTCCGAGCAACCGAAAAGCGGCCGCCGGCCCTTTTCATCGCGAAGAAAAATGCTTGTCAAGCGGCGCGACAAGTCACTCACCACTTCGCGCAGATTCCGCATGTTGCCTGATCCGGTGGGTGACTCGATCTTGAAGTCGTCGCCTAGATAGTGGTGGAACTTTTGAAGAGACTCGATCAGCAGATAGTTCAACGGGAACCAGATGGGTCCGCGCCAATTGGAATTTCCTCCAAACACCCCGTTGGAGGATTCTCCGGGTTCGTAGGAAATGCAGTGCTGGCTGCCGTTTACTGCGAGGCAATAAGGCTGGTCGCCGTGAAGCTTGGACAGCCCACGGATACCATATGGGGACAAGAATTCACGTTCATCCAGCATGTACTTTAGAATCCGGCGCAGCTTGGTTTCATCGGCGATGGCCAATAATCTGCGCTCGCCCACACCTTCGGTGCGCGCAGAGGCCAGATCCGACGCGAGATCAGGGCGGTTGTCGATGAACCATTCCAGGCGTCGTTTGAAGGACGGCAGTTGCTCGAGCAGTTCCGGCTCCAGTGTTTGCACCGCGAACAGCGGGATCAATCCCACCATAGAGCGGGTTTTCAATGGCTGTTGAGAGCCGTCGGGCAGCCTCAGTACGTCGTAGAAGAAGCCGTCTTCTTCGTCCCATAACCCCATGCTGTCGTGCCCGCGATGGCTGATCGCATGAGCGATGTGGATGAAGTGTTCCCAAAACTTGCTGGCGATGTCTTCATAACAAGGCTCTTCTTTTGCCAACTCCAGCGCGATGGTCAGCAGGTTGAGGGTGTACATCGCCATCCAACTCGTCCCGTCAGACTGCTCGATGTGGCCACCGGTGGGAAGGGGTGCGCTGCGGTCGAACACCCCGATGTTGTCCAAGCCTAGAAATCCGCCTTGGAAAATGTTTCTGCCTTCAGCGTCCTTGCGATTCACCCACCAGGTGAAATTCAGCATCAGCTTGTGAAACACCCGCTGCAAGAACGCGCGATCTCCTTTGCCATGACGCTTCTTGTCGATTTTGTACACGCGCCACGCAGCCCAGGCGTGCACCGGTGGATTGACGTCACCAAACGCCCATTCATAGGCGGGAATCTGCCCATTGGGGTGCATATACCATTCGCGCAGCATCAGGATCAGCTGCTCTTTCGCGAAGTCTGAATCGATGAGCGCGAGTGGAATGCAGTGAAACGCCAGATCCCAGGCGGCATACCACGGGTATTCCCACTTGTCCGGCATGGAAATCACATCCGCGTTATGGAGATGAGACCAATTATGATTGCGCCCCTTCCTCCGCGGTTCAGGCGGCGGAGGGTTGTCCGGATCACCCTGCAACCAGTCTTTGACAACGTAGTGATAGAACTGCTTCGACCAGAGCATTCCGGCATAGCCCTGACGCATTACATTTTGCTCATCGGGCGACAGGTCTTGTGGAGTCACGGTCGCATAGAACTCATCGGCTTCATGCTGGCGGAGGGTGAAGATCCAGTCGAAATCATCGAAGGCAGTATTGAAATCGGATTCGGCAAGACGCATTCGGACTACGGCCGTTTCTCCCGCACCAAGGGTGAGTTTGTAATGAGCTGCCGCCTTGGTGCCCGTATGTTCGGGATTAACGGCATCTTTGGAACCGTGCACGATGTAGTCGTTGATGCTGTCCTTTACATATGGGGCGCGGTTCGCGAACCCACAGAGACGCTGATAATTGGTCTCGTTCTCCGTAAACAGCAGCTCCGGACTGCCTTCGCAATAAAGCCAGCGACTGACAAGTTGGGCCTGATTCAGTTCGATGACCGGGTCAGGACCCGAACGCGAACGGCGCAACTCTGGGCGGAGTTCGCGCTGTCCCCACGACCAGGTATTGCGGAACCAAATAGTCGGCAGAACGCGGAGATTCGCGGTTTCCGGACCACGGTTCGCGACTGTGATCCTGATGAGAATGTCCTCGGCATCGGCTTTTGCGTATTCTACGAATACATCGAAGTAGCGGTTCTCGTCGAACACACCTGTATCGAGCAGTTCGTACTCTGATTGGAGTCTGTCTCGGCGCCGGTTTTCTTCTACCAACTTCGCATAGGGGAACTCCGCCTGCGGGTATTTGTAGAGGTACTTCATGTAAGAGTGTGTCGGCGTGCTGTCGAGATAAAAGTAGTACTCCTTGACATCCTCACCGTGGTTGCCTTCGTTCCCGGTCAGGCCAAAGATTCTTTCTTTCAGGATCGGGTCTCGCTCGTTCCATAGCGCCAGGGCGAAGCAGATCGTCTGGCGACGGTCGCTGATTCCTGCCAAGCCATCTTCGTTCCATCGGTAAGCACGCGACCGGGCATGTTCATGAGACAAGTATTCCCACGCACTCCCGTATGCGCTGTAGTCTTCACGCACCGTGCCCCAAGCTCGCTCGCTGAGATACGGCCCCCAGCGCTTCCAGTGCTTCTGGCGGGTGCGCGATTCTGATAGCCGGATTTCTTCTTGTGTCATCTCCGTTCTCCCCCTTCTGGTTCGTTAAATCAAAAAATTAACCGCAACACTTCGCGCCTTAGCCGACAACCGCGGCAACCTCTGCCAGCTGTGGCTTCTCGGCACGGGCCTGTTTTTCCTCCTTACCTCCTTCCGCGGTCACGTCGAGCATGCCGAAATGGATACCGACCTTCTTAAGAAAATCATTGGGAGGAATGCCGCCCGCGAAAACCCAGACGTAGTCGTTAGCGATCTCCTGCGTCTCGCCTTTTACCTTAAGGACGACACTTTCCGCCTTGATCTCCACGGGCGCAGACTCGAACAGCACCTGGACCTTCTTCTTGCGAATGCACTCCTCGATTCGCTGGGCATTCCTCTCCTTGATGCGGTTGAAGGTTGTCTGCCGGTAAGAGAGAGTGACCTGGTTTCCCTTCTGGTAGGCCAGGCCCATGGCCACTTCCACGGCACTATCGCCGCCGCCCACCACCAGGATCTTTTTGTTTGTGTAGTGGTCGGCTTCGATCAGGCGGTACATGACTTTCGGCAGTTCCTCGCCTTTGACCCCGAGTTTGCGGGGTGTTCCGCCCCGGCCGAGCGCCAGCACTACTGCATGCGCGCGGTATTGATTCTTGGTAGTCGCCACCGCGAAGATCCCATCCGCTTCCTTGCGGATGTCTGTCACTCTTTCGCCCGTGCGGGCTTTGAAGTCCGCCCGCTGCATCACTTTTTGCCAGAATGTCAGCAGATCTTCCTTAGAGAGTTCCGTCTTGTTGAACTTCCCATACAGAGGGAATTCGACCGGCCTTGTGAGAACCAGTTTTTGTCGCGGGTATTTCGTAACCGTTCCCCCGATCTCATCCTGCTCCAGGGTGACGTAGTTGAGCTGGCGCTCGATGGCGCGGAGAGAGGCGCTGATCCCTGCCGGACCGGCGCCCACGATCAACACGTCATAAACTTCCCCAACGGATGCGGCGTTCGCCGCAGCCTGGCGTCTCTGACCGATGATGTCGACGCATTCCCGCCCCTGGTTGATCGCGTTCTTGATCAATGCCAGGCCGCCGAGTTCTCCGACGATAAACAGGTTGGAGACGCTCGTCTCGTATTCTGGCGTCAGATACGGGAGGTCGGCACTTACGCTGGGACTCGCCATCACCATGGTGATGGCGCCGACCGGGCAAGCTTCGGCGCAGACACCATGTCCAATGCACTTATGCGGATTGACGATCACCGCCTTACCGCCGAATATAGCCAACACGTCGCCTTCCGGACACACTTCCGTGCACGTGCCGCAACCGATGCAGTTGCCGGTATCGATGTGCGGGTGCTGCGCCTGTGGCCCTTTGGAGTCTGCGTTCCTCTTCGCAGCCTCGCGCGCCCGTGCTTCCTTTCGCTTGTGGCGCCGGACGTAGAACAACAAAGGGACAGCAACGATAAAGACGTAAACAAATAAAGCTGCGGTAGAGAAACTCATAGTCTGGACTCCTCAGAACTCTCACCCCATGAAACCTATCATGGTGACTACGGCGATGTGGACGGCGGCCAGCGCCGCGAAGGAATAACTAAACGGCCTGTGGATGACATGCCACAGGTGGAACACCGTCTGGGCGCGGCAGAGAAACAGGATGCGTTTGCTAAGCAGGGCCTGGTCGCGGGCAGCTTCGATAGCCTGTTCCAGGCGCTGGTGCCGCGTCCGCAGGAGGCCGCCGATGGTCGTGAGCTTCTCACCCCAGCCGAGCGCATGGCGGCGCGCGCGTGCGACCCGAAGCGGGCGCAACAGGTCGAGCATGATCATGTAAACGAGCGCGACCATCAAGGGCAATCTATTCACCACGGCCGCGCTTGGCAGCCGAAGCAGCGAATGCAAGTCGGCAGTGGGCAGTACTCCGCGCGCGGTCAACCTCTGCGCCAGTAGCGTGTGCTGCTGCTCGAGTTCGGCCAATGAGAGTTCCGCCGAATTCAAGTTGTGAGGGATCTGGCTGTAAACGTACCGCCCAAGTACGCCGCTTAGGGCCACTGCTGTCATGACCCAAAATGCCACG
The DNA here is from genome assembly GCA_035566655.1 of Candidatus Dormiibacterota bacterium. Lineage (GTDB taxonomy): Bacteria > Acidobacteriota > Terriglobia > Terriglobales > Acidobacteriaceae > Sulfotelmatobacter. Next base: position 25,163 of record DATMQT010000032.1, read on the forward strand.
CCGGCAAAGCCCTGGAACTTGAACGAAGAATGGAACGCGACGATGAGCGGAGCCGCGAGCCCAGCCAGCACATGGAAATCCAGCCAATTCTTGGAACTGCCCTGGCGGGAGAGCCATCGCCAGCGCTTTCGGAGGGGATAGAGGAAGATCGTGCAAAACAACAGCAGAGCGAGTTCGCCCAGTTTGAGGCCGATGGTCCCGCTCGGTTTCAGGACGGCGTGTTTGGAGGAGAAGGGACGGTGAGCGGCGTCGAGGGTGTAGTAATCGAAGCCGTAGACCACAAGTACCAGGACCAGCGCGATCGCAAGCACGTATCCGACCAGCAGGGGCCGGCGATGCGACCTCTCAGGTTCGACGGCAGGCAGAACGGCAGTAGTAATGGCCGCGTTCATTGCTTATCGACCTTTCTGACGCTCTCTTGCGCACTGACGGGGGAAGCGTTAGTAATCGCTGAAAGAGTCCGTATGCTGTGCCAGTGCGAGCCGTCTCTAGCTCGAGAGATCGTCTGTCAGACATTCAGGGAGGCTTTGCCGAATCCTGTAGAGACACGGACGCGCACTCACTATGCAAGCAGTGCAAGCCGAAGATCTCCGTCAGCAGCCGAGAAGCGTGAGCGAGTTGCCAGAATAGGACCACAACAAAAATCTTTTTAGCCGGCAATCCTCGCGTTCGACAAACCGACGACTGTCGGATGGAACTGATTAAGTAATGCCGGAGTTTTCTCAACGCCCTAGCAAACGCAGCGCCAATCTGCTTCGGCCACAAATACATTTCTATTTTTCTTGTCTAAGTGTGTGGGGGTGCTCAGCTCAGCACGCGGTTGGTGGATTTTTGAACGACTGACACCGAGTTAGAAGTACGGTAATCCTGCAAAATTGTACTTACGTTTTGTAATTGCTTCTCAATCAGCGGTCAAGGAGCCTCTCCGGTTGTCAACAAATTCACACAATTAGAGTCCGCGAATGTCGAATGAAATTTGGAACCCGTTCGGTTACGAGCGTCAAGGGTGCGTCAATTCGCCTCCATGCACGTCGATTACGACACAGGCGTGCCGGGCAAAGTCACAACTTGACAGCGTATGTTTGTGAAGTCCACAACGAGCGCGGTGGTGAGTGGGTAATCGAGGTAACAAACGAGCAATCGCTTCAAGTGCGATTCGCCGAAAACTGCAATCCTGCCTGAGGTTCTGGGCCCTTGGATTTCTTTGCGCAACTTACTAACACAAATATCGCTCAGCAGCGATCAGGCGACTGGCAATCTCCCGCCGTACTTTGATCGTATCGGCGGGAGCGTAGCTTGCCAGATCGTGCAGGCTCGACATAGCGTGCTGCAACGCGCCGCCAGCGAGGCAGTTCGCCAGAACCGCACGACACAGGACTTCGACGCGGTCCATTCCTTCGCAAAGAAGGACAGTGGTCATATCAGCTGCATTTGGGCCTTTCTGTAACGCGTTCAGTTTCTGGCTCCGCAGAAGGGCCGATTCCATCGCCAGGATTTCCATCAGGATGTCGGAGACGCTCATGAGAATTTCCTGTTGCTTCTGCATGTCCATCTCGTGCTTCTGATAGGCGGCGCCGATTGCGAGCAGAGCGACTTTCTTAGCTTTCCGTACAAGACGCGTTTGTTCGTCCGCTTGCTCCGTGGCGTGAATGCGGCCTGAGCCGAGAATTGCCTGGGCAGCGGGAACAAGTGCCAGGTCGCCACGCGCCGCACGTTTCAGCAAGATGCCGGTAATCAGCAGGCGATTGATCTCATTGGTACCCTCGAAGAGCCGATTAATGCGCGCATCGCGGTAGGCCCGCTCAACGGCATAATCCTGGTGATAGCCGTAGCCGCCATGAATCTGCACTCCTTCGTCAACCACGAAATCGAGCATTTCCGAAGCGTAGACTTTCACCATTGAACATTCGGCTGCGTACTCTTCGAGAGCCTTCATTTCCCGCTGCGACGTTTCGGAGTGCTCTGCTCGAAGGGCCTGCAACCTGCTCTCAATCAGTCCGACTACGCGCCAGGTCATCGATTCCGTGGCATAGATGCGAATCGCCATTTCGGCGAGCTTGTGCCGGATGGCGCCGAATTCCGCAATCGCGCAACCGAACGCCTTGCGTTCTTTGGCGTATTTGAGGCTGATGGCAAGCACGTTCTTGGCGGCGCTCAGCGAACCGGGGCCGAGTTTGAGCCGGCCAATATTCAGGATGTTGAATGCGATGATGTGTCCGCGCCCGATCTCTCCGAGCACGTTCTCCAGAGGCACGGGCACGTTATCCAGATAGACGGCGGTGGTGGAGCTCCCGCTCATGCCCATCTTGTGTTCTTCCGCACCGCTGCTGACGCCGGCGAAGCTCCGTTCGACCAGGAAAGCGGTGAACTTCTCTCCTCCTACTTTTGCGAAAACTGTGAACAGATCAGCAGCTCCACCATTGGTGATCCACATTTTCTGCCCGTTGAGGATGTAGTGAGAACCATCGGGGCTAAGATCGGCACGCGTACGCGCCGCGAGCGCGTCGGAACCCGCGAGAGGCTCGGTAAGTGCGTAGGCAGCCAACAATTCGGCTCGGGCTAATTTTGGCAGGTACTTCTTTTTTTGCTGAGCGTTGCCGAAGTACAGGATCGGCAGAGTGCCAATACCGGTGTGCGCTGAATACCAACTGCCGTACGAACTGTCACGCCCCATGTGCTCACCGGCGACCATCAGCGAGGGCAGATCCATTTCCATGCCGCCGTATTCTTCAGGGATTGAAATGCCGGTTAGTCCCAACTCTGCGGACTTCCGCAGGATCGCTAGCGCCAATCCAGGTTTCTTTTCGCGGATAGCAGGAAGGTTCGGCTCGACTTCTTTGGCCCAGAATTCGTCGATCATACGACCGATCGCAAGGTGTTCCTCGGTCAGATCTTCGGGAGTAAAGATATGCTGGGGCGCAGTTTCGTCGAGCAGGAACGCCAGCCCCCTGGGGTGCGAAACTAGCGATTGCATGCTCATGAGTTTTCTGTCCAGTTCCGCGATTACGCGCGAGGAGCAGCGCGACCCTGGACAACCTCCTTCAGTAGCGGGTTCGTGGCTTGCAGCCGGCGCATACCGCGAAGCCAACGATCGTAATCAGCCGCCTTCCGTTGAAAGTACTCAGAGACCTCGGGATGGGGTAGGATCAGGAACTTTTCTTCCGCCAATCCCTTCACTACGTGGTCGGCAACTTGTTCCGGTTCGAGCGCTGAATCCAGCAGGAAGGACCCGCCGCCGAACTCTGCTTTCCGCAGCATGTCGGTGCGCACACCCATAGGACAAAGGGCGGACACTTTGATTCCCTGGTCGCCATGCGTGATCGACAGCCACTCCGCGAAGGCAAGAGCGGCATGCTTGCTGACACTGTAAGGGGCCGAACCGATCTGCGAAAGCAGTCCTGCCGCCGAGATGGTCTGCAGCAGATAACCTTCTCCGCGAGCCAGCATTCCGGGAAGAATGGCACGCGCCGCAAACACGTGCGCCATTACATTCACTTTCCAGCTCAATTCCCAGTCTCCGTCTGGAGCCGCGGCTCCTCCATCGCATCCCACACCGGCGTTGGAGCAGAACAAGTCGACAACTCCGAATCTCTCCAGGACGACATGCACCAATCGCTGGACGTCGGCTTCCCGAGCGACATCCACTTCCAAGCCAATCCCACCGATGCGATCAGCCACTTCGCGGGCCTGGGCGCCGTCAATGTCGGCAATCACGACAGCTCTTGCATCCTCCGCGGCAAACCGCTCACTCAATGCCCGTCCAATTCCGTTTGCCCCGCCCGTAACCACCACAACCTTGCCGGCGATCTGCATGAAGACCTCGGAAGCTGGCAGATACGATAGCGAATAGCCACCATACTGTCCAGTATATTTGCATTACCGTATGTAAGATGAGACGCTGGAGGAAGCGCTGAGCGGCAGCTTACGCGGAGCTGCTCCGTAATGTCTTGTGCAACGGCTGGCCAGCTCTACCGTTACTTCTTCTTGGCCGCTTTGTACTCGTGGTAGCCGACCATGCGCATTACATTTTGGCTGATCAGTTGTCCAATGGCGGTTGGCGCCAACACTCCGAGATCCCGATACCAGAGCGCGCACCAGACCAGCATGCCGCCAATGCATCGTGCGGTAATGCGCTCATCGACCATGTGAAAATCGCCGGTTCGCATGCCTTCTTTCAGCAGCTTCATGGTGCGATGGTCGAATTCGTTCCGCTCTTCACGGATTGTCCGGGCAATCTCCGGGTCCAGGTTCATCTCTTCCCTGAGATAGATGATCGTGTGCGCCTGGTAGCTGATGATGACCTGGGCAACCTCGTCGACGATCCGGGCAAGTTTCTCTGGGATCGACAATTTGCCGGCCAAGATGCGCGACTGTGTCTTCAGGCACTCGCCGATGCATTGCATGGAGATCTCATGCAACAGTTCGGTCTTGTTCTTGTAATAGGAATAGATGAACTGCTTGGTGACCTCGAGGCGGGCAGCAATGTCGTCGAGCGTCGTGCGTTCATAGCCCTTTTCGTAAAAAAGTCTGCGGGCAGCGTCTACAATCCTTTTCCGCTTAAGCGCAATCACTTCCCCTTTGAGTGCAGAACGCTGCGATGGCACGCGCGGTGGTCCCTCCAGCTGCCGGTCACAAATGCCGACGGAATTTGCAGATTCGAATGAAAGAGAGGAAGTTTACGATGTGAGCGCAAGCGGACGCAAGGCGCCTCCCTATTGAATTTCATAGTCGCCAGAGCCGAGCACCATTGCAAAATATTACCGTGAGTAAGAAAAACATACTGGAACCATTGTTTTCGTGTGCTAGAGTTCGGGTTTGTTGTTATAATCCGCCGCCGATTGTGTGCTCGCAATCTGTCCGCTGCTTTGAAAGCAGTTTTACGCGGAGGGAATATGAGGAAAGTGATCGGTTGGTCGATTCTTCTTTGTTCGTGTGTGCTGGTTTTTGTTGGAGCCGCCGCCGCCCAAGGGGTGGGCTCCTCAGGGAACATGGGAGGAGTTGTCACCGACTCCTCCGGCGCACTTTTGCCCAATGTGAAAGTCACGATCGCGGACCCGCAAACAGGACTTCAGCGGAGCGTGACCACTGATGCTTCCGGACGATTTCAGGCCATCGCCCTTTCCCCGGCGACGTACAACGTAACTGTTCAACACGAAGGCTTCCAAACCGAACTCCGAAGGGGTGTGGTCGTTGGCGTAGGCGCGACCGTAGTTTCCGATTTCAAGATGAAGGTATCGCAGGTCTCGGTTGAGGTCGAAGTCAGCGACGTACCGGCAGCCGTAGAAACGGAAAGAAGCAGTCAGGCGAATAGCGTGTCACAACGCTATGTCATGGACTTGCCGATCGACCGGCGCGATTACCTCACCTTCACATTGCTGATGCCGGGTGTAAGCAACTCCAGCACAATCGCGGATGATGCCGACTTTCGAGTGAAGCAAACACCGCAGAGCGGACTCTCCTTTTATGGGAGTAACGGGCGCGGCAATAGCGTGACCGTGGATGGCGGAGAAGCCAACGACGATGCTGGGGGAGTGCGCTTAACCGTGAGTCAGGATGCGGTACAGGAATTTCAGATCAACCGCAGCAACTACCCCGCCGAGTTGGGCGGAGCGGGCGCCGCTTCCATCAACATTGTCACCAAGTCCGGCTCCAATACCGTACACGGCGGAGTTTTTGGGTTCTTTCGCAACGATGCCATGGACGCTCGGGACCCTTTTGCGTTTAGCCCGGCGCTCGCACCCGACCCGACTTTCTCAAATTTCAGCCTGACCGCCAGCGGTGCCCCCGTTAAGAATTCCCTGAGTCGGCAGCAATTTGGGGGCAGCCTCGGGTTCCCGGTTCGACGCGATAGAACGTTTCTGTTTCTTGCGTACGAAGGTCTGCGTTCGGATGCACAGGACTCCGTCCCTATATTGACGCGCAGCAGTATTTTCGCCCCTACTTCAGGCCAGCAATCGATCGCTGGAGGCTTAGCCGCCCAAGGCAATACCACTCTGGTTCCGTGTCTGAGTGGTCCAGTGGGGGCCGCGGTTGCAGCAAAGCTGGGCGCTCCTGCCCCCAATCCGGTTACTCTCCTGCCGGCTGCCACGTGTGCCGCCGTCCTCGGCGGAACCTTGACGGTGAACCCTGCCGCCAGCCCACTGGACGCGTTCGTTGTCGGTCAGTTTGAAAAAGATGGTGGTTTGTTCCCCTTTCCCATTCGACAACATCAGGGATCCGCACGCCTGGATCACCACTTCAGCGATCACGATCAGGGATTCCTTCGCTACAATTTTTCTCACCTGGAAGAATCTGATCCGGATGTGCAAGCCCTCGTCGCTTTCTCCCGCGGTACTTCGTTGCTGGAGTGGGACAGTACTCTGCAGGGCTCCTGGTTTCACCAGTTCAGCAATACCTCCATCAACGAATTGCGCGCGCAATGGAACTGGTATCAGTTCAACGTGGACACGAATGATCGTGGCGGGCCAGGGCTGGACGTTCAGGGATACGGCTTTTTTGGGCGAAGCATATTCTTACCCAGCCACACCACCGCACGTCGCTACGAGTTGGCCGACAACCTCAGCCTCATTCGTGGCAACCATTCCATGCGAATGGGCTTCTACGAGTTGATTCGCGGAAATAACACCACCTCGGACACATTCTTTCCGGGACGTTTCGAGTTCCTGAATCTGCCGGGGAATTTGCTCAGCCCCTGTTTGGAAGAGCCGATCGCATGCAATCTCGCGACCACTGCTCCGGCTCCCATCAGCACGCTGCAATCGTGGGGATTTGGCCTGCCGGCCTTCTATGAGCAAGGCTTTGGCAATCCCAATTACGCTGACAACCGGCCGTTCACGGCGGCTTACTGGCAGGACTCGTGGCGAATCCGGCCCAATATCACCTTGAACTACGGCCTGCGCTACGAACTGGACTCGCAGTACGGCCCTCTCAATACATACAAGAAGAACCTTGCGCCCAGGGTTGCGTTTGCCTGGGATCCCTCGAATGATCAAAAGACCGTGATCCGCGGCGGTTATGGGATTTTCTATTCTCCCGTGTATGCGCAGATTCCAAATGTCGTACAAACGCTCGGCAACGTGAATGGAACCCGGCAAATTGCCAACACCCTGGTGTCCATCCTGGGCGTACCGGGAAGTTCGAATCCATTCCAGAACTCGGCGGCGATTTACCAAATTCTTTTTGCCGAGGGCAAGATTCTGTGTGGTACGCCTCCTGCAGGACAGAACGCCTGCATCTCAGCGGCCGATATCAGCGCTCCTCCCATCGGCCTTCAAGTCAGCAACACCGGTCCTCTTCCTCCGGGGACGGTGCTCTTCTTCGGACAGCGCAACTACCGCAACCCTCAATCTCAACAAGCCTCGCTCGCAATCGAGCGCGAGATCGGGAGTGGGATGTCGATCTCGGTGAGCTACACGTACGTCCACACAACGCACCTGCCGTGGGCGGTGGATACGAACCTATTGCCAGGAGCGCCGGTAGTGGCTGGTCAACTGGGTGCGAATGGGCTGCCCACCAACGGCCTTCCCTTTCAGGACTGGGGAGCGCCACAATGTGCGATGACTCCGGGCCTGTGCTTCGCAGATCCGACCCGCACCATCCTGCAGAACAACCAGTACAGCTCCATCGCAAATGCGATCTACCATGGCGGGATTCTCGAGCTGAAAAAACGCTTCAGCCAACACCTCACTCTGTTAGCCAACTACACCTATAGCAAGGCAATCGACGATTCCACGGATTTCAATAGTGATTACGCGGCGTTCAATGAAGTGGCCCTTACCGACGAGAGAGCACTGTCGGACTTCGATCAGCGCCATAAGATCGTGGTTGCCGCTGTGGCTGAGAGTCCATGGCAGAGTTCGCGTCTGTTATCAGGTTTCCAGCTGGCGCCGATCATCACCTACAACAGCGGGCATCCGTTTAACCTGCTGGCTGGAGCTGACATCAATGGCGATAACCACTTCACCAATGACCGTCCGCCCGGCGCCCCCAGGAATAGCGGGCTTGGGCCGAACTATGTCAGCTTTGATCTTCGCCTAAGCCGTGCAATCAAGATTGCCGAAAAATTCAGCCTGCAATTCATGGCTGAGAGCTTCAACCTCACGAACCGGACCAATTACGCCCGGGTGAACAACATCGTCGGCGCTAATTTCGCACCGCCATTTAACGTGCATGGCACGGCAAGCCTATCGCCGAGCCAGCCTCTGGGTTTCACGTCGGCGCTGCCGAAAAGGGAGATTCAACTGGGCGCGAGGCTCAGCTTCTAAACCAGTGCCGGGCAACACACAAAATACGCGGGGCCACGACTCGTCCAGCAATGAACGTACGCCAGTTGTTTGATTTGAAAGGACGGGTGGCTCTGGTCACGGGAGGTTCCATCGGCCTGGGCCGACAGGTCGCCCAGGCGCTCGCGGAGATGGGCGCCGACATCGTGCTGTGCGCGCGGAAGCGCGAACGATGCGAGCAGGCTGCCCAGGAACTCGAAGCCCTTGGCGTTCACGCACTAGCTCTTGCTTGCGACGTGACGGATTCGGAACAGATTCACGCCGTCGTGGATGCAACCACCGCCCGTTTCGGTCGCATAGATGTCCTCGTCAACAATGCGGGGATTTCCTGGGGCGCACCATTCGAAGACATGCGTTTGGCCGATTGGCACAAGGTCATCGAGACTAACCTGACGGGCACCTTTCTATTCAGCCAGGCGGTGGGTAAGGTCATGATCGCGCAAGGCCACGGCAAGATCATCAACATGGCTTCCGTGGCAGGCATGGGAGGGGCGCCATCGGAGATCGTTCAGGCGACGGCCTATCATGCCAGCAAGGGAGCGGTGATCACGCTAACCAAGGACCTTGCCTGCAAATGGGCTGCTCACAACATCCAGGTGAATGCAATCGCTCCTGGCTGGTTTCCCACGCACATGTCCGATTGGGTGATCACTCATAAGAGAGACCGCCTGCTCGAATCCATCCCTTCAGGCAGGTTTGGAGGCGAAGACGATTTGAAGGGAGCTACAGTTTTCCTAGCGTCGGACGCGTCCGCGTATGTCACCGGACACGTGCTGGTGGTCGATGGCGGGCAGTCCGCCTGGTAAGTCCAGAAAGGAACGTTAAAATCTCGCCGGAACTGGAAAAATGAATATTCCCCTGACTCCGTTACGGTTTCTGCGTTATCCCGAGCAGCAATTCCCGCGCAAGACGGCAGTGGTGTGCGGCGACAAGAGATTCAGCTATGCAGAATTTGGCGCCCGCGTCGGCCAGCTGGCTGGAGTGCTTCACTCACTCGGTGTGCAGACCGAAGATCGGGTTGCTTTCCTGAGCACGAACTGTCATCGCCTCCTGGAAGCCTACTATGGAGTGCTCGAAGCCGGCGGCGTTTTGTTGCCCCTGAACATTCGGTTGTCTCCTCAGGAACTCGCTTACGTCCTGAATGATGCGGGCGTAACAACTTTGTTTCTGGAAAGCGCCTTTCTGCCCCTGGTCGAAGCTTTCAGGAACTCGGTGCCTTTGATCAAGAATTTCGTCCTCCTCGACGGGCCTCCGCAGACCAGCTGGCTGATGCCCCACAACTACGATGATTTGCTCTCTGCAGCTACACCTCTACGGCGCGATCTGATGGCAGTGGAAGAAAACTCTCTCGCAGAACTCTTCTATACCAGCGGCACCAGCGCCAATCCCAAGGGAGTGATGCTGACTCACCGCAACTTGTACTTGCATGCCTTGTCGGTCGCTCTGGCAATGAAGAGCTCCCATGAGACCATCGAACTGCAAACCATCCCGCTATTCCATGCCAACGGCTGGGGCGCGGCCCACTTAATTACCTTTCTGGGCGGCACTCACGTGATGATCCATCGTTTTGATCCTGCTGAAGTCTTTCGACTGATCGAGCGGGAACGTGTTCAGTCATGCAGTGTTGTACCAGCCATGGCGCTGGCGTTGGTGAACTGCCCGGAGCGCTCGAAGTATGACCTCAGCAGTCTCGAGCGAGTCTCGATTGGCGGAGCGGCCTCTTCTCCAACCCTGGTAAAAGAGGTCGAAGAAAAGCTGGGATGCACGTGCTTTTCGGGTTACGGGCTCACCGAGACTTCACCGGTGCTCACTATTTCGCCCATGAAGAGCGGCCTGGATTGGCAGGGCGAGCAACGCTACGAAGGTCAGGCAAGCACCGGGTTTCCGATTCCAGGAACAGAGCTCCGCGTCGTGGGTAAAGATGGCATCGACGTCCCGCCGGACGGCAAGACGATTGGCGAGATATGGGCGCGCAGCGATGGCGTGATGGCAGGCTACTGGCACGATCCCGAAGCCTCGGCCCAGGCCCTCGAGGGTGGATGGTTCCACACCGGAGATATGGCGACCATCGACGAGCACGGCTATGTTTTGATCGTGGACCGCAAAAAAGACATGATCGTAAGCGGAGGAGAAAATATCTCTTCCCTGGAAGTGGAGAAGGTCCTCGCAGCGCATGCTGACGTGTACGAAGCCGCTGTCATTCCGGTGCCGGATCCACATTGGGGCGAGGTGCCCAAGGCACTGGTCATACTCAAGCCGGAATCGTCGGCGACGGAGGCCGAACTGGTGGAATTTTGCCGCGGCCGTCTCGCGCACTACAAGTGCCCAAAATCAATTGAATTCGTTGAGACCTTGCCCAAGACGGCGACTGGAAAATTCCTGAAGAAAGAACTACGCAAGCAAGATTGGTCGGGTAGGAAGCCGCGAACAGAAGCGGCGAGTTAAGCGCGCACGGCTCATCGTGGCCTGCGCTAAGAGGCCTCGTAAGACGAAAGCACTGAGACCAGTCGGCGGGGAGCGGTTTCATGAACGACCTGGTTCAATTCAACAAAGACCGAGATGTCGCCATTATTACGATCAACAATCCCCCCGTGAACGCCCTCAGTCCCGGCGTGCTCGAAGGCATTCTGGCAGCGATGGAAGCGGTTGAATGCGACCCCGAGATCAAGAGTGCTGTCTTGACTGGCGCGGGAAGCACCTTTATCGCCGGCGCCGACATCAAGGAGTTCGGCAAAATTACAGCCGGGCAGAAGCCGCGAGGCGAAGGACTTCATCCTCTTTTGTCCCGCATTGAAGATTGTCGTAAGCCGATTGTGATGGCGATTCACGGCAATGCTTTCGGTGGCGGACTCGAACTCGCGATGGCGGGGCATTACCGCATCGCCGCGCCCGATGCGAGGTTGGGCCAGCCGGAAGTGAAGCTCGGCTTGATACCGGGTGCAGGCGGAACCCAGCGGTTACCGCGCCTTGTTGGTGTTGCGAGGGCGGTCGAGATGTGCGCACTCGGCGATCCTATCGGCGCGCAAAAGGCGCTCGAGTGCGGCTTGATTGATCGCCTCGTCGAAGGCGACTTGTTGCCGGGCGCCGTCGCCTTCGCCCGCGACGTCGCTGCAAAGCCGTTCGCGAGGACGCGCGATCGGAATGAAAAGCTTGGCACTGCGCAGGAGAACGAGGCCATCTTTGACGCCGCGCGTCAGACTTCGAAAAAGAAGCAGCGCGGTCTCTCCGCCCCACTGGCGGCGATCGATGCTGTAAAGACGGCCACCACTCTACCATTTGACGATGGCTGCAAGTTCGAGCGCAAGCTATTCATGGACTGTCTTTTCTCCGATCAGTCCAAGGCCCTGATCCAAGTGTTCTTTGGCGAACGTGAAGTCGGCAAGATTCCCGACATTCCAAAAGACACCATAACCGTTCCGGTGACCAAGGCGGCGGTGGTGGGTGCCGGCACCATGGGCAGCGGGATTGCAATGGTACTGGCCAATGCTGGAGTTCCAGTGCTTTTGAAGGAGACCGACCCTCCGGCGCTCGATCGCGGGTGGGACACGATCCAGAAAAATTACGCGGCGTCTGTTCAACGTGGACGGTTCAGCCAGGACTTCGTCGATCAGCGCTTGCGGCTAATTACCCCGACGCTGACTTACGATGGCTTCTCCGACGCGGACCTGGTCATCGAGGCGGTATTCGAGGGCATGTCGACTAAGAAGAACGTGTTCGGTGAACTGGACACAGTCTGCAAGAGCACCGCGATTCTGGCCAGCAACACCTCGAGCCTCAACATCGATGAGATCGCGCGGGCTACGTCGCGTCCGCAATCGGTGATCGGCACACACTTCTTCAGCCCTGCAAATGTCATGCGTCTTCTGGAGATTGTGCGTGGCAAGCTGACCAGCAAAGAGGTCATTGCTACCTGCATGCAACTCTCCAAGAAGCTTGGAAAGGTAGGCGTGCTGGTCGGCAACTGTCGCGGTTTTGTCGGCAATCGAATGTTTCATCCATATCGACGCGAGGCGCAGTTCATGGTTGAAGAGGGAGCGCCCGTGGAAGTGGTCGATCAGGCACTCTACGACTTCGGCATGGCGATGGGGCCGCTCGCAACCGGAGATCTGGCGGGTCTCGATGTCGGTTGGCGGATCCGCAAGGAGTATCGGCATTTGGAGAAACCGGGCGTCCGGCAGCCTATAGCCGAGGACCAACTTTGCGAGATGGGACGCTATGGACAGAAGACGCAGGCAGGCTGGTACCGCTATGATGAAACCCGCCGCCCGTTGCCTGATCCTCAGGTCGGCGCGCTGGTGCGAAAGTGGGCGCAGGAGAGTGGTATCGAGCAGCGCCAGATTGCAACTGACGAGATCGTGGATCGTTGCATTCTCGCACTGGTCAATGAGGGCGCGCGCATTCTGGAAGAAGGAATTGCGTTGCGTGCAGTCGACATCGACATCATTTACATCAACGGTTACGGATTTCCCGCTTATCGAGGCGGCCCAATGTGGTATGCCGATACGCTTGGCCTCGACAAAGTCTACCGCCGCATTCTCCAGTTTCAGGAACAACACGGAGAGTTGTGGCAGCCCGCTCCGCTATTGACACAGCTCGCGAAGGAAAAAAGAAAGTTTGCCGACTTCGCACAGGGACAGCCGGTGACCGCGTAAGTGCAGGAGACCTCCCAGTTGCGTTCTCCAAGCGCAGTTCGCGCAGGCGAAGAAGTCCCTCTTGACGTTCTCACCGGGTACTTGCGTGGCAAGATCGAAGGCGCGGAAAACGGCATCGTGATCCAACAGTTTTTGGACGGACACTCGAATCTTACCTACCTTCTGTCCTGTAGCGACGGCCCGCAATACGTTTTGCGTCGCGGTCCTCTCGGTCCAGTGGCTCCGAAGGCGCATGATATGGCCCGCGAGTATCGCGTTCTTGAGACGATTCATCCCCATTTTCCAGAGGCTCCGCGGCCATACCACTTATGCGAAGATTCTACGGTGATCGGTGCCGTATTTTTCGTGATGGAATACAGGCCCGGATCGATCTTGCGCAATGAAGTGCCAGCCTCATGGCGTGCTACACGCGATCACGCGCACCTGATCAGTGAAGCCTTCATTGACTGTCAGGTTCGGCTGCACTCAATCGATGTTACCCGCAGCGACTTCGCTGGACTCGGACGGCCCGAGGGTTTTCTGGGGCGACAGGTGCAAGGCTGGCGAGATCGCTGGGATCGCGCGCGTACAGATGAAATTCGGGATATGGATTCGATTGGCGATTGGCTCACGCGGCATTTGCCACACTCGCCCCCGCCAACCTTGGTGCACAACGATTACAAACTGGATAATGTGATCTTCCGATCTCTCAAAGAAGTCGGAGCCGTGCTTGATTGGGAGATGGCGACCGTCGGCGATCCGCTAGCCGATGTTGGGCTCACCCTGTGTTACTGGGCATGGGCAGATGCGACTGGAGCAGGACGCGGTCCCACCCCCGCACTTACCTCCAGGCCGGGGTGGTACGGCCGGGAGCAGTTCCTGGAGCGGTATTCGGAGCGGTCGCGACGTGATGTTTCTGGCATCATTTATTACGAAGTGCTCGGAATGTTTAAACTGGCGGTGATTCTTCAGCAAATCTACTATCGCTTTCGACGCGGCCAGACGCGAGACGAACGCTTTCGGGAATTCGACCAGCAGGTAGCGGCCTTTGCTCGACAAGCCGCTTCATTGGCAGAGAGGCAGGCATGAGCAACCTGTACCTGATCCGGCACGGTCAGGCTGGCACTCGTGAGGCCTACGATTCGCTTTCGGAGCTCGGCTGTCGTCAGAGTCAACTCCTGGGTCACTATTTCAGGTCGCAAGGCATCCGGTTTACATCAAGCTTTTGTGGACAGATGTGCCGCCAGCAGCAAACCGCCCGCGAGGTAAAGGCCGGCTACGGCGATGGGTTTCCGGACGTTGTCGTGGATTCTGGCTGGAGTGAGTTTGATCTCGATCGCATGTACCGCGAAATCGCTCCACCAATGTGCGCCGGGAATGCGGACTTCAAGCAAGAATATGAAGCCATGCGGCAACAGCTTAGCGCCAGCCGCGAAGAGCACGATGCAGGCGTTCACCGTCGCTGGCTGCCCTGTGATACTGCGGTCGTGAACGCGTGGATTCGCAATGATTATCCATACGCAGGCGAGAGTTGGCAGCAGTTTCAGAAGCGCGTTGCGGCATGCCATTTCAGAATGAGTTCGTCGCGGCATGACAATATAGCGGTCTTCACTTCCGCGACTCCAATTGCGATCTGGGCAGGCCTCGCACTCGATATCGCCGACGAACGCGTCATGAAAATTGCAGGCGTACTGCACAATGCGTCCCTCACAATCATCCAGATTCGCGACGACAGGTTGCGCTTGTTTATGCTGAATGCGACTCCGCACCTGTTCTCAAAAGACCTGCGGACCTTCCGCTGAGGCGTATTGACGTCTTGCTGTCAGGAGAGAACCAGTGAATTTCGAATTCTCCCAGAAGGTTCGTGATCTTCAGCAACGCCTCACCGCGTTTATGGACGAGCACATCTACCCGAACGAGGAGCGCTATGCCGAAGAGATCGAACAGAGCCACTGGGCACCGACTCAGATTGTCGAGGACCTGAAACCCAAAGCGCGCAGTGCCGGGCTCTGGAACCTTTTTTTGCCGGATGCCGAATTCGGTGCCGGACTGAGCAATCTGGAGTACGCGCCACTATGCGAGATCATGGGCCGCAGTCTTATGGCTCCGGAAATCTTCAATTGCTCGGCGCCTGACACCGGCAATATGGAGGTCCTCGCGCGGTACGGCACGCGCGAACAGCAGGAGCGCTGGCTGAAACCGCTCTTGAACGGTGAAATCCGATCGTGCTTTGCGATGACGGAACCGGCCGTGGCATCCTCGGATGCAACCAACATCGAAGCCCGCATTGTCAGTCAGGGCGCCGAATACGTTCTGAACGGGCATAAGTGGTGGGCCTCGGGTGGTGGAGATCCACGCTGCAGGGTCGCTGTTTTTATGGGCAAGACCGATCCAGCCGCTCCAGTGCATAAGCAACAATCGATGGTTTTGGTGCCGATGGATGCGCCGGGCGTGAAAATTATGCGCATGTTGACCGTATTTGGATACGATCACGCCCCTCACGGGCACGCCGAGATTCGCTTCGAGAACGTTCGCATCCCCACCTCCAACATCCTGCTTGGAGAAGGAAGAGGTTTCGAGATTGCCCAGGGCCGGCTTGGCCCGGGCCGAGTTCACCATTGCATGCGCTGTCTCGGGGTAGCCGAACGCGCTCTGGAAACGATGTGCGAGCGAGTACGGTCGCGCGTTGCTTTTGGCAAGACATTGGCGGAACAAGGGACGATTCGCGCCGACATTGCGGTTTCGCGCATGGAAATCGAGCAGGCCCGCCTGCTGACCCTGAAGGCAGCGTTCATGATGGATACGGCGGGAAACAAGGCCGCACGAAACGAAATCGCCATGATCAAAGTAGTCGCCCCGAACGTGGCGCTTCGGGTCTTGGATCGTGCGATCCAGGCACACGGCGGGGCCGGCGTTTCCCAAGACACCTTTCTCGCTGCCGCCTGGGCCAATGCGCGAACGCTTCGTTTGGCCGACGGGCCCGATCAGGTGCACATCGAGGCGATTGCGAAGGGCGAACTGAAGAAG
This sequence comes from Candidatus Dormiibacterota bacterium, assembly GCA_035566655.1. Classification (GTDB taxonomy): domain Bacteria; phylum Acidobacteriota; class Terriglobia; order Terriglobales; family Acidobacteriaceae; genus Sulfotelmatobacter. The sequence goes on from DATMQT010000032.1 coordinate 41,103, forward strand.
ATCGATCACTAGCCGGAGTTTGAACAATTTCTCGATGCCTTGGAGATCTACCGGCTAAATCTCGTTGGCAACGACAGCGGCAGCGGCATTGCGCAGATTTTCGCCTATCTCTATCCGGAACGCGTTCGGAGTCTCACATTCACCATCCTTGTTCCCCGGCAGGGTTCGTTTGTGCGGATGGCTTATGCATTGACGACGAAGGTAACATCTTTGCGGTTTGGGTTGAGGCGGGGCAGAGTAGCCAAACTGCTCAGGCTGACCTGACTTGTTTTGGAGGCATTAACAATGAGGCGCTTATTTTGCGTGATGTTGGGTCTCTTTGCGGCTAGCCTGGGCTTTGCGCAGAAGCAAAGCAGTTCCGATGTTCCCACCTACAAGAATCCTAATCTGCCAGTCGAGCAACGTGTCCAGGATCTGGTGGGGCGTATGACGCTCCAGGAAAAAGTCGCAATGTTAAGTGGGGCCGATTGGATGCAGACCGTTCCGAATCAACGCCTCGGCATCCCGTCGATAAAGATGGCCGATGGCCCGCTCGGAATACGGTCGTGGGCAGGACCTTCGCGGAAGACCGGTGGCATGAGCGCGAAAATGCAAGTCATGACTACGGCCTTTCCCGCTGGGGTGGCGATGGCCGCGACCTGGGATACCGAACTGGTGCAAGCAGAAGGGAAGGCCATCGGGGAGGAAGTAAAAGCTCTGGGACGTGACATGATTTTAGGGCCGACCGTGAATATTAATCGGACTCCTCTTTGGGGACGAAACTTCGAGGGATATGGCGAAGATCCATATCTCACTAGCCGGCTGGCGGTGGCCTACATCAACGGAGTTCAGGGCGAGGGCGTGATCGCGACCGTCAAGCATTTTGCCGCGAACAATCAGGAGTTCGAACGGCACCGGGTGAATGTAAAAGTCGACGAGCGCGCACTCAATGAGATCTACTTTCCCGCATTTAAAGCGGCGGTTGAGGAAGCGGGCGTCTGGTCTGTCATGTCGGCTTATAACAAGCTCAATGGAGTGTACTGCGCTGAGGATTCTTATTTATTGAAGGATATGCTGAGACAGCATTGGAACTTCAAGGGCTTCGTGGTCTCCGACTGGGGCAGCACGTACAGCTCGGCAGCCACCGTGAACGCCGGCATGGATTTGGAAATGCCTGGCGGAACGCCGATGCAAGAGTGGCTCAAGGAACCGGACACGATTGCAGCGGGCAATGGCGCCGGTTGGCTGGCGCCGGAGAAAGTGCTGCCCGAGGTGAAGTCGGGCAAAATTTCCACCGCCACGATTGACGAGAACGTAGGCGACATCCTGCGCGTGATCTTTGTGAGCGGGCAGTTCGACAAACCGCACACGGCAACCGGCGAAATCGATACGGCGGAGCAGCGGGCCTTGGCGCGCAAGGCTTCCGACGAGAGCATCGTTCTCCTCAAAAATAACGGTGACATACTCCCGCTCGATCCCTCGAAGATTCATTCCCTGGTCGTTATCGGACCCAACGCCGCAATTGCCAGAACAGGCGGCGGGGGGAGTTCGCTGGTCGTCCCAAAATATTCTGTCTCGCCGCTGAAGGGCATCCAGGATCGCGCGGGGGAGCGCGTGAAGGTGAGCTATGCCCTGGGTGTTTCCATGGAAGGCGAAGATCATGCCAAGGATACCGCCGAGGCGCGCACGCAGCTCATCGAACAGGCTGCCCGTGCCGCCGCGACAGCCGATGCTGCGGTCATCGTGGTCGGAAGATCGGCGAAACTCGAGTCGGAAGACTTTGACATCAAGTCGCTGGACCTGCCCGCCGGGCAAGACGATCTGATCGATGCGGTTGCAAACGCGAATAAGAACACCGTGGTGGTAATCAATGCCGGTGGTCCGATCACGATGAGCCGATGGATCGGGAAGGTCCCCGCCATTCTGGACTTGTGGTATGGGGGTCAGGAAGGCGGTAACGCGATCGCGGACGTTCTATTCGGCGACGCCAATCCTTCCGGAAAGCTTCCCGTTTCATTCGTGAAGCAGTGGAAAGATTCTCCGGCCTACGGACACTATCCTGGTGAAAATCTTCAAGTCGATTACGCCGAAGGTATCTACGTCGGCTACAGATATTTCGACAAGCGCAATATAGAGCCGCTGTTCCCATTCGGTTACGGTCTTTCCTATACGAACTTCGATTACAGCGATCTGAAAGTGTCGCCGGACAAGGCTGCGCCCAGCCAGTCCGTAGGCGTGACTCTGCGGGTGCGGAATAGCGGATCGCGCGCGGGCGCGGAGGTGGTGGAACTCTACCTTCATGATGCGCACTCGACCGTGGATCACCCCATTCAGGAATTGAAGGGCTTTCGCCGCGTGGTTCTGGCCCCCGGAGAAACAAGAGTCGTCGACTTTACGCTTGACCGGAGTGCCATGGCTTATTACAGCACCGCGAAGAGAGATTGGGTTGCAGAACCCGGTCAGTTCGACGTGCTTGTCGGATCTTCGTCGCGTGACATCCGGCTAAAAGGCTCGTTCGATCTTGAACCGTGAATCGGAAATGGCTGAGCCTGGTGATGAGTGTAGTTAGGTCCAGCTTGCGGAGCGCCGGTTCAACTTCCAAGAAGGCGACTTATCGGAACGAATCTCAACAGGTGGACGGATTGGTCTCTTGGCCTACGATTCGCGCACAATCACAACTCTCATTTCAGAGGAACCCGTTTCCCCGAATAGCTAGCATGTTGTCGACATCCGCCCTAAAACCTAGTCCTTTTCTTCCGTGATCGAAGTCCCAGACTATTCCTCCTATGACAAGAGGGCTGGCCGAAGCCAGCCCCAAAATGAAGCTCCGTTCAGAAATCCGGTCAGAATTCAGCGGTGAGGCCCAAGGTGAACATGTTAGCCGTGTCGTACCCTGGGAATCCCAGTATCGGCGTGGAGTCGAGGCGTTTGGGCGCTCCGATGTGCCAGCCGGAGCCGGACCATGTGTAGTTGTAGCGGATGTAGTCTGCTTTGAAGACGAAGTGATCGCTGATGCGATGCGTGAGATAGGTCTCATACACCTGACCGCGAGTATTGGTCTTGGGCGCGATGATGTCATCTTCGGCATTCGAGAAGTTAAACCAGTATTTGGTCCCGTGGTTGACCTCGAAGCCGATCTTCGTGCGTCCGTCATCTTTCGGAATACTGTAGCGAACGCCGAGATAGTACATCTGGCCGTTACGGTTGATGGGGTTTTCAAACGGATCGCTTCCAAGGCCACCGAAAGGAGTGGTTTGACCGTTTGGCCGCAGGCTATCCCAGTTCGCGCTGGCAAACAGGTCGAACTGGCCAAGTTTCTTTTGGAGGACGAGTCCGTATAGGTTGATCGCACCCAGGTTGGCGGACGGAGTGTACCTCATGATTACCGGAGCAGGCACCACGTCTCCGGTGAGGGGATTGTTAGGCATTACGATGAGGCCGTTGAAACCGTCCGTCACATTCCATGCGCGCGCGATCAGTGCTTGCACGAACGTGTGGTCAGTTTCATAGAGGTCCAGAACGCCACCAGCGAGATGCACATCTTTCAGACGGTCAGCCGGAGTCTTCAGCAGATTGCCGTTGCCGAAACCGGAAGAGTAACCCAGACCATAACAGGCGCGCAGAGTCATTTTATCGGTGACGTGGTAACCGAACGTGATGCCATCGTACTGGAAGTCAAAGAGTGCTCCCGACGGCGTGCCGCCACGCGGCTGGTCGTCGCGGAAATTGAGTGGTGGACCGTAGTTCGCGGGCCGGCGGCCAATGGAAAGATAGAATTTCGATCCTCCAATGTTGTTCCAGTTGAAGAAGACGCGCTCCACACGGACCTGATCGCTGTTGGGAACTCCTGCCGTCGTGCCATCGATATTGAGACTATTCGGCTGGCCGTTAAAGACCTGCACGCCGGTGGAATCGCCGAACACTTTGTACATGCTCAGGCGTGCACCAAAGCTGACGTTGTCCGCGACCTTTGCATCAAACTTCAGACGCAAACGGTTCGTGAGCAAGGCATCGGTATTAGCATCGTAGGCAGAGCGGTATACGCCAGGAACCTGTTGCAGGTACTGGATCAGCATTTGCTGCATTTGCGGTGAGAACTGCCCGAGCGATTGCTTCAGCTGGCTGAACGTGAGATTGGATGTGAAGAACTGGTATTGACTGTAGTTCTGCTGGACTTGCTGCCCGACAAAAGCTGCGTACTGTGTCGGCGTCATCTGGCCGAGCATGTTGGGGTCGAATTGCATCCCCAAGCCACCGGACGATTGAGGGGCAAACATCCACAGTGTTTTTACCGTCAAGTTTTGCAGCTGCATGCCGTCGTAGTGAGCGGGAATGTTGCCACGAATGGTGTGAGCCTCGAAGCGATAATCGCCACCCCAGTCCAGCCGGTCACGCAGTGATCTTCGTTCCGCCACTGACACACGATCGTTCAGGTCGCGCACAGTGGTTTGCACTTCGGCCGGGGCGAAGGCCTCTTCCTTTGGGGTTTCCGTTTGCGCAGCCGCGGGTTGCTTGGCTTTTTCCTGCGCATCCAGGCGTTGTTCGAGCGCGCCGACGGTCTTCTTGAGTTGATCGATTTCCTGCCGAAGCTGTGCGGCATCATCCGTCGCCGGCGGCGTCGACTGTGCCCAAAGCCCCGCAGGTAGCAAAAACAACAGCGCCACAACTAGGAGCCTCCGCATAATTAAGATTCCTTTCGATTATGAAGTGCGCGGCCGCACGGTAAGCCGATGGGCCGGACCACGCCGGCGTCCAGAACTCTGGACACGCCGCCGGAACATGGCAGCAGTATCCTGACAGCCTGCCCCCATAGTTTGCCGTGATGGTAGTCACATATATATGTGTTGCGAAACATCAAAACTACGAAAGAACGAAACATCGAAATCACGCAACACTGTGTTTCGGATCACAGAATCCAGGGTCACGCGCTCGCTATCCTTGGCCTGCAGTTGCGCAACATCGAAACTAAAGTATCGGAGGTCCATCATGCATCGCCTGTTCAAGGCAGGTCTTGTTGGGGTAGTCGTCATCGTGGTTTTCGAACTGTTTCCCGCTGTACACGCCGCCCAGAAGGGTAGCGAGAATAAAGGTCGCTACTATTTCCGCCAAACCTGCAAGGAGTGCCACACCAAGGGCGCCGTGGGTGGGGAAATTACGCCTTTGAACAAGACCATGGCGGAGTGGCGGGCCTATTTTGCGAAGGGCACCCACAACCACGGCAAGGAGCCGCTCGCAAAGTACCTGCCTGCAGACCAGCTTCTCGACGCATCCACTTTCCTGGTCCAGCACGCTGCCGACTCGCCGCAACCGGAAACCTGCGGCAAGTGAGAGGTCGAGCCGGAGCGTCGGGCGAGTTCAAGTCGCGCTGTCGGCGCAGCCCTGGGGCCACGCGGTCGCTCCCAGTCAGCGACTGCGCGACCACATACGAAAGGTAGGGTGGATATGGATCGGCGTAAGTTTCTGAGGTTTTCTGCCGGAGGCGCGGCAGGAGCGGCCATCGGTGCCTCGTTGGCGTACATGAAGCCCTTCAGTCACTCGCCTGAGAAAGAAGCGGGGCGACTGGAGGTGCCCACCACGTGCGAGGCGTGTGTGAACAAGTGCTCTGTGATCGCGGTCGTCGAAAACGGCACGATTCACAAACTGAATCCCAATCCTGAAAATCCCAAGTCTCGGGGTATGTTGTGTGCCCGCGGCAATGCCGGGCTGCAACAGGTGTACAGTCCTGCCCGCTTGAAGAGACCGCTTATCCGCGTGGGGGGCCGGGGAGAAGGAAATTGGCGTCCGGCTTCCTGGGATGAAGCTTTTGACTTCGCGGCCAAGAAGCTTTCCGACACCAAGGACAAGTATGGCCCACAAGGCACACTGTGGTCGTCGAGCGAAAGCTTCCAGGAAGTATTCTTTCGCAACCTGGGAGCTGCGTTCGGATCGCCCAACCAGGTCAGGCATCCCACGCTGTGTCTTGCCTCGGTGAACCTCGCCTATTCGCTGACTTTCGGCACAGTCCCCTCGTTCGACCTGCTCAATTCGAAGTACATCATCATGTCAGGCGCGAACCGCCTGGAGTCGTTCATCACGCCGGACACGATGGATCTGATCGAATCCGCGGAGTACCGCAAGGCCAAGCTCATCTATCTTGATCCACGGTTTACAGTGACGGCTTCGAAGGCCGACGAGTGGTATCCGATCCGGCCGGGAACCGACCTCGCGTTCTTACTCGCCATGTTGAACGTGATTGTCGGCGAGAACCGTTATGACAAGGAATTTGTCGCCAACTATACCGTCGGTTTCGACAAACTGACCGAGCATGTGAAGGCGTTCTCACCCGATTGGGCAGAGAAGGAAACGGAAATTCCGGCGAAGGACATTGTGCGAATCGCACGCGAGTTCTCTGACGCGGCGCCCCGCGCCGTGTACTACGCGGGAAGGCGATCTTCCTGGTACCGTGAGGATTTCCAGACGCGCCGGGCACAGGCCATTCTGAACGCCATCGTTGGTAGTTGGGATCGTGAAGGTGGCATGGTCCCCAACGGAAAGATTGCTTTAGGCGAGTATCTCTTCCTTCCCTGGGACGATCCCGTAGCTCCTCGTGTGGATGAGATGGACAAGAATTTCCCGCTTGCCGCCAAGGGCGACGGAGCCTATCTCAAGTTGCGCGAGAACGTAATTGCCGGTACTCCCTACCCCGTGAAGGCATGGATGATCCACAAGCAAGACCCGATGAATGCGCTACCCGGCCAGGCGCGCACGCTTGAGATGCTTCAACAAATGGATTTCGTCGGCGTGGTCGATGTGCAGATGAGTGACACAGCCTGGTACGCCGACGTGGTGTTCCCAGAGTCGACCTACCTGGAGCGCACGGATCCTGTTGAGGTCCTGTCGGGAATCGCGCCGGTGGTTGTGTACCGCCAGCAGGTCGTAAAGCCGGCACATGACACCAAGACGACCCTTGAAATTACTCAAGGACTCGCGAAACGGCTGGGGCTTTCGCAGTGCTTCGATTTTACGATGGACCAATGGGTCGCAGCTCAGGTGAAGGAGTTGCCGCTCGAAGCGCCTTTGGAGTACTTGAAGAAGCACGGCGTTTATGTGCCGCCTGGCTTCCCAAAGTACGGCACCACGCTAAATCCCGATCACCGCTTCATTACCAAGTCAGGCAAGATCGAGCTTTACTCGGACCGACTGCAGGAAGCGAACTATGATCCGCTGCCGGTCTACCACGCTCCCGCTCAACCGCCGCCGGGCAAGTTCCGAATCATCACTGGACGCCGGGCCTACTTCACGCAGGCGAACACCACGAATAATCCGTGGCTCAACCAGTTTGCGCCTGAAAACAGCCTGTGGCTGAATGCAGCGGCGGCGGACAGTTTGGGGATCGCGGATGGCGATCGGGTCGAAGTGGCCAGCACGGTGGGGGCGGTTCGACTCAAGACGCGAGTCACCCAGGAGATCCGGCCGGACTGCGTGTTCATGCTGCACGGATATGGCAAGAAATCGAAGTGGCAACGCCTGGTCGCCGGAACCGGCGGTTGCGATTCCGAACTGTTGGAGACCGCCTGGGATAAGGTCTCCGGCAACGCTGCACTGCACGAGACTTTCGTGTCGGTAAGAAAGGTGTAAGCCATGGCTGCCCGTCCGAAACGATACGCGATGGTGGTCGACTCGAAGAAATGCATCAACTGCAAAGCATGCGTGGTGGCCTGCCGCGGCGAGAATTCCGTTCCACTCGCCTACAGCCGCCCATGGATGAACGAGGAGACCCGCGGAGTATGGCCCAAGCTGATGGCGGCGTTTGCGCCCGAGCAGTGTCATCAATGTGATCATCCGGCGTGCGTGCGGGTGTGCCCGACGGGCGCGTCCCATCATCGGCCAGACGGCATTGTGGTGGTCAACGAAGCAGAGTGCGTGGGTTGCAGGTACTGCATGATCGCTTGCCCTTACGACGCGCGCTTCTTTCGCGAGGACAAGGGAGTGGTCGAAAAATGCGATTTCTGCGTGCACCGCCTGGAGCGTGGCCAGCTTCCGGCGTGCGTAGAGACCTGCCCGAGCAAGGTGCGCGTGTTCGGCGACATGAACGATCCGAAGAGCAAACTGGCTGAGCTGCTGAGCGACCGCCAGTACCACGTAAAGAAACCAGAAGCTGGAACCGGGCCGCAAATCTACTACCTGATCTGAGGAGAGGCAGCGATGAAAAGCATCGAATGGGGCGTCCTGATCGTGAATTACCTCTTCTTGGGAGGTTTGTCGGCAGGCTTGTTCTTCGTTTCGGCGATTGCCACCTTCCTCTATAAGCTGGACGAGCCTTCTCCCTACACGCGCATCGCGCGGCTGGGCGCGCTCATGGCACCGTGGCCGGTGATGATCGGATGCCTCCTCCTCATCTTTGATCTCGGCCGCTGGTATCATTTCTACAAGCTGTTCCTGCACCTGCGTCTGGTCAGCCCGATGTCGATCGGATCGTGGCTGTTGGTGCTGTTCAACCTCTTGGCCCTGGTCAACTGCTACGCCTGGCTCACTGAGCGACAGCGGAACGATCTGTTCGCGAAGCTGCCGCGGCACCTGGCGTTTCTGGGGAAATTCAATTACGACATCGACCACTGGCGCCGCCGTTTAGCGTTTGCCGGCATGCCCATTAGTGTAGGCGTCGGAATCTACACCGGTGTGCTGTTGGGAGCGGTTCAGTCGCGCCCATTCTGGAATACGAATCTGGTGGCGCAACTGTTTCTGTTTTCGGCGTTGTCCACTGGGTGTGCCGCGTTGATTTTAGGGCTCGCCGGCCGCGAACAGCCAGTCCAGGAAATGAAGCTTCTCTACGGATTCGACATCTGCTTCATGGTTCTGGAATTCTTCATTGTGCTGCCCTACTTGATCCACGGGCAGCTTTCAGTCCAAGCTGTGCAGGATTCCTTGAAGCTCATCCTTGGCGGCCCGTTCACGATTCTTTTCTGGGTGTTCTTCCTGGGGCTAGGCCTGCTCACGCCGTTAGTGATTGAACTCCGTGAACTCGTTCCAGTAGTTGTCTCGAATCGTGAATTCCATTACAACCGGATTCTTGCTGCCACTACTGCGCTGCTCATCCTGGGCGGGGGCTTCCTGCTTCGCTATATCTTCGTTTACGCGGGACAGATGAGCGCCATGCAATAGACCAATTAAAGTGCGCCCGAAATGCGAGGAACCAATGAACGGTAACCAGACCAAGCGAAGACTAGAAGAAAAAATTTATGAGCGCCAGGTAGGAATCTGCAAAGCGTTTGCCAATCCGACACGGCTGCGCATTCTCGACCTGGTAGCGCAACGCGATTACCCCGTCTCAGATATCTTGAGATATCTCTCCATCTCCAAGGCAAACCTGTCGCAGCATCTGGCGATACTCAAGGCAGCGGGCGTCGTCGTTACTCACCGCGATGGCCAGCGGGTCTACTGTCACCTGGCGATACCCGAGGTCAAGAAGGCCTGTGCCCTGATTCGCGACGTGCTTCGTGCGCAGATTCGTAACGGTAGACAGCTCGCTGTCTGAGGGCCG
>DATMQT010000033.1:0-4977 GCA_035566655.1 Candidatus Dormiibacterota bacterium
CTGACGATGAGAAGACGCTCGACGAACTGGGCATCTAGTGGGCGAGGGTTCAACAGACACCCCTCAGGGGGTTGGGCATGGTGGTGGAAGGGAAGTCAACCATGTTCCGGTTCTTTTAAAAGAAGCGATCGACTTTTTAAACGTGCGGCGTGGCGGGACTTATATCGACGCCACGGTGGGCCTGGGCGGACACAGTTACGAAATCGCAAAACGCCTCGGCGCACCGGGACATTTGATTGGGCTCGATAAAGATCCGGCAGCGCTGGAAATCGCGGGGTCCAGGCTTCGGCCTTCGAGTTCCGGCGAAGCGGATTGGCCGAGCATCGAGTTACGGCAAGCGTCATTTGCAAGTTTGGCCGAAGCCCGAGGCCCGATAGCCGACGGGCTGCTAGCCGATATCGGAGTAAGCAGTTTGCAGCTTTCCGACGCCGCGCGCGGATTCAGTTTTCAGGCGGATGGACCGCTCGACATGCGGATGGACCCGCAGTCGGAGCGTACCGCCGAACAAGTGGTAAACCACCTCGACGAGCGTGAGCTTGCCGATGTGATTTACGAATTCGGAGAGGAAAGGAGGTCGCGGAGAATCGCCAGAGCCATTGTCCGGTCGCGGCCGATACGATCTACCGCACATCTTGCGGATGTCGTATCAGCCGCGGCCCGGCCAATGAATCAAGCAGAGAGGCGAATTCATCCAGCGACCCGAACTTTTCAAGCTCTTCGAATCTTCGTAAACCGCGAACTGGACGATCTGAGGGCGCTGGTGAATGCGGCGCCCCGGATTCTGAAGCCAGGGGGACGCGTGGTAGTGATCAGTTTTCATTCGCTGGAGGATCGCATCGTAAAGGATGCCTTCCGTGAGGGCGCGATTAAGGACAAGCACCTCCGAATACTGACCAAGAAGCCGGTGACGTCATCGGAAGAAGAAAGCGATCGCAACCCGCGGGCCCGCAGCGCGAAATTGCGGGCGGCGGAAAGAGTTTAGATTCCGGAAAAACTGCCGGAGTCCCCGGCACAGCTGTAATAGGCGTGCCGGGCGTTCAGGTTCTGAAGAAGGCGGACGAAGATCTGCCGGGTTTAGTTAAGGGTTCCGTGGTAGGAATCCAATTCTGAGGCTGGAAAATGTACACAGGAACATTGATTAAAGATCTTATGGCGGCGGTGGAGCGGGCCGAACTGGGCGTCGAACGGAAACGCATGGCCGATGAAATGGAGCTGCTTCGGATATTTGAATTGCAGGCTCCGCAGATGCGGAGTGAACAGGTCCTCGTAGGAGCGGCATAAATGGCGGCAGCAGCGGCGGCAATTCGAAGTGCAATCCCGGCGGCGCGGCGCAATACGTTCTTCACCGGAACGCCGGAAATCTATTTTGCCAAGGCGATCGACAACTCGCGGCTGGTGAAGGTGGAGGATCCGCGGCGTAACCACGAGATGAGGCAGTTCGCCACGGCGCTGGCGGTGCTGTTCCTGCTCGTATTTACTTACACCTGGCAGCACTTCCGGGCGATTGAATATGGTTACCTGAACGAATCGTCAAAGCGCACGCTCAACGACCTCACCGAGATGAACCGGGCGCTCCGGTTGGAAGATGCGTCGCTGCGCGATCCGGAAAGAATTGACGTGATGGCGCGGCGCATGGGCCTGGTGCCGCCGGAGCCGGGGCAGGTGATCCGCATGGATAGCGCGGCGGCGGATTCGAATACGCCGGTGATGGCGAGCGCGGAGCCGGCGGTAGCCCTGCCGGGACAGTAGCAACGGTAGCAGGCGAGCTGCGCTCGGCGGACGGGTCAGAGACCGGTCCCCACACGAACTTATTTGGCGGTCCTCCGGATGGTGGACCGCCATGTTTGTCTAAGGGGCCGACGACTAACAACCAACGACCAACGACGCTTTCATGGCTACGAACTCCACACTCGGCAAGAATTCGCGACTCTGTCTGCTGGGCGCGATGCTTTTGTTCTGGTGCGTGGCGATTTGCGGGCGGCTGATTTACCTGCAAGTTTTCTGCTACGGCAGCTTTGTGAAGCAGGCCGAGCACCAGCAGCAACGGGCGATTCCGCTTTCTGCCAAGCGCGGCGTGATCTACGACCGCGCCGGTCACGAACTGGCGATGTCTGTTCTGGTGGATTCCGCATTTGCCGTGCCCACCGAAGTAAAAGACCTGCCTACGGCGGTTTCCCTCATCACCCGCATTACCGGCGATGACCACAACGTGGTGCTCACCGACTGCCGCAACCACAAGACGTTTTGCTGGGTGGCGCGTAAAGCCAGTGACGAAACCATCGAGCGCATCAAGTCGCTGCACTTGCAGGGCATCCACTTTCAAAAAGAGCCGAAGCGGTTTTATCCTGCGCGCGATCTGGCCGCGCAAGTGGTCGGCACCGTGGGGATGGAAGACTCCGGGCAGAGCGGCATCGAACATGCGTTCGAGGATGAACTGCGCGGACGCCCGGGGAAGATGTTCATTTCAGTGGATGCGCGTCGGCAGTGGTTTTCCGACGTGGAGAAGCAGCCGGAGCCGGGCGAGAACCTGGTCCTGACCATCGACAAAAACATTCAGTACATCGCCGAAAAGGAATTGGAGCAGGCGATTCACGATACGCAGGCGATTGCGGGCACGGTGATCGTGGAGAACCCGCACACGGGGGAAATTCTAGCTCTCGCTAATCGTCCCACGTTCAATCCGAACCTCCGCAAAGAAATTACACCGGCCTCGCTGACTAACCGGGCCGTCAGCTACGTCTACGAGCCGGGGTCGACGTTCAAGCTGGTGACAATTTCGGCGGCGCTCGAAGAGAAGCTCACGAATCCCGATGAAGTGTTTGACTGCCAGATGGGATCGATCGTCTACAACGGCATGCGGATTCGCGACTCGAAGCCACACGGCCTGTTGCCCGTGTGGGGCGTGCTGGCGGAGTCGAGCGACGTAGGCGCGATCAAGATTGCGCTGCGGCTGGGCGAAGACCGCTTCTACAAATACATTCGGGCGTATGGATTCGGACAGCAGTCTGGAATCGAGTTGCCCGGCGAGACGCGTGGAATGACCAAGCCGGTAAGCCGCTGGTCGAAGGTTTCGATTGCCGCGATTTCCATGGGGCAGGAGATTGGGATTTCCCCGCTTCAGTTGGCGGGACTGGTCTCCACGTTCGCCAATGACGGCGTGTGGGTTGCGCCGCGCATTGTCGCAGGAAAAGTTGAGCCACAGGGCACACCGCAGACCGTCGCATTTCATCCCGGAGCGTCGCGCAGGGTGATTTCCAGCTTCACCGCGGCGGAGATGCGTTCGATGATGCAGAAAGTTGTGCTCGAGGGCACTGGGCGCAAGGCGGTTCTGGAAGGCTACACCTCGGCGGGGAAGACGGGGACGGCGCAGAAAGTGGATCCCACGACCGGAGTGTATTCCAAGACGAAATATATCGGATCGTTCGCAGGATTCGCGCCGTTGAACAATCCGCAGATTGTGGTGGCGGTGATTCTGGATTCGGCGGTGGGCCTGCATCAGGGCGGACAAGTCTCCGCGCCGGTGTTCCGCCGCGTCACGCAGCAGGTGCTCGAGTATCTGCACACGCCGCACGATCTGCCGCTGGCGCCGAAGCATCAGTTGCTGCTGGCGCAAGCCAGGATGAAGGATAAAGATCTGGAAGAAGGCACGCCGGATCATCCTGGCGAGCCGCTGGAGACCGCGGAAGTAAGTGGAGATTCACTTCTGCCAGCAGGCAAAACGAGCGTGGCGCGCGCGCACACGTCGGCCAATGCGGGCGGCGAGGGAAGTGTAAAGCAAGCGGCGATGCGACAAAGTGAACCGATCTCCAGCAATCAATCAACTTCGTCCTCGATGAACGCTATGGATCCGCCTTCCGAGCAACCAAAGTTGCCGGCGAGTGGAACTGTGGTCTTGGACGTCGAGCAAGGCGGCATCGAAGTACCGTCATTCGTCGGCAAGACCGTGCGCGGAGCGGTGGAAGCCGCGCAAGACGCCGGGTTGGAACTGGAAGCCGTGGGCAGCGGCGTCGCGCGCCAGCAGTCTCCCCCTGCGGGAACACATGTGGCTGCAGGAGCGCATGTGACGGTGCAGTTCGGACGTTAAAAAAATCTCAACACAGAGGACACAGAGGACGCAGAGGGGTTCTGAATCCCCTGCACCCTGTCCGCCCTCTGCGTTGAGCTCTCGTTTGACCCGCCGAAAAACCGCGTGATACGGTAAACAGTCACACCATCCAGCAGGCCAGCCGCTGCGCTGATTGAGGTCTCGCTTGTCCTCCGTTAAGACGACCGTCGTTGAGACGACCGCTCCCACCGTTCGCAAGACTGCGCTGAACGCCGTCCATCGCCAGATGGGCGCGAAGATGGTTGACTTCAATGGTTGGGATATGCCGGTGGAGTATCCCGCCTCGATCGGTTGCGGCATCATCAACGAGCACATGGCGGTGCGCACCGGCGTGGGTATTTTCGACGTCAGTCACATGGGCGACATTCGCCTGGCGGGGCCACAGGCGCTGGCCGCGGTGCAGCACATCTCGATGAATGACGCTTCGCGGCTGGCCGTGGGTCAGGCGCAGTATTCCGCGCTGCTTTATCCGCAGGGGACATTTGTGGATGATGTGATCGTCCACCGCCTGGGCGAGGACGAATACCTGCTGGTGATCAACGCGGGCACGCGCGAAAAAGATTTCAACTGGGTGCGCGACAACACGCGGCAGTTTGACTGCGCGGTCGAGAACCTTTCGGATGACTTCACGCAGATTGCCATCCAGGGGCCGAAAGGTGTGGACGTCCTACAAAAACTCACGGATGCGGATTTGACTGCGGTGAAGTTTTACTGGGTCACGCGCGGCACGGTCTGCGGGCTGAAGAATATTCTGATCGCGCGGACAGGATACACAGCGGAAGATGGATTCGAGATTTACATCCCCGCGGACGAGGCAACCAGCGCGCGGGTGTGGAATGAAATTCTAAGCGCTGGGAAGGAATTCGGCCTGG
>DATMQT010000034.1:0-5831 GCA_035566655.1 Candidatus Dormiibacterota bacterium
TGTGATAAAAGCAACACATCCAGATTTCAAGTACCAGCCTCTCTCCCCTCCCGAGGAATTAAGTGATGCCGGACGGGTTCGATGGGTATCTGGCACTCCCGGCAAACCTCCAGCTTACGCGGGAACCGATTTTGTCGTTGCCCGGAACGGTCGCATCGCTGCGATCTATATGTTTTTCGACAGCCTGCCCTGAGCTGGACTCTGCTGCCTGCGATTCGCGTATGACGAACCTTTGTCGGCAACCCGGACTGTGCGCCAGTTGGCGAAAAAATCGCCATACACTCATCGACAGGTCAATGAGCGCTATCGCCTGGTTGCAACAGTTGACTCCCGTTTTGCCCATCTTTTTGGACAAAGACAACTCGACGATCGGGTCATAGACCTGCCATTTTCTGCTGAACCTTGGGAATCCATACTTCTTGAGCAGTTGGCTCCATGAGGTGAACTCGCTGAAGCGCTTTCTCGAAAGTCGCGCGCGCCTCAGCATTCTTCTGCAGTACCTTCTGCGCATCTCCCAAAGCCATCAGAGCCTGCAAGGAATCGGGGGCAAGGGCAATTCCGGCCTGAGCTTCGGAAAGTGCCTGTTTGGGTTCATGCTGCTCGAGCAGGCTGTTGGAGATCACGGCGTGATCCAGCGCTGCGGCGTACGGAACGTTGAACGTACCGTCGTAGACAAACACGCCATCTTCGATCACAGCGGTCGGCTTGAGTTCCATAAACTCACGATAGGGACTCAGCAGGGCGGACCCCGATTCATAGAACGTCAAGGAAATGTGGCTGAAGAATACAGGGCCCGTGATTACTGGTGGGGTTTCGGTCTTCAGCCCAGACCAAATCGAGTCCATCGTGGGAAGAGTCTTACATGGAATGCCGTAGGCGTGAAACGGAATCAGCGGCTCGGCCGTGTACGCGAACCAGCAATCTTTGATACCTCGCTCGTCCACGTAGCGCTTCACGGCTTTCAGTTGCTGTCCCCAGTCCGTCGTAGAGTCGGTCAAATACTTGTGGATGTTGGCCGGTCCGCCCCAGATTTCATTAGCGTACGGAATGTACGAGGTTGGGAACGCCCGGAGCGAAGACATAACATGGAAAATGATGAGGAAGGCAATGGGCCAAACCCAACGGCGATCGTTTTGTATCAGACTCCAGGCCGCTCCACCCGCCAACACAAGCACGAAGATGAAGACCAAAAGGATGTGCCGCACTCCGATGTTCAGACTTGAAGTCATCGAGATAGAAAAATAAAGCGCCGGTGGTAGAGAAAGAAATAGGATCTCGCGCCAGCCGCGTAGCTTGCCAGTGGCGATGGCATAGACAATCAGCGGGAGGAAGATCAACGTGGTCAAGGTCGCCTTTATGACGAACGCCACCGGAAAATAGAACCACACTCCATGCGCATAGACCTTCCCAAACATATAGCTGGGCCACGTATTCGCCACGGAGCGGACGTCCGCCAGACCATAGAGCCATGACTCCGGCAGCACTTTCCAGCGCGCCAACATCGTGATCACCTTTGCTTCCGCCGGACGCAGGGTCCCGAGCGTGTTCTCCAATGGTGGATTGAGCTGTGCCCCGGCGGGACGGGCGGCGTAGCGGAATCCGTAACCCGCCCACATGACGCCAATGGCGATTATTCCGGCAACCACAAACGCACCAGCCAGACGCGCCGCCTGATGCCGGCGGGTCTCATCCCCCGCTTGACGGGGGCGCAACAACTCGGTGACTGCGAGCAAGATGAGCATCGGCGGCAGCAGCACCGCTGAATGCTTGACGATAAAGAAGAGGCCCGCCGCCAGACCCAACACTACGACGCGTCCCCACGAGGGACATTTCACATACCGGTAGAACGCATAGATGCTGGCCAGCAAGGAGGCCGCCGCTCCCGTGTCCGTCGTCACTAAAGCGCCATGAGCAAGGAAGTTGGGCTCGAAGACGATCAGCGCGAGTGCGATGAATCCCGCGCCTGTGCCAAACATCTCGCTTGCCGTAAGGAAGGCCAGCAGCGCAACCAAGAGCGCAAAGATCGATGCTGCCGTTCGGGCGCGGAAGATGACCTTCTCGTAATCATTCTGAAAGATGAGATCGCGTCCACTCAGGTAGGCCTCGGTCTTGAAGTAACGGTTCTGCAACTGCGGCTCACGAAGGTTCATTCGCAACAGGGGAACGGCAGCAATCATCTTCACCAGCGGCGGATGTTCGGGGTTCAGACCAAAATCGTGATGCTTGAGAGACATGTATCCGGCAAAGATGTGATCGCCTTCATCGAAACTGAGCGACTCGTGCCCCACGGAGTACAACAGCTGGAATTCGAGAACCAGGAGCAAGAACATGACCGCGGCTATTTTTACCCAGGACCGCTCGAGCAGTGAATGCAATGTGCCAGTGATTCCCGTCGCCGGTTTCGAAATTGCCCGCGCCTCTACTTTCACCATTTCTCCGTATCACCAACATTAAGAAGTAAAACACGCCATCGGCACAGATGCCAGCAATTTGGGGGTAAGTCTCATCGCCATTCGGCAAAGCGTGTCAGTGACCAGATTAAAGATCTGAATTTGAGTCGCTCGGGGCCAGGTGACGAAACATCCCCATTACGCGCATTGCGCAAGGATTGTTCGTCAAGACCAATCTCAGGCTCAGGACTCAATGTGCGCTTTATCATCCCATGCAATAAACTAACTCCATGCCCCGACCTGAGCGTTCAAGTAATACTTTAAGTGTCCCGGCAGCCCTCGCCTACCGTATGCCCGCCGAATGGACCCCGCACGCCGCAACCTGGCTGGCCTGGCCCCACTATCAAGGCGATTGGCCGGGAAAGTTCCAAACCATCCCCTGGGTCTACACCGAAATCATCCGCAACCTGGCCCGCCACGAGCGAGTAGAACTCATCGTCAACAACGCCGGCGCAGAACGCCAAGTCCGCAAGCTCCTGAAGCAAGCCAACGCAGACATACCCAACGTCCGCTTCCACCGCTGGCCCACCAACCGAGTCTGGCTCCGCGACTCCGGCTGCATCTTCGCACTGGTCGCGAAGCGACGGCATTCATTAGCCCCGCACGTAAGTGCGGGGGAGGCGATCACGGGGAACAAAGTCCCTTCAGAGCCTGCCCTGAGCAAGCGAAGCGCGCCGAAGGGGACGCCACCCAGCAACGAAATGCTCGCCCTCAACTTCCGCTTCAACGCCTGGGCCAAATACAACAACTACCACCACGACGAAAAAATCGGATCCCTCATGGCGACCGCCGCAAAAACCGAAGCGATCCGCCCCCATCACCGCAACACCCGGATAGTCCTCGAAGGCGGCTCCATCGACGTCAATGGAGAAGGCACCATCCTGACCACCGAAGAGTGTCTTCTAAGCAAACTCCAGCAGCGCAATCCCGGCATGCACCGGAAAGACTACGAGAAACTCTTCGCCAACTACTTAGGCGCCCCGCACACAATCTGGCTGGGCAACGGCATCCACGGCGACGACACCCACGGCCACGTCGACGACCTAACCCGCTTCGTCTCCCCCGACACAGTGGTCACAATGGTCGCACCGAATCGCACAGACATAAACCACAACCCGCTCCAAGACAATCTCCGCCGCCTACAAGCCTCCACCGATCAATCCGGCAAAAAGCTGAACATAGTAGAACTCCCCATGCCCGGCCCAGTAGTCTTCGAGCAGCGCCGCCTCCCCGCCAGCTACGCCAATTTCTACATCGCCAATGGCGTAGTGCTGGTCCCGGTCTTCAACGACCCAAACGACCGCATAGCCCTGAACACGCTGTCGGCCCTGTTCCCCACCAGAGAGATCGTGCCAATCTATTCCGGTGACCTAATCTGGGGACTCGGCACCATGCACTGCATGACCCAACAACAGCCGTCAGTCTGAGGGCCCATGTCTGAGATGACCACAAACCGCCTGGAAGCCTTCAGTGATGGCGTAATCGCCATCATCATCACGATCATGGTCCTAGAACTCCGCGCCCCAGCCACCCCCACGCTAGCGGCAGCAATCAAGGTCGCACCGGTCTTCATCAGCTACGCCCTAAGCTTCCTCGTAGCCGCCATCATGTGGGTGAATCATCATCATCTGATTCATGCGGTGCACTCGGTTACGGCGCGGCTTCTGTGGTCGAACCTCTACCTGCTGTTCTGGATGTCGCTCGTCCCTTTCGTGACCGACTTCATGGGCAAGAACTACCGCGAGCCCATGGCGGTTGCGCTCTACGGGCTCGACCTCTTCCTGTGCGCGACGGGCTTTTATCTTCTCCGCACGGAATTAGTCCGCCAGAGCCGGCACGATTTCGCCATGGTCGAGTATCACGAACGCATCCAGCGCAAAAACGCTCTCTCCGGAGCGCTCTACCTGCTCTCCGTTCCGCTGGCTTACGTTTCCATCTACGCCGCGTTCTTCATCTTCGCCCTGATCCCCGCCATGTATTTCCTGCCGGAAAAGAAGCTTGCGGGCGAGTAGAGCGGTCAGCGTTTCACGGTAAAGGAGGGGACAGCTACTTCTTATACTGCGTAGGCAACGGCCCTTTTTCCAGGGTCTCTCTGTCCCAGATCCAGCCTTCGCGGGTATAGCTGGCGAGTTCGAAATCCTGGGTGAGTTCAAGGGCGTCCACGGGACAGGCGTCCTCGCAGAGGCCGCAGAACATGCAGCGGCTTAGGTCGTAGGTGAAGTTGGTGAGTTCCTTGCGGCGGGTATGCTCGTTGCGCTCACTCGAGACCACAATAAGATTCTCCGGGCAGGCCACGGCGCACAGGTCGCAGGCAATGCACATGGTCTCGTCGGTATCGGGATTCACGTTCAGCCGCGGCGCCCCACGGTAGCGCTCCGCCACCTGCGGCCGCTCCATGGGATATTGCTCGGTATAAATCTCCTTGGGATCCTGATAGCGAAATGTGACCCTCAATCCCTGTAGAAGGTCGACCAGAAAGACTTTGCGGAATAAGTTTTGCATCCCCATGACGGGGTTAGCATAACAGTTTGCAGTCGTCAGCGGCCAGTGGTCAGTCGTCAGAGATGCAAGAGCCCCGCGGGAACCTTTTCGGGCTGCTTTTCGTACTTAGATCAGAGGATCTTATGCGAGCTTATCTCGCCAAATTGACGCCCACCGTTCGGATGCTGCTGGTTGTGCCCGCCATCGTGCTAGCCTACGTGATCGTGACCATCGTGTTGCCGGCCGTGGTTCATGCCGCGGTGCCGGAAGTGGTGCGCGAAGTGTTGCGGCTGATCTGAGCACGGACCGTCAGCGTGAATCAAGCCGCGCCGATGATACCCTTCTGCGTAGGTTTCCGCGTGCCAAAGACGAAGACCACCAACGAAGACCAACGACTAACGAGGGCTTCCGACGAACTCTGGATGGAGGAAGCCCTACGCGCCGCGCAGCGCGCACTCGAAGCGGACGAAGTCCCCATAGGAGCAGTCGTCGTATGCGGCGGAAAAATCGTGGGCCGCGGATGGAACCGCAACATCACCGACGCCGATCCCACAGCCCACGCCGAAATCGTCGCCCTGCGCGAGGCCAGCGCAACCATAGGTAATCATCGCCTGGAGAACTGCGACCTGTTTGCTACAATTGAACCGTGCCCGATGTGCGCCGGAGCCCTGGTGCACGCCCGGATCAAGCGCCTCGTCTACGGCGCGGACGATCCCAAAGCGGGCGCCGTGCAATCGGTAATGCAGGTGCTGAATCACCCGCAACTGAACCACAAAGTAGAAGTCCGCAACGGCGTACTGGCAGGCCGCTGCGCGGAACTGCTGCAAACGTTCTTTAAAAACCGTCGTTAGTTTTCTTGGTTTGCTGGCCACTGGCCACTGCTTTCCGGAGAGATGCGTG
>DATMQT010000035.1:0-78941 GCA_035566655.1 Candidatus Dormiibacterota bacterium
GCAATTGGTGTGCTTAATAGCACACTGAAGGGAAGCGACCAACTTTCGTACAGAGCCGCCAGGATCAGAAAGACGAACAGCAGCGAGAATCCAAAGACCACGGATGGCGGAACGCCCTGCTGCGCCTTTTTCTCCTGGAAAGACATTCCCATATAGTCGTAGCCCATCTCG
This sequence comes from Candidatus Dormiibacterota bacterium, assembly GCA_035566655.1. GTDB lineage: Bacteria > Acidobacteriota > Terriglobia > Terriglobales > Acidobacteriaceae > Sulfotelmatobacter. The sequence goes on from DATMQT010000035.1 coordinate 172, forward strand.
CGGGGCATGGTTTGAGCAAAGACTTCTTCAAGGGCAACCATGGCTTGTGCGGCGCTGTAACCGGGAGCAGCGGCACCATTGATTTGGGCCGCGCGATACTCGTTGAAGCGCATCGTGAACTCCGGTCCTGGGCGCGGTTCAAATCGCGTCAGCGCAGAAAGCGGCACCATCTCGTTCTTGTTATTTCGTACGAAGAACTGGCCGACATTCTCAGCCCTGGTCCGGTAATCGCCTTCGGCCTCGATGTACACCTGCCACTGTCGGCCGAAGCGGTTGAAGTAATTGATGAACAGGCCACCCATGAAGGCCTGGATTGTCTTGTAGACGTCACTGATGGGCACACCTTGCTTGATGACTTTGTCGCGGTCTACGTTGACGAACTGCTGTGGCACACTGGGCAGGAAGGTGGTGCTCAAGCCCGCTATCTCAGGACGCTTGCGCGCCGCAGCCAGGAAAGTTTGCAAATTGGACGCGAGAAACTGGACGTCGTTACCGGCTCGGTCCTCGAGTGCAAACGTAAATCCCCCGGAGGTCCCGACACCGGGAATGGCCGGAGGTGAAAACGAAAAGGCAATGCCTTCCGGAATCTGGGAGAGATCCTGGTTGATTCGCTGCTTGATCTCCTGAAACTGTACTGCCCGAGACTTGCGCTCGTCCCAGGGCTTCAATGTGACGAAAAAGAATCCGTTGTAACTGGTGCGGACAAAACTAAGCAAGCTGAAACCGACAACGCTGGTGGTGTATTGGACTCCTGGCGTATTGGCCAGCGCGTCCTCGATTTTCTTGGCGACCGCATCCGTGCGTTGCAGCGAGGCAGCATTCGGCAGCTGTAGATTAATGTAAAGATAACCCTGGTCCTCGTCGGGCAGAAAGCTCGATGGAATTTTACTGCCAAAAAACCCGGCCGCTGCACCGAGCACTACGAGAAGAATGAGGGCGACCGCGCTCTTCCGAATCAGGACGCCGCAGAACCGAACGTAGGCATTTGTGGCACTGGCAAAGCCTCGGTTAAAGATATCGAAAAACCTCTTTAGAAGTCCTCCGCTGTCGGTTCTCGGCCGGAGCAGCAGCGCGGCGAGTGCCGGACTAAGAGTGAGTGCGTTGAAGGCAGACAGGATCACGGAAATCGCAATGGTCACGGCGAATTGCTGGTACAGACGTCCGGTGATGCCGGGAATGAAAGCCGTCGGAATGAAAACCGCCGAGAGAACAAGGGCGATGCCTACGACGGGGCCAGAAATTTCTTCCATGGCTTTGAGCGCTGCGGCTTTGGGCGTGAGGCCTTCCTCAATGTGGCGCTCTACCGCCTCAACGACAACAATAGCGTCGTCGACGACGAGACCGATGGCGAGAACCAGCCCGAATAGGGAGAGCGTGTTGACAGAAAAGCCAAACACAGGGAAGAAAATGAATGTACCGACCAATGACACAGGCACGGCTAGCAAGGGGATCAGGGTGGCGCGCCAGCCCTGCAGAAAGATATAGACGACGATGATCACGAGGACGATGGCGATCACCAACGTCAGGATGATTTCCTTCATCCCTTGGGTAACTGCGCGCGTAGTGTCCAAGGACACTACATAATCCACGTCGTGCGGGAAGCGCGTCTTCACCTCGGCCATGAGTTTCTTGACGCCGTCGGCAGCTCGCACGGCATTCGAGCCGGGCAACTGATACGCCGCGATAATCGCGCCAGGCTTCCCGTTCAAGCGGCCCAGAACGCTGTAGTTCTGAGCGCCGAGTTCGATGCGCGCTACGTCTTTGAGGCGCACCACCGCTCCCCCCGGAGACTCACGAACCACGATTTGTTCGAATTCCTCGGGAGAGGTGAGCCGGCCCTGGGCTCGGACCGAGTAGGTATATTCCTGACCTTTGGGGGCAGGCTCGCTGCCAACCTGTCCCGCGGGATTCACCGTGTTTTGCGCCTGAATGGCAGAGGTGATTTCAGGAACAGTGATCGCAAGTTTGGCCAGCTGGTCGGGCTTGACCCACAGCCGCATCGCATATTGGCCCGCCCCAAAAATCTGCACGCTTCCGATGCCATACAGACGGGTAATTTGATCCGATAGATTAATGTAGGCGTAATTGGAAAGGAACTGCGCGTCGTAAGTTCCGTTCGGTGAGTACAAGGTCAACAGCATGAGCGGTGCAGTTACCGTTTTCTGGACCGTGACGCCGTAATTTGTGACGTCCAGGGGAAGCTGAGATGCGGCTTGGGTTTCGCGTACCTGGGTGAGGATGAGGTCCGTATTTGGATCCGTTTTCACGTCGTAGTCGACAATGAGTCTCATCAGCCCGTCGGCGGTGGAGTTCAGCGAATACATGTAGTTCATGTTGTCCACGCCGCTCATTTGTTGCTCGATAGGTGTTGCAACCGACTGCTCGATCGTCTGCGCATCGGCGCCCACATAGGTGGCGACCACTTGAACCTCTGGCGGAACGATGTTCGGGAATAGTGCCACCGGGAGGCTCGTGATCGTGACTGCGCCCACGATCACCATGAGAATCGAGATGACCATGGCCACGATAGGACGGTTGATGAAGAATTTGGACATGGGTCAGTCGCCTTTCGTCGCAGGAGTGCTCTGCTTGATCTTTACAGAAGAGCCGTCCCTAACCTTTTGCAGGCCTTCGACAACGACGACATCTCCCGCGCGAACCCCGCTTGCGATAATCCACATCGCGCCAACACGCTCGCCGACCTTGATCGGCCGTAGGGTTACCTTGTTGTCGCCTCCTACCACGGCCACTTGGTAGGTTCCCTGGAGTTCCGTAACGGCCCTCTGTGGAACAAGCAGGGCGCCTGTTCTTGTTTCTCCAGCGGCGCGCACCCGTCCGAACTGGCCCGGGCGCAGGATGTTGTTAGGATTGGGAAATGCGCAAACCAGTTGAATGCTGCCCGTCGTGACATCCACCTGTCGATTCGTCAACAGGAGGGTTCCTTTGTGCGGATAGACCGTTCCGTCGGCGAGGATGAGGTCGAAGGGCGGCGCGTCGGACGGCACTTCCTGCTGATTGTGCGCGTTTATTCTTGCCGCATAATGCATGTACTCTTGCTCACTGATCGGAAAGTACGCTTTGATCGGATTCACCTGCGAAACAGAAGTCAACGCTGTCGTCGGACCGACCAGGTTGCCGATTTGAACTTGCGCGATGCCCGCGATGCCGTCGATTAGCGATGTAACGCGAGTGAAATCCAGATTCAATTGGGCCTGTTCCACTTGGGCCCCGGCGGACTTTACCGCGGCCTTAGCGGCGAGATTCGCCTGGATGTCGTTGTCCAACTGACTCTGAGCAATGGCGCGCTCCTTCGCCAAAGGAGTGTCCCGGTCCACATCGAGCTTGGTCTTGCCCAACTGGGCTTCGGCTTGCGCGAGTTGCGCATTGGCCTGGTCGAGCACCGCTTGAAAGGGACGCGGATCGATCTCGAACAGAATCTGGCCCTTCCGGACGAAAGAGCCTTCCTTGTAGCCCTGCTTAATGAGATATCCACTTACCTGCGGTTGGATTTGAGCGTTGACATAACCATCCAACGTCGTGACCCATTCACCATAGATCGGGACGTCTTGTTGTACGACGCTGACAACCTCAACCTCAGCGGGAGGCGGCGGAGAAGCCGCGTTTGGGCTCTGACAACCGAGAAGCATCGACGAAGCCAGCAGAGCGAGCAGAGCCCAGATATACAAAAGCTTTTCAGAAACGACACTTGGTAGCCTAGACTGGGGAGTTGTGACGCTGAATTTCATGGCTCGAAATTCCTTGCACGCGATCAGAGGCGCGATGATATCACGTTCAAGCGGAGCGTTGAACACCGCTGTCCCGGCTTGACTACCACGGCCGTACTGTACTCGCTTTCTTGGCCAGCATTCCGGTCCGAACTGATTACGAGAAGGCTTTCTCAACATTACTCAACGCGGCCAATCGTTGTTCACCCGTTTTGTTAGGAGACATGCGCCAACGGATCAAGCCCAGCGCGTAACCCATCAAGAAATAGAACGGAATCGCATGCGCGGGATATTCGAAAGGAGACTCCACAAAGCTGCCCACCATAAAGATTACGTAAAACAGAAAAGTCCATAAAACGAGTGCGTACAATCGCTTGTCGCAGGAACGTCGCTGTCGGTAGGCGAAGACAAATCTTGACCATAAGCACACATGAAACGCGATCCAAATGGTGAATCCAACTGCCCCCAGCCTCGCCAGGTAGGTCAGGCTTGAGTTGTGAGGAGTGCGCGTTATCGTACCAGTGTCACCATCAATCACGCTCACTATCGGTAGACCGAAGCCCTCGCCGACGATCGGGTGGGCTCGGAAATGCTCAAAGGCTTGCTTACCCATGATGACGCGACTCTGGGGGTCGCTGCCCGGTGTGTTCTCGGCGCCGGATATGCTTCGAAGGTGGTCTCCGAAAAACGCGAGGTTCACCGGACCGATGCGGCCCGTGATTTCAAGTCCGCCCAGGCTGGTGGCAAGAAAAAGCACTCCTACGGCTGCCGGAACCAGAATGAAGAGTCTCGCGAATTTCTTGATTTCCCCCGCCAGGACAAGAATCACCACTACCACCACGATACACAGGTACATGCGCCGGACCTGGGTGATGGCGATTCCCAGCAATTGCCCTAGGGCGAGAATGGGCATCAACCAGCGTGGGCGGCTCACAATGTAGCTGCCCACACAGATGCAAAATGTCGCGCCCGCCAATAACCAGTCACCCGTGCCACGGTAATTTCCCAGGATCGGCACCGGGAAGAAAACACCGCTCTCTGGGGACCACGACCAGAACTTTTCCGCCCAGGGAAGAGTGAAGCTATAGAACATATTCACGACGAAGACGACCAGCAACCACTTTGCCAAGAAGTGAGGGCTGTCGCTCTTTCTCGCCCACAGCAGCCCCATGAGCAGGAAAACACCGTCAAAACACATGGTGGCGTCGCGAAAAGCGAAACTTCCGTACGAAAGAATATCCGTGAGCAGATGGAACAATGCCATAGCAAGCACGCCTAAGACACACAGCATGGCCGGCTCGCGCAGCGCTTTCATCACCACCTGTCGGTGCGCAAAAACTGCCAGAGCCAACGACGCGTATATCATCCCGTAAGTGATGAGTATGGGAAATGAACCGGCGTGGATCGCGAGATTCTCGAAGCCGTAATTCAACACGACGTAACCACTTAGAATGGCAACCGCAACTGCCTGCCACATTTCCAGGCCAGTGCGTCCGACATATACGAATACGATCCTGCAGATCGCCAACACGGCCACCGCCGCAAGGCAACCCAGCCAGAAATCGGGACTGAGGGTTGCCACAGTGCCGGCCAATACAAACAGTGAAAACCAAGCGACATAGCGTAGTTCGGTTTTTCCGAGGAGAGAGCTCGGTCTAACGCTGGCACTCGAATGAGTCACTATGTCAGGCGTTTTCATGGAATGTTTCCGAATGCAGGAAACGAAACGCTCAGCATCGGTTATCCTCGCCCTCTCATGCAAGAAGGTGCAAGAGGTAAAAGTGGAGGGGAAGAAAGTCCCTAGCAGGCCTCACCGGATTTCGAGGAAAGAGTACCCAACCCTATGAAAACATTCTCGCCGGCGAAATCCTGAGCGAAGTCGAGAGAACGCAAATAGGCGGATACCCTAGGCGAGGCATTGGCTGAACTCGGCGTTCATCCCGCACTCCGACCTTCGGAGTGACCGTCAATTGACGAAAACAGGCGATCACCCTCATGGCGAACTGGTCGATCGGGGTCACGAGCGTTATTGATTCCGTGACAATGTCGGCTCCCAGGCCCATGTCTCAACTCGTGCCAGCTCGTTCAGAAGTCAGGTCATTCCAGCCCTCCCGAAAACACGCTGCGCTTCGAATGAAAGTCTTTTCACACTAGGCGAGAAAGCGGAACGGTTGTACAATCGGTGCCGCTTTTGAACTGAAGAAGGACACTGTGCTGGGCGTTTCCGCTGGGCCTTACTCCCCGGAACGAAATTGAAACATAATGTAGGCCCGGAGAGACTTTGTCGCGTTGGGAGGAGCAGCGTGGGAATTTTCTTTGCGTCTCATCAACCCGTGGTGCCGGAGATCCATAATGCCATTCGGATCGCATTGCTGGTTGATCCCAATCTGATCGAGAATGCCGAGGATGAAGCTTCTCAGCGAACTCTGGACGTTGTTCGGGCCACCGCCGCACAATTTCAGCCCTTAAGGTTCTTTTGTGCTTTGATGATCGCAGGCGCCCTGCTCCTCGGAGCGATATGGGCAGCACAGCACAATCTGCCCGACATTTCGAAAGATCTCATGAACTCTTTCGCTTGCTTCGGCGGAGTCGTCATAGGTCTACTCGGTGGCGAGGCGCAAAAGTCCACTTATTCTTAAGCGACGGACTCAGAAGTGGATTTCGGAGCAACGCAGTGCGCCCCGCACATTGGGGCCACAGAGGAGCAAAGGAGGAACAATGGCGAGCGGCGTGATGATTCCGGAATCCGGGGAAGTATCCATCCCCAGCTTCCCGGTTCTGGGAATTCAGGTCCACGCGTTGCAAATTCCAGAGGCTCTCCGGATCCTGGATCACTGGATCCGTGAGCGCAAGAGCGTTCACTGTGTTGCACAGGTCGGCATGCACGGCTCTGCCGAGGCGATCATGAATCCCAAACTGCGGGAAATCATCAACTCCGCCGACCTCAAAAATATGGACGGCACACCCATGCGATGGTTGGCGCGCATTCATGGTTTTGAAAATGTCAGGCGCCGCGTTTGCGGGCCTGAGTTGATGGGCACCCTGCTCCGCGAGACGGGTCCAAAGTACAAGCACTTCTTCTATGGAAACCAGGCATCGGAAAAGTTGTCCCGGTTATGCGCGAAGAAATATGGAACGCGCGTGGCAGGCATTTATCCGCTGCCCATCTGGCCCCTGCCCGAAACCGAGAAAGAAAAAATCACCCATGCAATTGAGTCGGTTTCGCCCGACATTGTTTGGGTGGGGCTGGGCACACCCAGACAGGAGCGATGGATGTTCGAATTCCGCAACCGGTTGACGGTGCCCGTATTGGCCGGAGTCGGCGCGGCATTCGACTTCCTTTCAGGCAGGTCGCGGCAAGCCCCGATCTGGATGCAAGAGCACGGACTGGAATGGTTCTATCGCTTGTCGCATGAGCCAAAGCGCTTGTGGCGGCGTTATTTGGTGTGCGGTCCGAGATTTATGTGGAATGCCGGTTTGGAATTGGCTGGACTGAAGAAGTTCGACTGACCGAGACAGACTGACCTGCATAGAAGGAAGAACCAGTGGACTCAAATGCTACGGCGTGACGACACCATTCTGATCACTGGAGGTTCTGGCCTTGTAGGTTCACAGCTGCGAGAACACTTGCAATCGCTCAATTTTAGCAGAATCCTAACGCCCACATCGTCGGAATGCGATCTGACCGACCGACGCGCAGTGCTGGATTACTTTCACGACAAGAAGCCGGACTACGTTTTCCATATGGCCGGATTTGTCCGTGGCATCGTCGGCATTATGCTCAACCAGGGCGAGGCCTACCTCAAGAACAACTTGATCAATACGCATGTCATCGATGCTTGCCACCAAGCTGGGGTCAAGAAAGTAGTCGCCATGGGCTCGGCCGCTATCTATCCCGAGCTCGAACCCGGCAGACTTCTGACCGAAGCGGACGTTTGGAAAGGACCGCCGCACTTTTCAGAATACGGCTATGCGCATGCCAAGCGCGGCATGCTGGCGCAGTTGCACGCTTACAAAAACAGTTACGGCATGCGTTATGCTTTCGCGTTCAGCACCAACCTTTTTGGGCCGCATGACCGTTTCAATACGGAGACGGGGCACGTCGTCCCCTCGCTGGTGAAGAAATTTCACGACGCCAAGCAGGCGAAAACGGTTGTGACGGTGTGGGGCAACGGTTCCGCATCACGCGACTTCCTCTACATCAAGGATTGCGCACGCGCCCTGCATACAATAATGAATCGCGCCCTCGGCCCACTCAACCTTGGTTCCGGAACATCGCACCGGATCCGCGACGTTGTGGAAATCCTGGCCGCCTACACCGGGATGAAGGAGCAAATCGTATGGGACGCGAGCAAGCCAAACGGCATCATCTACCGAGCCTATGACGTAAACCGTTTGCGAGCAATCGGTTTTACCTGCAACTACACGCTGGAGCGAGCTTTGCATGAAACCTACGATTGGTACGCGACTCATAGCCTGTCAGTGCGTTGTTGATGCGCTAGCAGACACCGCTCCTAGCGCCGGAGTCATAACGGATTTACAGCATTTAGGTATGCAAGTTCTTGCACACTAGGCGAGCAGACTGAACGGTTGTACAATCGCTGTCGCTTTTGAGGTCAAAAGGAGACTTCCCCCTTTGAGTGCCGATGCTGAGCACTCAGCTCTCCCTGAATTGGCTTTGAGGGTGCGGGCTCACTTCGTTTTCTCGCCCAAAAACTGACTCTGGCTGATGTTCCACATGAGCGTCGCTATGAATGAATTTCCAGCCACCCACGGAAACGGCGATGAAGTCATCACCTTTGATCTAGGCGGCACATCGTTTCGCAGCGCGCGTCTAACCCGCGAAGGACTCTTGGCCGATGTGCAGCGGATCCCGTCCATCAATTCTCGATCCCTGCCTGGCACCTCGGCGGCCCGCATCGTTGAAGAAATTGCCGCCTACATTGCCAGAGCTCTGCAATCGTTTTCGAATTCTTCGGCATCAGCGAGACCGCACTCTGCGATTGCCATCTCGATGGGCGCCGCTCTGAATGCGCACACAGGAACGATTCTTGGATCAGGACCGATTCTCGGAGAGGACAGCACACCTTTCGATCTAGAGCTGGCCATAAGGCGGCGCTTACCTGATGCGAGCGTCACGATTGTGAATGATGTAACTGCCTCACTCATCGCCCACTCGTCGCTACCCGGCCTTCGCCACGCCCGTCGACTTGCGCTCGTTACCGTAAGCACTGGAATCGCGGCTCGAACATTGCATTGCTCCGTTCCGCACGTGCCCGTCGATCCGATCCTCGGCACGCAGGGCGAGATTGGCCATCACCGCATTGCGTTCTCGCTCAACGGGCATCTGTTGTCTCTGAAATGCGATTGCGGAGGTGTCGATCATCTGAATGCCTTCGCATCAGGCAACGGAATCAAATGCGTGCTCGCGAGGGCACGCGAACTCTTCCCACAGGAATTCCGCACGTCACATCTGAACCGGAGCGATCTGACGCCAGATGCATCCATGAACGTGTTCGCCGAGGGCGTGGCAACCGGTGACCTTCTGTGCAAAAAGCTGCTCATGGCCGTGACGGCCCCCGTGGCCGAGGCTATCAAGTGGCATTTTATGCTCGACCCTGAGATCGACAAGCTGATCCTCACGGGGGGAGTGTGTTTTTTGCTTCAGGATCATTATCGGTCGGCAATTCTGGAAAATCTGAGCGCACTCGGATTCTATCCGTTGACATCAGACACGGGGTCGTTTTGGGCCGACCGCGTTGTGTTAGGGCCGCGTTCCGATGATGCGGGTCTCATCGGCGCAGCCTATTTGGCCCGCGAATCACCCAGAATCCATCGTCGAGAGACTTTGAGGGCCGATCCGTATCGAGTCTCTCGGTACCACGCCATTGACTATCCGGTTCACATCGTAAGCGGCATTTTCCAGAATGAAGCGTTTCCCAAAGATCTGTTGCATCCTTTCGAACGGATCATTCTGGTTGCCGATGCGACCGTCAACGAAATCTACGGCGACGCTCTTCGCGACTTGTTCACCACGCCCGATCGAAGCCTGGACACGATCGTTTTGCGAGCTTCGGAGAAGGAAAAAGATCTGCTGGCGGTTACCGAATTGGTGTCATCCTTCGAGAATCTAGCCGTGAGTCGACGGAAGGATCTTGTGGTGGCGGCAGGTGGCGGAATCACTCTTGACGTCGTCGGCTTTGCGACCAATATATTTCGCCGCGGTGTTCCTTGCCTGCGAATTCCGACCACGCTTCTCGCCGCCATCGATGCCGGAGTCGGCCTCAAGAATGCCGTGAACTTCCGCCAGCGCAAGAGCAGGTTGGGAACGTACTCGGCTCCCTATGCCGTTGTCGTCGATCCCCAGTTCCTTGCCACTCTCTCGAATCGCCAGATACGGAATGGTTTGTCTGAGGCTCTAAAAATTGCGTTAGTCGCGGATCGTTCACTGTTCGAGTTGATCGAAGAGCACGCATCGGATCTGGTCCGAACAAGATTGCAGTGCGCACATGGGACCGAATTAATTCGCCGTGCCATTCGGGCAATGCTTCTGGAGCTTTCTCCAAACCTTCATGAGCGGATTCTGGGACGCCTTCCTGACTACGGGCACACCTTCAGCCCCATTTTTGAATTTGAGTTGAGTGACCTTGAACATGGCGAGGCCGTTGCGCTTGATATGGCTTTAGCAACCGCGTTGTCCGCCCTGCTGGGAATGCTTGACTTCTGCAATGCCGAGCGAATCTTGGTCACTCAGCATGTTTTGGGACTACCGATCGTCCGGCCCGGCATGACTCTCGATATGCTCGCGCGAGGCATTGACGATGCCAAGAAACACCGCGGTGGGAAGCTTCGGATGCCCATCCTTCGTGGCATAGGCGAGGCGACGTTCATCGATGAGGTCAGCGACACACAACTGGAGCAGGCGCTTACCTTCATCCGATCCTGGTCAGGCGAAAAGGCCATCGGCGCTCTAAGACCGGTGAAGAGCTTAAAGTTGCCGTCGTTTGCGGAATCCGCGAATCGGCGCCCATCCGTAGGAATTGCGGCGCATGCCTCGAGAAGGCGCCCCCATTCATCCGATCTCGGTCGAGCGGATGCTTAATGTGCCTGAACATTCCGTCGTATTGCGCCTGCCTAATCAGAACGGTCTCACTATTAAGCAAACCAGCGCCGGACCAGTGGATGATTCCATCATCGTCATGAAGATGCTCTCGGCTGGAGTGTGTGGCACGGATCTCGCCATACTTTCCGGGGCGCGGTCCGGTCAAGCCGAAATACTTGGCCACGAGGGCGTGGGCGTCGTCGTGCATGCCCCGAAAGAGTTCCGCGGGGCAAAAGGCGCTCGCCTGATCATTAATCCAGTCCATCGCAAGAAACCTCATGTTGTCCTTGGTCACAGTCGTGATGGCGTATTTCGCGAATGGTTTTGCATTGACGCTGCCGATGCCGACGAGGGGGGTTTTCTCGTCCCATGTCCACGCGAATGCTCCCTCGAAGATGTAGAACTTGCTCTCGCGGAACCTGTCGCATCCGCGTTGTACAGTTTGGAGCTGCTTCGGGAGAATTGTGGCACCGCCTCATTGCTGATTCGTGGGTCCGGAACAATGGCGATTTTGGCGGCAAAATTATGGTCCACGCTCACAGGGTCAAATGCAATTCTGGTGTCGAAATCGAAAGCGCACGTGCAATGGCTTCGCGAATCCGCCCATTGGCCCACGAATGTCCGCATCTGCTACACCACCGCGCTTCCACACACAATTCGCGAGAGCAGTAGCAGCTCCAATCTCAAAGCGGGCATCCTTTGCTGCTCGCGCGAAAGTGCTCCCGAGGGTCTGGGCTTGTTGTTCAACTTTCTACAAAAGGGCGCGACAATCGATCTTATGGCTGGCTTTCCCGCCGAATACAGGGAACCTCGCCTGGGAGGGGTCGCCCTCGATGCAATTCGATGGAACAACGTTTGCGGCGTGAGCAGCGCACCGCCCAATGCTGTTCTGGATCGCACCAGCGGGAAGACGTGTTTTCTTATTGGTCATCGCGGCACCGCCGAGCGGCACATTCTTCAGGCCATCGATCTGCTGTCTCGCAGGGTCATTTCGATCGCCGATGTTCCTTACCGCCGGCTTACATTAGAGGAGCTACCCAGCGTCGTGAACCAGATGCTATCGACCCAGACTCGTCACCATACAAAGTGGGTCAAGGCGATAGTGGCCTTTTCTCAAGACAGCGGTGGAGAACGAATTGGCGACTGCTGACTCGGCGGCTCGGGTGCTGTTGACGGGTGCATCGCGCGGTATCGGGAACGCGATTCTGCTGGAACTTGCCCGTCACGGGCATTTTGTTCTAGGTGTCTGTCGCACAAAGCCTGAGGAGTTGGTTGATCCCCCCCGATTCCCACAGTCCGATTATATTGCCTGGAAATCGCTGGACCTGTCCGATGCCCCTGCCGTAGTAAAATTTGCTTCATCGCTGGAATCGATCGCGATTCGCGTGTTGATCCTGTGCGCGGTAGACTATGGTGCGAGCGGACGACGTCCCGCCGCGGCCACCTCCGCTCAAGAGTGGCAACAGGTCATCGCGACGAACTGCATCGGACACTGCCTTCTCGTGTCGAGTCTCCTGCCCAAGCTTGTGGCAAATTCTCTCGGCGTTATCGTCAACATATCATCCGACGTCGCTCTCTTGCCGGCGGCAGGGCGAGCTGCCTATGCCGCCTCAAAGGCCGGGCTGCACGCGATGTTGCGGGCGGTCGCAGCAGAACACTCGGCCGAGGACCTGCGGGTTTATCAACTCATTCCAACATTTCAACTGGTAACCAGCGGCATTCGCGGCCGCCGGCCCATCGGCTTTGACTTCTCATCCTACGGCGACCCGGCCCTGCTCGCCAAGGTCGTACGCCAACTGGTAGCGCCGTCCGGCACATCACCTGCACCAGGAAGTTATCTGGTTCGCCGGGATGGCACGCTGAGCCCGTCTCCTGAAAATACTCATATATAAAATCCAGGAAGGTGACGGAATCTCCACGCCGAGCTACGCGCCCTTTTCCCGAGCAATGTATTGGTCATAGATCCAGCAACTGCTTCAGACGGGTTCGCTGGACATCGGATTTCTTCGCCTCCCGATTGCAAGAGCGGACTGCTCGCGAAAGCCCGACCCATCGATTTCGATTTTTCGTTTTACGCCGATCCGTCAGTCCTTCCGCGCGTCATCCCCGAACTGTTATCTCCGTCCGGTGTACTGGTCCCCGGAAGTTATCTGGTTAGTCGGGATAGCACGCTGAGCCCGCACCGTGAAGCTACTCCTCTGTGAAAGGAACCGCTAAGCATCGACAGCTGCGCCCCCCTTTTCGCGAGCGGTGTATTGGTCATAGATCCAGCGGTAGGTCTTTTCCAGGCCATCCCGCAGTGAAATGCTCGGTTCCCAATCCAGCATTTTCTTGATCAGAGTATTGTCGCTGCGGCGCACGTTCACGCCTTTCGGCGCGCGAAGGTCGTACGCACGTTTGAATTTTGTCCCGGCGATAGATTCCACAATATCGATGAGCTGATTGATAGTCACTACTTCCGTTGAGCCTAGATTCACAGGCTCCAGAATCGGCGAGTTCATAATCAGGTGAGTACCCTTCAGACAATCGTCAATGTACGTATAACTGCGGGTCTGGTTCCCATCACCCCAGACTCTGATTTCGCTGAGACCATTCAGCTTGGCCTCGATCACTTTCCGACAGATTGCCGCAGTGACATTCTCGCGTCCCCCGAACCAAGTTTCATGCGGTCCGTACACATTGAAGTAGCGCGCTATCCTTGTGTACAGGCCGTACTCCTCCTGAAAATGGCGGCACATGCGTTCACTGAACAGCTTTTCCCATCCGTAACCGTCCTGGGCGTCGGCGGGGTAAGCGTCCTCCTCTCTCAGGCCCGGTCCATTCAAGTCCGTTTGCCTGGTAATGCTGTAGACGGAAGCAGAGGAGGAGTAGAAATATTTTTGTACGTTGTGCTTCTGCGCAGCCATCAGCATGTGGGTGCTGATCAGTACCGAAAGCATGCATTCGGCTTTGTGTTTCTCGATGAATCCCGAGCCTCCCTTTACGGAGGCGAGCATAAAGATCTGGTAGACGCCGCGCGCGACGTTCTCGCAATTTTCCCGATCTTTCAAATCAAGCTGTATGTTTTCGACATCAGGAATACGTTGATTCCACTGTTGGAATGGCTTCGCACCCACCGCTCTGATGCGGGTATACCCCTGCCGCAGAAGGTCAGCCACTAGGCAGCTGCCTATAAAACCGTCCGCCCCCGCTACAAGCACAATTTCATTCTTCTCACTCATCGTGTCTGTTGTGCCCAATTTTTCGTTAGTGCGAGTCGATGTTGCAATCTGTGATAAAAAACGGAGCTACTTTAAGTTCGCCATCTGCAGGGTCTCTGTCTTCGCGCAGTATTTTAATGGTTACCACGACAAATGCAAATAATGCAGCTGCGAGAAGGTCCAAGCAAGTCGAGACTTGTAGTTGGGTCGAACTCACACCAAACTGTCGCGAGACGGCGCTCAATCGCGATCATCTCTCGTTTCTTGCTCGCCGGTCCTCGAACGCCCTGGCTTGACCGGAAGTGTTGCTTACTGCTCTTTCTGGATCCTCAGAGTGTGAAAACTCTTCATCGAAAAGCGCGTGTCCAGAGTGCGTAGTTCTCCCGGGCCAAACTCGAGCACAAGGTGAGCACAGCAAGATTTCAGAGCAGTGGCCTTTTTGACTTGAAAACTATTTTTCTGTTTACTCTATGTACCACTAGGCGGTGCCTCTATGCCGGCAGGTTCAACCACAGGTGGACGCCATCTCGGCGGCACAATGCGACGGGATGCATGGTGGCTCGAGTTGTTGCCCGTGATTTTTTTGCTGGGCGCATTTGGAGTCTATGCCACTCTACGCGCGTTCGAGGGGACCTTCTACGAATGGGGGCCGTACCTATCTCCGTTTTATTCGCCGCTCATTGACCCTCATCATCGGTGGTGGCCGTTCTCGCCGGCGCTGCTAATTCTGATTTGGCCTTTGGGATTCCGGGTCACTTGCTACTACTACCGAAAGGCTTATTACCGGGCTTTTTTCCTCGACCCACCCGCTTGCGCAGTCGGCGAGCACAGGAAGCACCGTTATCGGGGTGAGACTGCATTTCCGTTCATCCTGCAAAATCTTCATCGCTACTTTCTTTATGTGGGGTGCATCTTCCTTATCTTTCTTTGGCGGGATGCATTCCGAGCCTTCTTTTTTGATGGACGAATCGGAGTCGGAGTCGGCACTCTCGTCCTGTTGTTCAACGTAGTCCTGCTGACAACTTATGCCTTGTCCTGCCACTCGCTGCGTCACCTGGTGGGCGGAAAGCTCGACTGTTTTTCCTGCGCGGCCTTTGGCGGCCCGCGGCATACCGCGTGGCGCTGGTTGAGCTTCTTGAATGAACGCCACATGCTTTATGCCTGGATCAGCCTGATCACAGTTGGCCTTACGGACCTGTATATCCGGCTGGTGGCGAACGGCACCATCACCGATTTGAGACTCTTGTGACGACAGAATACGAAACTCACGACCACGATGTATTGATCATCGGAGCCGGCGGTGCGGGCCTGCGGGCGGCACTCGGCGCACTGGCGCAGGGCGCGAAAGTGGGCGTGGTTTGCAAGTCGCTCCTTGGTAAGGCGCATACCGTTATGGCGGAGGGTGGAATCGCCGCGGCCATGGCCAACGTGGATTCGGCGGACGACTGGCGAACTCATTTTCGCGACACCATGCGCGGCGGCAAAATGCTCAACAACTGGCGCATGGCGCAGATCCACGCCCAGGAAGCTCCCGAGCGCGTGCGCGAGCTTGAACAATGGGGAGCGCTCTTTGATCGCACCCAGGATGGACAGATCCTGCAGCGCGCCTTTGGCGGCCACACCTTCCGCCGGCTGTGCCACGTGGGCGATCGCACCGGCCTCGAAATGATCCGCACGTTGCAGGACCGCGGCGTGCAGTTGGGGATCGATGTCTACATGGAATGCACGATCACCCGCCTGCTGAAAGATGGCGAACGTGTCGCCGGGGCGTTTGGATACTGGCGCGAGCAGGGGCGATTCGTAGTGTTCCGTGCAAAGTCCATCGTCATGGCTACCGGCGGCATTGGCAAAGCGTGGAAAATTACTTCCAACTCCTGGGAGTACACCGGCGACGGGATGGCGCTGGCCTACGGCGCCGGCGCCGAGTTGATGGATATGGAATTTGTGCAGTTTCATCCTACCGGCATGGTCTGGCCTCCGGGTGTGCAGGGGATTCTGGTCACCGAAGCAGTTCGCGGCGAAGGAGGCATTCTCCGCAACAAGCTGGGCGAGCGCTTCATGGAGAAGTACGATCCGAAAAAGATGGAGCTCTCGACCCGCGACGTGGTGGCCCGCGCCATCTACACCGAAGTACGCGAGGGCCGGGGCACGGAACACGGCGGTGCTTATCTCGATATCTCGCAAAAGCCCGCCGACTATGTGAAGAAAAAGCTGCCGAGCATGTATCACCAGTTCAAGGAGCTCGCGGACGTAGACATCACGAAGGGGCCAATGGAGGTGGGACCGACCTGCCATTACATGATGGGAGGCATTCGCGTGGAAGCGGAGACTGCGAAGTCAACCGTGGCGGGACTATTTGCCGCGGGTGAGGCGGCGGCAGGGCTGCATGGCGCAAACCGGCTGGGCGGAAATTCTCTTTCGGACCTTCTCGTCTTCGGCCGCCGCGCGGGATCGGCCGCCGCCGAGCATGCGAACAAGATATCGAGCACGGCCCTAGACTCCGCGCAGATCGAAGATGCCGCGCGCGAGATGCTGGCCCCCTTCGAGCGCAAGGATGGTGAGAGTCCATATACGATTCATCACGATTTGCAGGAAACCCTGCAGAATCTTGTTGGCATCTTTCGTACTAAGGAAGACCTGATTCGCGCGTTGGAGGAACTTGAGAAATTGAAACAGCGGTCCGGACGCTTGAGCGTAGAAGGCTCGCGGTTGTTCAACCCAGGCTGGCATCTGGCGCAGGATCTGAAGGCGATGCTGACTGTTTCCGAGGCGGTGACGCGAAGTGCGCTGGCGCGGGAAGAGAGCCGCGGAGCCCACAGCCGGATTGATCATCCTGGCCTGGACTCAATCTGGGGAACGAAGAATAATGTAATCGTCCGCGAGGGAAGCAACATGACGCTTCGCCAATCACCGGTTCCAGAATTACCCGGCGACTTGAAGCCACTTGTTGCGGAAGAGAAATAGGACGAAGAGCGGAGACGCGATGGCGGAAGCAATCTTTGAAGTGTTCCGAGGAGACCGCGCAGGTGGAAAGCCCGCCACGTACCGCGTCCCGATTGCCCCGGGGATGGTCGTGCTGGATGCGCTCCACCATATCCAGGCGCACCAGGCGCCCGACCTGGCGGTGCGCTGGAATTGCAAGGCCGGCAAGTGCGGCTCGTGCTCGGCGGAGGTCAATGGGAGGCCGCGCCTTACTTGCAAGACCCGTATGGATGCGCTTCCACTGGACAAGCCCATCACAGTCGAACCCATGAAAGCGTTTCCGGTGATCAAGGACCTGGTCACTGACGTGTCCTGGAACTACCGCGTGAACCAGAAAATTCCGCCATTCGAGCCCCGCCCCGGTACCGAGTGGAAAATGTATCAGGAAGATGTGGACCGGGTGCAGGAGTTTCGTAAGTGCATTGAATGTTTTCTGTGCCAGAATGTGTGCCACGTTCTCCGCGAGCACGAGCAAATGGAGCGTTTTGGGGGACCGCGGTTCTTCGTCCGGGTGGCGGCGCTCGAAATGCATCCTCTCGATTCGAGGTCTCGTACCCGCATACTAAAGGATGAGCTGGACATAGGCCTTTGCAACATCACGAAGTGCTGCACGGAAGTGTGCCCGGAGGAGATTCACATCACAGATAATGCGATCATTCCGTTGAAGGAGCGCGTGGTGGACGAGTTTTATGATCCCGTGCTCATGCTGGTGCGGAAGATTCGAGGGGCAGAATAAGTGTGGTAGAGAAACAAGAATCGGGCGACGCTGAAGGAGGTTCTCATGGAGTACACGCTGAAGACCATCTCGAAGGCCGGTATTCCGGAGGCCATTTCAAAAGTAGAGCTCTACCGCTCGCTCAATGAACCGGAAGAGGCGGAATCGATCTGCCGCGATATCCTTGCGGTCGATCCCGAACACCAACTGGCGCTCCGCCTGCTGGGCCTCAGCATCACCGACCAGTTCTGTGGCGACGCATCAGACCGCTCCGCCGAAGTAGAAAAACTTTTCCAGAGACTCGCCGAGCGCTACGAACGGCTCTACTACACCGGACTTCTGCATGAACGGCGGGCGAAAGCGCAAATGCGCGTAGGGCGCACGCCCCACACTCTTGCCCCGCTGTTCGCGGAGGCGATGCACTGCTTCGCGGAAGCCGAAGCGATTCGTCCTGCAGGGAACGACGACTCTATTCTTCGCTGGAACCGTTGCGCCCGGCTGCTGCAGAGCCATCCTGGTTTCGTCGAAGAGAAAGAGTCCGAAGCATTTGACGCTTTCGACAGCTCACCAGTCTGAAGTTGCTTAGTGAGCTTCCGACTGGTTCGGGCGAACTTCTGATCCCGAATGATGATCTCCGGGTTGCCCGTTATCTTGGGGCAATCACGGGATGGGTGTGCCCCGGCCAGCCGAGGCAGAGGGCATGAGGTCGCTCACGCCGCTCGCGGACGAAGGGAGAACATCGTAGAGCGGCTGCACCGGCCTTACCGCCGCATTCTCATCGGCCACCGAGATCGCCAGGATGCGCACCTTGTCGTTGTTGGGCAGCGTTATCGTCTTTGTGCCGTCCGGCAGATCGATCGGATACGCGAACAGATAGGAATAGCGGTAAGACACATTCTCGCCCGCGGCATTGTGATGATGCGAACAGTACCACGCCAAGTCGGCACGCTTGATGTAGCCGGGCTTGAGGCCTGTCATCTGGCCATAGTCGTCCTGCGATGTGTCCTTCGAAGTCCACTGACGGTCATCCCACTGTCCGATGAATCCGCCCCAGTTCTCAACGTTGAGGTCGACCGCAGAGCTGCCGACTTTGAACGTCGCTTTCTGGTCGCCGTCGGCAGAGGCTGCTAGAACGTAGACGCGATTATGGTGACCGGCCGGCAGATCGATCGTTTGTCCTCTCGCCACAACTGCGTTGGGTGACCCCGTCTTCGCTGGCGCAAGTTGGAATTGCACATCGTTGAATGTAATCTGCGCGGGCAGCATCTCGGCCGGGAGCGCGTTGCCTTTCCCGTCAAATCCGCTTTCTGACTTCGTGCCATCATTGCTCGCGGTAGCAAGGTCGTAGTGAAGCGTCACCGGAACGGAGTGCACTGCGGCAACTTTGGTTGGAGCCGCAGCCAGCTTCACGGCAAACGTCCGCGGCTGGTATGCGGAGAACGAAGTAACCAGTGCGCCGCCGTTCACCGGCGTACTTGCGACCAGTTGCTCCTGCCCATTCACTATCCGCGCCGATTCTATCGCCGCGTTGAAAGATATTTTGACGTTCCTCTGCGGCTTGCCCTCCAATTCAACCAGGCGCACGATGATCTCGTCTCCCTGTTCTGCCTTCTTCAGCGCCAGAACTCGAATCCGTGGGTTGCTCACTTTCAAAAAAGAGAGCTTCTTCCCCAGCGTTCCCGCGTGCTTTGTAGCCTCAAATGCAATGAGAGGATCGTTAAGGCGCTGCGCCTGCCAATCCGTATAACTATGGCGCCAGTCCGCGAAGTGCCCCGTGATTCCGTATACAAACTCGTGATGTCCAATATCCTGTGAACCCTGATCCGCGTAGCCGCCGCGCGTGCCCGGCGTGCGAATGAGCGTGAGGCGAATGGTGTGGTCGTTCGGTTTGTCCGATCCGTTCTTGCAGTCGGTTAGGATCGTAGCACCGAATTCGCCACTCATGTCGGTCAGGTCAATCCATTGGTGCGAAGGCACTTCAAACTTCTTCGGCTCTGCACTCGGTCGCTCGATTGTGCCAATGTCCCAGTTAAAGGTAGCCATCTGATTCGAAGCGGTCAAAGGGAAAGTCGCTTTCAGGTTGGATTCTTTGGTATTCCAATCGATCGCGTTTGCGACTTCCAAGCGTTTGCCCGCATCACCAGCTGACAAACGGATGGTCTGCACGAATCGGGAGCCCGCAGTTTCCCGCGAGACCTCAAGTGCCACGCGAGCCGGACCTGTTTCCACGACTCGAATCTTCGCCGGACCGCCAACATAAGCCTTCGGCGGAGCCTGCTCCTGATCCCAATCCATATTCCACGCGGGCCAGTGCTGAGGGTTGTCATAGGAGATGGCCAGACGCGCTGGCCCGGCCAGCAATTCCCGGGGAATCGACTTGTCGAAAATACTTGTAACGTCACCATCGGCGTTCAATTTCACTCGGTAATACTGGTTCTCAAGAGAATTCTCCGAAACTTTCATGCGGTACCGGTCGGCCGCACCCGGCCCCGGCTGCACATCGTAAACCGCGTAACCGACAGAGGGCGCCCGGGCCGCGAAGATTACTTTGCCGTTCGAGATCTGCGCCGCGACCTCATTGTTATCCGGTCCAATGACATGCACGTCTTTCGGCATGCCTCCAGGAAAGCTGACGCTTGCTTCCACCAAATCTTCACGCTCGATGTTCAGCGGATTGAAAACGACGATCGGAATGCCTTTCGTCTCCGTGTTCAGCGCGGCCGCCACCGCTTCCGTGGCGTCGCTCAGCACGCCCGCGAACTGGTTCATCGCGATCACATCATCGTTCCAGGCGAACTCGTACGACTTGGGCGTAGCGGTGCCGGCGGCGATGTCGTGGAAATGCCCGCCCATGGCCAGCGTCCAGGCGTCATTCAAGCGCTGTTGTGGATAAGGACGAGCGCCCAGCCATTCCGCGGCCAGCGAAGCCTTCTCCGCGGCATCGGCCAGCAATTCTTCCTTCCGGATCCAGCGCTTCTGGTAGGCCTGCGAGGTGAGTGAACCCGCGGAGTGGTTAGTCAGCTCCATTTCGCCCGTGTAGCGCGGAAGCCCGGCGGCCTGCGAGGGCGTGATCTCTAGGAACATCTGCTCCGCGTTGGCGGAGATCACATGCACGGGGCCATCACCAACCTTCACCGAAGGCCATTCGGGATGCGGCCGCTGACCATCGAAGTAATGTCCCTGTGGCGGGAGGCTCATGCTTCCCCTGGTAACGATGGCTTCGAGGCGCTTGACGAAATCCTCGTTAGGAGCTCCACCGATGTCGCCCGTGCCGTAATAGTGGTAATCGGTGAACACCCCACTGACTTTTCCGTTCTGCTCGACGCGTCCCGCCCAGTCACCTTGATGTTGTTCCTGTGCTCGATCTGCATCGATGCGGGCAAGCGCTCGTTGTTGGTTTTGCAGGTGAATGGATTCCTCAATGTCGCTCGGATCAGATGCGTGACCGCTCTTCTGCTCCTGATCTAACTTCGCGCGCACCGCTTGCAACTTATTTTGTACATCTTGAAGCGCGGCGTCGGGCGGCAGCGGTGGCAGCGGCTCGCTGAGATCGGTCTCGACGCCGCCATCATAAGCGCCCGGATTGAGCCCAGCCAGCACGCTCTCGCCATCCGGCCCCACCCACACGCCCACGTTGAACGGCGTGCCTTCCGGCGTTTTCTCCAGAGATTCCGGGCCTCCCGCCGGAGCGGACGATCCCCATACCAACTTCTGCGTGGAGAATCCCTTCACGCCGGAGTGCGCGAGGATGGTTGGCAGCGACGAGGGAAATCCGAAACAGTCGGGCAACATGTATTCCGCACTGGCCCGGCCCAACTCTCTGCGAAACCAACCATTACCGTACAAGACTTGTCGAATAATGCCCTCGGCGCTGGGTGCGTTCACGTCACCTTCTTCCATGGACGATCCCGTCGGGAACCATCGGCCTTGATCGACGTACTTCTTCAGCCGGGCGAAATCGGCGGGAAAGTATTCCTTCATGAAACGATAGCGGTTGGCGCCACTGAAATTGAAAACATAATGAGGATATTTGTCGAGCAGGACGAAATTATCCTCCATGGTCTTGCGGATATATTCGTCAATGACCTGGGGGTACTCCCATCGCCATTCCGTGTCCAGGTGGGCATAACCAACCACGTAAAGGGTTGGCTGCTTGCTCAGATCCGGCTTCTCGGTGGTTTGGGCGTGGGCAGTGAACAACATCAGGGAGGCCAGTAGAATCGGCGTCAAAGTAGCACGGAATCGGCGCATCGAAACTCTCCAAGGAAATCTCGTCGAACGAGTTCCTTCTTCATTGTCGGGCATTAACTTAATTGACGGCAACGCTCAATCTAACAAAATCTCAGCCAGGAAATAGGAAGCAGGCGTACAGGATTGAAGAGAAAGCACAGCTGCAGTCGTCGGAAACCCAGTTGCTTCACCGCACCGTCAACTAGGCGCGGTCATAAAAGCGAAAGAACAGCGCCTGCTTTGACACCGGCTGCGCCTTCTCGTTGAGCGCTACCATCTGTTGCTGGTTGAACGGTGTGAACTCCCGCGCCAGTTGCACGTTGTGTTCTAGTTGGGCGACGGAGTCGCAACCGATGATGACGGTGCTGACCGGCAGCGAAAGCGAATAATACATTGCCTGCCGCATGTCAATCGTTCCCGGAGTGGGCGCCAGAACCATTCCTTCCCAAGTGTGCTTCTGCTGTTCGATGGGTGGCGGTGTCCAGGACGAAAGAATGCGTCCGCGCGCGGGCACCTTCATTCCGATGATGCCCATCTGCTTCTCGACCGCCAGGGGCAGCAGTTGCTCGGAGAAGCTGAAGTGATGCGGATCGGCGGCGTTGACGGCCATCAGGATCGCGTCGAACGGATGCCGGTGGATGGCCTCGATCAGCGCATCCGGGCGATAGTGGCCAGTGATACCGAGGTAGCGGACGATCTTCTGGTCACGCGCTTCGAGCAGCGCCTCCATGGCTCCGCCCTTGGCAAAGATCTCGTTGATGTCAGTCATCGTGCCGATATCGTGCAGTTGCCACAAGTCGACGTGATCGGTCTGCAATAGCTTGAGCGAAGTTTCGATCATGCGCATGGAACCGTCGCGCGTCCGCTCTTTCGTTTTGGTTGCCAGAAACGCATCGCCCCGGCGATGCTTCATGACCTTGCCGACGTATTGCTCGCTCCAGCGATCAGGGCCGCCGTAGATCGAAGAGGTGTCAACGTAGTTCACGCCAAGATCTAGAGCCCTTTCGATGATCGGGACCGCATTCGCTTCGTTGTTGGGCTTCTCGATTGCGGCCTGGCCGCCGAGGCTGAAGATGCCTACCTTGTATCCTGTTTTTCCGAGATTCCGGGTCGGCATAGAGTCGGGGGTTGCCGAATTCGAAGGCAGAGAACGCGAAGGCTGGGCTGACTGGCCACGTGCGACGTCGGGCAGGGCGGCCGACCCTAGCGCGGCAGCAGTCAAGATTCCGCCTGCTTTAAGAAAAGATCGACGATTGCTGTTGGATGGGATTTCTGAATTTGCCTTGCTCATATCGCCTCCGGCCTGTGGAATGACTCTAAGGTAACGCCATTGTAAGTCCGAGTCCACAGTAATTCCAACCGAATCGTGGGATGGAACAGGTGCTTCAGCTGTGGCTCGAGTATCCCATGCCTGCCAGAACGCCGCGCATGTAAGCGAAGCTGGCGATCACGCCCGGCATGGGATCGTCGGGGTGAATCTCGTATTCCAGGTCGACGAAACCCTTGTACTTGATCGCGGTGAGGGCCTCAAACATCTTCCGCACCGGCATGATGCCTTCTCCCACTGTGACCTGGCTCTCCTTGCTTTCGAAGTTCGTCAGGTCTTTCATGTGCAGGTTAAACAGCCGTGGGCCTGCTTCGTGGATCGCCTCAACCACGTCCGTGCCGGCGCGAACCGTATGCCCGACATCGATGCAGCAGCCGATGCGCGGATCTATACTCTTCACAACCTTCAGTACGTCCAGCGGCGAATGCCACAATTTATCCTCAGGTCCGTGATTGTGGATTGCGATGCGGATGTCGTACTCCTTTACGAACTTCTCGATTCGCGGAAGATTTTCCGGAGAAGGGTCACCCGCGACAATCACGCCGATACCTGCACGTTTGCAGTATTCGAACTTGCTGCGAATATCCGCATCTTCATCTTTCGGAAAATAGATGGCGCCGGCAGCGTGAAGCTTGATGCCTGCCGCCACATAGTCCGCCAGCGCAGCCGATTCCAGAGGCGCGTCCATCGGCAAATGGTCTTTGACGTCTTTCGCATTCAGCGCGACCACATTGAGTTGTTTCATGAATCCGATCATCTGTGCGCGGCTGAAGTTACGAAATGTATAGCTGGCCAGGCCCAATCGAATCGGTGCTGCTTCGTCGACCGATAGTGGCGGCTGAGCCAGTGAGAAGGCGCCGCTCGGGGCGGCACACGCGGCCGCAACCAGTGCGCTGGAGCGAACGAAATCTCGACGGGAGAACGCGGTCTTCTTAGACATGCGGTTCCCATCCCTTCTCGTACTCGCGGCCCCACATCTTCATTGCTTCTGGGTCGCCTTGAATTCGCCCGTCTTTCGGGTCAAGATGCAGTTCACGGTTCACCTCCCAGGCGACGTTGGAAAGCTGAAGCATCGTGACCGCGACGTTCCCCACGGAGATTGGAGCGTTGAGCTTCTCGCCTTTGCGGATTCCCGCGATGAAGTTCGCGAAGTGCGCGTCGGTCATGGAATCGCTGCCGATCAGATCTGAGGATGAAGTCGAACGCCCAGCCTTGAATTCGCTCGTCTTATTTCCCTTGAGGTCATAGACCTCGTAGCCACCACGATCCACCAGTACGGCCCCGGTGGTTCCCATGATTGTCGAACCACGATCGCGGTCATAATACTTCATTCCCTGGCAGCTTTTGCCCTCCCACGAAATCATTCTGTCTTCGTACTCGAAGCTGGTCGTCAGCGTGTCATAAAACTGCCAGTCGTCTTTGAAATGGTATCTGCCGCCTGACGACGTGACCCGCTGCGGATAGTCGACACCCAGCGCCCAGCGGCAGACATCCACTTCGTGCGTGCCATTGTTGAGCGTTTCTCCCGTGCCGTAAATCTTGAACCAATGCCAGTTATAAGGATGCACGTTGTCACGGTAGGGTCGCCGCGGAGCTGGGCCCTGCCACAGGTCCCAATCAAGCTGAGGCGGCACGGGCGCTTCTTTACCTGTGCCGATCGACTTCCTTGTGTTTACGTACCAAGCTTTCGCAAAGTACGCCCTGCCGATGATTCCGCCGTGAATCTTTTCGACTATCTCGATGGTGTGCGGCGAAGAGCGCTGCTGCGTGCCCATCTGCACGAGCTTGCCGTATTTCTGCTGCGCCTGCACCAGCATTGCGCCTTCGGCAGCATTGTGGCTGCATGGCTTCTCCACATAGACGTGCTTCCCTGCCTGCAATCCGGCGATGGCCATCGGTGCGTGCCAGTGTTCGGGGGTAGCAATCGTGATCGCGTCCACATCTTTCTCTTCGAGAATCCGCCGGAAGTCTTTTTCGGCAACGGGAGCCTCGCCCATTTCCTGCTGGGTGCGGTCGGCAAACTTCTTGAGGATATTGCCATCCACGTCGCAGACGTGCGAAATGTGGGCAGCGCCCCGGTTCGCCTTGAGCGCCGCGAGATGAGCATAGGCGCGCCCATTCAGGCCAATCACCGCAAAGTTGAGCCGGTCATTCGAACCAAGAATATGGCCGTAGCTCTTTGCCGTGGTTCCCACGGCCAGCCCGGCCGCTCCCACCGCAAGTGCATCGAGAAACTCGCGTCGTGTGACCATGATTTCTCTCCTCGCTGCTGGTCTGCGATTAGCAGGAAATTCCAGCCTTCGTCAGCGTTTTCTTCAGTCCGTCCATGCTGACGCGCGTGGACGCTTCGGGAGTGCCCGCGCCGCGCCAGTGGGTTTCCAGGCTCAACCCGTAACGGAAACCATCACGCTGTAAAGCTTGAAGCTGCCCAACCCAATCCACGATTCCGCCGCCCACTGGGGCCCAATCGTACTTGTGGTCCGGCTTGCTGACCACGTCCTTGCAGTGACAGTGCCCGATGCGGTCCTTGGGGATCAACGCATAACCGGTCGGGTAGGGCGTGCTCCCCACAGCCGCGGCATTGCCGGGATCCCAGTTCAGCATGAAGTTTTTGTTTGGAATCGCCTTCAGCAAAGCCGCCGCCTCTTCTCCCGTCGCCGTGTTACAGGACATTTCATTTTCAAGCAGGAGGATGACGTTGTCTTGGGCGCAGCGCTCCGCCGCCTGTTGCAGTTTGGAATTGATGGCCGCCCGGTACGGCTTGGGATCATCCAGCCGCCAGTAGTCGAAGCAGCGAACGCGGTCCGTATTGAAAGACTTGCAAAGCGAGATGCAGTGCTCAAGCAACTTGTCCTGTGCGCTTGAGTCGAAGTCGGCATGGAACTGGTCCCTCTTTTCGCTCTGCGACGACCTCGGGGCACCGGGCCAGTCTGTCTTGAACAACGGGCTGGCAATATCCGTGACTCGCAGTTTGTGTTGTTCGAGGATCTTCCGCGCGTCCTCAACCTGTTTTGCGTTGAGTTCGGTGACGTTCTTGTTCCACATCGAGCGCAGTTCGATCCATTGGAGCCCGAAATCGTTGGACGCAATCTGGCACGTCTTCTCGAAGTCCTGCGTGATCTCGTCATTGATCACCGCCAGCCGAAAGGGGCAGGTGCTTGAGCCCGCTGTTAACGGTTTGAGCAACGAGGATGCGGTGGCTTTCCTGATCAGCGGCGGCATCGCTGCCCCGAGTCCGGCCAGTCCCAAGCCTGCGAGCATCTCGCGTCGCGTTTGGCTCATATACTCTACCTTCCCATTCAGATGATTCTTTCCCGTGACGATCCCCACCTCAAGCTTCAGCTTTTTCTGCCTCGGCTATTGGTTGACGCCGCTGGCCAGAAAGCCACCGTCAACGACCAGCGTCTGTCCCGTAACAAAGGACGCGGCATCGGAGCAGAGATATACCGCAGCTCCAATAAGTTCTTCGACCTTGCCAAAGCGGCCCATCGGCGTGCGCATCAGCAGTTCCTGGCCGCGCGGCGTGTTATCGAGCAGCTCTGCATTCAGCGCGGTGCGAAAGACTCCGGGCGCGATGGCGTTCACTGTAACGCCTCTCTTCGACCACTCCACGGCGAGGGAGCGCGTGAGCGACACAACGCCTGACTTGCTGGCCGCGTAGGCGGAAACTTCACTGAGCGCGACAAAGCTGTTGAGCGACGCGACGTTGACAATGCGGCCGTAGCCACGCTCCAGCATGTGCCGGCCGAATGTCTGGCAAGCACGCAGGGTCCCGGTAAGATTCGTGCCCAAGATCTGGCCCCATTCCTCTTCTGGCATGGTGAGCGTGGGCATGCGCTTAATGATTCCCGCGCAGTTGATCAGGATGTCGACTTTGCCGAAGCGCTGGAGTGAAGCCCGCATTAGTTCTTCAAGAGAAACGCGGTCGCGGACATCCGAGCACAGGCGCAGGGTCTGGCGTCCGCGCCGCTCGATTTCGGCCGCGGTTTCGTCGACGTGTTCCTGGCGGCGGGCGGAGGCGATGACATCCGCGCCAGCGTCCGCGAGGCCGAAGCTCAGAGTGCGCCCGATCCCGGACGTACCTCCGAGCACGACTGCGGTCTTGCCGTCGAGGCTGAAAATGTTCGTCATCACTATTTCACTTCTACAATCTACCGCTGTAAGCCCACAATCCTAAACCGGGATTCGGAATAAAAAAGACTTCTTCGCCGTCGACACGGTTGTAGCCATGGTGAAGCTTTTGTGGACTGTAGCGCGCGAGCATGGTTCCCAAATCACCAAACTCAAAGCCCACCCCTTCCACCTCTTCTTTGCTGAGATGACCGGGGCACCACCGGATCGTAAAGCGCTGTTCGGAAGATCCGTGAATAAGGTGAGCGGCCGCACTGAGATCGCTGGCGATATCCGCATTGGCGTTCACCGCCTCGAGCGTCGCTGGAGTTCCGCGATACCCGTACTTGCGAATCAGGGCATCGATGGCGGGATCTTCGCCGAATCTGTCAACGCCCGGCGCGAGGATGATCAACTCCGCGCCGTCCTCCAGCGCCATGCGGGTGCGGTAGATCGCCTTATTGCCCAGCCATGTGCTGTGAAATTCATGCGGATCGAGATACACCACAGCTTTCCGGATGGGCGCGTCGAGGATTTCGAAATTGACTTTCAAGCTGAGCGCAGCGGCGCGATGAAAGCACTCGGCGGCGTCGCCAATGAAAAGGCCACGCACCGCAAGCCCGCCACCCACGGTACGCCCTATAACTGTTAGTACATAGACGATGGGAAGGTGACGCAGGAAATGATCAGACGCGTAATTGAGAACGTTGCGAACCGGGTTTTCTGCGCGCCCCATGAGGCGCTCCATGCCATAAACCGCGCTCAGGTAATGGCTGCGGTTGATGCTTTCACGGCCTCCGGTGCCGACAAGAATGTTCTTGTTGTAATTCGCCATGCCGATGACTTCATGGGGCACCACCTGGCCGATGGAGAGGATGAGATCGAAGCCGCCCTGTGTGATGAGCCGGTTCACCTGCGCCGGCCACGCATAGTTCAGCTTACCTTCCGATTGCTCGTGAATGAACTCCGCCGGAACCTCGCCGAGAGTCTCAACGTCGGTTCGCCAGTTGTGGACGCGGAAAAGCTCTTGTGGCATGGCGCCGAACATTCGCGCGATTTGTTCCGGTTGCATGGCAGCATGGGTGCCCAGAGCAGGTAACACCGCTTGCAGCCGGTCGCCGTAATACTCCCATGCGAAGCGCGTCAGATCGCCGGAGCGGGAGTGAACGCGGCTCTGGTCGGGTGGAACCACGAGCACGCGGTTTCGTGGTTCCAGCTTGGCAAGACTTTCCGCAAGCAGGTCTTGCAACTGCGGTAACAAATCGCTTTCGACACTGCCTGCGGCGCAGTAGAGACTCATGCGCTGAACTCCACACTCTTTAATCCCGGGGCCAGAAGATACATTACGATTAGAGCCAACAGGTAAGCGCTGGATGAGATGCCGAAAAGGATCGCATAGCTGTGCGTCAGTTGCAGAATGTGGCCGGCAAAGAAGGCAAAGAGCGCGCTGCCTACCGATCCCGCCATTCCACCAATACCGACCACCGCTCCCACGGCGCTGCGCGGAAACATATCTGACGATGTGGTGAACAGGTTGGCCGACCAGCCCTGGTGCGCGCCCGCCGCGACGCCGATCAGCGCGATGGCGGTCCACATTGACTTAACGTTCGCTGCCGTGAATATTGGAACCACCAGAGCAGCGCAGACCAGCATGGCCGCAAGCCGCGCATGGTTGGGTGCAAGCCCGAGACGCCGGAAGGGCGCGGGCAGCCAGCCTCCGCCGATGCTTCCTATTGCCGACACGTTATAAACAATGATAAGAGGCAGCCCGAGATGCGAAAGGTTTAAATTGAACTTCGCGCTAAAGTAAGACGGCAGCCAGAACAGATAGAACCACCAGATCGGATCGGTGAGAAATTTAGCGGCAGAGTATGCCCAAGTCTGGCGGTAGGTAAACAGTCGCTCCCAAGGCATGGATGGGCCTACGTCCGCAGCCGCCTCCCGATAAATGTGCTGCAGTTCCCCGGCGGTCACCGTTGGATGATCACTGGGCCTGCGGTAATAACGAAACCACCACAGAATCCAGAACACGCTGAAGACGCCGGTGGTTAGAAAGGCTGCGTGCCAGCCATAGCGCCGGGTTACCCAGGGCACGATGGCCGGGGCCAGAATTGCTCCCACATTCGCCCCGGAGTTGAAAATGCCCGTGGCAAGTGAGCGTTCGTTCTGGGGAAACCATTCGGCGACCGTCTTGATTGCGGCAGGAAAGTTGCCCGATTCACCGAGTCCAAGGAAGAAGCGCGCGAACCCGAACTCCAGCACCGTGTTGGCAAGCGCATGGCCCATGGCGGAGAGGCTCCAGGTCGCCATCACCAGCATGTAGCCGATGCGCGTGCCGAGCTTGTCAATCAGCCGGCCAGCAGCCAGCAGGCCGATCGCGTAAGCAATCTGAAATGCGTCGACAATGTAACCGTAACCTACCTCCGTCATGCCGATGCTGTGCTCGAGCGTGGGCTTGAGGATCGCGATCACCTGGCGGTCCATGTAATTGATCGACGTGGCGGCGAACAGCATGGCGCAGACGGTCCAGCGCACGCGTCCGAGCCGCGTGCCTCCGGATAAAGTACCGGGCGTATTGTCGAACGCTTTCGTTTCCGCCATGTTGCCCTCTACAGGCGATAAGCCTTCTTCACCAGGCGATAGGCGAGATCCTGTGCCACTTCCAGAGCCTCATCTTCCTGCAGCCGATGCTCGGCGACAAGCTTCGCCAAATAAGCGCAATCCATGCGGCGCGCCACGTCGTGCCGTCCCGGAATCGAGAAAAAAGCTCGGGTATCGTCGTTGAAACCTACCGTATTGTAGAAGCCAGCCGTCTCGGTCACGCTTTCGCGAAAACGTATCATCCCTTCCGGGCTGTCGTGAAACCACCATGGCGGACCGAGCTTCAAGCATGGATAGTGTCCAGCTAATGGAGCCAGTTCCCGACTGTAGGCCGATTCGTCCAGTGTGAAAAGAATGATCGTCAGGTCGCGCTCATTGCCGAACTGATCGAGCAGGGGACGAAGCGCCTCCACATAATTCGTCGGCGTTGGGATGTCTGCGCCCATGTCGCGACCGTATCGCTCATAGAGCTTGCGATTGTGGTTGCGCGCGCTTCCCGGATGAATCTGCATGACGAGTCCGTCTTCCAGGCTCATCCGCGCCATTTCTGTCAGCATCTGGGCGCGGAAGAGTTCCTGCTGCTGTGCATCGGAGCTGCCCGCGATCACCTGACGAAAGAGTTCCGCGGCTTCTGTCGCTGGAAGGTTCGCCGTACGCGCGGTGGGATGTCCGTGATCCGTTGCCGTGCAGCCGAGTTCGCGAAAGCGAGCCCGCCTACACCAGAGAGCATCCAGGTAGCCCACCCAAGTCGACGTGTCTTCCCCGGTCTTCTCGCCGAGCTTCACAATGTTTTCAGCAAAGCCGGGAAATTCAGGATCGACCACCGGGTCGGGCCGGAAGGTCGGCAGTATCTTCGCTTTCCAGTTTGATTCGCCAATGGCTTTGTGCTCGGCCAGCGAATCGAGTGGAGAATCGGTGGTCGCCAACACTTCCAGATTGAAGCGTTCGTACAAAGCGCGCGGCAGAAACTCCGGCGTCCGCAGCTTTTCTGAGATTGTGTCGAAGTAAAGATCGGCGGTCTCTTCCGTCAGCCGCTGCTCAAGCGAGAAAAGTTCCTGGAAGGCGAAGTCCAGCCACATGCATGTGGGGGTGCCGCGGAACAAGTAGTAATGGCTGGCAAAGATGTGCCAGACGTTCCGCGGATTCTTCAGCTCAGCATGCCCAATCTCGAGATCTTCAAGCGAGATTCCCTGGCTGTAGATCATTCGGAAGACATAGTGGTCGGGCTGCACGAAAAGTGTTGCCGGATCGGGGAACGGCTCATTCTTTGCAAACCAAGCCGCCTGCGTGTGCCCGTGAGGGCTGACAATGGGCAAGGCTCGCACCTGCTCATAGAAGGTCCTGGCAATCCTCCGTGTACCTGGCTCGGCGGGAAACAGACGATCGGGATGGATCAGCATGAGTCCGACGCTGCCTTGCCGCTTCGCATCGCGAATGCCGATGCAGAAACGGCGCGGCGCTGCCCACCAGCATACACGTCATTATTAATCTTTTGGTCTGAATCCTGTGGGCGGTGCCACCGTGACGCTCTTGGCCGCGAAGGGCGGTACACGATCAGCGGTAGCGCTCGGCCGTGGTTTGGATGGTCAGGGCCGGCCCTGGGCAACGGGCACGCCAACCTTCACTTTCGGTTCGAACTTCTGGCTGATTGCTAGTGCACGCGACACCAGGCACAAACCCTTGGCCTTGTGCAGGAGATTGACGGCCCGCTCCTGCTCCGCTTCCTGGGAAATGATCAGATTCGCGCAGATAGACACTTCGACGAAGCTGTAGCCCGTCTCCGCCTTGCTGATAACGCCCACCACTTCGACCTGAAGGTCGGTGTAAACAAATTTCGAATATTCTGCGAGTGTCCGAAATGTGGTCGTGTAGCAACTAGCGAGAGCGCCCAGCAACAGATCTTCCGGCGTCCATCTCCCTTCCAGACCACCAAAAGCTGGAGGTTGAAGACCTCCCCTGGTGCTATAACCGGGCTGGAAGACGGCTATACCGATTGGGCTGCCGATTTTCAGTACGACCGGACGCTGCCGCAACTCAAGGGCGACGTTGTGTCATTCCGCGGAACGTACATTCGCGAGAACTCTTCTCTGGTGGCGAGCTTCGTGGGCATGGGTGCGGCCGTCGTCAGCCACCATCTCAATACCGCACAGGGAAACGTCGAATATCATTTTGGAACGCGTTTTTCCGGCACCGCCGGTTTCTTCGATGTCACGGGAACGGCGGACCCGCTGCTGTTTGCGCAAGTCCCGGTTTCGGGCAGCGCGAATGGAAGCCCCGCCAGCAAGGGATTCCTGTTCAACGCTTCGTGGTGGCCGCAGCAGAACATAGGTCTTGCGGTCCAGTACACGGACTATCTCCGGTTCAACGGGGCAGCCACGAACTACGACGGGGCGGGCCGAAGTGCCGGGGCCAACAGCTCTACTTATCTGTTGGTGCGGTTTGTCTTCTGACAGAGTGGGGAGTGTTTTCGCTCCCCATTTCGTCCCTGGGGCGGAGTGGAAAACCGCTCCGGCCTTCCGGCTTTTGAGTTAGACTTTCTGATCTGTTCGCGTGAGCTTTTGGCCGGTGGGGATTCATAACATCGGCACGAGCTTCCGAAGGTGTGCGCGCGAGTACAAAGGAGATTCCATGCAAGAAATCGTTTTCCGTGTTACATCGGGTGTGTTGATTGCATTGGTAGCCGTGGCCATCCCGTCCGGCCTTCAGGCCCAAACCGATCCGGCGAAGTTCTTCAAGACCAATTGCACTCTGTGTCATTCGGAAGATGGCAGCGGCAGTTCGCCCACTGGCAAGGCCATGAAAGCCAAAGACCTGAGGTCGAGCGAAGTGCAAAGCAAAACGGATGCAGAACTTGCGGAAGTCATCACCAAGGGAAAAGGGAAAATGCCAGCGTTTGGCGCAAAGGCAAAGCCAGATGATGTAACGAAGTTCGTGGCTTACATTCGAGGCTTGGCGAAGAAATAATCGGCGTCTGCATTTTGGAGGCGATTGGGATCCGCCAGGATCGGGCGGCACAGCTTAATCGGGATAATTGAGGTTTTGCATGGTCGAAGGTACAGCAGATTCACAACCTCCCTCCGTAAAGCCCCTGCCATCGGGATCGCCGGATGAAAGCAGGCGCTCGTTCCTTGGAGTGTTGCTGGGACTCGGGGCGTTCTTCGTAGGCGCGTTGCTTTCCGTGCCGCTGATTCGTTTCGCACTCTTTCCGTTGCTACGCAGAACCACCGAACTCAAGAGTTCCACGGTGGGAGATATCAGAGCCTTTTCGTCCCTGTCTGAGCCGGTAATGCGCACCGTCCAGATTGAGCAAGTGGATGGATGGCGGAAAGCGGTATCGGAGAAGGCCGTCTATGTGACGAAGGACGGTCAGGGAGAGCTGCGGGTTCTCACCTCGATCTGTCCGCACCTGGGTTGCACAGTCCCATGGAACAAGGAAAAGAAGCAGTTCATATGCCCCTGCCACGGCGCCACTTTCGCGGCCGATGGAACCCGCGTCAGCGGACCCTCACTGCGCGGAATGGATAGCCTGGAAACCTCGGTGCAGGACGGCCAATTGCTGGTGCAATTCCAATATTTCCGGCAACTCCTCTCCGACAAGGAAGTCATAGGCTGAGCGGAAATGCAATCGTCGAATAAAAGCGAGCCGTCCCGGTCTGCGCGAAGCGAGTCCGGCCTTTGGGGATGGCTGAACCGCCGTACCGGCGTGGATGATTTGCTGCGCAGCGCTCTCGATGAACCGATTCCCGGCGGCGCGCGCTTCGCCTACATATTCGGCTCTGGGCTTCTATTCATTTTCATTTCGCAAGTGATCACCGGCGTTTTTCTTGCGTTGTACTACGTCCCCTCCGCCGATCACGCGCACACGACAGTTGCTTACATTACGAAAGCGGTTACGGCTGGCTCTTTTCTCCGCAGCCTGCACGCCTACGGCGCGAGCGCCATGGTGGTCGTTTTGTTCCTGCACCTGTCGCAAACCTACATTTACGGATCGTACAAAGGTCGTCGCGAACTTCTCTGGCTTTCTGGATGCATGCTCTTCGGCCTGGTCCTGGCCATGGCGTTTACCGGATACCTGCTGCCGTGGGACCAGCGAGCTTATTTTGCCACCGCCGTAGGGACCAATGCTGTCAGCGAAATTCCCTGGATTGGGGAGAGCTTGAAGCGCCTCATGCGAGGCGGCACGGAGATGGGTACGCTTACCATCTCCCGGTTTTTCGTAGCTCATGTTTTTCTGATTCCAGCCTTTATCTTCGCGCTGGTGGGCTCTCATATTTTTTTGTTCCGTAGGGCGGGGGCGGCCGGACCGGTGGAGGAAGATCCTTACCATCCGAAGCAGCCATCGGAACTCTTCTATCCGCGCCAGGTGCTGATGGATCTCTCGTTGACGGCACTGCTGATTGCGGGGCTCGACCTGCTGTGCTTTTTCGTCCCTGTACAAATTGGGCCTCCCGCCAACCCCGCGGACGCGCAATATGTACCGCGGCCCGAGTGGTATTACCTGCCGATATTTCAATGGCTGAAGTATTGGCATGGGTCGGCTGCGATCGTGGGCGTGCTCGTGATCCCAACGCTCCTCGTGTTGGCGGTCCTGGCGCTTCCTTTTCTGGATCGCAGCGTCGAACGGCGACCGTGGAAACGGCCCGTGGCGATGGGCGCGTACGGCTTCGTTATATTCTCGCTGGTGGGCCTTGGTCTCCGCAGCCAGTACCTGGACCGTCACGACCCTGGAGTAGCACAGCAACTGGCGAAGCAGCAGACCGAAGAAAGCGAATACGCGCACAGGCCATTCGAGCCGGAGCTTTCTGCTGCATCGCTGGCCGCTGCAAATGCGACGCTTGCTGACCCGCTAGCCGCGAAAGGGAAGACCATCTTCGAGGGCCAGTCCTGCAATGCATGCCACGGCGATGACGGTGTAGGTACGGCGGCTGCTCCGGCTCTCGTCGGCGTTGGAAAAAAGTTTCCCCCGGACAAACTGGAAGAACTATTCAAACATCCCACCGCGAAGATGAATGCTGGTGGGATGCCCCCGATCGACCTTGCTCCGGACGATTTGAAGGCTTTGATCGCCTACATAGAGAGTCTCAAATAACGCGGAAGCCCAACGCGCTCCTGCGGATTTCACAAGCGCCCAAATTAAGACCTCAACGCGAACCAGCACTAAACTCGAACACCGTCATGCTGTGAAACTCTCGCCCTGGTTTCAACTCGGTCGAAGGGAAGCTGGGATGGTTCGGCGAGTCCGGAAAATGTTGCGTCTCGAGGCAAAGTGCAAACCGCCGGTTGTAGACACGGCCTTCTTTTCCAGTGATCGAACCGTCGAGAAAGTTCCCCGTGTAAAACTGCAATCCAGGTTCGGTGGTGAGCACGCGCAGAATCCGGCCGGCGGTCGGTTCATAGACTTCGGCCGCCTCCGCTAACTCGCCTGTGTGTTCCAGTACAAAGTTGTGGTCGTATCCTCTTCCCAGGCGCAACTGAACATCATCCGCATTAATTCGCTCTCCGACACTGTGCGGCTTGCGAAAATCGAACGGCGTACCCTCTACGGACTTGAGTTCTCCGCTAGGAATAAGAGCTGCATCCACAGGCGTCATGCGAGAAGCATTGATCTTCAGCACGTGTCCCAGAATATCGCCCTTCCCCTGGCCCGCAAGATTGAAATAGGAATGGTTGGTCAGGTTGAGGACGGTAGCTTTATCGGTGGTAGCGGAATAGTCGATTCGCAGGGCGCTCGCACTCAAGGTGTAGCGCACTGTCGTGGTGAGCGTACCCGGAAAACCTTGCTCACCATCCTTGCTCACATAAGTGAGTTCGACTCCATCCGGAATCTCTTTGCCTTGCCACACCATCTTGTCGAACCCGCGAGTTCCTCCGTGCAGGGAGTTCTCGCCATCGTTCTTTGGAATGGAATAGGTGTGGCCGTCGAGTTGGAAGGCTCCATGCGCGATACGGTTCGCGTAGCGGCCAACAATGCCTCCGAAATGCGCCGTCTGCGCTTCGTACTTCTCGACTGACTCGCAACCCAGCACCACGTCGTCCAGCTTTCCGTTTCGGTCGGGCGTGCGCAGGGAGACGACAATTGCTCCGTAGGTCATGATGCGGACTTCGATCTTGCCATCTTCCAACGTGTAGAGGTCGACGGGCGTTCCTCCCGACGTATGCCCAAATGCCTGCTTGCTGACGCGAGTCTTGGCGGACATGGTGGATGGAAGCATAATCAGAATTGCCAAAATTGCAACCCAGCAGTTAACTTTGTCCAGACGCATGATCATCTTCTTTCCGTACGTTCGAGGGGTGTTTGTGTCAACGGCGTCAAGCATCCGCTGCTGACCGCTCCCAGCGTACCAGACCCTGACCGCTCCTGCCCTTGTAGTATCATCGCCTTCCGGCCAAGGCTGCTGATTGGCGGCTACCGGCCAAAGTGACTGGCGAATGTACTTTCTGGGGATCGACGTAGGTACCGGAGGCACGCGAGCTCTCGTCATCGACGAGGGAGGACGCGTGATTGCCTCCGCCACAGAGGAGCATCGGGCCTTTGCCTCGCCGCAAATCGGCTGGGCGGAGCAGGATCCTTCCGACTGGTGGCGCGCGTGTCGGGTGGCCGTGCCCAGGGCGCTGGCTCAAGGCAATCTGCGCGGCGATCGGATTGCATGCATCGGCCTGTCCGGGCAAATGCACGGCGCGGTCCTGCTGGATGAAGAAGCCCGCGTGGTGCGGCCTGCGCTGATCTGGTGCGACGTCCGCACAGAAAAGCAATGCCGGGATTTGACCGCGCAAATCGGCGCGGAGCGCTTAATCCAACTCACCTGCAATCCCGCACTCGCAAACTTCACGCTGACCAAATGTCTCTGGGTCCGGGAGAACGAACCTGAGAACTGGAGCCGAGTGCGCTCGCTCCTGCTGCCCAAAGACTACGCGCGATTTCAGTTAACAGGCGAACGCGCCACCGATGTGGCCGACGCCTCGGGAACTCTACTGCTCGACGTTGCCCGTCGCCGCTGGTCGAAGGAAATGCTGGAGGCAGTTCAAATGAATGCGTCGCTTTTGCCAGCGCTGTATGAGTCGCCAGAGATCTGTGGACGAGTGTCGGCCAGCGGCGCAGCCGCTACCGGCTTGCAAAGCGGCACGCCAGTCGTCGCCGGTGCGGGAGATCAGGCGGCGGGTTCGCTGGGCATGGGGGTGGTGTCTACCGGAGCCGTGAGCGCAACCATCGGAACCTCGGGAGTCGTTCTTGCGGCAACGGATGGCCCCGCGCTTGACTCAGGAGGACGCCTGCACACCTTCTGCCATGCCATTCCCGAACGCTGGATCGTAATGGGTGTGACTCAAGCCGCGGGGCTTTCGCTGCGCTGGTTTCGAGATCAGTTTGGCATCGGCGTAGACAATCACGTTGAGTCTTATGAAGCGCTGACCGCAGAGGCAGCGAAAGCCCCCGCCGGTTGTAATGGCCTGCTCTGGGCCCCTTATCTAATGGGCGAACGCACGCCTTACCTCGACCCTGCGGCGCGTGGAATGTTGGCAGGCTTGACCGCGTCCCACACGCGAGCCCATATAATTCGGGCGATCCTGGAAGGAGTCGCTTTCAGCTTGCGCGACACGTTCACGATATTTCATGAAATCGACGTTCCAGTGCGGACAATCCGCCTAGGCGGTGGCGGCGCTAGATCAGAACTCTGGCGGCAGATTCAAGCGGATACCTACGGACAACGAATCGAGACAGTCGGCGCGGAAGAAGGCGCAGCCTACGGAGCGGCAATTCTGGCGGGCGTCGGCGCTAAGGCATGGCCGACAGTGGACGCCGCCTGCGACGCCGTCGTGCGCGTCGCCGGGACCACAAGTCCGATCCCGGAAGACTCGCAGCTTATGGAAAAAGCCTACGTGCGGTATCGCCGCCTCTATCCCGCGATGAAGTCCATTCTGAATTAGTGTAGGGTCTTTGTACCTTAGAGAGTAGAGAGCTGAGGAACAACCTCGAATGACGCCACTGCTAGCGGTCGCTGTGCCAACCCGGCTGGTACATCTTTCCCCCATCGACGTCGTCATCGTGGTTTTTTATTTTGCCCTGGTGCTCGCCATCGGCTGGTACTTAAAAGGCCGTGCCAATACCGGCGAAGACTTTTTCATGGCTGGCCGGGAGATGACGGCGTGGGTGGCCGGTCTAAGTTTCCTCTCGGCTAATCTCGGCGCGCTGGAATTGATGGGCTGGGCGGGTTCCGCTTATCAATACGGCATCCTGGCGACGCACTGGTATTGGATCGGCGCGATCCCCGCGATGCTGTTTCTGGCGCTGGTCATGATGCCGTTCTATTACATTTCCAAGACCCACTCGGTACCGGGGTACTTGAACCTGCGTTTCGGTGAGCCCAGCCGCGCCCTGTCCGCGATTTCTTTTGCCTTCATGACCGTGCTCATGAGCGGCGTCAATATGTTCGCCATGGCCAAGGTCATGCAGATTGTTCTCGGATGGGACATCAATTTCAGTATCTGGGTCTCCTCGCTGACGGTTGCGATCTACGTAACACTTGGCGGCTTGCGTTCGGCAATCTTTAATGAAGTGCTGCAATTCTTTTTGATCTGGGCAGGCGCCCTCCTCATTCCGATCCTCGGATTATATGAAGCCGGAGGCTGGACCAACCTCAAGCTGCAAATTGCGCAGAGAACCTCGGAACAGTACGTTCACCTCTGGTCGGGGTTGGGATCCTTCACCGGCAATCCCATGGGAATTCATTGGACCGGCATCGTGTTTGGGCTCGCGGCGATTCTCTCGATGGGCTATTGGACAACAGACTTCCTGGTGGTCCAGCGCATTCTGGCTGCGAAAGATATTCGCAGCGCGGAGATGGCCCCCATCATAGGCGCCGGCTTCAAGATGATGGTGCCATTCATCGTGATCCTGCCCGGACTGCTGGGCTTGGCCGTGCTGCCCGAGAGATTGGTTCCCGAGTCGGTGGCTGCGATTACCGGGGGCCACAGCTACAACGATGTTCTCCCGCTCATGCTGGCCCGCTATTGCGGTCCGGGACTGCTCGGCCTTGGAGTTACGGCGCTCATTGCCGGCTTTATGTCTGGAATGGCGGGGAATGTGAGCGCCTTCACCACGGTTTGGACGTATGACATTTACCGTCCGCTGATCAACAGCAAGGGCAGCGATCATCATTACGTGAACATGGGGCGCTGGACCACGATCATCGGTGTGCTGATCAGCGTGGGCACTGCATATCTGGTGATGCAGTTCGCCAGCATCATGGATTATGTGCAGGCGTTGTTCAGTTTCTTTATTGCTCCGCTGTTCGGTACGGTCGTGCTTGGCATGCTCTGGAAAAGAGCGACCGCCGCGGGTGGATTCTGGGGATTGCTGTGCGGCACTCTTTCTTCTATCGGCATGTGGGCGTGGGTAAAAATCGATCCATCCGCTCTGCGCTATGTGGCGCTTTCGCCGCATGCCAAGGCCCTGGCCCAGGATATGTATCAGGCCCTCTGGTCTTTTATAGTTTGCGTGACCGTGACCGTACTGGTAAGTTTCGCGACGAAGCCCGTGCCTGACAGCGAATTAACCGGCCTGGTCTACGGCTTGACGGAGGTTCCTTCGGTAGGGGACGTTCCTCTTTACCAGAAGCCGATTTTCTGGGCGGCGGTAGTGATGATCATTCTTATCGTGCTGAATATCATCTTGTGGTAGACAGAATTAATTGCACCTGCGGAGGGCAGGCATGATTTCCATCTGGTTCTTCATTGGAATCTCACTCGCCGTGAATGGCGCGCTGATCCTCGCTGCAGGAATTTATCAACTGATAAGCCCTCCCGAAAATCCTGGCGTGGTTCTCTTCAACCTGCACGCCAATGTGTGGTGGGGCGCAATATTGCTGGTGTTCGGACTTATTTATTGTTTCAAGTTCGCGCCCCGGCGCCAGTCCTAAACCCTACTCGCATCAAGAACTATTTCAGCTCGACCGATTGCTTCAGCGGCAGACTCTGCGACGACCCCCCGACCATCAACGTATAGCTTCCGGGGACCAACTGCCAGGCATCCTTCTCCACGTTGAAGATGGATAGAAATTCCGGGTCAACCTCGACTGTCACGTCTTTGCTCTCTCCCCCATTCAGCTTGACCTTGCTCCAGCCCACCAGGCGCTTTGGTGGTTCGCCGGCGCTTTCTGGCAGCGCGGCGTAGACCTCTGCAACCTCAGCCCCGGCTCGACTGCCGGTGTTCGTCACTTTAAAACTCACACGAACATTCTTTCCCGGCGTCACTGTGAGATCGGAATAACTGTATGTCGTGTACGAGAGGCCGTAGCCGAAGGGAAACAAAACCTGCTTGTGTTCGGCGTCGTACCATTTGTACCCCACCTTCAGGCCTTCATCATAAGTCGTCTGGAATGGCGGTAGACCAGCCGCGATTTTCTTCCAGGCATCGGGCTCACCCCCAGTCGTGGACTCGCGGGGCGGCTTAACGATCTTGAGATGCGGCAGATCCGCTTCACTCTTCGGAAAGGTCATCGGCAGTTTTGCGCTCGGGTTTACCTCACCAAAGAGCACGCGGGCGAGCGCCTGGGCGCCCCGGCTGCCGCCATACCACGCTTCAACAATGCCGCTCACCTGGTCGGCCCACGGCATGGTGACAGCTGTACCGGTTTCAAGCACGACAACCGTGTGCGGATTCGCAGCCGCAACCTTGGCAATCAAATCATCTTGATGCTCGGGAAGCGACAGGTTGTCGAGATCCATGCCCTCGCTCTCCCATTGGTAGGCGAACAGAATCGCCACATCAGCATTCTTCGCCACAGCCGCGGCGGCAGCAGGGTCTGTGCCAGGATCGTACTGAACCTTCGCATGGGGCGCCTGGGCCCGAATCGCCCTCAGCGGTGAAGTTGGAAACCAGATGTGGGCCTGCCAGAAAGTTCTGCCCTGCCCGGGCGGCATAATCGCGTTTCCTCCCGGCGGATCAACCTGTGCTGAACCTCCGCCCGAGATCATCCCAACATCGGAGTGTGCGCCGATAACAGCAATGCTGGCAACCTTGGACGCGTCGAGCGGAAGTTGAGCGCCTTCATTCTTGAGCAGGACAATACTTTGCTCCTCAATCTTCTGCGCGATCTCAAGCCCTCCCATCACGTCGACCACACTTTTTTGCGGAGGGTCATCGACCACCCCGCTGGCAATCATCGACCGCAAGATGCGGCGCACATGGTCGTCCAATTCAGCCATGGGAACCTTGCCGGACTCCACCGCTTTCTTCATGGTGTCGCCGTAGAAAATTTCGCCCGGCTCCTCATGGTCCAACCCGGCTGCAGAGGCCTTTGCGGCGCTATGGGTCGCTTGCCAGTCCGACACGATAAAGCCCTTGAAATTCCAATCCTTCTTCAACACATCGGTCAGCAGATACTTGTTTTCACACGCAAAGTCACCATTCACGCGGTTGTAGGAGCACATCACCGCAGCAGGGTTGGACTCGCGCACGCCGATTTCGAAGGCCAGCAGGTCGCTTTCTCTCATCGAGCGCTTATCGATATTGACGTTCACTGCGTTGCGCCCACTCTCCTGATCGTTCAGGGCGTAGTGCTTGATGTCGCCCATTACGTGCTCCGCCTGCTCTCCCCGCATGACCTGGCCGACCATCTTCCCCGCCAGGATGGGATCTTCGCCCATGTATTCGAACGTGCGACCATTGCGCGGTTCGCGGGTCAGATTCATGCCTCCGCCCAACGTCATGTTGTAGCCCTGGGCTCGCAACTCGCGGGCGATTAGTGCGCCGTATTCGTAGGCAGCATCCGGGTCCCAACTTGCGGCCCCGGCAAGATCGGCTGGCAAAGCCGTGGAGTAGCGGCCATTCTCTCCGCTGCTGCGTACACCGTAAGCCGCGTCCGACATCTGGATCGCAGGAATCCCCAATCGTGGAATACCCACAACGTATCCCGCCCCACCGTTGGATCCCCCGGCCAGCGGGCTCATCGGACTCAAACCCTTCATTCCGGTGCCGTGCAGAAGGGTGATCTTTTCATCGAGCGTCATCTCCTTAAGCACCAGAGCCGCCCGTTCGTCCGGAGAAAGGCTGGTATTCATCCAGGATTGTGCCGAAGCCGGCAACAGCGCAAGACCGAGGATCGCAACACCGAGCTGCAGGGTGATTCGGAGTGAGCGTCCGTGCAAGTTCATAATTCTCCCTTAGCGTGTTCCGGTTCTCTCTCTGTTTAGCCAACGGGCGGGTCGCTGCCGCACCTGTTTTCCATCAAGGAAAGTAACACAAAAACGTTAATGTAGGCGGGAATAGTCAGTCACCCGATCGTCCGCCGCGCAGGTTGACGGTGCTATACTTCCTCGCGCCTTAACCCCGGCCGCCTGTTCCGAACGGGCCGAGTTTCAGACTAAAGGCAGCCGCAAACTCCCCGAGTAGCAACCATCGCACCTGATCTTAGCCGCCGATTCGTCAGATCGCCGGCAATTGGGCTAACATGATTTGGTCTAACAGATGGTTTTCGATAAGACTTCTCCCGGGAAGCAATGATTGGCTTACTCTCCATCCTCGCTGTGGGATTCTTCCTGGGGATGCGCCACGCCACGGATCCCGACCACGTCATCGCGGTCACGACCATCGTCAGCAATCAGCGTAGTGGAATGCGGGCTGCGCTGATCGGAGCCTTTTGGGGACTCGGCCACACTCTTACCATCTTCGTTGTCGGGGTGGGAATCATTCTCTTCAATCTCGTAATTCCAGTGCGGCTCGGACTCAGCATGGAGTTTTCTGTCGCGGTCATGCTGATGATTCTGGGCGTATGGAATGTGGCCGGATTTCTGCGCTCAATGCCGGTCGACGCGACCCATACTCACGATGATGAGAGCGTCGTCCACTCCCATACCCACAGTCATGGTGATTTCACTCATATGCACACCCATTCTCACGCGCCTGACGAGATGACGCAGGCGTGGACGGACCGTGTAGTTGGTACCAGTGCTCTTTATCAATATCTTCGGCCATTTGTGATCGGCGTGGTGCACGGACTTGCCGGTTCCGCGGCGGTGGCCTTGCTGGTCCTGGCAACCATCCGAAACGTTCATTGGGCCATTGCCTATCTGCTGATCTTCGGCGTGGGCACCATTGCGGGCATGATGCTGATTACCATGAGCCTGGCCTCCGCGTTCCGGATGGTGGTAAAGTCCCGCCAGAAGTTCTCCCGTCAATTGGCGCTGGCGTCGGGGTTGCTCAGTCTTGGCTTCGGTCTCTTTGTCGCTTACCAGATCTGCGTCGTCTACGGCCTTTTCACATCTCACGCGCGATGGATACCGCAATAAAATAAGCGCGCAACTTTCATGAAGGCCGGGCCCCACCCAGAACCATTTCGCAAAGATGGTCGACGAAGTCAGGTGTCAATTTGTCATGCCGGATGAGGAATCGCATGTAAATGGGCCCATAGAGTGAATCAAGCAGCAGGTCCATGTCCACACTTTTGCGCAGCTCGCCGCGTGCGATTCCGCGGCGGAGTGTGGCATAAGCTTCCTGGCGACGCGGCCTCATGAAGCGCTCGCGGAAAGCGGTGATGACCCCCCTGTCACTCTGCCCGGCGGCCAGAATGGCAGCAAGAATGCGCCCCCGCCGGCTGCGAAATACTTTGATGACTTGCCGCATCTGTTGGCTCATGTCGGTACGGACCGAGCCGGTATCGGGAAAGTGAAGTTTGCGGGTAGTGCTGCTGGCGAACGCATCCGCGATCAGTGCGGCTTTATTGGGCCACCAGCGGTAGACAGTTGCCTTGCCGACACCAGCATGCGCTGCCACAGCTTCAATGGTCAGATCGGAGAAGCCGTTCTCACCTAGAAGCTTCAACGCGCTGCGCAGGATGGCCACGCGGGCCTGTTCGCTGCGCGGGCGGCCCGGAGAGCGCTTGGCGCGCCCTCCCATGCCTTTACCCTGAGCCGAAGATTTCTGGCGCATAACCTTACCCTACCATATAATCAACGACGGGCTTTAGAATCCAATACGCATAGTATCGAATCTAAGCCGCTAGGTTCGCTGGTTCTCTTCGCCTGCGCGCAGTGCAACCCGCATTCTTTCGTCAGAACTCCGAAATGGTGCTTAACCGATGTGGATTGTTGCATTAGCGCTGCGGCGTCCCTACACCTTCGTTGTGATGGCGCTCGTCATCCTTCTTCTGACGCCCATTACGATCCTGCGCACCCCGACCGACATCTTCCCCAATATCGACATCCCAGTGGTTTCGGTGGTTTGGTTTTATTCCGGCTTGTCCCCGCAAGACATGGCCGACCGCATCGTGGCCAACTCCGAACGCGGCATCACCACCACGGTCAACGACATCGAGCACATGGAGTCGCAGTCGGTAAACGGCCTCGGCATCATCAAAGTGTTCTTCCGTCCGGGCACAAACATACAGGGAGCGATTGCCCAAATTACCGCCATCTCTCAGACCGCGGTGCGCGGGCTGCCGCCCGGCACTACGCCACCACTGATCATCTCCTATAGCGCCTCTACCACGCCCATTATCCAACTTGGACTGAGCAGCAAGACCTTGCCCGAGCAGCAACTCTTCGACTTGGGCCAGAATTTTTTGCGTAACTTTCTGGCCACGGTGCCGGGAGCCGCCACGCCGTATCCTTACGGCGGCAAGATTCGCCAGATTCAGGTGGACTTGGATTTGCCAAAGCTCCAGGCCTACGGACTCGCGCCGATTGACATCGTCAACGCCGTCAATGCGCAAAACGTAATCCTGCCCACCGGCACGGTCAAGTTCGCTTCTTTGGAATACAACGTCGAGATGAACGGATCGCCGCAGACCATCGCGGACTTGAACGACCTGCCGGTAAAGACCTCCAATGGCTCCACGCTTTACATGCGCGACGTCGCTCACATCCGCGATGGCTTCGCGCCGCAGACCAACATTGTCCGACAGGATGGTAACCGCGGCGCGCTGATGTCGATCTATAAAAACGGAAACGCTTCCACTCTGAAGATTGTCGCTGACGTCAAAGACATCGTCG
Source organism: Candidatus Dormiibacterota bacterium (assembly GCA_035566655.1). Classification (GTDB taxonomy): domain Bacteria; phylum Acidobacteriota; class Terriglobia; order Terriglobales; family Acidobacteriaceae; genus Sulfotelmatobacter. The sequence goes on from DATMQT010000035.1 coordinate 45,149, forward strand.
CCAAAGCGGCACAAGCACTGCCGCCGGAACTGAAAATCACGCCCCTGTTCGACCAGTCTCTGTTTGTGCGGGCATCGATCTATGGCGTGGTGCGCGAGGCAGCGATCGCCGCACTTCTGACCGCGGTCATGATCCTGATTTTCCTCGGCGATTGGCGTCCCACCATCGTGATATCCATATCCATCCCGCTCTCCATTTTCGTTTCCATCATCATGCTGGGCGCGCTCGGCGAAACCATTAACATCATGACCCTGGGAGGACTGGCGCTCGCCGTCGGCATCCTGGTGGATGACGCAACTGTCGAAATCGAAAACATCGAGCGCAACCTCGCCATGGGGAAGGAGATGAAGCAGGCCATCCTCGACGGCGCTCAGCAGATCGCCGTCCCTGCCTTCGTTTCCACACTAAGTATCTGCATTGTGTTCGTGCCCATGTTCTTCCTCGCGGGCGTGGCAAAATTCCTCTTCGTGCCTCTTGCGGAAGCCGTCAGCTTCGCCATGCTGGCCAGCTATCTGCTCTCGCGGACCCTCATCCCCACGCTGGTCATGTTCATCATGCGCGGCCACGAGCATCGCGCCGAAGCGCCCCGGTCGTTTCTGGGACGCTTCCAACGCGGGTTCGAGCGCAAGTTTGAAGACTTCCGGCGGAGCTACGAACAACTGCTCGAAACCACCCTCGAGCATCGCAGCATCTTCGTGTCCTGCTTCCTCGTTTTTTGCCTGCTGTCACTAGGGCTGTTCGTCTTCCTGGGACAGGACTTCTTCCCGCAAGTCGACGCCGGCCTTCTGCGCCTGCATGTGCGCGCCCGTCCCGGCCTGCGCGTGGAAGAGACGGCACGGCTTTGCGACGAAATCGAAGCCGCGCTTCACCAGGAAATTCCGCAGGGTGAACTGCAGACGGTTCTCGACAACATCGGCCTGCCCAACTCCGGCATCAATCAGTCCTATAGCTCCAGCGGAACTATTGGCACCAGCGATGCCGAGATACTGATCGCGCTCGACCCCGAGCATCATCACCCCACCGCCGGTCTTATCCAGCATCTGCGCGAGGTATTGCCCCGTCGTTTTCCGAGCGTTGAGTTCTTCTTCCAACCTGCCGACATCGTCACGCAGATACTGAACTTCGGCCTGCCGGCGCCCATCGATGTGCAGGTTGTGGGCACGGACATGGGCAGCAGTTATCTCATCGCGCAACAGATCGCCAACAAAATGCGGCACATTCCCGGCGCCGCCGATGTGCACGTACAGCAGTTGCTATCGTCGCCCACGTTGCACCTCGACATTGATCGCACCCGCGTTACCCAGGTTGGGCTCACCACGCGCGATGTGGCGCAGAGCGTGCTGGTTTCCCTCAGTGGCAGCTTCCAGACGGCGCCTAATTTCTGGCTCAATCCGCGCAACGCTGTCACGTACCAGGTGGCGGTGCAGGCGCCGCAATACCGCATGACGAGCATGCAGGACCTGATGGCCATCCCGGTAGACTCGCAGCAAGGCCCGCAGTTGCTCAGCAACCTCGTCCAGATGTATCCCGCGGCCCGGTCGGCTACGGTGAACCACTACAACGTGCAACCGGTGATCGACGTTTACGCCGCCACCCAGGACCGCGATCTAGGCGCGGTCGCCGCTGACACTGACAAAGTGCTCAAAACGTTCGACGGCAAATTGCCGCGCGGCACGCAGTTGGTGGTTCGTGGGCAGGTGGCCACCATGCGCTCTTCGTTCATCGGATTAGGTCTGGGACTGGCCGGAGCCATTCTGCTCGTCTATCTGCTGATCGTGATCAACTTCCAGTCGTGGCTCGATCCATTCATCATCATCGCCGCATTGCCGGGGGCGCTGGCCGGAATCTGCTGGTTCCTGTTGCTGACTCGCACCACCCTGAATGTGCCCTCGCTTACGGGCGCGGTCATGTGCATGGGCGTGGCCACGGCCAATTCCATTTTGATGGTGAGCTTCGCGCGTGAGCAGTTAGACGAAGGCATCCCTGCCGTGCAGGCTGCGGTCGCTGCCGGATACACTCGCATGCGGCCCGTGCTGATGACTGCGCTCGCGATGATCATCGGCATGGTGCCCATGGCGCTGGGCTTTGGCGAGGGCGGCGAGCAAAATGCACCGCTGGGCCGCGCCGTCATCGGTGGACTCCTGTTTGCCACGATCGCCACCCTGTTCTTTGTGCCCAGTGTATTCGCTATATTCCATAGCCGCCGGGAAGCTCGGCGTGCACGCCAGAAGCAAGCGTAAGCAGAATTGGCAGGACGAGGTTTTCGCCGGAAAGTGGAGTCGAGCATGAGCGTAGAAAATGAATCCAAGCTAACGCGGCAGCAGCACGTCGGAATCGAGCAGCCGCCTGAGGTTCCGCCCGCGTCTCCGCGGAAGGCTTTGACCATCGTCGGTGTATTGCTGCTGGTTCTCCTGATCGCGGGAGGTCTCACCCTGTGGGACCATGTGACCCACGAACGCGCGCTCGCCAAAGAGACCGAACGTGAGACTGTGCCTACAGTCGCAGTAGTTTATCCACAGTCGGAAAAGCCCGATGAGGACCTCGTCCTGCCCGGCTCACTGCAAGCTTACGAAGAATCTCCAATTTACGCCCGCACCAGCGGATATCTTGTGCGCTGGTACAAAGACATCGGCAGCCGGATCTCCAAAGGCGAGTTGCTGGCGAAGATCGATACCCCCGAGGTCGATCAGGAATTAAACCAGGCCCGCGCCGCGCGCCAGCAAACCGTCGCGCAACTGGAGCTGGCCAAAATCAGCGCCGACCGCTGGGAGAATCTGCGCAAGACCGATTCCGTCTCCGCCCAGGAGGCTGACCAGTATGTCAGCGCGTACAAGCAGAGCCAGGCCAACCTGGCCGCCGCCGATGCCAACGTCCGCCGCCTCGAACAACTCGAGGGTTTCAAGGATGTCTACGCACCGTTCGCCGGTGTGCTTACCCGCCGCAATGTCGATCCTGGCGCGCTCATCAATGCCGGAGCCGGGGCCGCCGGCCGCGAGCTGTTTGACCTCGCACGCGTCGACCCACTGCGGGTTTATACCAGCGTCCCACAGGCCTACGCACCCTTTATCAAGGTTGGCGCCAAGACGGCCATCAAGTTACAAGAATTCCCGGGCCAGAAGTTTTTCGGGACAGTAGCTCGGACGGCGGAATCCATTGATCCCGCTACTCGCACTCTCTTGACCGAGGTCGACGTACCCAACAAGGACGGGCGGCTCTTGCCCGGCTCGCTCGGTGAAGTCCACTTCGCCGTGGGCAATGGCGTGAACAAGGTCACGATCCCGGTGAACGCAATGCTGTTCCGCGCCGAAGGACCGCAGGTCGCCGTCATCGGCCCCGGAGGCAAAGTACAGTTGCGGCCCATCAACATTGGGCGCGACTACGGCGCGACCTTGGAGGTCCTCGGCGGCGTCTCGCCCACGGATCAGGTCGTTGTGAATCCCGCAGACTCGCTCGAAGACGGCCAACAGGTAAACGTCGCGCAGCCGCCGCCGAAACAGCAGCCAGCCCAACCTTCGCGGCAGAAAGGCAGTGGCTTGTGAAGCGAGCCGTACTCCCAGCCGCTCTCGCGCTGCTCACTCTTGCAGCCGGATGCACCGTCGGTCCGCGTTACAGCCGGCCGGCCCCTCCAGTTCCCGCGCCGGATGCTTGGAAGACGCAACCACCTTGGCAGCAGGCAGCGCCCAAGGACTCCATCCCGAAAGGCGCGTGGTGGCAAGTATTCAACGACCCCACCCTCGATGCCTACGAACAACAATTGCTCAAGGCGAACCAGTCTCTGGAAGCGGCGCGCGATCGTCTCTCTCAGGCGCGCTCGTTAGCGCGCGTGGCCACTGCCGATATCTTTCCGCAACTTTCGGCGGACCCCAGCGCAGTGCGCGAGCGCGGCTCGGGCAATCGCCCTCTGAACGGCGTGGTGCAGCCGGTTCAACCTTATACCCAAAGCGTCTACACCGTACCGTTTTCGCTCAGCTATGAGGCCGATCTCTTCGGACGCGTACGGCGCAACGTCGAAGCCGCCAACGCGTCCTTACAATCAACAGCTGCCGATCTTCAGAACGTGCAGTTAGTCCTGACCGCCGAACTCGCCGCCGACTACTTCACGCTGCGCGAACTCGACGCCGAGTTGGGCGTGGTCCAGGAATCGGTGGGCTACCAGCGTAAGGGACTCGATCTGCTGAACAACCGTCACGAGGGTGGAATCGCCAGCGGGCTGGAGGTCGCGCAACAGGCCGCACTGCTCGACTCAACAGTCTCGCAGCTTGCACTGGTGCAGCAGACGCGCGCGCAGCATGAGCACGCGATCGCCGTGCTCGTAGGCCAGCCGGCCTCCAGCCTTAGCGTGCACACCGCGCCGCTGCAAGCCACGCCGCCGCCGGTCCCGCTTGGAGTTCCTTCCGACGTGTTGGAGCGCCGGCCCGACATCGCCACCGCCGAACGCCTCATGGCGTACCAGAACGCGCAGGTTGGCATTGCGCGCACGGCTTTCTATCCACACATCACGCTAAGCGGCTCAGGCGGGTTGCAGAGCAAGGACATCGCCTCACTCTTCAGCACACCAAGCTTCGTGTGGTCGCTGGGTGCGGACGCCTTGCAACCCATCTTCGAAGGCGGACGCAACCGCGCCAATCTGGCCGCCGCGCGCGCTGCCTACGACCAGTCCGTTGCCAACTACCGCCAGTCAGTGCTCACCGCATTTCAAGAGGTCGAAGACGGCATTAGCAATCTGAGCACGCTTTCGCAGGCACTCGCCACGCAGGGCGCGGCCGTCGAAGATGCGCGCCGCGCGCTGGAAATCGCCAACAATCGTTACATCGGCGGCGTCACCAGCTATCTCGACGTAATTACCGCGCAGACTACTCTGCTAACCAGCGAACGACTGGAAACTCAACTGCTCGGCCAGCAAATGGTCAGCTCCGTCTATCTAGTGAAAGCGCTCGGCGGTGGCTGGAATGCCGACGAAACCAAAGACCACCAGGTTCATCCGCAACCTGGCCAGATTTTGCAGCAATGAAATCTGGCCACAAAATGATTTCCGCGGATACCCACGTGAACACCCACTCCAGCAGAGTATGCAACCCGTTGCAGGTTGACAGCAGCATCAATTGAGCCTAGTATTATAGCCGAGGGAAATATCTCTTCTTACTCTTTGACGTTCTTGGCAGCAAGTCAGCCCAGTCTCAAGTTTTTCCACAGCGCTCCTGAAAGAGTAATCGCAAGAATGACACTGCTAAGGTGTGGGGGCTCTCGTGTCAGCCCCGCCCGGTTTTTTGCCATCTGAATATTTATCACACGACCCTGGAGGGAACAATGATCACCGTGAAGAATACAAAGTTTCTTGTGAAGGTGAACCGCAGCGGTACCCGCGCTCCGGAGTACGTCCAGCGCATTGACCGCACTCCCATCCAGACCACCACCAACCGCAAACTGGCGCTGGCCATGGGCCGCTTCACCGCCGAAGACGCGGTCAAATCCATCCAGAATTCCCGCTGCACCCCGGAGCTGATCTCAGTACAGGTGTAAACGGTACAGGTGTAGTGCGTTTTGCATGACTATGTCCTGGCGTAACGTTCGCTGTTAGGCTTCGAACCGCTTAACGCGAAGAACAGGATGTAGAGATAGCAAATGACCGGCAGGAAGAAGGCGTGATGAATTCCGATTTTGTCGGCAATCGCGCCCTGCGCTAACGGAATAATCGCCCCGCCAACAATCGCCATTATCATGATCCCTGAGCCGTCTCCTGTAAGGGGACCGAGCTCCGCCACACCAAGCGTGAAAATACTGGGGAACATGATGGAATTAAAGAACCCCACCAGGATGATGCTCCACATAGCAAGATGCCCGTTGGTGAGCATCGAGATTGCTACGAGTGCACTCGTGGAGATGGCGCAGATTCCCAGCAATACTCCCGTATTTGCAGTGGCCTTGCCTCCGCGTAGTGTCGCCACCAAGGCGATCGTGGCCGCAGTGACCGCAACCAGGGTGAACAGCGGACGCCCTGCAACCACCAGCCACGCAAGCCAGGTTAGATTCGGCACTCCCGGCTGATACCCAGGCGGCATGTGGGATTCAATTGGATAGGAGAGCAGGATTAACGCGACGCTGATGGCTGTAACCAGGCCCATGTATTTAGCCTTCGCGCCTCCCAGGAAATTCGACCCGATGAATCGTCCTAGCATCGCTCCGCCCCAGTAGAACGACACGAAACTAGCCGCCAACTTTTCAGTCAGACCGCCGATATCTGCCTGCGTGAAGTAGTTCACCAGAAAACTCCCAATGGAAACCTCGGCGCCGACGTACACGAAGATAGCAATCGCGCCAAAGATCAAGTTCGGGTGCCTCCAGATGGAGTCGTTCACCTTTTCTCCAATCTGGTGCTGAGCGTGTGGGATTTTCGGCAGCTTGAAACTGCCGATGGCGATCGCCAGCAGCACCAGTGCAATGCCCAAGCCGATGTACGGCGTCTTGACAGTGGCTGCCTCGTGCAGGCGGTAAGCTTGCAGGGCATCGGGCGCCAGCGCCCGTATCTCTTCCATGTTCTTCGGCGCTGCGCTCAGAATCAGGACAGCGCCAAAAAAAGGAGCCAGAAACGTTCCCAGGGAATTGAATGCCTGCGTGAGGTTCAGGCGGCTCGACGCCGTCTCGGGTCTGCCCAGCACTGTCACGTACGGATTGGCCGCCACCTGTAGGCAGGTGATGCCCGCGGCCAGGACAATCAGTGCCGCTAGGAACAGCCCGTACGACGGGACGCTGGCGGCGGGCACAAACAGGAAAGCGCCTAATCCCATGGTGAGCAGTCCCACCACCATCGAGCGCTGATATCCAATCCAGTCAATGATTTTGGCTGAAGGTATGGAGAATAGAAAATATGCTCCAAAGAAGGCGGACTGAATGAGCATGATGCGGGCGTAATTTAAGTCGAAAATTGGTTTCAAGTGCGGGACAAGAATGTCATTCAGGCAGGTGAGGAAGCCCCACATGAAGAACAGCGTGGTCACTATCGCGAGTGGCGCCGCGTAGGAAGAAGAACCCTCAGGCGCGGTTGCGGTGGTGGAACTGCCCGGCGTGACGATGGCCATGTTGAATTGTCCTTTGCCCAGAATTCAGCTACCTTATCGTTTTTGCATGATAGCATCGCAGACTGGCAGACAGCGAAAAGACTCCCTTTTTAACGATGCGGGTGGATGAAAGTAGATTTTCTCTGTCGGCGTAAGGCTCAGATTTTCCCGCTCAAGCCGTGACGCCCTGCAGCTTCACCAGCCAGTTCGCCGGCTCCGGGAGGATCGCGAACGTAGGCAGCTTGCCGCGCACCATGGCAACCTCGTCGCAGTTGTGAAACCTGGGACAAACATGGCAATCCTTGTAAATCTTGTCGGGCAGATCTTCTCGCCGCGCCATCTCAAATCCCTGGCGCGAAAAAAAATCGGGAGCCCGCGTGAACAGGCAGATGCAATCCACCCGATGCCGCTTCGCCTCGGCCAGCAACGCCTTCATCAGCCGGCTGCCGCCGCCGTGACCCTGCGCACGCGGCCCCACCGTGATCGAGCGAATCTCCGCTAGGTGCGTGCCGTAAAGATGCAGCGCGCCGCATCCAATAATGCGGCCTTCGTTTTCGAGCACCACAAAGTCCCGTACATTCTCGCAAATCTCCGCCAGCGTGCGCGGCAGCAAAGTGCCGTCGCCCGAATAGCTGGCGATCAGATCGTAGATGTGCTTCGCATCCGGCAAAATGGCTTTACGCGTGCGCATGAACCTCCTCGCGTAGAGACTCGATTTTCTTCTTAGCCGCCACAATCCCCTGCCGCACTCGAGCTGGCGCGGTCCCGCCCACAACATCGTGGATCGCCAACACGGAAGCCAGCTTCAAGCAGTCGAAAAAACTCTCGTCGAATACCGGATTCAGAGCGCGCAACTCGTCCAGCGCCAGATCCTGAAGCTCACACTCTTTTTCCAGGCACAGCCTCACTACCTTGCCAACCTGCTCATGCGCCAGCCGCGAAGGAACTCCGCGATTCACCAGATAAGTTGCCGCCGCCCATGCATTCATAAATCCCGACTGCGCCACCTCGTTCATGCGCTGGTAATCGAACTCCACCGCCTTCATCCATCCGGCGACCAGCGGCAACAACCCAAGCGCGATGCCAGCGGCATCGAACAGTGGCTCCTGCGTTTCCTGGAGGTCCTTGTTGTAAGCCAGAGGCAGGCCTTTCAGAGTAATCATCAGCGCAGTTGCACTTCCGATGACGCGCCCAGTCTTGCCCCGCACCAGTTCCAGAAGATCAGGATTCTTCTTCTGCGGCATGGCGCTGCTGCCCGTGGAATAAGCCTCAGGCAACTGGACAAATCCAAACTCCTGCGAAGAGAACAGAACCATTTCCTCCGCCCACCGGCTCAAATGCAGTGCCAGGAGCGAAAGCGAGTTGACGAACTCCAGCACGAAATCGCGATCGCTGGTGGCGTCGATGCTGTTCGCCGTCGGACCAGTGAAATCGAGATCTTCCGCCATGAATACTCGATCGAGCTGCAGAGTAGCGCCCGTCACTGCGCCCGATCCCAACGGACACACGTTCAAGCGCTTACGGCAATCGGCAAGCCGGTCTGCATCCCGCAAAAACATTTCGACGTAAGCCAGCAGCCAATGCGCCACCAACACCGGCTCAGCATGCTGCAAATGGGTGTAAGCGGGCATAGCGGCACTGCCGGCTTGCTCGGCGCGATCAGTGAAAGCCGCGCTCACCTCGGCCAGTTCGTTCCGCAACTCATCGATCACCGCCCGCACATAAAGACGCAGGTCGGTGGCAATCTGCTCATTGCGGCTGCGTCCGCTGTGCAACTTGTATCCCACCTCGCCAATCCGCGCCACAAGTTGTTTCTCAACAAAATGGTGCACATCCTCGGCTTCTTCGTCCTCTACAAAGGCGGTAGAAGAGGCTGCCATCTCCCCAATCTGCTGGAGTCCTTCTAGAATGCTGATGAGTTCGTCCGGGGAAAGAACACCGGCGTTCTTCAGAGCGCGAGCATGCGCCCCGCTCGCCGCCAGTTCATAACTCAGCAGCCGTCGATCGAAGTCAAACGACCGCTGCCAGCGTTCGAATTGTGGGTCCAGCGGCTGCCGGAACCGCCCCGACCACATCTTCATCGCGCAACCTCCACGCGACTGCGCGCCCGCACCCTCGAGGGCAGCCCGAGAATGCGGATAAATCCCGCCGCATCTTTCTGGTCGTAACTATCGCCCATGGTGAACGAAGAAAGATCGGTGCGATAGAGCGAGTGCTCCGATTGACGGCTCACCACCGAAACATTCCCCTTATACAAAGACAGGGTCACGCTGCCCGTCACCTCTATCTGCGTGCTGGCGACAAACGCATCCAGCGCCTCGCGCAGCGGCGTGAACCACAAGCCGAAGTAAACCAGCTCTGCGTACTTCAGCCCCACATGCTGCTTGAAGTGCGCAACCTCACGTTCCAGGCACAGCGCCTCCAGTTCGCGATGCGCCGCGATCAGCAAAGTCCCGCCCGGCGTTTCGTAACACCCGCGTGACTTGATCCCCACGAATCGGTTCTCCACCAAATCCACTCGACCAATGGCGTTACGCGCACCAATTTCGTTCAGCAACTCCACCAGCGATACTGGATCAAGCTTCATCCCGCCAACCGCTACGGGATTCCCCTTCTCGAATCCAATCGTCACCTGCTCGTCCGTGTCCGGAGCCTCTTGCGGCGACCGCGTCATCTGCCATGTTGTCGCCAGGGGCGCATTCCCCGCATCTTCCAGCTCTCCGCCTTCGTGACTCAGGTGCCACAAATTGCGGTCACGGCTATGGATTTTCTCGCGACTCGCCGCCACCGGGATACCGTGCTGCTCCGCGTAATCCAGACAGTCTTCACGCGATTTCAGCGACCACTCCCGCCACGGCGCAATCACTTTCAACTCGGGCGCGAGCGCCTGGTAAGTCAATTCAAAGCGGACCTGATCGTTCCCCTTCCCGGTGCAGCCATGCGCCACCGCCGTCGCTCCCTCACGCAGCGCAACTTCGACTTGATGCTTCGCGATCACCGGACGCGCCAGCGAGGTACCCAGCAAATACTTATGTTCGTAGACCGCCCCAGCGCGCAGCGCCGGAAAAACGTATCCCGTCAGGAACTCCTCGCGGAGATCCTCCACGATTACTTTGCTAGCGCCGGTGGCATAAGCCTTTTCAACCACGGCTTCGATGTCATCGCCCTGGCCAACATCGCCGACCATCGCGACAACGTTGTATGAATAATGTTCTTTGAGCCACGGAATAATGATGGAGGTATCAAGTCCTCCGGAGTATGCAAGCACAACTTTTTCAGGCATGAGCACTCCTTGCGGGCAGACGATCGCCGCCGCCCAGCAGTAAATAAATAATTGCTTTCTGAACATGCAGGCGGTTCTCCGCCTGCTCGAAAACTACAGACTGCGGCGAATCAATGACCGCGTCGGTAACTTCCAACCCGCGGTGCGCCGGCAGGCAGTGCATGAACACCGCATGGGGCGCGGCTTCCGCCATGAGTTCCGCATTCACTTGATACGGCGGAAAAACTTGCGCCCGCTTGCCTTCTTCCCGCTCTTGTCCCATGCTCGTCCACGCATCGGTATAAACCGCGTCGGCGCCAGCAACGGCCTCGTGTGGATCGGTCAGCAATTGAATTTCGGCGCCCGTCTCCTCCGCAATCTCGTGCGCAGCAGCAACAATCTGCGGATTAGGCGTATATCCCGCCGGAGTCGCCACGCGGATCGACGATCCCAAACAAGCGCAAGTCAGCAGCAACGAGTGCGCCACATTGTTGCCGTCACCGACGTATGCCAAGCAGTGGTCCTTCACATCTCCGAACCGCTCCAGCAACGTCAGATAATCAGCCAGCGCCTGGCAGGGATGTTCCACATCGCTGAGCGCGTTAATCACCGGAACTCCGGCGTGCTCCGCCATACCCTCAATCGTCTGCTGAGAGTAGGTGCGCAGCACTATCAGGTCCACCCAGCGCTCCAGGTTGTGCGCCACGTCGCTCAATTTTTCGCGGGCATCGAGTCTCTCGTGAGTCTGGTCGACGAACATCGCTGTTCCACCCAGGCTCACCATTCCGGCCTCGAACGTCAGTCGGGTGCGCAGAGACGGCTTCTCGAAGAACATCACCATCTGCCGCCCCGTAAGCGCCCTCCGAAAATCCGCAGGACGCGACTTCATAATTCCAGCAAGATGCAAAACCGCATCCACGCCGGAGGGCCCAAGGTCGCGAGTCGAAACCAGATCGGGACACCAAAAAACCTGCGGGACTCTCTCAGGAGCCGCCGAAACTCTGCTTTGTATGTGACTATTCAACTTTGACTCCTTATTCTGGATCTGCGTACCCGCCGTTTGCGTCTTATATTTGTAACGCGCAGCCGCTGACTGACTCATGAGTGGGTGACCTCCGTGCCGCACGACAGCTTGGTCAGGTAAAACTGCGGCAGCACCTCCGCCTCAGTAGCCGGCAGAATTCTCACCCGCCCCACGCCCTGTTTCAGCGCCTGCCCGCAGGCCTGCAGCTTGGGCAACATGCCGCCGCTGATGATTGAATCGGCCGCCAGTTCGGCAGCCTGCTTCGTACTTAGCCATGGCATCACGCTGCCCGCAGCGTCTTTGACTCCAGCCACATCAGTGAGAAAAATCAGCGTGTTGGCATGGCAAGCCGTGGCGCACGATGCCGCCATTTCATCGGCGTTCACGTTGTAGTACTCGCCGTCGGCGCCCAAAGCCAGAGAAGCCAGCACCGGAATCCCTCCCTGTTGCCACAGAGCCTCAATCCAGCACGGCTCCGCGAAACAAATCTCGCCCACAAACCCCAAATCGCGGCCGTGAACAAACTTCTTCCGTGCGCGGAACGTCATTCCGTCGCCGCCGCAGAATCCGATCGCCGGCATACCCGCTGACTGAATCGCCGCTACCAGCTTCTTATTGATGATCCCGCCCAGCACCATGAGCGCCGTATCCCGCGTCTCCGCGTCGGTGACGCGCAACCCGTCCACAAACTCGCTCTTCTTTCCCATCCGGTCGAGCATCCGGGTCAGCGCGCTGCCGCCGCCGTGAACCACGGCGACGCGGTGCCCATCCTGCGCCAGCTCCGCGATAGACCGAGCACACTTCCGCAGCGTCGGCGCATCCTCGATCGCCGCTCCGCCAATCTTCACCACTATCGTCACTGCAAACCCTCCCGCTCTTCCCACTCGTACATCAGATTCATGTTCTGCACAGCCTGCCCCGCCGCGCCTTTCAGCAGATTGTCCACGCACGAAACCAGCACCAGACGCCGTCCATCCTCCGCTAGGCAAAATCCAAGATCGCAATAGTTCGTGTGCAGCGAAAATTGCAACTGTGGCAGCTTCGGCGTCGCAAACACCCGCACCCAATGTTTGCCGGAATAAAAATCCCGCAGGCAGGATTCCACTTCCGCCGGCTTCATCGCCCGATTCAGGTGCACGTAGATGGTCGACAGAATCCCGCGCGGAATCGGCAGCAAATGTGGCGTGAAGGTCAGCTCTGCGTCGTCCAACCCCAACTGCTCCACCATTTCTCCCAGATGCCGGTGGTTGAACACCGAGTAAGCAGACAGATTGTCCGCCACGGAAATGAAATGAGTGCGCGACGTAGGCGCCTTGCCCGCTCCCGACGCTCCCGACTTCGAATCCGAAATAATTCCACGCTCCCGGTCAATCAATCCGGACTTGAGCAGCGGCGCCAGCGCCAGAATCACTGAAGTCGCGTAGCACCCCGGATTCGCCACCAACTGAGCCGCTACAATGCGGTCACCATTCAACTCGGGCAAGCCATAGACTGCGCTCGCCGTAAGTTCCGCTGCAGTGACCGCGTCCAAATCCTGAAACGAGTAAATGCCCCGATGCTGCGCCTCCTTCAACCGCCACGCCCCACTCAAGTCAATCACGCGCAATCCCTGCGCAATTGCCTCCGGTACCAGAGCCCTCGACGCTTCATGCGGAGTAGCCAGAAAAAGCAACTGCACGCCCTGGCGCTTCAGTTCCGGCCATGAAAGCGTCCGCAGCGGATAGCCTCCGTTCCCGGACAACTCGGGAAACACTTGCGCCAAATCGGTCGCACCATCGTTACCTTCGCGCCGCAGCAGCAGAGGCCTCTCCAGCCGCGGATGACGCTCGAGAATCCGCGTCAGTTCCAGCCCCGAATAGCCGCTCGCTCCAAGCACCGCACTTTTCAGTGTCGCCGGCATCAGCCCAGCATCTCCTCAATCCGCCCTGCAACTTTCTTTGCAGCGTCTTTGTCGGGACACACAATCAGGATCGCGTCGTCCCCAGCAATCGTCCCCACCACTTCCTCCCATTCCTGTTCATCCAGCGCCGCCGCCACCGGCTGCGCACTGCCTGTAATCGTTTTCACCACCAGCAGGTTCTGCGCTGGACGCACGTCCAACACAAACTCCCTAACCAATCGCTGCACCGGAGGCAGCGTCACACTGCCGCCACTTTCCCCTTGAGGTAACGTATAACCAGCCGCCGTCTTGCTCAGATTCAAGTCGTGAATGTCCCGCGACAGCGTCGCCTGCCCCACCTTGAACCCGCGCTTGCGCAGCGCCCGCTGCAATTGTTCCTGATTGGCTACCGGCCCCAACCGCAACGCTTCTAAAACCGCTCGCTGGCGCAACGCTTTATTCATCATGAATATTTATTCATGTTAATGAATAAATATTCTCTATCTTACAGGGCACACCCTCCCTGTCAAGGAAAAACATCGCCGCTTTCTTATTGTCTTGGTAACCCGCCGCCCGGCGGAATCTCGGGCCCAGCCGCGAAGCAAACGCCGTGGAAACCGAAAACCGACTCCCAGCCCCAAATCCTTGCTAGACTACTCGCGGTCGAAAAGCCACCACCAAGTCCGCAGGAGCAGCATGAACGACAAACCCACCCTGATCGCCGAATTAATCGCCGAGTTCCTCGGAACTTTCGTACTGGTGCTCTTCGGCACGGGTATAGTCGCCATGGTGGTCCTGTTTCCCCCGACCACTCCGGGCGCCACAGTACACGGCGGCTACACCAACATCACGCTGGGCTGGGGATTGGCAGTGACCATGGGAATCTACATCTCTGGAAAGATTTCCGGCGGCCATCTCAACCCGGCCGTCACCCTCACCTTGGCCGTCTTCCGCGGTTTTCCCTGGCGCAAGGTTCTGCCATATTCCATCGCACAAACCGCGGGATCGTTCCTCGCCGCCGCCCTGGTCTACCGGAACTACCTGCCGGCCTTCCACCAAGTCGACCCTCAACTGGAAAAAACCGCAGGCGTGTTTACAACGTTCCCCACCTTTCCGGCATTGCTGCAAGCCGGATTCCTCGATCAAGTCATCGGCACAGCTCTGCTCCTGCTCATGATCTTTGCCATCACTGACGAGCTCAATGTCCCTCCCGGAGCCAACCTTGCGCCGCTGATGATCGGCCTCGTGGTCGTAACCATCGGCATGAGCTTCGGCGGCATGCACGGATATCCCATCAATCCCGCGCGTGATTTCGGTCCCCGTCTTTTCACGGCCATGGCAGGATTCAAGAACAATGGCCTCACCGACGGCCCTCGCGTATGGTGGGTGCCAGTCGTCGCTCCACTGCTGGGCGGGCTGGTCGGCGCAGCGGTCTACGATTTCGGCATTCGACGACTCCTGCGCGCGTTTCAGCCATCGTCCTAGGACGACGTCAGGGGCAGATTGCCAGAAAACAGGAGGCCTCTTGCGTTACATTCTCGCTCTCGATCAGGGCACAACCAGTTCGCGGGCCCTCTTGTTTGACGATCACGGAGCGGTCCGCTCCGTCGCCCAGCACGAATTCAAACAGATCTTTCCCCAGCCGGGATGGGTCGAGCACGATCCCGAAGAGATCGCGACATCACAAATCGCCGTTGCCCTGGAAGCTTTAGCCAAAGGCAAAGTACAGTCCAGCGACGTGGCAGCGATCGGCATCACCAACCAGCGCGAGACCACCATCGTCTGGGACCGCACAACCGGCAAGCCCATTCACAACGCCATCGTCTGGCAAGATCGCCGTACCGCCGCGTTTTGCGAGCAACTCAAAGCGCAAGGCCATGAAACTCTGATCCAGCAACACACCGGCCTCTTGATCGACGCCTACTTTTCCGGCAGCAAAATCTCCTGGATTCTCGACAACGTTCCAAACGCCCGCCCGCTCGCCGAAGCAGGCCGCCTCGCATTCGGTACGGTCGATACCTGGCTAGTCTGGAAGCTGACGGGCGGCCAAGTGCACATCACCGACGCCAGTAACGCCTCCCGCACTATGCTTCTCAATCTTCATTCCGGCCAGTGGGATAACGATCTTCTCGATCTCTTCCGAATCCCTGCGTCGTTGTTGCCCGCAGTCCGGCCTTCCAGTGAAGTCTACGGAGAAGTAACGTCTGTCCCCGGCCTCAACGGAATCCCCATCGCAGGAATCGCCGGCGATCAGCAAGCCGCTCTCTTTGGACAAAGATGCACCAGCCCCGGCCTCACCAAGAATACCTACGGCACCGGCTGCTTCATGTTGCAGAGCACCGGCACTCGCGCCGTCGCGTCCACGCATCGCCTGCTCACCACCGTAGCCTGGAAAATCGGCGATACAACCGATTACGCGCTCGAAGGCAGCGTGTTCGTTGGCGGAGCCGTAGTCCAGTGGCTGCGCGACGGCCTAGGAATTCTTCGCACATCTTCGGAGGTGGAGCCTCTGGCCAACTCTGTCCCCAATAATGGCGGAGTCTACTTCGTCCCCGCCTTCGTCGGCCTCGGCGCTCCGCACTGGGATTCCTACGCCCGCGGCGCAATCTTCGGCCTAACGCGCGGCACCAACGCAGGACACATCGCGCGCGCCGCCCTGGAAAGCATCGCGTACCAAGTCGCCGACCTGATGGACGCAGTCCAGACCGACACCAACACTCCGCTCAAAGAGTTGCGCGTAGACGGCGGCGCATCCGCCAACAACACTCTCATGCAATTTCAGGCGGACGTTCTCGGCGTGCCCGTAGTACGTCCCGCAATGACGGAGACCACCGCGCTCGGCGCCGCCTTCCTGGCTGGTCTTGGCGCAGGCCTCTGGAAGGAAGTGCAGGCCATCTCTGACTTGCCGCGCGAAGAACACCGCTTCGAGCCAAGCCTGCCACGCTCTCAAGTGGCCGCTCTGCGGCAGCGCTGGAATGAAGCCATCTCCCGCGCCAAATCCTGGGAGAAAACGTAAAAGAATGAACCCAGCTCTTGAGCTCCAGCTTATTTCGTAAGCTCGCCGATAAAAACCCCAAACGGCTCAATCGACACTATGTCACCTTGCACTCTCGGTTCCCCGGTCGCGAGCAAACTTGTGGCCGAAGCGAAGCCCTTGCCCTTCAACTCAAGTTTCAACCTCTGCTCTGTGCTCGACATATTTAACGCCACCACCACGCCCTGGCTCTTATAAACGCGCAAGTAGGAAAGCACGTTCGCATCACTCTCATTCAGTGCCGTGTAGTTTCCCTCCAGCAGCGCCCGGTTCGTGTGCCGCAGCTTGAGCACCTTCTTATAGAACTCCAGCACTGAATTCGGATCCCTTGATTCATCCGCCACATTGTGCGTCTTGTAAGTCGGCGGCACTGGAAGCCACGGCGTCCCTTTCGAGAAGCCCGCGTTATCGCTGCCGTCCCATTGCATCGGAGTACGCTCTCCGTCCCGGCCTTTCTCGTGCGGCCATCCCGTGCGCCCGATCGGGTCCTTCACGTCCTCCTTGCGCGTTGGCGGCGTAGTTTTCATTCCGATCTCTTCCCCGTAATACATGATCGGAGTTCCGCGCAGTGTGAGATACAGCGCTGCCATCAGCTTCGCGATCTGGTCATTGTGCTCGCCGTCGCCGTAGCGGTCATAAGAGCGCACAATGTCATGGTTACTGATTACAAACGTCGGCCAGCCTGAAGCCGAGTCCACCTCCGCAATCCGCTTGCGGAATTCCACCGGCGACAGCTTGTTGACCATGGCGAAAAGAAAATCCATTGGCAAGTGCAGTTCGTTATTGCCTTCGCCATAATACTGGTTGAGTTCGGCAACGTTCGCCGTCCAGGTCTCGCCAATCAACACTGCATTGCTTTCATCCGCTACCTTGCGCAATCCACGCAAAACGTCATGCACTTCAGGCAATTTTGTATTGTTCTTGTTGTCCTCGATCGGATCCCCATAAGCGTTCGTGCCCGGCCGTTGAATTGGATTGTCCCGCAGCTTCGGGTCTTCAAACAGCGTATCCACCGCATCCAGCCGGAATCCCGCCACGCCGCGCCTGCACCACCAGCGCATCACGTCGAACATCGCGTCCTTAACTGCCGGATTGCGCCAGTTCAAATCCGGCTGCTCCGCATAGAAAAAATGGTAGTAGTACTGATTCGTCGTCGGATCGAACTTCCACGCCGATCCTCCAAATAGTGAGACCCAGTTGTTCGGAGGTTGCCCCGGCCCTTTTCCATCGCGCCACACATACCAGTCACGGTGTGCGGCGTTACGCGATGACTTCGAATCCAGAAACCACTTGTGCTGGTCCGACGTGTGATTGACGACAAAGTCGAGAATGATGCGGATCCCCCGCTTCCTAGCCTCGCTGACCAACTCATCGAAGTCCGCCAGCGTTCCATACATGGGATCGATGTTCTCGTAATCGGCAACGTCGTAGCCAAAGTCCACTTGCGGCGATGGATAGCAGGGCGTGATCCAGATCGCATCCACTCCCAGATTTTTAAGGTAGTCGAGCTTCGACGTAATCCCCTTCAGATCGCCGATGCCGTCGCCGTCGCTGTCCGCGAAGCTCCGCGGATAGATCTCATAGAACACCGCATGCTGCCACCAGGCATGACCCTCCGCATCCACGGCCTGAGAGGATGCCTGAGCGCCCGCAATCGGCACAGCCAGGCCAGCGCCAACCAAACCTGCAGCCAAGCAAGTCCTGATTTTCTTCATGCCTGAATTTCCCGTCGCGTCCTCAACACCGGAGCTTGCAAACTCAACGCTCACTGTATACAAGAATTAGGCGCGAATTCCAGCACGATCAGAACCGCCACTTGTCCCGATGACGAATGCAAAGCTCACGATCGTAGGCTTGGGCGAATTGCTCTGGGATCTCCTCCCCTCAGGCAAGCAACTCGGCGGAGCCCCAGCCAACTTTGCCTACATCACAAATTTGCTCGGAGATACAGGAATTCCAGCCAGCCGCGTCGGCCGTGACTCTCTCGGAAACGAAGCCCTCAAAAAGTTAGCCCAACTCGGATTAAGCAACACCTTCGTTCAGCGCGATCCCACCCATCCAACTGGAACTGTGAAGGTCGAAATCGACTCCAGCGGCCAGCCCCGCTTCGATATCTCAGAACCGGTCGCCTGGGACTTTCTGGAGTGGATCCCATCCTGGCAGCTGCTAGCCAGGGAAGCCGACGCAGTCTGCTTCGGATCGTTGGCCCAACGCTCCGCGCAAAGCCGGTCAACGATCCGCAGCTTCTTGCAAGCCACGCGCCCTGAGGCAGTCCGCATTTTCGACGTCAACCTCCGCCAAAATTTCTACTCCGCACAAATCCTCGCGGAATCGGTGAAGCTCGCAACCATCGTCAAACTGAATCACGAAGAACTTCCCCGGATCATGCATTTGCTCAAACACGAGGACAGCGGCGAGAAAGAATCGGCCCGGCGACTATTGTCTTCTCATGATCTCCAGCTGGTCTGCGTCACCCGCGGCAGTAGCGGCAGCTTCCTCATCTCCCCTGACGAACGCAATGAACATCCCGGTTTCAAAGTGAAGGTAGCCGATACCGTCGGCGCCGGCGACGCCTTTACCGCGACCCTGGTCCACGGATATCTTCGCGGATCATCACTCGCGCAAATCAACGAAACCGCCAACCGCGTCGGCACCTGGGTCGCTAGCCAGTCCGGGGCCACACCCGATCCGGGGCCTGAGGGCCTGGCACACACCTTGGCTGGGATTGGGTAGAACGTTCGGCAACGATTCCGCTATTTCGAGATCCCCGGCAAAGGTCGCAGCTGTTCGCTTTCCAACCTCTCCTCGATGTCCTTCGGCAAGCCATGCAGCAATTCCAGAAACGCCGCGTTCGTCCACCCGAACCCAACAACGTTCATCTGATACCCAAGGTCTACATGGGCTTCGGAAGATCGCGTGACCACGTTGTATTTTTCCCGGAGATTCCCGTCACGCCGGAAGTTCTCGGCCACCATCGACAGGAACTCGTACGAGATTCTGTCTGCATCGGCATTGAAGCCATATCGGCGCAGTCCGTCGACGGCCAGCATCTCGACATTCCCCCAGCCGTACGGCAGATCCCATTGGGCTCCCGTGTCCTCCGTACTCATCGCCAAGCCACCCGGTTTTTCGAAAGCCGGCAAATTCTTTACCACGGCCTTCGCCTGTTCCAGTGTGGCCAGTCCCGCCCACAGGGGATAGAAAGTTGTTGCGTACCGGTACGCTGACCTTTGCCCTGTTTGCAAATTGAAATCAAGAAACATTCCCGCCTTCTCGTCCCACAAATAGCGCACGATCCGCTTCTTGCGCTCTTCGGCTCGTCTGCCCCACTCTTCGGACTCTGCCCTATGACCCAACCATCGACTGATCTGCTCCAAATCTTTCTCGGTCTTGTACAGCAAACTATTCAGGCACACCGGAGCATAGTGATGCGTAGCCGCGCCAAACGGCCCAAAGCGGAAACTAACGTCGAATCCCGATTCCCGCATCGACCGGTCGCCCTTGTAGTAATCCAAACTCAGATAAAAATTCTGCTGCTTCTCGCACCCGGGATGTGGCATCGTCAACGAAACGTCACACACCTGCAGCGTATAGGGATACCCGGCAACCGCCGGCCCAAATCCCATATGAGTCTCCACGATATAGTGGTCCGCTCCCTCCGGATGAAAGAAGAAATAAGCAGCAACCTTCCGGTAAAACCCAGTTTCATCCTGCAGAGCTTCTGGCGGCGGCCCCTCCCCGAAGTCGTAGTAACGAGACAAGCCCGTGTCGCCCGCTAGGTGGGGATCGCGATTCCACATCTCGTAATCTCGTTCGACGTCAGCGTAGGCCTTCATCAGCCACGCGGGATCCGCGCGCCCTGATTTCTGCAGCGTGTCGTAAACCTCGACAAACATCGAACTCAGAAAAGGCGGCTGCGAGCGAGTCAGGTAGTAGGTGCGGTTGGCGTTCAGCATCGCTCCGTAGTGCTCAATCTCAAAAAAGAAATTGTCCACCATGCCCCGCGCCAACTGCACGCGCCCGGCCCGCAACAACCCGCGCACAATAAAGTAGCTATCCCAGCCATACATCTCGTTGAAGCGGCCTCCCGGAACCACATACTTGTTTTCCAGATAGAGGAGGCCGTGAGGTTGGATCTTGCTAGTGTCGATTTCGCCGAGATGATGGATCGCCGTCGGCAAATGCTCGACCCGCACACCGCATTCACTGGAGATTTTCTCCACGGCCGCAGGCTCAGCCATACCCGCCGGCAAGTACAGCACGGGCGCCACTTTCATCTTGGGATCGACCACGCTCTGGCAATCTGTCATCGAACGCGTAAGCGTATCCCAACCTGTCGAAATGTAATCGAGGATTGGCCTGAGTCCTTGCGGCTCGTGAGAACTCGATTGCCCGGCGACGTCCGTCTGTCCGAGGACGCCAAACGCGAGCGCAGCCAGCAACGCGCAGCGCGTTGCGGACGGCGCAGAACGCTGAAAGCTATTCAAGACGCGCATCGGGGCTGGAGAAGAAGGAGTGTCCCCCATCACTGCAATTTTAGTTTATTCTGTCTAGTTTGGCGTTCACCGCTTGGGGGCCCCTTGATCAGATCGAATGCATTCGTTCGTTTGTTTGTCTGCGTTTCACTTTTCTTCTTTATCGGTTTCACCACCGCACAGCAAGTTCCCGAAAACACTTATCAGGATCTCCGCTGGCGCATGATCGGCCCCTTTCGCGGAGGCCGCACCCGCGCCGCCGCCGGCGTCCCCAGCCAGCCGAATGTCTTCTACATGGCGCAGGTCAACGGCGGAGTCTGGAAGTCCGACGACTACGGCCGCATCTGGGCCCCCATCTTCGACCATGAGTCCACACAATCAATCGGCTCCATCGCCGTAGCTCCCTCCAATCCCAACATCATTTATGTCGGCAGTGGCGAAGGCCTGCATCGCCCCGATCTCTCAGTCGGCAACGGAATCTATAAATCCACCGACGCCGGAAAAACCTGGACTCATCTCGGCCTGCGCGATGGCCTGCAAATTCCCGCGCTCGCCATCGACCCACGCGATCCCAATAAAATCTTCGCCGCCGTGCTCGGTCATCCCTATGGCCCCAACGAAGAGCGCGGCGTCTTCCGCTCCACCGATGGCGGCCAGACCTGGCAAAAAGTAATCTATAAAGACGAGAACACCGGAGCCTCCGAGGTAGAGATCGATCCCTCCAATCCCGACATAATTTACGCTTCCATGTGGGAAGCCCGCGAGGGCCCGTGGGAAGACGGCAATATGGTTAACGGAACCGGCGGCGGATTGTTCAAGTCCACCGACGGCGGCAACACCTGGCGCCCTCTCACCAACGGCCTGCCAAAAGATCTTTCGCAGATCAACATCGCCATCGCTCCCAGCGATCCCCACCGCATCTACGCAACCATGGCCATCGCCTCCGGCCCGCTCGCGTTTTACCGTTCCGACGACGCCGGAGAAAGCTGGTCCAAGGTAACCGATGATCCCCGTCCCTCCGGCCGCATCGGTGGCGGCGACCTGGCCGTCCCTCGAGTGGACTCGAAGAATCCAGACATCGTCTATTGCGCCAGCACGGTTACCATGAAATCGACCGACGGCGGCAAGACCTGGTCTGGATTTCGCGGCGCGCCCGGCGGCGACGACTACCAGAATCTCTGGATCAATCCCAACGATCCCAACACCATTCTTCTTGTCAGCGACCAGGGCGCGCTCGTAACCGTCAACGGCGGAGCCAGTTGGAGTTCCTGGTACAACCAGCCCACTGCCCAGATTTATCACGTCGCCGTAACTCCCACCTTCCCCTATAAAGTCTGCGGAGGCCAGCAGGAAAGCGGTTCCGTCTGCATCTCCAGCCGCGGCAACGACGGCGCTATCACTTTCCGCGAGTGGCATCCCGTCGGCGTCATCGAATACGGCTACGTCGCGCCTGATCCCCTCGACCCTGACGTCATCTACGGCGGCGGCAGAACTGAAGTCTCAAAGTTTCACTGGTCCACTGGCCAGGTGCAGAACATCACCCCCATCCCGCTGCGCAGCTCCAAGTTCCGCGCCGACCGCAGCGAGCCCACAATGTTCTCGCCCATCGATCCCCACACTCTTTATTACGCCAGCAACGTGCTCTTCAAGACCACAGACGGCGGAAATTCCTGGCAGACCATCAGCTCTGATCTCACTCGCGAGAATCCCGGAATCCCAGCCAGCGTGGGCACTCTAATTCCAAAAGGAGCAGACAAGCAGCACGGAGTAATCTACTCTCTCGCCCCATCATTCAAGAACATCAACACACTCTGGGCTGGAACCGACGACGGCCTGATCTGGCAAACACGCGACGGCGGCAAGAAATGGAACGACATCACTCCCAAAGAACTCACGCCCTGGAGTAAGGTCACGCAAATCGCCGCGTCGCACTTCGATGACGACTCCGCCTATGCCTCCGTGAGCCGCTTCCGCATCAACGACCTGCAACCTTACATCTACCGCACTCACGACGGCGGCAAAACCTGGAAGCTGATCACCACCGGCCTTCCCGCCTTCGGCCCCGTAGACACAGTACGCGAAGATCACGTTCGCAAAGGCCTGCTCTTCGCCGGCACGGAGAATTCAGTCTGGGTCTCCTTCGACGACGGCGACCACTGGCAGCCCCTCCAACTGAATCTGCCGCACACTTCCATGCGCGACCTTTGGATTCACGACAACGACCTCATCGTAGCCACCCACGGCCGTGGGTTCTGGATTCTCGATGACATCGCCCCGCTGCGCGAAGCAGCCGATCTGGCGGCCGCCGCCGCCCATCTCTTCACTCCCGCCCCAGCCTATCGCGTTCAACGCGACACCAACACTGACACCCCGCTTCCCCCCGATGAGCCCGCTGCCGCCAATCCGCCCGATGGCGCAATCGTCGACTACTATCTCGCGCACTCCGTTTCCACTGCTGTCACTCTCGAAATCCTCGACGCTCGCGGCAAACTTGTTCACAAGTTTTCCAGCGCCGACAAGCCCGAAGCCACCGAAGCGGAACTGAAAAAGCAACTCATCCCTCTTTACTGGCTGCGTCCGTTTCATACTCTGTCGACCGAGTCTGGCATGCACCGCTGGGTGTGGGATCTTCACTATTCCGCGCCTGATTCCCCACGCCACGAATATCCCATCGCCGCCATCCCCGCCGACACACCCCGTTACCCGCTCGGCCCCACAGCCTTGCCCGGTTCCTATACCGCGCGCCTCACTGCTAACGGAAAAAGTTATACCGCTCCGTTCATGGTGAAGATGGATCCCCGCGGAACCATCGCGTCAGCCGGCCTCGAGAAGAAATTCCAGCTGGAGGTCCGCCTGGCGTCGCTCTTGACCCAGACTTCCGGCGCTCTGCTTCAGGCGGGGTCGATGCGTGAGCCGTTGCAAAAACTGACCCAGCAAGCTACCGGCCCAACCCTCGACGCAATTCAGGCCTTCCAAAACAAACTCGCAGCAATTCTCGGCGCGTCAGCCGGTTCCGCTGCACCTGCCCCTGACGCAGTCACCCTCGCGCGAGTCAACGGCCAGTTCGGCGTGTTGTATGGCCAAGTCTGGCAGGTCGATGCCGAACCAACCGTGGCCCAGATAGAAGGCAGCGTGGCCGCCGAACACGACGCTTCGGATGCAATGCAACGTTGGAATACCTTGATGACCTCGGACCTGCCCGCGCTCAATGGCGCGCTCCGCTCCGCGAAACTGCCGGAAATAAAAATCGAATCGGATCCCCACAAAGAAGAAACACTGATGGATGAAGAATAGCGTGTAGCGCTGGGGCGCCGGAAGTGCCGGGTACAAGCTTCTTACCCACTGTGGAACTGTCCACACTACAGGCTCTATAACCCTTCCACCCCATTCTGCAACTCCCGCGCGATCTGCCCCGGATCGCTCCCCGCCGCAAACCGAATCGGCCGCCCCACCCGCACACAAATCCTCCCCGGAGCGGCAAACCTCCTGCCCGCATGCTTCACTTCAAACAATCCCTCAATCCGCATTGGCAGCACAGGAATCCCAAGATTATTCGCCAGCAACCCAATTCCCGCGCGAAACGGATTCATCTTCCCATCCACCGTATATCGTCCTTCTGGAAACACCAGCACGCTATACCCGCGGTCCACCGCTTCCCCGGCATAAGCGAAACTCTGCCGGAACCCAGCCTCGCGCGGTAGAGGAAACAAATTCAGTAACGAAACCCCAATCACCCACTTCACGCGATCGTAAATTCCACCAAAGAATCCTCTGCCGGCTGCGGGAGTGTGCAATGCCTCTAACGCTTCTCCCCGAGTAGCGATCGCGATCCGACTCCGCAACCGCGCCGGCAGAGCCGCCTGCACAAACGCAAAGTCCACGTCCGAAATATGATTACAGACCACCAGCAGCGGCCCGCTCCACCCTCGCAAATTCTCCCGCCCTTCAATCCGCGGCCAGCCCAGCAAAATCATCGCCGGCCTCATCAACGAATAATGCGCCAGCCACCGCACCCAAGGAACCGGCCACCGCAACACCCATCGCGGATAGTGATACTCCACGCGCGCCCGCGACTCCCCACTCAACATCCGCTCCACATCGCCAACGGTCCGCGCCGCGCTGAAACGCGTCTCGCTCAGATCCACCTGATATCGGTCCTCCAACGCGCTGATCAGTTCCATGCGGTCCAGCGAACTCAGTCCAAGGTCTGCATCCAGCGCGCCTTCACCCTTTATCCCCGCGAACCTCCGCCCCGTGATGCGGTCAATCAATTCCGTGACCGGACTTTCCCCCGCAACATCTCTCTCTCCGGTCCCCAAAATTTGTCGAGCAGCGAATTCTGCAATCACCTTCCGCCGCGGCTTCTGCGTATTCGTCCGCGGAAAGTCTTGCTCTGGCCACTCCACCCACATCCGCATGCGCTGAAACTCCGCCAGCCCTTGGTTCGCCCGCTCCACCACTCCCGCCACGCGAGCACCAGCGGGCAAAATTACAACCGCACAAGGCTCCGCATTCCCTCCCCGCTCAATCCCCACGACAACACAATCCCGAACCTCCGGCTGCCGCCGCAACGCCGCTTCCAAATCCTCCGGATAAATATTCAGCCCCGCCGGAGTCACAATCACTTCCTTCTTCCGCCCCTTGAAATAAAGGTTCCCAGCCTCATCCAGCGCGCCCACGTCTCCGGTACGGTACCAACCGTCTTTATCCGTAACCTCGCCCCCTCCATCCCAATACCCCGCCGCCACTCCGCCCCCGCGAATCAAGATCTCTCCATCCTCAGCCAGCTTTACTTCCCGCCCCGGCAGCACTTTCCCAATCGACCCTTTCCCCAACTTAAACGGATGATTGACGCTGATCAGCGAAGTAGTCTCCGTCAGCCCATATCCCTGGATCGCGGCATAGCCCAGCCGCCCCCAGAATTCTTCCGTTTCCGCATCCAGCGCCGCCCCGCCGCAAATGAACGCTAAAAACTTCCATCCAAACTGCCGCCGGATCGAGCGAAAAATCCACCACCGCCGCAGAAAGTGTTTCCCCTCCGACAAGCGGAACCGTCGCCGAAGATCCTCGATCTTCCCGCCATCTTCGATATCGCGCTCAATCTTCTGCTTCAAAGACTGCAAAACTCGCGGCACGCTCACCAAAACGGAAACCCGCTCCCGCCGGATCGTGCTAACAATCTCCGAAGGCTTCAACTCCTCCTGAAAAATCACCGTCCCGCCCAGCAGCGGAGGCAGAAACATCCCCAGAAATTGCCCGAACACATGGCTAAGCGGCAGCAAATTCAAAAACCGCACCGGATGCACCCACCGCTCATACTTCAAATACGCGCGAATCTCCCGCTCCAGCGGAGCAACGTTAGCCAAAACATTCCCATGAGTAATCACCACACCCCGAGGCTCAGCAGTAGTCCCCGAAGTAAAAACAATCTGCAAAATGTCATCTCGCCCAACGGCCGCAAACGAGGGAGCAGGGGTGCCCCATTTCTCGCGTCCTTTGCGAGAAGTGGGGATTTTGATCTCCTCCAGGATGACGATAGGAGTCTTAGCAACACCCTCCGCCGCATGCCTCCGCGAACAAACCCAAAGCTTCGCCCCAACCTGCTCCGCAACCCTCCCAGCGAACTCCCCCGAAGCCCCATCATCCATCGGAA
The DNA here is from genome assembly GCA_035566655.1 of Candidatus Dormiibacterota bacterium. Classification (GTDB taxonomy): domain Bacteria; phylum Acidobacteriota; class Terriglobia; order Terriglobales; family Acidobacteriaceae; genus Sulfotelmatobacter. The sequence continues at coordinate 71,531 of DATMQT010000035.1, forward strand.
CCACAACCACCCCGCGCAAAGCGCATCCAAAAAACGCTGCAACCCACTCCGCGCAATTCTCCCCCCAAAGCATCACCCGCTCGCCCTTGCCAAGCCCCCGCGCCTCCAAATCCCCGGCGAACCCAACCGCCATCTCCAAACCCTGCCCATAAGTGAACCACTCCATCCGGTACCCACACCGCTGCCCATAGGCGCGCTCATCGCCGTGCGCCCGAAAGTTCACCAGAAAAAACTCAGCCAAAGATTCAGCCATGGAATGAAGATGGAGGCGCTCGCCTCTAGGCAAGTTTAGTAGCAGAAGGGAACAATCGCACACCCGCTGGACAGTTTCCTACACGCCACCTCACAACGGACCCAGTAGGTTGCTCCTAAGACAGGCGGCGTAATCGCCCAGTTGCGCCATTTTGTGGAAACTCAGCTCGGTTAGGCGTAGAGTCCTGCTGATAGGAACAAAGCCGTCATGTTCACCTCCGGCTGGTCATCAGCGAGATTGCGCAATTTGTCGCTTGGTGCCGCGCTTTTCATCCTACTCATGCTGACTGTGCCGCATTTCATGGCGACGACTAGCGGCGCGTACAAGCTGGCCGTAGAAACGGCACATCAGACACCACACTTCACGGAGGCACTGGGGACGCCGGTTACAGAGGCTTGGTTCTCCGAAGGTAAAGAGCAGTGGGGGAATCCAGCAACAGCCGAAATGCTGATTCCTGTGCGGGGCCGAATGCGGAGTGGAAACCTGCGAGCACGGGCCGTCAAAAATGGTGGACGCTGGCGATTAACGGAGCTAACCTTGGAACTCACGCAGCCGAACGAACGCATCGACCTCTTGGCAAAGACGCCCATCTGATTCAATAACCATGTGACCTTGCATTTATGAAATGACCGACGATCCTCGGGAGCCTCACTCCCGCCCCACCCCCAACGCATCCGCAACCCGATTAATATAGTTAAACCAGGATGCAATCAAAGTAATCTGCAATATCCCACGATCATCAAACCCAACACCACGTAGCCTCTCAATATCGCCCTCCGAACAGCGAGTAGCGTCCCGAGTCAGCTTCACCACATAGTCCACCATCACCCGCTCCTGCGCCGTAATCGGAGCAGTCGTGTAATCCTTCTCCAGCGCCTCTACCAGCTCTTTATCCAAAGTCACCCGACGCAGAAACTCTGCGTGCGACTCGATTCAATACACGCACCGGTTCGTCACCGAGACCATCGTGGTAATCATTTCGTGCTGCCGCCGGCTCAGCGGCAGCTCCGGAGACATCAGCGCCCCAAACGTAGCAAACGAGTGATACAGCGCCTCCGGAATCAGCGTGTGCGACCCCACAATCGTCGACCCGCCCGACTCATCCGGATGCACCGGCTCAAAATACTCCTTGGGATACATCCCCTTCTGCCCCTCGACGGCCTGCCGGAGCTTCTCATCGGCCTCCGCCATCGGTATGGTGCGAATCCAAGTCATAGATGTGAGCGTCCTTTATTCAGAGTTTTCTTTACGATTTCGCAAGAAAGAGTACACGGTAGGCGGCGCATTCCGACATAAAGAATTTGTACTAGCCCTGGGTCACCGCCTCATCCAATGCGTACGCGGACGGCACCCCTATATGCAAATTCTTTCACACTGTCGCTAGTAACAAAGTTGGAATAGACTATGCTACGTTCCTGAAGAGCAACTCCCCCGCCAGAAACAGATCGCCCGTCCAGAATCGCACGAGGAGGATACCCATGTCCCAGCTCAATCGCTTTTTTTCCTCGGTTTTCAGCATTCCCCGCCTGTCGAGCTTCGCCGCGCTGTCATTAGCGCTCACCGTTCTTTCATGCCTGTTCGCGAGTCCACAGGCGCAAGCGCAAACCCTCACCGTGCTCCACTCGTTCTTAGGTGGGGAGGGAGAGTTTCCCACATTTGGATTGGTTCGCGATTCGGCCGGCAACCTCTATGGCACATCGGTATACGGCGGCATTTTCGGGAACTGTGACAACGAAGTCGGCGGCGGGACGGTCTATAAAGTAGACCCGAGCGGAAATACCACCTCCCTGCACGATTTTAACAACGGCACTGATGGGTGCAATCCGTCGAGCACACTGGCTATCGATAGCGCGGGTAACCTCTACGGCACTTCCTACCCCACGGTGTTCAAGATCGATTCGGCCGGCAATTTTACTATGCTCTTCTTTTTCTCGAACCCGGCGGACGGGAGCACGCCCGCGGGGACTCTGTTCAGGGACTCGCAGGGGAATCTTTACGGTACGACTGCCGGGGGCGGAAATGACGGCTGCCAAAGCTTCGGCTGCGGCACCGTGTTCAAGCTGGACGCCAGTGGCAATGAGACGGTGCTTTATGCATTCACTGGCGGAGCGGACGGCGCTGCTCCCGTAGCGGGCGTAATTCGGGATGCAGCGGGCAATTTCTACGGTACTACAGTCAATGGTGGCAACTACGCCTGCCAGTACGGCTGCGGGGTAGTGTTCAAAATTGATACGACTGGCAAGCAGACCACACTGTATACATTCACGGGCGGGGCGGACGGCCAATGGCCTGCCACACCATTGGTCCGCGACTCCGCGGGAAATCTCTACGGGGTTACTGAGTCTGGCGGCGATCTCAATTGCGGCAAGCCCCACGTCGGCTGCGGCACCGTGTATAAGGTGACGCCGGCCGGCAACAAGAGCATCCTGTACGCATTCAAGGCAGGAAGCGATGGGAGCCATCCTACTGGCGGTTTGGCTCGCGACTCCGCGGGCAACCTCTATGGCACGACAGCCTATGGCGGCGATGCGCACAACGATGGGATTGTTTTCAAGCTTGGCAACTTCGGCCACGAGAGAGTTCTGCACCGCTTCAACAACATTGAGGGATCGCAACCATGGGGGGGCGTAATACTGGATGCGGAAGGTAATCTCTACGGTACGACCCAGTATGGTGGCAGCCTCGGCCAGGGCATCGTGTTCAAACTGGCGCCGTGACACGACGGACTTTCTCGCGTCTGCTGTGATTTTCTAGTGTCTGCTCTAAGGTGAGAGTACGGTCCGGCGAATTCGTTGTGGGTTCAAGAGCTAAAGACTGATTCTTGCAGAGCGGTTGCGGCGCGGCGAAAGGCCGCTCCCCTTTGAACCGTCCTGTGATTCCCTAAGTAACCCTTTCGTACACTCCCTTTCGGTAACCCTTGGTAACCATGCGATTCACCCCTCCCAGCCGTACAATTGCCCTTGTCCGACCGGCCATCTCCGAATAGGAGTTTGGCCACGTGACCTTCCCGGGACAACATGTCCCAGGAGCGTCATCACGTTCAAGTTGTAGAAGTAAGGTTGTAGAAGTTTCTCAGTCAGACCAGGTTCCGGAGTTCGTACTCTTATGGCGTTCGGTTTCGGCTTCAACAAACAAAAAGTCCTCAGCGCTGCGGAGAAGTATGTCCAGCAGGGCAAGATGCAAAACGCCATCTCGGAGTACGAAAAGATCCTCAAAGCCGACCCCAAGGACCTCACGGTCACCAACACCGTCGGCGATCTCTACTCCCGCCTCGGTGAAGTCGACAAAGCCACCGAGTGCTTCAAGTCTGTCGGCGATGCCTATGCCACGCAGGGTTTCACGGTCAAGGCCATCGCCATGTACAAGAAAATCAGCAAGCTCAAGCCTTCCCTCGAGAGCGTGCTGAAGCTGGCCGAACTCTACACCCAGCAGGGACTCTTCAACGATGCCCGTGCCCAGTACTTGCAGGTCGCCGAGGAATTCCTGAAATCCGGCGAACTGGAAAACGCCGTCCGCATCTTCCAGAAAATTCTGGAAATGGATCCGGAAAACACCGCCATGCGCATCCGCCTGGCGGAAGTCTACGTCCGCCTGGGCAAGAAAAACGATGCCTGGCAGATTTTCTCCGCCGCCGCCGAAACCCTTCGTTCCAAAGGCAATCTGCCCGGCGCGGAAGAAGTTCTGCACCGCATGCTCACCCTCGACCCCGGCAACAGCTACGCGCTGCTCATGCAGGGCCGCAACCTGCTCGAGGCCGGTGACGCCGAAGCCGCCATCGACTCCTTGCGCAAAGTCCCCGACCTCGATTCCAATCCCGAGGGCCTCCGCGATCTGCTCAAGGCTTATCTCAAAACGGGCCACCTGTCAGACGCCGGCACTTTAGCCAGCAAGCTCCTCACTGTCCACAACGATCTCGCGTCCATCTCCACTTTCGCCGACGCCCTCATGCAGGCCGGCCATTACGAAAACGCGCTCCAGGTATATGACCAGCATTCCGACCGCCTGCTCGCCGAGGATTCCGACAAGGTTCTAAAGAACCTGCACTCCGTTATCGGGCACGTGCGTGACAATCCCGCCTCGCTCGAGAAACTTCTCGATCTCTTCCAGAAAGCCGGAGAGTCCACTCACATCACCGAAGTCATCGAACTGCTGGCGCACGCCTCGGTGCAGTCCGGTGACCTTGCCCGCGCCCGCGATCTCTATCAACGCCTCGCCACCATGGAGCCGGGCAATCCCCTGCACATGAACAATTACCAGCAGGTGGTCAGCCAGATCGGCGGCGGTTCCGGCGCCAGTCTCATCACCGCGGAAGAAGCCGCCGTAATCGTCGACGAACTCGAAGCCACTGCTCCCTCCATCCATCAGCACTATTCTGATGCCGTCGCTCTCGCCGTTCGCTCCGCGCTTACCGATGCCGAACTTTTCATTTCCTACAACATGCCTGCCAAGGCTCTGGGCCCGCTTACGGCCGCCCTGCCTCAGGCGCCCACCGATCTTCGCCTGAACCAGCGTCTGGCCGCTCTCCACACTCGCGCCGCGCGCTTCGCCGAAGCCGGCGTCTGCTGCCGCACTTTGCAGAACATCTACCACGAAGCGGGATATCCCGATGAAGCCACGCGTTACGGCGAACTAGCCGACCGCTACGAAGATCGCTCCACGCTTCCTGCTCTCGCGACTTCCGCCATCGCGCACACTGCTTTCCCCGCAGAAGCAACTGCAACGCCGATTCCGGTCGCGCCCGCCACTCCCTGGCCCGCCGCTCCGCCCCAGGCCACCGAAGAAACCGAATTCGCCATCGTCAAGGATCCCGAGGCCGATCAAGTCGGCGCCCAGGACAATACTCAGGACAACGCTCAGCACGCTCTGCAGGATAACGACAACGACCAGGCCTCACCCGCCGCCGAGTCCCAGTCTCCCGCCGAGATCGATCTCTCCTCCGAGTGGGATGACTCCATCACCATCGAACTCGACACTCCGCCTGCCCAGTCCGCGGAAACCGAACTCACCGAGGCCGTCGGCGAACATGAATTGCCCGCTGCCCAGCCCGTCCAGGCAAAGCATGCCGGAGAAAAAGCCGACCCCGAGAAGATCAACGAAACTGTCGAGGAAATCCGCTTCTACCTTGAGCACGGCATGCCCGAGCAGGCCGCGACCGCTTTCGAAAAACTCCAAACCTTTACTCGCGACGAAACTATCCTGTCGGCCCTTGAACGTGAAATCCAGGCAGCCTCGCAGCACACCGAAGCAGCCGAATCAATCACATCAGTCGAAAACATCTCTGAATTCGCCGACGAACCTGCTGCGGAATTCACCGTCGACGAAGTTCCAGCCGTAGTCGAAGCAGCTCCCGAACCACAAGCCCCAGTCGCGGAAATTGAAGCTGCAGAAATTGAAGCTCCGCCGGCCCAGCACATTGAACCTGCCGCAACCCAGCCCGCGCCCGGCGTCCTCCAGGAGTTCGTCACCGACCTTGAGTCTTCCCTCGGCGACAGTTTCCTTCCCGGCACGATCGCGCACGAAGCCAAGCCTGCCGTCGAGCACGCGTCAGCGCAAGCACCTCAGCACGCCAAGCCCGAACTCGAGCCTATCGGCAACGCCGCACCTACGACTTTCGGCATTCCACAAGCCGAGCCCATGGGCGAGTTTGTAGCCGATCTCGAAGCTTCCCTCGGTGACGATTTCCTTCAGGGCGCACCTGTAGCCGAACCCGAATCCGTGCTCCAACCCGCAACTCCGGCTCAGCATTGGCCCACGGCCACGCCCGCGCAACCGGTCAGCGCCCCCGCGGCCAGCGCCGCCGCTGCTGCGTCTTCCGGCGCTCCAACAATTTCACAGCAAGCCCCAGCTCTCGCGCAGCCCGCCGCGCCCAAGCCGCCAATCTCTCCCATCATTCCCAGCGCACCCGCCGCTGCCAAGTCTTCCCCCTTCGGCGAAGACGCAGGCGTCGATCTCGCGGAAATGTTCGGCGAACTCAAACACGATCTCGAAGTCGGCGCTTCCACCACCGAAGAGGATCCCGAAACCCACTACAACCTCGGCATCGCCTTCCGTGAAATGGGATTGCTCGACGAAGCCATCGGCGAACTGCAAAAAACCTGCCAGGCTGTCGATCGCGGACATCCCTTCCCCCAAGTCATGCAGACCTACACCTGGCTCGCCCAGTGCTTCCTCGACAAAGGCGTCCCCCAGGCCGCAATTCGCTGGTATGACAAAGCCCTCAGCGCTCCCGGCATCGACGAAGAAACCCGCACCGCTCTCCACTATGAAATAGCCGCCGCCTACGAAACCGCCGGCGACAAACCCTCCGCTCTAAAGCACTTCATGGAGGTCTACGGCCGCAATATCGATTATCGCGACGTAGCCGAGCGGATCAAGCCCCTGAAGTCGTAGAATAGCCCGATGGGTTTTATCCATAATTCATTTCTAATGTGTCATCCCGGGCGCGCTTATCGTGCCGGACGCGCTCGTCATCCAGGATGCGCTTGTCATCCCGAGCAAAGCGAGGGACCTTGGTTTTTGCCTGCGCCATCCACGCAGCAGCGGAGCGTTCAGTGACCCCCGATCCCAATGTTCCCGTCGAGAACGGGCCCGCCGCGCCCGCCCCCGCGGAAGCCACGACGGTGCTCCTCGAACCGCCGCCCGCCCCCGCGCCCCAGCCCCAAACGGCCGTACAACTCTGGCTGCATCGCAGCTCAATTTTCCTTTTCGTCCTGATCAGCGCCGTAGCCGGCGTCCTCCTCGTAATCCTCCCCTGGACCCCCGAGTGGACCGACAACTATCTTCTGCTTTCCTTCCCCGCACTTCGCACCTTCATGACCACCGGCTTCGTCCGCGGCCTGTGCAGCGGCCTCGGATTACTCGACATCTGGATCGGCTTCTGGGAAGCCCTCCACTATCACGAACATCAATAGCGCCCTGATTCAAACCTGAGCCTCTAACATGACCGACAAACTCCAACCCGCCCCTCTCGCCTACAAGAACGAACCATTCCTCAGCAGCCCCGACGGACGCATTCTCCGCATCCTCGCCGAATATCAGGAACCGCTGGCCCGCTTCCGCCGCGAGCAGATCCAGGACACCGTCGTCTTCTTCGGCTCCGCCCGCTTCCAGGGAGGCGAGGCCGCCAAAAAGAATTTCGCCACGGTAGAAAAAAACGAA
>DATMQT010000036.1:0-17109 GCA_035566655.1 Candidatus Dormiibacterota bacterium
GGGTCGGCGGTGATCATGATGACGGCGCGGGCATCGCCGTTCTTTTTGAGCTGGTCGAGAACCTCCAGGCCGCTTATGTCGGGCATACGAACGTCTAGCAGGACGAGGTCGGGAGACTCGTGCTGTGCGACTTTCAGACCCGGTTCGCCGGCCTCCGCCTCCACGACGTGGTAGCCCCATTCTTCACACTTCTGGCGCAGGGACCAGCGCACCAGGCGCTCGTCATCGACAATCAGGATCTTCTCGGAAGGCATTCCCTATAGCTTACTACGACTGTTTTGGGGGAAGTTTCGGCGTGATCGTATGGGAAACCGGGCGGGGATGCCTATGGTTGACAACCTATTATTCGGAGCGATGGACGTGGAGAACGCAAAACGCCTGACGGATTCCAGCCAGCATGGCAGAAGTCACCTGCTGAGCTTCAAACTCCGTGATCAGGCTTATGGCAACTTTCGCAACAAGCCGCGAACGAGGTTCTTGCGCAAACATAGCAAGAATTGCATGACACCGCAGGACCTGCTCAAGAGACCGCAGCCTCGGTATCTTCGGCATGAACCTGTGAGTGATGGATGGGGAGGGTGATCAGGAATTCCGTGCCTCTGCCGAGTTCGCTTTCAACGTCGATCCGGCCCCGATGGTCCTCGACGATGCGGCGGGCCAGCGACAGACCCAGCCCCGTGCCGTTGCCCTTGGTTGTGTAAAACGGGCGGAAGATGAAGGGGAGGTGCTCGGGGGAAATACCACGGCCACTGTCGCTGACGGAGATCAGGGCTTTATCTTTTTTTGCGGCGACGACGACCCGGATTGTGCCAGCGCCTTCGATTGCCTGCACTGAGTTCAGCAGGAGGTTGAGGACAACCTGGTGCATCTGGTCGGAGTCGTGTTCGACATTGGGGAGCTGGGAATTTTTTTCGAGCTCGATCTTGATGGGTTTCGAGAGCACCTGCTGCCGCGCGAGCATGACCGCGTGCTCCACCGTAGTATTGAGATCACTGGCGCGAACTTCAGGCGGGTGCGGACGCGCCGCTTGCAGCAGGTCAGTGAGAATGCGGTTGATCTGTGCAACCTCCAAACGCACATCTTTGATCACCGCGCGCGCGGGGCTGGTGGTGGGCAGGTCGCGGCTTATTATCTCGATGACACCGGCGATACCTGCGAGCGGATTGCGGATCTCATGTGCGAGCCCGGTGGCGAGTTCTCCCAGGGTGGCCAGGTGCTCGGCGCGCGACATCTGGGTGCGATGCAGGCGCTCGATTTCTTCGCGGCTCTCGCGCAGTTGCTGGACCATGTGATTGAAGTTGCGGCCCAGGTCGCCAATCTCGTCGTTTCGCTTAGCAAATTTGACGGAAACGTCCAAGTCTCCTTCGCCCACGCGCGCAATCTTCTCCTGCAGCTCGACCATAGGACGCTGGATGAGATAGGCCAGGGCGATCATCACCGCCGCACAGATAGCGACGGCGCCGCAACCGGCTACGATCAGCACCTGGTGGCGCTCGGGATCCCGCAAGGAAACGGTGGCCATCAGGAAGAGCAGGAGGCCGTTCAGCAACACGAAGGCGACCGGGAGCACGGTCTTGACCTGCCAATTCACGCGTACCGACGGCATGCCTGCGTCTTCGTGGCGGAAGCTGACCGGTGATTGCACTATCTCCCCCTCTGGGTACAGAGCCCTGGCGTGAGCGAAAACTCATGCATAGGCATGGAGTCCGGGCAGCAAGTAAGTCACGCCAAAGAACGTGAACATCACCACTACGAATCCAAGAATAGCGAAGTACGCTGCGCGACGTCCGCGCCAGCCGCGGGTGATTCGCATATGAAGGTAGCCGGCGTAGACCAACCACGTAATGGCCGCCCACGTTTCTTTGGGATCCCAGCTCCAGTAAGAGCCCCAGGTGCGGTTTGCCCAATATGCACCGGCTGCAATCATCAGGGTGAGCAATGGAAAAGCAATACAGATTGTTTTGTAGGTAATGCGGTCGAGAGCTTCGGCTGTGGGCAACAGGCGTTCGAGATCGGGCCGGCGCCACAGCAAGAGAAGATATAGCAGAGAACTAAAGATTCCGCTTACGAGGCCGGAGAGAATAAAAGGGCTCGCCGCCAGGCTGGTGGCATAGAGCCCTTCCGCATCGAGGGAGTGATACTGGGCGGCGCGAGCGCGCAGCAGGAACACGAGGAGCGCCACAATCTGCAGCAGGATGCTGACGAAGACCGCGCGGTTGGCGAGCGTAAACATCGCCTCGTTCTTGCGCACGCGGCCCACGATATAGAGAGCGAACGGTGCAGCCACTACGAGCAGCACCAGCAGCATGAGCCATCCCAAGTCTGGGATAACCACGAACAGCCGGACGCCGCGCTGCAGAAACATTTCGGATTTTTCCTGCGCGTTCCAGCCGACTACGCTCAAGCCTCCCCAGTTTTCGAAGCGAGTCAGGATTCCCAGATAGACACCGATCCCGAAGAGGCTGGTGGTCGCGAGGAAAGTTTCGTTCTGCATTTTGTCCTGGATCAGGAACATCAAAGCGAGGGCGAAGCTGAGGGCGCATGCAGCATAGGCGAGCATGGCCAGGGTCACATGCACGTGCAGCCAGGTGGATTGAAGCGCGGGCACCAACGGATGAACATCGGTACGAAGCAATTGCATCAAGACGACGCCGACGATCGCCACCGGCATGGTGACGGTCCCAATTACCTTCACGCCGAATTTCTTTTCCGCGATGAGAGTCAGAACGGCAAGCGTCCAGACGAAGCTCAGGAGCATTTCGTAGATGCTGGCGAAGGGCGGGTGGCCGGCCTCATACCAGCGATGCGCGACCGCGCCGGTGTTGGCGGCGAGGCCGGCCCAGGTTGCGATCGAGGCAAAGCGCACGTAGGAATCTGTGCCGGTTACACCAAATCCAAGGTAGAGAGCACCAGCCCCGGCGTAGAAGATCAACGCTGCATAGAGCAGGTTTGATTCGTTAAGCAAGTTGCCGCTCTTCACCACGTTCAGGAATGCCATGAACAGCAGGAATGCGATGCCCAGTCCAACCATCACGATGAGCGTGGTTCCGGTTGCCGCGGGCTGCTGTTCTACTCGTGCGCGCGCCATTATTCTCCTCCGATGTAGGTGTTGCCCCTTATGCGATGGAAGGAACCCGCGTGCGTGCGGGTACTTCCGCCTGTGTCTTCAGTTCCGCTTCGATTTTGCTGACCAGTTCGCGAAAACGTTCTTCAAATGCCTCCCGGTTGCGATTGGCCAGACCCCCGACCCAGAGTGTGTATTTGCCATTCGCTTCGCGAACCGGAACCGCCCAGAAACGCGTGTGTGCCACATAAAAGACGAAGGTCAGGCCGATCCCCATGCAAATCACGCCCGCCCACACCGCCCACTGTCCGGGTTCGTGAGAAACCTCGAGCCCCGTGAAGTAGCCCATTTTTAAATCGACCGCCTCGAATTCATAAGGCGACTGGGCGTTTTCCGCAAAGCCTTCCAACGCGGGGAGCCAAAAGTTGACGTGCTTGCCACTTTTGCGCGAACTAACAACCAGATGCGCGGCAGGATTCTGCACTGAGGTCGAGCGCGTATAGACCTGACCATCGCTCACCACATAATCAGGAATGAACTCTGCCAACTGGACCGTGGTGTCGGGATCGAGGGAGGCGATCTCATGCAGTCCCAGGGCAAGATCCTTCTTCTCGCCCGGGCCGCTCGAGGCCCTGGCCGTCAGCAGCAGTTTCTCCAGCTTGCCGGTAGGTCCGTAACTCGCCTGGTAGAAACGAACGCCGCCGTACACCAGCGGATCGTTTACGACGATTTCCTTGCGCTGCAGGTCTTGGCCGTTGCGAACGACTGCTAGTTGCGACCACCATTTCTTCGGTGTGCCGTCAGCATAGTTTTCCTGGCCGGCGCCGTCGCACCGAACCGCGAAGGGCAGAGACTTCTGTTTTCCGTCGCGAAGTTCAACCAGGCTAGACTGCTGACCCTGGGTGAGCTTCACAAAGCCGCGCCAGCCCCAGAGGGCGTCCACGATGCCGCCAAAGAAAATAAGGAGAAGGCTGGCGTGCACGATGTACACGGCCATCTCCGAAATGCGATTGCGCTCGGCAAAAAGCGAGAAATGATTGCTCTGCACTACGCGTTCCGGCTTAAATCCCAATTCGTGCAGTGAGCGCTCGGCGGCCACCAGGCCAGTTTCCTCGTCAGCAATGGGGATCTGCTTCTGTATCGCGAGCGCTTTACGGAAGGTCTTGTCTGGGGACTTGTAGGGGCGGGCGTAGTAGCGCCACGCATTGGGGAAACGCTCGATGGAAGCGGCGATGATGCTGAGACTGACCAGGATCATTAAGGCCACGAACCACCAGGCGTGGAAGACGTCGGTGAGGCCGACCGCATCGAGAATTCGGAGCACCTGGGGCGAATAGGCGCGTTGCATCTCGTCTGGATCCGTAACTGGCCGCTGCAAAACGATCGTGCCGGCCGCGGACAGCACAACCACGGTGATCAACAGGACAACCCCGGTCTTAATCGAACTCAGAGCCTGCCAGATCTTCCTTCGCAAACTGCGTATATGGGCAGCCATATCGGTCCTCATCTCCACTGCTGAAAAAGCAACTAGCTCGCCGTCCTACCCTTTTCTTTAAGTCATTTGATTTCAGCGATTTGCATTCAGGAAAGGTGGAGGTCACCAGGTCCGGATGGGCCAAATCACACAAAACATAGGGAGTGCGCGGGATTTCGCGCAGTCACATGAGAGTGTGCGCTGGATCACTTGTGCGAGTGCTGTGCGTACTACCGAGGCGTCCAGGGGTCGCGTTGAATGTTTCAACAGCCCAGCAAATGTCTGCGACTTTTCTCAACTCGAAGGGCAGGCCGAAAGTTGCATTTCCTCGCCATGGTTACTTGGGGCATTTCACCAATGCCAGTGCGGGAGAAGGCCCATGGAGTGTTGCAATTCGCTGTTCGAAAATCTCCAAGCCTTCAGAATGCCGCTCGAAAGCTCTTCCGCTACAACGGATTACACCAGGCGAGGCAAAATGCCACAAAGTGACGCTCAAAGGCGAAGGTCGTGCATTAGCACTTGTCGGAGGTACGCGGAACGTGTCGGTAGCAAGACAAAATCGGTGGCGGTTCGAAACGGTTCGCGATGGGGTGTTGCGAGTGCTTGTGGTGTTGTTCTGGGCTGCGCTTCCAGCGTTTGCGGCCACTCACCCTGTTGCTCTCGACAAGAACACAGATGCGGCAAAGTGTCTGGAATGTCATTCGGATAAGCAGCAAGGCAAAGCGATTCACTCGGCCATGGCCACAGGCTGCATGAGTTGCCACGAGATCCGGATCAACAAGGACGTTACCCGCGTCAAGCTGATCACGGCAACGCCTGCGGCCCTGTGCCTCACCTGCCATGCCGACAAAAACGCCGCCGATCTCAAGGGCACCGTGCATAGCCCGGCGGTCCGCGATTGCTTGAAGTGCCACGATCCGCACTCGAGCGACAACAAGAACCAGCTGGTGAAGGCGAGTGCCGGTGGAGAGAAAGAGAACCTCTGTCTCACCTGCCACCAGATCGGGCTGAAGGTTCCAGAAAAAGGCAGTCGTCACGCGGCGCTCGACATGGGATGCGAAACCTGCCATGTGACGCACAAGACCGGAGAAAAAGGGAAACCAGAATTCGATTTCCACCTGACCAAAGCGGCGCCGGCGCTTTGCCTCGATTGTCACGATGCCAAGGACGCGAGCTTGCAGAAGGCGCACCGCAATCAGCCTTTCAGCACTGCCAATTGCCTGACTTGCCACGATCCCCATCAGTCGGCGGCGCCCAAGCTGATGGCGAGGTTCGTCCATCCGCCATTCGGAGAGAAGACCTGCGAAGTTTGCCACGAAGCGGCGAAGGACGGGAAGGTGGTCCTGACGCAGTCTGACGTGAAGGCGCTTTGTGTCACCTGTCACGACGATAAAGCGAAGCTGATTGAGTCTGCCAAGGTACAACATCCGGGCGCTGCTGGAGATTGCACCGATTGCCACAATCCGCACGCCAGCAAAAGCCCGGGACTGCCGAGGACGGATCCGGTAAGCATTTGCCTTGGTTGCCACACCGATGTGGCCGATCTGGAGAAGCCCGTTCACCACCAGCCCGCCTTTGGGCAAGGTTGTGCGGTTTGTCACGAGCCTCACGGGAGTGCCCGCGCGAAGCTGCTGCGGGCCGAAGGCAACGCGCTTTGCCTGGAGTGCCACGGCAAGGACAGCGTGCCGCAAAGGCTGGAGGCGCAGCACCTGATCACCATATTCGACGGCAAGGTGCGGCTGCCGGAAGACTACTTCGACAAGAACAAAGCGTACGTGCTGCCCTTGCGCTACAACGTCGGCCATCCGGTAGCCCAGCATCCGGTGGCCAATGTGATGGATCCGACGAACATCAGCAAGGTGAAGAACACGCTCAGTTGTGTGCGCTGCCATCAACCGCATGCGGGAGGCCAGCCCAAGCTCTTAGTGAAAGATCAGCAGAACAATATGGCTTTCTGCGACACCTGCCACCAGAACCGTCTGGATATGACACAGATTGTGGAGGCGAAGTAACCATGATTCCCGTTTATCGAACTTCCCAGCACGTTTGCCGAACGGTTACGGCGCTGATCGCGATTCTGGTGCTGTCGGTGCTTTCGCCGGTATCGCTGCACGCAAAGAAGAAGAAACCCGTTCCGGCCAAGACGACAAAAGAAGAGCTGAAGGTCCAAGTCGACACCACCAAGCTGGTGTGGCCGGAACCGCCGAATCTTCCGCGCATTCGTTACACGAATTATTTCGCGGGAATGAAGTTCGAGAACACGACAGAAGACAAGAAGCCGAAGCAGAGCTGGATGGATCGTCTGGCTGGCGGACAAACCCAGGACGAAAAAATCAGCAGCAAAAAGTTCCCCTACCAGATGCTCGGACCCTACGGGATGGCAGTCGATTCGAAGAACCGGCTGTATGTGGCCGATCAGAAAGTTGGAGCGGTGTTCGTGTTCAATACCGAGACCAGGGATACGGAATTGATCCGCAACGGCCTCGAAGCGCACTTTGCCATGATCAACGCCATTGCCGTGGACGACGACGACCGTGTGTTCATCTCGGATGGGAAGCTGGCCAAGGTTCTCGTGTTCGATCCCAATCACAAAATTGCGGGACAGATCAACGAAGGTCTGGTGGATCCACTGGGCCTGGCAATCGATTCCGAGCGGCGTCTGCTTTACGTGGTGGATACCAAGCAGGACGTCGTATTCGTGTACGACGCCGATAGCCTGAAGCAGCTACGCAAGATCGGCAAGCCGGGCAAAAACCATACCCTGACGGGTCCGGGAGAGTTTTCCCTCCCCACCAACATCGCACTCGACAAAGACGGCAACGTGTACGTGACCGATTCGCTGAACTTCCGGGTCGAGATTTTCGACGCCGAAGGGAACTTCGTGAGCCAGTTCGGACAGCACTGCGACGCCATTGGCTGCTTCGAGCGTCCGAAAGGGATCGCGGTGGACAGCGACGGGCACATCTGGGTGGTGGACAGCAATCTTGCGCTGGTCGAGATTTTCAATCGCGATGGCGAACTGCTCGCCTATGTGGGCGGGCCAGGTCGCAGCCTGGGCCGGTTCAATGACCCGATGGGAATCGCAATCGACAAAAACAATCGCGTGTTCGTCTCTGAGCAGTACCCCTGGGGACGAGTTCAGCAATTCCGTTACATCACGGATGCTGAATCAGCCACGATGAAAGCCGACCGCGAGAAGGCAGGCGTCGGGAAACAGCAGGACGCGCAGAAGAACAAAGGTCAGGATCAAGGGAACCCGAAAGACACGTCGCGGCTGAGTCCGCCGGTGCCGCAGGCGCAGTAAAGCAACGTTTTTGGCGCCCTCTGTTTGGGCGCCAGAACGGGACGGGACGCTGCCGGCAGCGCTCTTACCCGGAGGTAGCAGCAATTGTAGAAAGCAGCAAGGCAACAGATAGGAAGTGTTCGAACACATCAGGAGGTCTTATCTATATGAAGAAAGCGCTCTTTGTTCTATTAGCAATCTTCGCAGTAGCAGGTTTTGCGATGGCGCAGATTGGCACGGTTTCCACAGACAGTCTTGGTGCACACCTGAATTACGGCCGTGGTTGCACCGCTTGCCATGCTCCGCACAGCGGCGCATACGGCAACGGCGCCGCCAAGACAGCATACGCGAACGCCGGTATCCATGCCCTATGGGGGCAGGATCTCGGTTCGCTCGTCGGTCAGACCATTAAGACGGGCGACGGCGGCGCGTTCACAGAAGTGTTGCCAGGCCTCGACTCGACTGGCCCGGACCGCAACATCACGGAGTGCCTGAGCTGCCATGATGGCAACCTCGCAAAGGGCGCCATGATGAAGAACGCCGTGTTCGAGTCTCTGCCCAGCAGCTATGGCAAATACAACAGCATCCCGACTCTGCTCGGGAATGACGGCACCACCGCGAACAACTACCTGAACGACCACCCGGTGGGACTGAATGCCACGATCAGCTGCCCTGGCGAGTGGGATTGCACGATTAGCAATGGCTCCGTCCT
This sequence comes from Candidatus Dormiibacterota bacterium, assembly GCA_035566655.1. Lineage (GTDB taxonomy): Bacteria > Acidobacteriota > Terriglobia > Terriglobales > Acidobacteriaceae > Sulfotelmatobacter. The sequence continues at coordinate 8,534 of DATMQT010000036.1, forward strand.
TATGACGGGCACCAACTCGGCTCAGTTCTACAACAACTATGGGTTCTTTGTGCGGCTGGGCAACAACGCGGGCGTTCCCGTGGTGACTTGCACGACCTGCCACCACCAGCACGTCCAGAACATCTCGGTTGTGACCCAGGGTCTGCAGTCGGCCAAGGGAAACTCCGGCTTGCCGTCGGGAACTTATCTGACGATGTTCTTTGTCCGTGGACCGTACAACCCGGCCAGCGGGAATGCGAACTCGAACCAAACCGCGCAGTTCTGCCGCCAGTGCCATGGTGGCGATTCGAACGAAATGAACGGCAGCACGGCTGGAACGACGTTCTAATTGCTTCACTACCCAGGGGAGAGAGAGAAGCAATTCTCTCCCCTGATTTTCAAGAGCGGGAAGGAACAACGAATCATGAAATCCGCGAGCCTGATCGGCGCAGTGCTTCTGATGAGCTTCTCGGTAGCAGGACAGGTGGCTTCGCATGCCCCCACGGGGGTAAGCGCAACGCCGGCTACTGCCCAGACCGCGGCTCAGCCAGTTGTGCGTGTGAACGGTGCGGTGCTTACGGATCGTGACCTGCAGCGTGAGATCTTCGCCATCTTCCCCTACGCTCGGCAGCACGGTGGGAACGTTCCCAAAGAACTGGAACCGGGCATTCGCAAAGGCGCTCTGCAGATGATCATCTTTGAAGAACTGGTGTACCAGGAGGCGCAACGCCGCAAGATGACGATTCCGCCTGCGCGGATGAGCCGCGCGGAGGCCGACTTCCGCAAGCAGTTTCCGAACGCGGAGGAGTACAAGAATTTCCTGGAAGTCGAGTTCAAGGGGTCGCAGCAGACTATGCGGGAAAAGATCCGCCGCTCGCTGTTGATTGAGCAGTTGCTGAAGACGGAAGTGGATAGCAAGTCAGTGGTCTCCGTCGCGGATACGAAGGCGTTCTACGAAAAGAATCCCGGCAATTTTCAGTATCCGGAATCGTTTGCAATCCAGACTATTTCGTTTTTGCCACCCCAGAAAGCGACGCCTGCGCAGGTGCAGGAAGCCCGCAAGCGGGCCGAAGAGACTCTGCCTAAAGCAAAAGCGGCGAAGAGTTATGAAGAGTTTGGCGTGCTCGCGGAGAAGGTTTCCGAAGACGACTACCGCGTGATGATGGGTGATCACAAGGCGGTGGATCGCAGCCAGATCGCTCCCCCGGTAATGCAGGCTCTGCAATCGATGCAGGCCGGCGAGGTCACGAAAGTGATCCAGGTGGAGAACGCGTTCACCATCGTGCGCCTGAACAAGTATGTGCCCGCGGGAAAACTCAAATTCGAAGACGTGAAAGATAGGTTGCAAAAGCAGCTGCAGGAAAAGAAAACCAACCAGGTTCGCGCTGACCTGGATAAGAAACTGAAACAGAAAGCAAAGATCGAAGTGCTGTGAAAGCAGCCAGAAGCTGGTAAAACATGGCGAGACAATTTCGATCCTTATACCGGGCGCTGTGGTGCTTGCCGCTTCTGCTGGCCTTGCCGGCGGTGGCACAAGTTCAGGTGGGCGACAACCTGAAAATGAACCTGAACGGCATCATGACTGCCGGGTACAACGACGTTTACGGCAACCAGATCACTTCCAGTCACGGACTGGACTTGGGTGGGAACGGGACTTTATCGGGCTCTTATTACGATCCTAATTTTCTATCTTTCAACTTGTCCCCCTACTTCGGTCAGTCCCGGCAGAATTCCGAGTTCCGGTCCCTCTTCAACGGCGGTGGTTTCGATTTTTCGACGAGCATCTTTGGCGGCAGCCATTTTCCTGGCTCGGTCTCGTATAACCGGGAATGGAACAGCCAAGGCACGTTCAACTTGCCGGGGTTGCCCAACTACACGACCGAAGGAAACAGCCAAGGCTTCAATATTACGTGGAGCGAATTGCTTCCCGACCTGCCGAGCCTGATGGTGTCCTTTAATGACGGCAGCAGCGACTATTCTGTTATCGGCGCGCAGCAGCACGGCAGTAATGGGTTTCGCAATCTTTCGTTGCGATCCAACTACCGGGCCGCTGGTTTCGATCTGACAGCCGGCTACATGCTTGGCAGATCGCATTCAGAAATCCCGTTGGTTACCGGAGACCAGTCCGTACAGGCCGTTCACTCCGATAACAATTCATTCCTCTTTAGCGCATCCCATCGGCTCCCAATGGAGGGCTCGTTTGGAGCGTCGTTCACCCGCTCCGATATCAATACCGACTACTTCGGTTCGAGCTACAACGGCATTGTAGACACTGTGAATGCCAATGTTGGGATAACTCCCAAACCCAGGCTGAACCTGTCGGCGAACATGGGTTACACGGATAGCCTGACCGGCAGCCTGTTTCAAAGCCTGCTGCCAGGCGCAACGCAAACCGCGACTGGGCCCGGCATTTATCAGTCGAGCATGTCGTCGAATTCTCTTTACATGATGGGTCTGGCCACTTACGGCATCACCTCGAATCTGCAGCTGGAAGGCGACGTCCAGCGAAGGCAGCAAACCTATCTCGGAACCAGCTATGGCGCGAATACGTTTGGAGGTGGGGCCACTTATACCACCGGAGCGCTCGGAGGTTTCCTGAGTGTTTCCGGGAATGTTGCCGATAATAATACCGATTACACGAAGGGAAACTCGCTGAGCTTCGGCACGAATGTCGCCTTCAATCGTCCGGTGCAGCTCTGGCTGTTTAGTGTGGATTTCAGCTATGCCCAGAATGTTCAGACTTACCTGATTACGTACCAGAACTCCTTCTACACATACTCGGGCAACGTGCGCCGCCGGTTCTTTAATGGAAAGTTCGCTTGGACTGCGAGTGCGGCCGGTTCGAGGAGCCTGTTAAACAATCAGCCCCACACCGGCAACAACAGCCAAAGCTATTCCACCAGTTTCGGGCTGCGCAACCTCACGGCGAGCGCCAGTTACGCGAAATCCGACGGGTACGGGCTTTTGAGTGGGTCGGGGTTACAACCACCGCCGGAGATTCTGCCGCCGGCATGGCTGATTTTCTACGGGGGAACGAGTCAAAGTTATTCACTGAGTGGTACCCCCGTCCGCAATTTCTCCATGGGTGGGAGCTTCTCGAAGAGCCACGGCAATACCCAGACCGGTGGAATTCCCTCATGGAACGATACCGAGCAGGTGAATGCAATTCTGAATTACAGGGTCCGGAAGATCATGTTTACGACGCAGTATAGCCGTGTTATCCAAGGATTCAGCGCGTCGGGACTGCCCGCCGCCAACGTGAATTCGTTTTTCGTGGGCTTCTCGCGCTCATTCAATTTCTTTTGAGGATGGAGTTTGTATTGCGTAAGAGTCTTCAGATTGCGACCTTGATCGTGATGGTGGCGCTGGCAGCGGCGTTCAAGCCCACCAAACCGGCTGCCAGAACCGAGGCTCCGCCCGACCTGCAACTCGAAGGCGGCCGCAAGCTGACCTACGAACGCAGCTTCAGTTCAGAAAACGAAGTCAAGCCCAAGCGCGGTTTCTGGTCACGGCTGGTCGATGTGGTCGCAGGCGAGCCGGACTTTCACAGCCTGGTCCGTCCTTATAGCGTGGTCACCGATTCGCGCGGACGCGTGATTGTGAGTGACCCCGGCGCGATCGGCATTCACGTTTTTGACTTTGCGAACAAGAAGTACAAATTCCTCTCGCGCGCGGACGACACAAAAAATCCCATGCTGGCTCCGCAGTGTGTTGCCGTGGATGCGGGTGACAACATTTATGTCACCGATTCGGAAGCCGGCAAGGTTTTTGTATTCGACGCCAACGGCAAGTACCAGCGCGTCATTGGCAGCTTGAAAGGCGGCGAAGGCTACTTCAAGCGGCCCACCGGGATCGCGGTGGACTCAAAGGCGAAGCGGATCTACGTCACCGACACTCTGCGGGACAAGATTTTCATGCTCGACATGGAGGGATCGGTCCTGCAGTTGTTCGGGAAGAAGGGGCGGGGAGAAGGCGAATTCAACTATCCGACGGAACTGCGCCTGGATGGCGACAATCTGATCGTGGTCGACGCCATGAACTTTCGCGTGCAGGTGCTCGACCGTTCCGGACAGTTCCGGTTTGCGATTGGTGGGATTGGCGACAGCAGCGGCACGATGTTCCGGCCAAAAGGCGTCGGAGTCGATTCCGAAGGCGACCTGTATGTCGTGGATGGACTGTGGGGCATGGTGCAGGTTTTCAATCGCCAGGGCGATCTGCTCTATTACTTCGGAAGCAAGGGCACGGAAGCGGGAGAGTTCCAGTTGCCGGTCGGGCTCTCGATCGATTCGCAGGACCGGATTTTCGTGGTCGATTCGTTTAACCGGAGAATCCAGATTTTTCATTACTACGGTGCGGGCAAGTGGTCTCGCGCGGGAGGAAGCCAGTGAAATTAAAACTCCTGTTCGCCTGCGTCGTGTTGGCCAGCGGAACGTTATTCGCGCAGATTACAGGGGATGTGATCGGCATGCACGATCTCTCTCCCGGCAGCACGTCGCCGATCACGGGCGCTCGTCCGGGCTCGTGCAGTTACTGCCACGCTCCCCATTCCGGCCTTGCTACCGGCAAGGCGCTGTGGAATCAGACGCTCACCCGGCAGGTTTACAACCTGTATACCAGCACGACCTACAGCCAGGTGGGAGAGCAGCCAGTGCTTGGGGCTGACAGCAACTTGTGTCTCAGTTGTCATGACGGCACCGTGGCGGTCGGGCAGACGCTGGTTTCTGGCCAGGTTGTGACGATGGGCAAGATGTATCCCAGTGATGTATTCAAAGATAATCTGCAATCCTCGCATCCCATTAGTGTGCTTACTCCTCTCAAGGACGGCCCCAGCCTGGTGGCAACTCTAGCCACCAATGGCCAGACCGCGGATTCTACCGGCGCGATCAAGCTGGTGAATGGCAACATCGAATGCACCTCCTGCCACAACCCGCACGTGGAGGCGAAGGATCCCACCGCCAAGAATTTCCTTGTCAAGAACAGCGTGAACGGAGCGATGTGCCTGGCGTGTCACGATCCGAATCGAGTGGTGCAGAATCAGACCAATCCGCTGGCGGGATGGACCACAAGTATCCATGCGACTAACGGGGCGACCGTGCAGAACCTGCCGTACACAACCCTGAGTGCGAACGCATGCTTTTCCTGCCATACGGATCACAATGGCGCAGGGGCGAGTTGGCTGCTGCGCGGGGCAGGCGACCAGGTGTGCCTGAACTGCCATGCCGGCGGAATGAGCGGAGCCGTGACCGTGGCGAGTGCGAATCCCTTCACGCGTAGTATTGCCATGCCTCCGGGCCTGGTCGGTCCCGTAAAGGCGATGTCCAGTCTGAATGTCGCATCCGAGTACGCCAAGGTGGGGCATCCGGTATCGACCGGGTCGACCCAACCGAGAGTGCAAGCTTCGGCGCACAACCGGAATGCGGTCACTGCCATTCCCAATGCGGCCGGGCAGACCGGATGTACGGATTGCCACGAGCCGCATGCGGTTACGGCGGGAGCAACCGCTGCGGTAACCGCGCCGCTCCTGCGGTCGTCCCAGAAGGAAGTGTGGGGCGTCAGCGAGAAAGACGGCGTGACAGTCGTCCGGCCGGCGCAGTACCAGTTTCAGACGTGCCTGCGCTGCCACGGAGCCAACGCGAAGAGTTTCGCAAGAGCCGCGAAATACGGCTATGAGCCAGTGCGGATGGCTTCCGTTTCCGCGCCACAGAATCTGATTCCACAATTCGGCTCGACTGCGGGCTCCAGCCACCCGGTATTTCACCCGCGGACAAGCCCGTTATCGCAGCCCAGTTTGCTTCCCAATATGGTGAACCTGGACGGCGTCACCCAAGGTCGGGCGATGGGCACCCAGATCTATTGCACCGACTGTCACAACAGCGACGACAATCGCGAATTCGGAGGCACGGGACCAACGGGGCCGCACGGATCGAAGTGGGGACACATTCTGGAGCGGCGCTATGAATTGAGCCAGGCGATGTCGCCCGGGCAGCCGATCACCAACTTGTTTCCGAATCCTGATCTCAGCGTGAATGGTCCTTATGCGATGTGCGCGAAGTGCCACAATCTTTCCAATGTGCTGCAAAATGCGAGTTTTGCGAAGCATGCCCAGCACATCAACGCGGGGTTCAGTTGCTCGACCTGCCACACCGGGCACGGAGTTGGGAACAGCAGCGCGAATCCGACAGGCCAGAGACTCATCAGCTTCGACGCGAACATCGTGGCTCCGAATGCAGGAGTCCCGATCTCCTACAACCAGGGACCGAACACCTGCACGCTGACCTGTCACAATGCCGCGCATAATCCGAATGGGACCGTTACGCTTGTCGGAGCGGGCACGATGGTGAAGAAGTGAGCAGATAAGCTTTGGGCGTGGTGTCAACAGCAAGAGGGCCGGCCGAGAAGGTCGGCCTTTTTGTTCGCAGGCTGTCCGAAATAAAAAGCGCAGGAGATGAAAGAGCCCAGAGGACAATCAAGACGGCTGAGCCGCAGAGGGCGAGACGACAGAATGAGAACGCGCTATGCAGCCGGGTGAAGAGTTTGCTGAAAAAGTGCCGGAGGACGCCACTCGCTCAACCGCCTCTGGACTCTGCAGAGGCGATGTGAGCCGTGGTCCTACGGGGAGGGGTGATTGAACGAGCCAGGAAGAGGGAATGCCGCCGCTCCACTTTGCTGCTCAGGAGCGCCAGATTCCTGTCTGATGAACATGACCGCGAGCTTATCCTCATAGATCTTCAGAAACCGTCGATCACGGTATAAGAGCGCGGTCAAGGGCATTTCGCGCTGCAAAAGTATGATCCCAGCTCCATTCAGATAAGGATCGGTCAGATAGGAATCTTCGCCGCTGCCGATCTCGAGGAAACGTGCATCCAGATCATCGCCATACAAATCGGTGCGGCCATCAATGGCCACGGGGTAGTCGGGCGCGTACCAGATCAGAAAGCCACCCCAGTCGAAAGCGTTATACAGCGGACCTGGCTCGGGATGCTGGCGCAGGTAGTTGACCGCGTTGACGGGAAACAGGCGGCTGATCTGGGCATCGAGACCCGCACGATGAAAGCTCGTATCGCGAGCGAACAGCAATCCCGCCACGACAAGAACGACGGCGAGGGCGGACCATTCATGCCAAGTTTCGGCAGACTGTGTGTCTTCCTCTTTCACAGGGAAATCTGCCAAGCAGGCCGCTGCAACGATGCAGATAAACCAAGCATCGCGCATCATTCGATAGCCAATCACGGTCGCGAGTATCAGAAGAGCGAACTTGAACGGGTCAATATGTTTTTTCCGACCGACCGCAAAAAACGTTACTCCCGTGAGAAGGAGCTGCAGGTACTGACTGGGAGACTGAAATGCGATGGGCTGCAATTCGCGAATCATCTTGTATGGAATCCTGGCGCTGGCATAGCCGTAGACGATTTCATAGAGATGGTACGAGTACGGGCTGATGCAGGCCGCGAGAACGCAGCTAGCGGCAATCGCAAACAATGGGCCGAGAGGAAGAGTGGGCGCGGATAGATATTCCGGTTCCCAGCCTGCCTTCGCAGTCAGTCTTTGCGCCAGGTTCACGCCGGCCAGCAATCCAATGACGGCTAATCCGTAAACGAACTGGATGTGCAGGTTTGCCCAGAAAAAGAAGATCAGGGGCAGCCAATATAGCGTTTGCATTCGGCCGCTGTGATTTGCTTCCAGGATCAGGGTGAGTTCCGCCGTAAAGAGCATCATGCTGAAGTAGACAGGCCGCGGACAGACGGTGAACAGGAAGACGGAGCACGTCGCCGTGGCAATCAGGCAGGCCATCCAAAAACGCCCGGAAAGGCGGCGCGTCATTCGATAGACGCTGGCCGCGACCAGGAGGGTAAGGACTGTCCCGAAGATGCTCATGCCCAGGATGTCTTGCCATTTGTAGGACAGGGACAGCAGAATCTCGTAGCCCCAGCTGTAGGCGGCCCAGGGGCGGTTCGCGGCGGTCGCGGAAAATATGCCGGTATGGGGGAAGGAATGACTCTGGAGAATCCAGTCACCCACCTTCAAATGCCACCAGTTATCCAGATCGCTGACCGTAAGCTTCAGCGCGAGGCTGCGCCACAGCACAAACGCGAAAAGCGAACCCAGAGTGGCAAGCTGAAGGATGCGTAGCCGGAAGAGAGTCCGCAGTTCCTGAGCCGCCGTCATCGGTGATTGGTTCCTTCCGGAGATTTGGAAACTCAAAAGTTCGCTGCGATGGATGTCCGCGCAAAGGGGGACAGATGCACACTTCCCACTTCCCTCTAAGTTAAAAGAGGAGAGCAAGGGGGAGCAGCAGTCCATGTCACAAGCGCATGTGATCGAAATCACACGAGGAAAAGCCCGTCCCCGCGGAAGCTCCGAAGCACAGAAGGAGGGAGAAGCTGGGCGCAGAAATGTACAGTTTTGAGCGCCCTGAGGGAGTCAGTTAGTATCACGAACAATGTTCGAAAAACTTCGCCGACAGATGCGGAATCCCTTATTCCTGCTGGGGCTGGCGGCCGGCCTGGTCGCGTTCGTGGTGCAGTCGGGGGACGTCGATTCCGCCGACACGGCGCGGCGGCTGCAGACCACGCATTCTTTCTGGACGTCGGCGCCGC
>DATMQT010000037.1:0-9743 GCA_035566655.1 Candidatus Dormiibacterota bacterium
ATGGATTGTTGCGAGGACTCGTACAGCCCGGCCAGCTGCATCTGTGCCGTGACCTTGCTGACCGTATTGGTGGGCTTATTGATCAGCTCTTTGTAAAGATCCACTGCCTCTTTTGTGCGATTGTTGTTCGCATAGAAAGAAGCGAGCGCAAGCTTGGCAAGCGCAGCGAGATCGCTGTTATGGCTGGAAGCGACGTCCTTCAGCTCCCGCTCGGCCAGCGCTTTGTCGCCCAGTTCAATCGCGTTGGTCCCTTGCAGGTAGCGTGCGATGTCAGCCGTGTGCGTGTGCGGATACGTGTCGATTACTCCCTGCAGTTGCAGCTTGGCCGCCTTTGCCCGTTCCTGAGCTGAAGCGAACGAAGGAGCGTTGGGAGTTTCCGGCGAACCGGCAGGACGTATCGGTGTCTCCAGCGTGCGCACCGCCTTGGTCAGTTCCAGGTTGGCTTTATCGTCCTGCTGCGTGATGTAGTACCAGCTTCCGAGAACGGCGCCCACCACGGCCGCTGCGATCACCACTCCGATAACGAGCTTGTATTTGTGCTCGACGGTCCAGTGGGCGGTAGCTTCGGCAACGCCGATGGTGGCTTGGGTAAAGCGGTCGGTTTTCAGCTGATGGCGTGTTTCTGCGCGCACGTACTCCTCATTCCATATTTCTTTGTTATTGGTGTGGGCTAATGATTCTTCAGTCTAACAGGCTAAAAACAGCACCGTCAAAGATTTGCCAAGTGGAGTTTGCTTCGAGACAACCGGCTCCCAATCGGCAAGGAGTCATAATCTCTGAGGCATCCGTTCTTCGCGTCTTTGGCGGTGACAAGCTTCTGTCCCGCGGAAAACACGAAGCCGTCAGCATCGCGCTGACGGCCCTCTTCCCAGATTCCAACTCCGTCTACTTGGGCGCTTCTTCCAGTAGACCCTGTTCCAGCTTTTCCTGGCATTCGATGCAGTGCCGCGTCCAGGGCACAGCCTCCAGGCGCTTGGCATTGATTTCCTTGCCGCAGCTGATGCACTCGCCGAAGCTGCCTTCACGGATGCGATACAGCGCGCCCTCCACCATCTGGAGCAACTGCCGATCATTATTACTCTGGTGAAAGAGGAATTCCTTGTTATAGGAGTTGGCGGCCTTGTCGGCGATATCCTGGGTCGAATCCTCGTCGGCGGAGCGGCCATCTTGTTCCGTCCGCGAAACCATTCGACGCAATTCCTGCTGGCGCGTCTCCAGCCGTTTTTTGAATGTCTCGACCTTCTTCTTGTCCATATTGGTTGCCCGGCTACTGAGAGTCACGGCCCCAGAACCCGAAGTGGGCTTGGGGCCAAACAAAAATGATATGCGCCGAAATTGAAATGCGTCAACAGGGGTACCCTGTACCCGGTTACGGCAACGACTGTACGCTTCCCACTTCGGAACAGCGGAACTCCACAACTACCGTGGTAGGGGCTGAGCGGCACAGGCCAAGGCGTAGCCCATGACTGCCATGGCGGCAGCGTTCTCGCGCAATTCGGCTGGATCAATCTTGTCGAGTGTGTCCGCGGCGGTGTGGTGATAATTGAAATAGGTACGCCCGTCTTGCATGATTCCCAGCGCCGGCACGCCCGCCTGTGACATCGAGGAAATGTCGGCACCTGGACTGAATGGCACAACCTTGATCAGATTCGCGCCGAAACTCTCCAGAATTTTCTGCACCGGCTTTAAGGCTTCCATAGCCTGAGCGCTCATCTTCACGTTGAAGCCGAGAGGGTGGGCCGCCCCGAGGTCACTCTCGATCGCCGCCACGTGATTCGCGAACTCGGCCGAGTGCGCTGCGGTGTAGGCTTGCCGGCCTCGCCCACCGCTCTCCTCGTCCACCCACGCAATCACGCGGATCGTCCGCTTCGGGCGGAGATGGAGCGTCTGCAGTAACTGCGCCGTCTCCATGGCGACGGCCACACCCGCGCCGTCATCGATCGCGCCCGTTCCCAGGTCCCAGGAGTCCAGATGTCCAGAAGCGACCACAACCTGCTCGGGATGCTCACTACCGCGCAGATCGGCCACCACGTTGTACCCCGTGGTGTCCGGCAAACTCTGCGGCGTGAGGACAAGGCGCATGCGGACTTTCCCCTGCGCGGCCAGGTCGGACACGAGCTCAGCATCCTCTGCGGCGACCGCTCCCGCCGGGATTCCCGCGGGTGTACTGAATCCGGTATGCGGCAGTCGGTACTCGGCTCCGCCCACAGACCGCACCAGCGACGCGACCGCTCCCAACTCCGCCGCCGTTTTCGCTCCTGCGCCGCGATAAACGACAGCTTCCCCGTATGCATCGAGCGCATACCCCGCTGCGGCTTTCTTCGTATCGAATGGAAAATTGAAGAGGACGATCTTGCCAGCGACCTTGCTCCGGCCGAGCGTGTTTAACTCTTCAAAGTTACGGACCACAACCACTTCGGCAGTGATTCCGTCGGCCGGGGTTGCCGTACTTCCCCCCAAAGCGGTAACCACAATTTTCTGGCTGGTCTTCGGAACCTGCCCTGGGAACTCGACCAGCTCGGCCGTTTCGGAGCCGCGCACCCAGTGCGGGACCTTGACCTCCTCGAGCCGGACTTCCAAGCCGAGTTTCCGCAATTCCTCGGCAACGTATTGCGCCGCCTGTTGCGCCTGCGCTGAGCCGCTTGGACGCGGGCCAATGTTCTCGGTCAGATGGGCCACTTGCCGAAAGGCATAGTCGTCGGCCAAAGCCGCGTCTCTTATCGTGATCAAATCGTGGATCAGTTCAGGAGAGAAAGCCGACTCCGATGAATTGGGCCGGGAAGCACTCTGGGCCATCAAGTTCAGGGCAAGAAAGCTGCCGAGCAGCAGAATCGGGAGTACCTTGCTGCCCATCCTGCTCCTCAACTTTCTTCTGCCTTTCAACCCGCCTCCCGTCGACTGGAGCGCTGCATGTCCAGACTCACGTCGGTGCGAGTCTTTGATTCGCGCTGATCAATGGCTCGGGTTCGGTTTGGATCAGAGCGAACGACGGGACAGTCTACTACAGGGAATTCAACGTTCGGGTTGATCGCTCCTCAATGGCCGGTTCAGGAAGACTACTCCTGATTCACCGCCTGCAGAGGAGCATAGCCGGGAGCCTCGGCTGGATCGATATCTTGATCGTCCAGAAGCAGGGGAATACTGGAACGCAGCGCCTCAATCTCCTGGCGGACGCGGGCGATCTCCGCTTCTTTTTCGCGCAATAGCTGGTATACGTCCCTCATTAAGGGTTCCTCCAAGGGACTAGCTGGGATTCAGGGAGCATACAGGAAGGCCGGCTTAGCCGTCATCCGAAAATGCTGGCCCAGCTCGATTCCAATCCCGTGTTCCGTAGAGAACCAGGTCATAGAGGAATGGAGGGACGGGCGTCCTCGCCCGTCTGGCGGGCGGGGACGCCCGCCTCTCCATGTCGTGGGAGTGCCAACGACTAACGACCAATGACTGCTAAAAAAAAGCGGCCCCATTTCTGGGGCCACCGTTCAAAGAGGCAGAAAGGCGGGAAGTCAGGGAAGACTTTGCAAGGTGTCGTTCCGCAAAGCAGAACGACGTTTCGGAAGTTGTCGAGAACAATGGGTTTTGGTGAAGGTCATTTCTAGTATGCGGCCTCTTTTGTTGTTCAGGATTTATGCACTTCCTGAACCAAAAGAATCCGTCACATCGCCGTGTGATCCCCGTCACGCTAAGCTGCTGTCCTGCCACGGGTTAAAAATGGACATCGAGCTCTGTTGACAACTGGCAAAGAATAGCCCAGGCCGCGGCAAGATGCACATTGCTGCACATTGGTTGCAGTCCACTGCTTTCAGTTTTCCATTCGGAAGTGAAAAACCCGCCCCGAAATCAGGCGGGTTGGAGTTGGAAGGCCGACAAATACGCGCTAACTGTTCCCCGCCACGGTGCGGAGTTTGCCAGGCAGGAAATGATACGGCGGCCATGGACCGCTGATGACGAGTTCGCAGTTCTTGAGCTGCTTGGCCGCCATCGTGTAACGGTTCTGATATTTTTCGACTGACTTGGAATCAATCAAATGGGCGATGTCGATCAGCATCCCGTCCGATGCCACCTTCTTGCAGCTGACTTCCTCTTCCAGCGGATTGAAGAGTTTGTGGACCTGGACGGAGAGGGCGCGCGCTTTCGTCTGCCGCTCTCGTTCCTTGGAAGCCTTCTCGCGCAGTTTGGCGAGATACTCCCGCCCAACTGTATCCGGCAATTCCACGTTGATCATGGCGTCCCGCAGCGATCCATCCCGGACCACCAGCTTGAGCCGCATCTCCGATTTGCCGCGCAGCTTTTCGACGCTGACGCCGAAAGCGCGCCGGTTCGAGCGAACGGCCTGACGAAGGGCGTCGTCGGTGTCAAAGATCGTTCCAAAACGGAACGGCAGGACGGTCCCATTCCGGAAGCAGACGCTCACCACCCGCGCATGCTCTAGAACTGTCTTTTCATCCACTTTATGGGTTGCGCGGTCATATTCGCTGACTATCACTGCGAAGTCTCCGCTGGGATAACTCAGGACGGGGGCTCCATTGACGCCCTGAATGCCTTCCAGGAGGAAGGGACGCCGGGCTCGGGTACCATTTGGGAGAGCCTGATGTTCAGTCAGGCAGTATGCGTACCACGCCATATCGATCTCTCCGAATCTGGGCAGAGACGGACAACTCGTCTCTTTTGACATTCGCGAAAGTAGGGTCCGACTTCTCTAAACTGGAAGAAAGGGCAGTTGAAACGAGACGGACGCGAATCACTTCGTTACGTCCAACCTCATATTACTTCCGTCACTAGGCGAATTGCAACAACTTCGTAGCACTGATTCGTTTTAATGAGTTTCCCGTCCCCGTCTGACCAGGGGTCAAGGCGTCTCAGTTTTGAGACCGAAAACCGCAATCGAGGAAGATTCGCCTGTAGAAGACGAGACGTGGGATTCAACGAAGCGCTACTTCTTCGTCGCCTTCGCGACCCTCTCCTGCAGCGCGATCGTGACCACGCGCAGCATATCGTCCCAGGGCGCCGGCTTCCCGGTCCAGATTTCAAACTGCCGCGCCGCCTGGTGCACGAACATCTCGATCCCCGGAATGATCTGAGCGCCTCTGGCCTTCGCCGCTTTCAAGAAACGTGTTTCCGGCGGGTCGTACACCATGTCGAAGACGTACTTGGCATTGATCTCGTTCTCGTGCAAAGGCGACTCGCCGCTGTTCGACATGCCTACCGGTGTGGCGTTCACGATGACGTCGAAAGCCAGCTTTCTGAGATCTTGGCGCTTGATGGTACGCGCTTTTGCCTGGCGCGCCAGCTTCTGCGCGGGAGCGGGCGTGCGGTTGAGGATAAACACCTCGCACCCACGTTCTTTGAGTCCAAACACGGCGGCCCGCGCGGCCCCTCCAGCACCCAGCACCAGTATGCGGGCGCCCTCCAGCGGAATTCGCTGCTCCAGCGGCCGCACCACACCTGCCGTATCGGTGTTGAAGCCGTAAAGCTTGCCGTCCTGCGCGCGCACGATCGTATTACACGCGCCAATCTTCGTTGTATGCGAGTCGGTGTTATCGAGGTACTTCAGGATCGCTTCCTTGTACGGCATGGTGATGCTGAGGCCGTGAATCGGAATTTCGCGCCCGCAGGTCAGCAGATCTTTCAAGGCCTTGGCGTGCAGCGCGAGATAGACGGCATTCACGTTCTCGCGCCGCAGCGCAGTGTTCATGATGATGGGCGAGAGTGAGTGCGCGATCGGGTCGCCCGCCACTCCGTACACGCGGGTCGCAACATCCACCTGTTCGATGCGGTACACACTGCGCAAATCTTGCGCCGTGACTTGCCCCGGAGCCGTCCGCTCCTCTGCACTCACAGAGGCAAAGGTAAAAGCGCTCCCGGCTCTGACCCCCAGCACCCGGCTGATGAGGCCCTGCTCCCCCATGCACAACCCGACCAGCGAATGGCGATCGCTTTCCTTCTCCAGAAACTTCATCATCGTTACGTTGTCGGTGAGCGTGGTTGCGGTCGAGACCACTTTGTAGAAGTCGGCAGGATAATTCCGCATCTTCTCGAGCGTCTCGGGAAGCTTCTTTGTGCCGTGAAAGTCGTGGAACGAAAGGATCAGGGCCGCCCGGCTCCTGAGTTTTTGCAGTTGCTCTCCCTTGCACTTGAGGGCGGTTTGCAGCTCCACGTCCACCAGCTGGCAACCGGCCGCTGCGGCCTTGGATAGCAATTCGAGCTGCGACGCTACCGATCCCCGGAACTTGCCACCACTAGCCGCCCGGCGGCAGGTCGCAATTACAACCGCGTGCGGAAACATCTCGAAAAAACTTCTGATCTTGGGAAGGGCCAGCCCCGGCTTGGGAAGATAGTCCAACCTGAACTCAAGAAAGGGGTTGTCGCGTACCAGACCCTCGGCTTTGTCGAGCAGCTGGGCCGGGTCTGGGGCGGTCACCGCTACACAAACCCGAGGCAGCCTCAGGGGCAAAAAACGCTGCACGAAGTTAGCGGGGGAAGAGTTCATCGCTTAGGAGCAGGTCGCGCGCGATATTACAGGGGCGTAATTGCAGATGCAACAACGGATTAACTTTACCGGCAGCGGAACACTTTCGGCGAAGACCGCATAACACCCTCGTAACCTTGACCCACCCCCACCCCCTTGTTACCTTCCGGCTGAAGCCCCTGTGTGTGCTCTGCTTAGCGGGGTGAGACCACGGTTACCTGCCTGGTCTTGGAGGTAAGATGAAGAAAATAGGACTTTTCGTTCTGTTGGCGGCCCTCGCGGCAAGCGCCCAGGACTCTTCCGGCGCGGCCGATGTCAACGCGCCACAGGGCACCAGCCCGACTTCGGTGAGTTTCCCGGTCGAGCGGATTCAAACCCCCACCTACGCGGACCTCTATTGTGCCGGATTCATCAACAAGTCGCTCCTGCCCAATGCGAATTACGTGGCTGGCGGCCTGCAGACTCCGAACACCACCAAGTTCGTTACGGGCGACATCGTGTACCTGGCAGGCGCCGGTTACACCATCGGTGGACAGTACACCGTTGTCCGCGAACTGAAGGACCAGAACCGTTACGAGGTTTTTCCGGGCCAGGCGAAAGCCTTGGCCGCAACCGGACAGCCTTACGGCGAAATTGGACGAGTGCGGATCGTTGACACCCGGGCCAAGATGGCTATCGCCCAGGTGGAATATAGCTGTGATCCACTAAACCCCGGCGACATCGCTATCCCGTTTGCCGAAAAGCCGGCTATCTCTTTTCATCCCCCGCTGCGCTTTGATCGCTTCATCCCCAAGACCGGGAAGACCAGCGCTCGCATCGTGCTCGGTAAGGACTTCGATTCCACCCTGGGCACTGGCATGAAGGTCTACATGAACATGGGCACGAACCAGGGCGTGAAGATCGGTGACTATTTCCGCGCCGTCCGGTCCTACTCGGCGGATCTTGCCGATCCGGTTGACTCCTTGTCCTTCAAAGCTTCGACCGCGGAAGATACCCAGCGCCGGCCCCCGTCGATCGAAGGCACCTGGATGACGAAGACCAAGGGCCCGAATATCCGTGTGGGTGATCTGCCGCGCCGCGCCGTTGGTGAGATCGTCATCATTAGCACGACTCCCACCACATCCACCGGAATGATTGTGTTTGCGCTGGAAGATGTCCACGTCGGCGACAACGTGGAACTCGACGACCAGCAATAGATTTCTGCGTCAGGGAAGCGCAGGTGTCAGGGAACCGGGGAGCGCGTCAGGCTCTCCGGTTTTTCTTTTATTTTGCAGAGGTTCGTTCGGGTTCCGGCGTCCGAAATCAGCCCGAATCAACACCGAACGAACTTTATCGTTGAGATCCCGCAGGTAGATGGGTGAGTGCTGTTCTGCGCGGCCGGTATTGTAGACCAACTCGAGAAGCCTTCTAGCGGAAGAACACGACGTGGAAGTCGCCGGGTATCTGAGAAGCCCCCACAATCAGCAAAATTGTCACAATCGCTAATTCCATTTCAAACTCCCCACAGGCACATAACGAACAATAACTCAAAACTCCTCGCAGCCCAAATTACTTCTGTACCGCGAAGGTTTTTTTGTCATCCCCGTGTGGTTGGATGCAACATAGCTCGCCGCCGTGACTGAAAAATCGCAACTGTGCCAAGCAAGAATTCCTCCGGTTTTTGTGGAGAGGCGGGTTTTTGTGGAGAGGCGGGCGTCCCCGCCCGCCTGGACGGACGCGACGCCCGTTCCTCCAGGCTTTCTTCAAAGTTGACTCAAGCACAACGACAAAACTATCCCCCCGCTGCCAAGTAGGAGGCATGCGCAGTTGGCGTATCGCTGGTCGGCGTGGCTGGACGATGCTAAGCAGGCAGCCTTCGGACAAAACGCGTCGAGTCTGCCAGCATCCGCACTTGCGGCGGATTCAAGTAGATTCCAGCAGCCGCCAACAAATTAGGAATGAAGATCGGAATCGCCGAAAACCTCGGCTGTAAAACTCGCCAGGATTGCCCCCGTCTTCCACGCATCGGCGGGCAGGCCGGCTTTACGACAGGTTTGTTCGAGGAAAGTGCTTCGGTCCCAGTGGTGCTCGACCGGAACTTGCGGGAGAAGAAGTCCGCGATGGCTGCCCAGGGTTACTACCAGCCCGTGCCGACCAACTTCGATCTGCTCGGGTTCAATCGGTGAGAGGGGAGAAAGGATGCTGAGAGACACCTCCAACCGGCGTGCCTCGTCAAGACTCACAGGCAGAAATCGCGTGTCTTGCGATGCTGCGGCAAGCGCGGTCTCGGCCACGGCGCGGTACACCGGGAGCACAGGCAGAACATAGCCAACGCAGCCGCGCAACTTACCTTCGAGGTAGATGGTCGTGAACGCGCCTCGCGGCTCCGCCAGGTGAGCGCTGGGCGGATCGAGAGACAGCTTCCGCTTCTCAAGTTCTGATTCGATCGCCTCGTGCGCCAATCTCACGAGGAGCGCGCGCTCGCTGGGAGAATATTCGTCGCGTTCCATGGTTGGGGGGCAGGCCGGATGGGATTCCGTCCTCCGTGAGTTACGAGGTAGGGACGACATTGCGCTTCCGTCGGCTCAGCACGAAAGCTCGCCGCCGGCTCCGCACCACTTGCCGGTCAATCTTGGACCAGAAGGCGGCGAAGTAGTCGATCGCGGAGATCAGCGACAGGCACACCATGAACCAGATCGCACCCCACGCAATCCAGTGCACCGGGAAGAAATAACTGCCAAACAGCGGCCACTCCTTCCAGCGGTGGTCCAAAATCACAGCGACAACCGAAACGATCTGCACCACCATCTTGAACTTGCCGAGTTCACTCGCTTCAATGGTGAAGCCTTCGCTCGCAGCGATGCCGCGCAACCCGCTGACCAGAAATTCGCGCCCGATCACGATGACCGCGATCCAGGCCGGCACTAAACTCGGATTAAACTGCACCAGAGTGATGTAGGCAGACGCGATCAGCATCTTGTCGGCCAGCGGATCGAGCAGGATGCCCATCGTGGTGATTTGCCCTCGCCTCCGCGCCAGATAGCCATCGATCCCGTCGGTAATCGAAGCTGCAATGAACAGTGCCGAGGCCAGCAACTCCTTCTCGCCATGCGCGCTGCCAAACCGGCTCGTGGACAGAATCCA
The DNA here is from genome assembly GCA_035566655.1 of Candidatus Dormiibacterota bacterium. Lineage (GTDB taxonomy): Bacteria > Acidobacteriota > Terriglobia > Terriglobales > Acidobacteriaceae > Sulfotelmatobacter. The sequence continues at coordinate 9,590 of DATMQT010000037.1, forward strand.
GATCAGCAGCGGAATGCAGAGGATCCGTACAAACGTGATGGAGTTAGGTAAGTTCACCGGAGGTCGTCGCGCGCTGTCTGCAGGCAGTCACAAAACAAGCGTTAGCTCGATTATCCTCCACGGCGCAAGCGGAAAGCAATGGACAGAAGGGCAG